>JBKHWO010000013.1:0-118563 GCA_046566485.1 Alphaproteobacteria bacterium | reverse complement strand
TGGTAGCGGAGGAGGGACTTGAACCCCCGACACGCGGATTATGATTCCGCTGCTCTAACCGGCTGAGCTACTCCGCCATACCAATTCCAGACCCCGGCATTGCGAGGACAGGCGGCGCACATAGGGTGCCCTTTCGCTGCGGTCAAGCGCCCAATTTGCCGCGGAACTTCCACGTTTGCACGGCTTCCCAATAAGGGTTGCGGTAAATGTGCAAGGCAAGTCCGGTGAAGGCAAATTTCCGCAACGGCAGGTCCGGTCCCAAGCTCTGCTGAAGCGCCAGGGCTTCTTGGCGCGCAACCTTGTTTTGGATCGTGATGTGCAGTTTCTTGCCGCCCTGGTCCTGCCGGGTGAGCATATCCCAGAAATGTTCGGCGATGCGCTTGCGCACGGCCAGAAGCCCGGGTGACTGCAACGCAATAGCAGTACCCCCTCCCAGGTCCATCAGGCCGGTCACTGCGGCCTGGGGCGGCGCAAACTCGCTTGCCATTGCGGCCAGAAAGCGCGGCAATTCCTCTTTCAGCGAGGGTGCGAAGGAATGAAATAGTGTGACATGTGCCTTTAGCCAGTTCCGCTCCGGCGGGAAATGCGCGCGGCGCAGCGCATCGGCCCATGACAAAATATCGTCTGGCAAGACCCCGGTCACAATGAACGGTGCGGGCGGTGATGGGGAGAGGGGGTCAGGTACCACCGCCCGCACCTAGCTTGTTCAGACCAGTTACGCCACAGGCTCGCTGGTCAGCGCGCCAAGCAGCTTTTCCGGTGCGGTTTCACCGTAAGGATCGCTGTCGGCGCCCGTATCGTTGATCCCGGGCTCCTCGAACCAGTGCGTGATCCGGTTGTCATCCACGATCATCGCATAGCGCCACGAACGATAGCCGAAACCAAGGTGATCCTTGTCGATCAGCATACCCATGCGCCGGGTGAAGTGCCCCGAGCCGTCCGGCAGCAGCTTGACCTTTTCCAGGCCCAGGCTTTTGCCCCACTGGTACATGACGAAAGCATCATTGACCGAAAGGCAATAGACCTCGTCAACGCCCGCAGCCTTGAACAGGTCGTAAAGCCGCTCGTAATTGGGGCACTGTTCGTTGCTGCACGTCGGGGTGAATGCACCAGGCAGCGAGAAGACCACAACCTTCTTACCGGCAAATTCGTCGCGGACGTTCAGATCCTGCCAGCGAAAGGGATTGGGCCCACCGATTGATTCATCGCGTACGCGGGTTTTGAGGGTCACGTCGGGGATAGTGCGTCCAAGCATGGGGTAAGGTCTCCTTGTTCGCCGCCGCAAATAGGGACGGGCGATTGATCAGTGAAATTGGCAATCGCGGCCATTATGATCGTTAATTACGATTATTCAGTCCGTCGGATCCTCTTGCTTCCAAACACCAAGGGCCCCATCGTGTTCCGCGGAGAGAGGAGATCTTGAATGAACCGCCCCATTTTGCGGCTGACTGCCGCTGCCTGGCTGATGAGCAGCACTGCTGCCCTGGCTCAGACCCCTGCCGCCTCTGCGGCCAATGACCCTGCCCTGCAGCCCAAACCGGCCAGCGCCGCCACCCTGGCAGCCCAGAAGGCCGCAACAGCCACCCTTCCCCGCGAGGATGGACGAGACACCGAGTTCGCGGCGCGCGGCCACATGGGAAGCCTCAAAGATCCGATTATCCGCAATGCCAAGGGGCAACCGGTGTGGAACCTCGCGGCCTATGACTGGGTCGAAGGCCCTCCCCCCCCCACGGTCAATCCATCCCTGTGGCGTGAAGTCGGCAACCTGCGCAAGCATGGTCTGTTCGAGGTAACCGACGGCGTCTGGCAGGTTCGTGGGTTCGATGTTTCGAACATGACCATCATCCGCGGTGCGACCGGCTGGATCGTGGTCGACCCCTTGACCAGTCGTGAAACCGCAGCGGCGGCCCTGCAACTGGTGAATGAAAAGTTGGGCCAGCGCCCGGTCAGCGCAGTCATCTACAGCCATAGCCATGCCGATCACTTTGGTGGCGTGCGCGGGATCACCAGCGATGCTGACGTGCGCGCAGGCAAGACCGCCATCATCGCCCCGGCCAAGTTCATGGAGGAAACCGCTTCCGAAAACGTCATGGCCGGCGCGGCGATGGGCCGGCGCGCGACATACCAGTTCGGCACCTCACTCAAACCTGGGCCGCAGGGCCAGATGGGGTCGGGGATCGGCATGGGTACGTCCGCTGGCGAAATCACCCTGATCACGCCAACCGACACGATCGAACGCACCGGTGAGACCCGCACGGTCGATGGCGTAGCGATGGAGTTTCAAATCGTTTCCGGCAGCGAGGCGCCGAGCGAGCTGAACGTGTACCTGGTGCCCCAGCGGACCTTGTTGTCCGCAGAAATGAGCACCTGTTCCCTCCACAACATCCTGACCCCGCGCGGCGCAAAAGTGCGCGACACCCACGCGTGGGCAGGCTATCTCGACGAAGCTCTGCGGCTGTATGGCGAGCGAAGTGACGTGGTTATCTCCAGCCATTGCTGGCCGCGCTTTGGCCAATCCGAAGTGACTGGGATGCTGGCCAGCCAGCGCGACAATTATCGCTATCTGCACGACCAGACCGTTCGTCTGATGAACCAGGGCGAGACTCAAACCGAGATAGCGGAACGTCTTGAGCAGCCTGTAGAGCTGTCGCAGCAGTGGTTCAACCGTGGCTATTACGGGACCTACAGCCACAATTCCAAGGCAGTCTATCAGTGGTACCTGGGCTGGTACGATGGCAATCCCGCCAACCTGAACCCCTGGCCGCCGCAAGAGCGCGGCAAGCGCTATGTCGCCGCGATGGGCGGAGCAAAGCGGGTACTGGCCACCGCCCGCCAGGCCCTTGATGCCGGGGATTACCGCTGGGCGTCTGATCTACTTAATCAACTGGTTTTTGCCGACCCCGCCAACAAGTCGGCCCGGGCGCTGCTGGCAGACAGTTACGAACAGCAGGGCTACCAGGCGGAAAGCGCAATTTGGCGCAACCAGTTCCTTTCGGCCGCCCGCGAATTGCGCCAGGGCTACACGCCGGCGGAGGTCCGGACCCAAAGCAACGATATGATCGCAGCCGTCCCGACCCAGCTGCTGATGGATTCGATGGCAACACGCTATGATCCGGCCCGGAATGCCAAGGCCGGGCAAAGTATCAATCTGGTGGTCAGCGACCGCAAGGAAACGGTGGGCATCGATGCTGGAAAGACAGTGCTGATCGCCCGGGTTGGTCAGCCTTCGGCCAATCCGGCGGCAACGATCACAGCGCCCCGCCAATTGCTTTTGGCCTTGTTGTTCCTGAAGATTCCGGCCGCACAGCTTCAGGCAATGGGCTTGAAGATCGAAGGGGACCCGGCTGCGGTCAGCGCCGTTCAGGCAGCGCTGGACCCGATCCCGGGCGGGTTCAACATCATCGAGCCTTGATAATAACGCCTATTCGCGCGCGCCGGCATCGCTTGCGCGCGCGAATGGGTTTACCCAGAGTTGCCCCGTTTAGAAGTCGCCGCGCGCCTTGCGGATGTCGTACCATTTTTTCACGTTGGCGTTGTGCTCGGGCAAGGTCTTGGCAAACGCATGCCCGCCACTGCCATCTGCCACCATGTAGAGCACGTCCGTGTCCGCGGGGTTCAAGACTGCTGCAATGGAATCGCGCCCAGGATTGGTGATCGGCCCCTTCGGCAAACCGGCCATGGAATAGGTGTTGTAATCATTCACCGCCCGGATCTCGGACTGAAGAATGCGCCGTCCGAGCGGCTTGCCCTTGGTGATCGGATAAATGATCGTGGGATCGGCCTGAAGCCGCATCCCCTCGCGCAGGCGATTGGAATAAAGCCCCGCCACCATGGTGCGCTCGCTTGCTTTGCCGGTTTCCTTCTCAACAATCGAGGCAAGAATGATGGCTTCCTGCGGTGAGCGCACGAAGGCATTGCTGCCGCGCTTGGCCCACTCTTCGGCCAGAGCCTTCTTCATGGCCGCCTGCATGCGATTGACCACGGCCTGGCGGCTTTCACCGCGCTGCAACTCATAGGTATCGGGCAGGATCGACCCCTCGGCCGGGACTGCAATCTCCCCGGTCAGCAAGGGATTGGCCATCAGCCGCTCATAAACCATGATCGCAGGCATGCCTTCGGGCACCGTGACGAACCGGCGCAGCACTTCATCGCCGCTGAGCAGATCAAACACCCGTGCCATCGAAGCTTTGCGCGGAAGAGCGAATTCTCCGGCCTTTATCGTGGAATCGCCGCCCAACACGCGCGCGCGGAGCTTGAAAGCCGCGGCAGAGGAAATCACCCCTTCGGCTTCCAGCTTGCTCGCCACGCTCGACAGACTGGACCCTTCAGGAACGCGAAAGGCCACGTCCTTGGCCAGCGGTCCGGACGTGTACCACCCGCCAAGGAACCAGACTGCACCTGCAAGCAGCAGGACCGCCGCCGCGATCAGCGGCTTGCGGGCCCGACGCGACCAGAACATCAGTCTTCCACTGCCTTTACGATCAGGCTGGCATTGGTGCCACCAAAGCCGAACGAATTGTTCAGCGCGGCGCGCACCTTGCGCTTCTTGGCCACCTTGGGAACGAGATCCACGCCTTCGGTGCCCTCATCCGGGTTATCGAGATTGAGCGTCGGCGGAACGACCTGATCGCGAATCGCCAGGATGCAGAAGATCGCCTCGACTGCCCCAGCGCCGCCAAGCAGGTGCCCAATCGCCGACTTGGTGGAGCTCATCGACGCGCCGGTCAGATCATCGCCCAACACGCGCTTCACCGCGCCCAGTTCGATCGTGTCGGCCATGGTCGACGTGCCGTGGGCATTGACATAGTCGATGTCGCCCGGGCCCATTCCGGCCTTCTTCAGCGCCATGCGCATGGCCAGTTCGGCCCCCTTGCCTTCGGGATGCGGCGCGGTGACGTGATAGGCATCGCCTGACAGGCCATAGCCGACCACTTCGGCGTAAATCTTCGCACCCCGGGCCTTAGCATGCTCGTACTCTTCCAGCACGACGACACCGGCACCCTCGCCCATGACGAAACCATCCCGGTCCTTGTCATAGGGGCGGCTCGCCTGTTCGGGGCGGTCATTATAGCTGCAATTCAGCGCGCGCGCCTGGGCGAAGCCAGCAACGCCCAACGGGTTGATCGTGCTTTCCGCGCCGCCCGCCAGCATCACGTCGGCATCGCCATCCTTGATCATCCGGGCGGCGTCACCAATCGAGTGCGCCCCGGTCGAGCAAGCGGTGACCACTGCATGGTTGGGCCCCATCAGGCCGTATTTGATCGAAACCTGACCCGAGATCAGGTTGATCAGACGACCATGAACGAAGTGCGGCGAAACCCGGCTCGGGCCCTTTTCGTGCAGAACAATGGATTCGCTTTCAATCCCGGGCAGCCCGCCGATCCCCGAACCGATCGAACAGCCCGTGCGCAGCTTCAGGTCGTCGTCCATGTCGACCAGGCCGGCATCTTCCAGCGCCTGTCCTGCCGCATCGATTCCGTAGACGATAAACGGATCGACCTGACGCTGGATCTTGTGATCGACGCGCTTCATCGGGTCGAAACCATAGGGGTGATCGGCCGGCTTTACCTCGCAGGCAATATGACACTTCTGATCGGAAGTATCGAAGCGGGTGATCTTGCCCGCCCCGCTCTTGCCGGCAATCAGGTTGGCCCAGGTGGTTTCGACATCGGCCCCCAGCGGGGTAACAAGGCCAAGTCCGGTTACGACGACACGCCGCATTGCACTTTCTCCAAAAGCTCAAAACACAACAGGCCCAGCCCTTTTCGGGCCGAGCCTGTCAAAGACCACAATCTACGTCAAACCTTGCCTTTGCTGGCAGGGAAACGCCGGTCGGGCCTGTGGGCCAAAGGCAATCAGCCCTTGTTGTCGTTGATGTACTTGATCGCGTCGGCGACAGTGCTGATCTTTTCAGCAGCATCGTCCGGGATCTCGACGCCAAACTCTTCTTCGAACGCCATCACCAGCTCGACGATGTCGAGCGAGTCGGCGCCCAGGTCGTCGATGAAGCTGGCATCTTCGGTAACCTTGTCAGCCTCGACGCCGAGGTGTTCGACAACGATCTTCTTAACGCGATCGGCGGTGTCGCTCATGGATATGTCCCTTCGTGAACGGCAGATGAAATTTGCTCGGAACTCGCCCTAGAGAACGCCGCGCGCGCTGGCAAGAGGGTGCGCGGCTTCCCCACAATGATAACCGATTGTCTACAAAAGCGCTTAGGTCTTCGGTGGTTCCACCACGCGGATGTGCAATTCGCGCAGTTGCTTCGGCTCGGCTGACGACGGCGCTCCCATCAACAGGTCTTCCGCACGCTGGTTCATCGGGAACAGCGTGATTTCGCGCAGGTTCTGCACGCCGCACAGCAGCATGACCATGCGGTCCACGCCAGCGGCCATTCCGCCATGCGGCGGCGCGCCATACTGAAACGCGCGGTACATCCCGCCAAAGCGTTCCTCGACATCGGCCTTGCTGAGGCCAACCAGTTCGAACGCCTTGACCATCAGGTCCGGGTGCTGGTTGCGGATCGAGCCCGAAGCCAGTTCGTAGCCGTTGCAGACCATGTCGTACTGATAGGCCTTGATGGTCAGCGGATCCTGACTTTCCAAGGCCTCAAGACCGCCCTGCGGCATCGAGAACGGGTTGTGGGCAAAGTCGAGCTTCTTGTTGTCCTCGTCCCATTCGTAGAACGGGAAGTCGACGATCCAGCAGAAGCGGAACGCGTCCTGCTCGGTCAGTTCCAGCTGCTCGCCCACGCGGACGCGGGCCTGCCCGGCCAACTTGGCTGCCTGATCTTCCTTGCCCGCGGCAAAGAATGCACCATCGTCCGGACCGAGTCCCAGCGAATCCCACAGCGCAGCCATCTTGTCCTCGCCGTGGTTTTTGGCGATCGGGCCGCCAAACACCCCGTCCTTGCGGGTGGCATAGCCAAGGCCGGCATGACCTTCGCTGCGCGCCCACTCGTTCATGTCATCAAAGAACTTGCGGCTCTTGTCTGCCGTGTTGGGAGCCGGAATGAGGCGTACGACGCCGCCGGATCCGACAATCTTCTCGAACAGGCCAAAGCCCGATGCAGTGAACTCGCTGGTAACATCGCGGATGATCAGCGGGTTGCGCAGGTCGGGCTTGTCGGTGCCATAGTCCAGCATCGCCTTGGCATAGGGAATGCGAGGGAATTCACCCGCCGGAGTGACCTTGCGGCCCTCGGCGAACTTTTCGAAGATCCCGGCCATGACCGGTTCCATCGTTTCCCACACTTCTTCCTGGGTGACGAAGCTCATCTCTAGGTCGAGTTGATAGAATTCACCCGGCAGACGGTCGGCACGCGGGTCTTCGTCGCGGAAACACGGCGCGATCTGGAAATAGCGGTCGAACCCGGCGACCATCAGCAGTTGCTTGTACTGCTGCGGCGCCTGCGGCAGCGCGAAGAACTTGCCGGCATGAATCCGGCTCGGGACCAGGAAGTCGCGCGCGCCTTCTGGGCTGCTCGCTGTAAGGATCGGCGTGGAATATTCGGTGAAGCCGATGTCTTCCATCCGGCGGCGGGTTTCGCGGATGATCTGGGTGCGCTTGACGATATTGGCGTGCAGCGTTTCGCGGCGCAGGTCGAGGAAGCGGTACTTCAGTCGCACATCCTCGGGATATTCCTGCTCACCGGCAACCGGCATCGGCAGCTCTTCGGCGCGGCTCAGCACGGTGGCCGAACGGGCGAAAACCTCGATCTCGCCGGTCGGGAGGTTCGGATTGACGGTGCCGGCACTGCGCGCCTTGACCTCGCCCTCGATGGTTACGACCGACTCCACGCGCAGTCCTTCCAGCACCGGCAGGGCCGGGCTGTCGACATCGGCCACGATCTGGGTCATGCCATAGTGATCGCGCAGGTCGACGAACAGGACGCCGCCATGGTCGCGCTTGCGATGGACCCACCCGGAAAGGCGGATCGTCTGACCGACGTCGCTAGCGCGCAAAGCGCCGCAGGTGTGCGAACGATAAATGTGCATCGAAACTCTTTCCAATCGGCCCACTTTGTTGCAGGGGCGAAAGCGCGGCTAACAGGCGATAGCCGCACATTTGTCAAGCCGCAGGCCCGCACGGGTCTACCTGAAGAAAAAGAAGAATGAAAATCCATCCCCTGATTACGACGTCCGAAGCCCTTTCGGAACTCTGCGCCCGCCTGTCGAAGGCCGATTTCGTGTGCGTCGACACCGAATTCATGCGCGAGAACACCTATTGGCCAGAGCTGTGTCTGATCCAGATCGCGGATGTGAACGAAGCTGCCGCCATCGATCCGCTCGCCAAAGACATCGACCTGTCTCCCCTCCTCGATCTGTTGGTCGACAACGAGGATGTGCTGAAAGTCTTCCATGCCGGCGGACAGGATGTGGAAATCATCTACAACCTGACCGGCAGGACCCCGCATCCCATCTTTGATACCCAAATCGCGATGATGGCGGTCAGCCAGAGCGAGCAGATCGGCTATTCCAACCTGGTCGAGAGCTGGCTGGGCATGACGATCGACAAAGGCGCGCGTTTCACCGACTGGTCGCGTCGGCCGCTGACTGACCGCCAAATCGACTATGCAATCGGCGACGTCACTTATCTCGCCCAGATTTTCCCCAAACTGCTGCAACGTCTGATCAAGACCGGGCGCGGCGAATGGCTGGATATCGAAATGGAAAAGCTGGCCGATCCTGCCGGCTACCGCAACGATCCCAGCGAAGCCTGGCAACGCATCAAGGCCCCGGGACGCAACCCCGCCATGCTCGGGCGGCTCAAGGCATTGGCCCACTGGCGCGAGTTGGAGGCACAGGACAAGAACATTCCGCGCGGCCGGATTGCCCGCGACGAAACCGTGGCAGACATCGCCTGCCACCCGCCCAAGACTCAGGCCGATCTGGCCAAAGTGCGCGGCCTGTCCGCCGCGTGGAAGGACAACGAGATCGGCAAACGGCTGATGGCCACGCTGGAGGCGGCAAAACCGCTGACCGAGGCGGAAATGCCCGCCCGCACCCCGCGCGGTGCGCCGCTGGGCAAAGAAGGCGCGCTGGTTGCCGACCTGCTCAAACTGCTGCTCAAGATTCGCAGCCGCGAAATCGACGTTGCCTCGCGGCTGCTCGCCCGCAGCGAGGACCTCGAACTGCTCGCCGCGGGCATCCGTGGACTGCCGCTTTTGCAGGGCTGGCGTTTTGAAGTCTTCGGTCGCGACGCGCTTGACCTGGTCGAAGGCAAGATGGCCTTTGCTGTGGTCCATGGTAAGCTCAAGATGACCCGGATCGAAGCGCCTGAACCGGTCGAGGATTCAGTACTGGCCGCGGAGCCCGACGAATGAGCACCTACCTGCCTACGCTCAAGCAGTTGCAATATCTGGTAGCATTGCATGAGCATGGGCATTTCGGCCGCGCAGCCGATGCGTGTTTTGTTTCGCAATCAACGCTCTCCGCCGGTTTGCGCGATTTGGAAACCCTGCTGGGGGTGGTCCTTGTCGAACGAACCAAGCGCGCAGTGCGCTTTACCCCGCTGGGCAATGCCGTGGTGGCCAAAGCGCACCGGCTGCTGCGCGAAGCCGAGGAACTGTCCGACATGGTGCAGTCCGCCGGCCAGCCGCTGTCTGGCGAGATGCGGATGAGCGTCATCCCTACTATAGCGCCGTTCCTGCTGCCGCGGATGCTGCCCCGCCTGCGACGCGAACGACCGCAGCTGAAGCTGTTCCTGCGCGAGGAACCCAGCGCGGCCGCGATTGAATCGCTTCATCATGGCCGTTCGGATTGCGTGCTGCTGGCCCTGCCCTTCCCAACCGGCGAAGTCGAAAAGGAAACGATTGAGCTGGACGCGCTGTGGGTCGCCTTCCCCAAGGACGATCCGCGCGATCCTCCGGAGGAAATCTCACCCGATATCATCGACGAGAACCGCCTGCTGCTGCTGGAAGATGGCCACTGCCTGAAAGAACACGCCCTGGCCGCGTGTAACCGCCCCGAACTGCGCGCCTCGGCGACGATGATCGGCACCAGCCTGCACACCCTGGTCCAGATGGTCGACAATGGCCTGGGCCTGACCATGCTGCCCGAAATGGCGCTGGATGCGGGAATTTTGAACGGGACGCAGGTTGTGGCGCGCCCGCTGGTCAGCGCCAGCGCCAACCGCGAGATTGCACTGGTCTGGCGCAAGAACAGTCCGCGAGCGGAGGAATTCCGCCTGCTCGCCGAGGAACTGCGCGCCGGTTAGGGCTCAATCCATGTGTTTCAGGCCGACCCGCAGGTAATCCCAGCCGGTAATCACGGTAAGCACTGCCGCGGCCCACAGGGTCGTAAGACCTACGGTGTGCGGGACATTCATGGTCAGTCCGGCGATTTCGACGTTCCACCACGGCAAGGCCCGGCCTAAAATCAGAGCGCCAAGGCAGATCATCTGAAAGGTCGTCTTCCACTTGGCCAGCCGGCTGACCGGCATCGATACCTGCAATCCGCCGAGAAATTCGCGCAAGCCAGAAACTGCAATCTCCCGCGCAAGGATAACCAGACCAGCGATCACATGGGCATCGCCGACATAGGGCCCGCGCAGCACCCCTTGTGCCGCAAGGACCAGGATGACGGTCGCGACCATGATCTTGTCCGCGATCGGGTCGAGGAAAATCCCCAACTTGCTGACCGTGCCGCTCGACCGGGCGAGATAGCCATCGAAGTAATCGGTAATCCCCATCGCGCAGTAGAGCGCAAATGCCATCAGGTAGCCCCACTCCCAGTCCGGCCACCACATCAGGAAGGCAAGAAGCGGCAGTGCGACGATACGCGAAAGCGTGAGGATGTTGGGCAGTGACATCATCGCCGTCACCGATAGCGCTCAACGCCCTCGTGCAAAAGAGGAGAGTTTGGACTTGTCCCTTTACCATTCACCGCTAGGGTCCGCGGCGAAACGGGGACCGCTATCACCTGCATGACTACTCAGACCCATCTGATCCGCAGCCGCCGCTTTCTGCCGCTGTTCATCACCCAGTTGCTCAACGCCTTCAACGACAACCTGTTCAAGAACGCCATGGTGCTGTTCGTGGTCTATCAGGTGTATCAGTCGGAACAGGAAGGAGCACAGTTCAGCGCGATTGCCTCGGCGATCTTCATCCTGCCCTTCTTCGTGCTTTCCGCAATCGCCGGGCAACTGGCCGACATGCGCGACAAGGCCCGGATCATCCGCTTGGTCAAAGCCGCAGAGATCGGCATCATGCTGGTTGGCGGTGCAGGTCTTGTGCTTGCCTGGCAAGGAACGCTGATCACCTCTTTGGCGGTGCCGCTGATGCTGATTGCCCTGCTGGGCATGGGCGTCCATTCCACCTTCCTGGGGCCGATCAAATACGCAATCCTGCCTCAGCATCTCCACCAAGACGAGGTTCTGGCCGGTACCGGACTGGTCGAGGCTGGCACCTATATCGCGATCCTGGCGGGAACCATTGTGGCTGGCTGGATCGAAGTGGAATGGGCCGCCCTCGCCGTTCTGGCGACCGCGATCGTCGGCTACTTCACCAGCCGTCATGTCCCCCCGGCTCCAGCGCAAGGAGCCGTAGAACCGCTCGACTTCCACTTCATCCGCGCTTCGATCGACCTTGTTAAGCGCACGGCGCACGACAAACGGGTGTTTCTGGCGATCACGGCGATCAGCTTCTTCTGGACGGTCGGCACAGTGCTGTTCATCCAGTTCCCCCCGCTGGCCAAGCATGTGCTGCACGCCAACAAGGAAGTCGCAAGCCTGTTTCTGGTGGTTTTCTCAGTCGGCGTCGCGATCGGCTCGATCTCGGTCAATGCCCTGTTGAAAGGGACCGTTTCGGCCCGCTATTCACCCGCTTCGGTATTGGTCATGGCCGCCTTTGTGGTCGTGTTCTTCATGATCTGCCGGCAATGGCCGCAACTGCCCGAGGGATTGCTGTATGACACCGCCGGCTTCCTGGCGATGCCCCTCGCCATTCCCCTGCTGCTTGCTCTGCTGGGCATTGCCGTTGCCGGGGGGATGTTCGTCGTGCCGCTCTATGCTTTTCTGACCACTTTCGTCGACAAGACACAGACTTCGCGCACGATTGCCGCCAACAATATCGTCAATTCCGGGGCCATGGTGATCGGTTCGCTGATCGCCAGCGCATTGTCTGCCGCTGCGGTGTCGATCGTCAACCAGGTGCTGCTCAGCGCCGTGATGTGCATCTATTCCGCCCATCTCGCGCGGAAGTTGGTGGCGGCGGAGCGCGGCGCTCAGGCGATATAGAGCATTATCGCCAGAAAGCAGGCGCAATAGGCAAGCAGGAATTGCCGGACATCCTGCGCTGACACCCGGCGGCAAGCCGGCACCAGCCGGGCGCGGAAGGAATGCCGCACCGCTGCATCGCCGAGAGCCAGGAACCTTCGCTTCATAACCGGACGTTAAGAACCTGTTGACCATCGCACCAGCAGAAAAACCACGCTTTCCCATAATGGCACGGTTTCAATCGCAAGCGGGCAGCAACCGCCGCGTTGCCCATTTCTCCGCCGCGCGATAAGCTCCTGACATGAACCACACTTCGACCGTGAATGGCGGGCGTTTGCTCGTCGATTGCCTGATCGCCCAGGGTGCGGACCGCATTTTCACCGTCCCTGGTGAGAGTTTTCTGGCCGTGCTGAATGCCTTGCACGATTCGCCAGAGATCGAGACCGTGGTTTGCCGCCAGGAAGGCGGGGCGGCCTTCATGGCTTGTGCCGACGGGGCAATGACCGGGCGTCCTGGTGTGTGCTTCGTTACGCGGGGGCCAGGCGCGACCAATGCCAGCATCGGCGTCCACGTCGCGATGCAAGATTCGCAGCCGATGCTGCTGTTCATCGGTGATGTCGATCGCGGCATGCGGGATCGGGAAGGCTTTCAGGAAGTTGATTTCGGACAGATGTTCGGCCCTTTGGCCAAGCTTGTCCTGCGCATCGACGATCCGCGGCGGATTCCGGAATATGTCGCCCGGGCGTGGAGCACCGCGCTGTCCGGACGTCCAGGGCCGGTTGTTGTTGCCCTGCCAGAGGACATGCTGCTTGAAGAAGTAACGGGAATAGAGCCGCGTCCGGCGATCCACCGCCCCGCCCAGCCGGTTTGCCCGGATGCCATGGGCGCACTGATGGGTCTGCTGGAAGATGCTGCCGCGCCCATCGCTATCGTCGGCGGTGCAGGTTGGCACGCCAAAGCCCGGGAACACTTCACCGAATTTGCCGAACGGATCGGACTTCCCGTTGCCGGGGCGTTCCGCCGCCAAGACGCTATCCCCAACTCCAGCAAGGTCTGGGCTGGAAACCTGGGCTATGGCCCCAACCCCAAACTGGTCCAGCGGATCAAGGATGCCGATCTGATCCTGGCCGTTGGAGCGCGGCTCGGGGAGGCGACCACTGACGGCTATACGCTGATCACCCCCGACCATCCGGGCCAGACCCTGGTCCACGTCCACCCCGATCCAAGCGAACTCGGCCGGGTCTATCGTCCCGATCTGGCGATCTGTGCCGACATGGCCGAATTCTCCGAAACGGCAGCACTCTGGGACAATGATGTGGTGCCGTTCGATGCGGGCAAGGAAGCACACCGCGAATGGCTCGAATGGACTAGCGCCAGCCCGGCGCCCTACCCGCTCGACATGGCTGCCTGCGTGACCGCAATGCGTAAGGCCCTGCCCGACGACAGCATCATCTGTAATGGCGCGGGCAATTTTTCCGGCTGGTGGCACCGCTATTGGCATTACAACGGCTTTCCCAGCCAACTGGCGCCGACTGCCGGGGCCATGGGCTATGGCGTGCCAGCCGCCGTGGCAGCGGCGCTTCGCCATCCGGAACGCACCGTGGTTGCCCTTGCTGGCGACGGGGACTTCCTGATGAATGGCCAGGAACTGGCCACTGCGGTGCAATATGGTTGCGACATGCTGGTCGTGCTGGTCGACAACGGCGCCTACGGCACGATCCGGATGCATCAGGAACGCGAATTTCCCGAGCGCGTATGCGGTACCAGCCTGCACAACCCCGACTTCGCCGCACTCGCCGTAGCTTACGGCGGCTGGGCCCGCCGGGTGGAAACCACCGCCGAATTCAACGCAGCGCTGGCAGAGGCCAACGCGCGCAAGGGCCTACGCCTGCTTCACCTTATTATCGAGGTGGAACAGCTCAGCGCCGGCGGGGCGACCGTTTCGGGCCTTCGGGCAAAGGCGAAGGGCTAGGCTTCCGACAACTTGAGGATATGGTTCCACTCAGCCGGTTTCACCCCCGAAACCGAAAGCCGGAACTTGGTGAGCAGATCCATCTCCGTCAGCGCCGGATCGGCTTTGATTTCCTTCAACGTGACCGGTCGGCGCAGCTTGCGCACCGGCTTAAGCTTTACCGCCGACCAGCGGCCCGTATCGTCGGTCGGATCAGGGATGTTGGACTGCGTTATTTCGGCAATTCCAACGATTTCCACACCAATATTCGAGTGATAGAAGAATACCTGATCTCCCGGAACCATGGCGCGCATGTTGTTGCGCGCGGTGTAATTGCGCACCCCGTCCCAGGTCCCTTCGCCTTCCGCCACCAGATCGTCCCAGCTGTAGACGTCCGGTTCCGATTTCATCAGCCAATAATTGTTGATTTTGGTCATGCCAGAGCTCGCGAAAAGGTCTATGGCCGCGCCCATTGCATCAGATTTGCGAAAGCGTCCACTCCATGAGCCTGACTACCCTCCCCGTTCTTTCCCTGACCATGCCCAAAGCCGAATTTGCCCAAGCTATTGGCGACAGCTTCAGGACCTTTGGCTTTGCCATGGTGAAGGACTTCGCCATTGATCGCGGGCTGATCGACCGCGCCTGGCAAGTTTCGGAGGAATTCTTTGCCCTGCCAGAGGCGGAGAAGCGCAGTTATCACAATCCCGCCATTGCCGGAGCGCGGGGCTATACTCCCTTCGGCGTCGAAATCGCAAAGGACGCCACGGCTCACGACCTGAAGGAATTCTGGCATATCGGGCGCGACTTGCCGGAAGGAAGCCCGCTTGCGGACGCATCGATGCCGCCCAACGTCTGGCCCGAGCGACCCGAAGGGTTCAAGGAGGTCTTCTCTGAACTGTATCGTCAGTTCGATTCTACCGGGGCAACGATCCTTTCCGCCATCGCCGTCTATCTGGGGCTTGACGAACACTGGTTTGACCCGGCGATCGAAGACGGCAACTCGGTGATGCGCTTGCTCCATTATCCGCCGCTTCAGAATGTCGAGGGCGAGGCAATTCGTGCTGGCGCCCATGGCGACATCAACCTGATCACCCTGCTGCTTGGCGCTGAAGAAGCCGGGCTCGAACTGCTCTATCAGGGCAGGGAATGGATCAGTGCCTCTCCGCCCGAAGGTGCGATGGTAATCAACGTTGGCGACATGCTGGCACGGCTCACCAACCACACCCTACCGTCGACCATCCACCGCGTTCGCAATCCCAATCCCGAGCGTGCAGCCTTCAGCCGCTATTCGATGCCGTTCTTCCTTCACCTGCGCAGCGATTTCCCGATCAAGACACTGCCGCAGTGCATTAGCCCGAAGAATCCTGATCGTTATCCCGTATCAATAACGGCTGACGAATTTCTACAGCAACGCCTGAAGGAAATTGGCCTTAAAAAATAATCGCTTCAGAATTTCTTCCTGGAGAGATTAACACTAATTTCACCAGCTTTCCGCATTGTTGCGGAGTTATGCCTCTAGGTGCTGGGAAAAATTTGAATTCGATGCTGCCGGTGCCGCGCTCGATTCCGGGTGCGGAGCGCATCGCGGCGCCGCGCGGGACCGATGTGGTTGCCCGCTGCATTGCATTGGCTGCCTTGTTGATGCTGCTTGGAATTGCTGGGGCAATAGTGCCTGCAATTTTGAACGAAATGGCCGGTCGCGGCCCCGGGCCAGACCCCTTGCTGGTTGCAGCACTGCTTCTCAATGTCGCGCTGCTGCTGCTTGGCTGGCGGCGGTACAGCGAACTGACGGATGAACTGGCCGACCGCTGCCGGGCGGAAGAAAAGGCACGGCTACTGGCCGAAACCGACGCGTTGACCGGACTGCTGAATCGCCGTTCGTTCAGCCCGGCGACCGACAGACTGTTCGCCCAGGCAGCAGAGCGCGGCCTTGCTGTCGCGATCGTCATGCTCGATCTCGACAATTTCAAGCAGGTCAATGACAGCAACGGCCATGCCGCCGGCGATACGCTGCTGATCGAAGCGGCCCAGCGAATTTCATCTATGCTGCCTGCCGGGTCGCTGCTGGCCCGGATTGGCGGCGACGAATTCGCTTGTGCAATCTGCTATTCGCCCTCGCGCCAGGACGACATCGACATTCTGGTCGAGCAAATAAGCGATGTTATCGCGCGCCCGGTCCGTTTTGCCAGCCTTGAACTGGAAACGACGGTTTCCGCCGGTCTGGCCGGACATCTGCCGCGTTCGTGCGAAGACGCCCTGACGGTCCTGAACAACGCCGATATCGCGATGTACCATGCCAAAAAGCGCGGTCGCAATCGGCACTGCTGGTTCGATCCAGTGATGGAGCAAGAGCTCCGCCGCCGCGGGCGCATCGAAGCGGCTCTGCGCCGTGGGGTTGCCGCCGAAGAATTCGTCCCCTTCTTCCAACAGCAGGTGGACCTTGCTTCGGGGGAACTGACCGGATTCGAAATGCTCGCCCGCTGGCAATCCGAGGAATTCGCCCATCTCGGCCCAGATGTGTTCATCCCCATCGCCGAAGAGATCGGACTGATCGGGGCCCTGTCCGAACAGCTGGTCCGCAAAGCATTGCTCGCTGCGCGCGATTGGGACAGCCGCCTCACTCTGGCTATCAACATTTCGCCCTGCCAGCTCCGTGATCCGTGGTTTGCCCAAAAACTATTGAAACTGCTGGTCGAAGCCAATTTCCCGCCCAGCCGGATCGAGATTGAGCTTACCGAAGATGCTTTGGCGGATCGGTTCGGTACTGTTCACACGACCCTCGCCAGCCTGAAAAACCAGGGGGTAAGGATCACCCTCGACAATTTCGGCACGGGTCATAGCTCGCTCTCGCAACTCCGGTCGATGCCGTTGGATCGCGTGAAAATCGATCGCAGCCTCGTCTCGACGATCGAACGCAACAAAGAGAGCAGCGCAATCATCAAGTCGATCGCCTCGCTTGGCCATGGCCTGGGCTTGCCGGTCACTGCCGAAGGCATCGAAAATGGCAGAATCCTGACAAAGATCCTTGGCCTGGGAATATCTTGCGGACAGGGATATCTCTATGGTCCGCCACAACGCGAGGCCGACGTTCGAGCGAATCTGACGACCCTGGCGCTGCTGATCGAAACCACACCGTCGCAATGCGACCAACCCAAACCAGAACACGAGACGCCCTCGCAAGAGACATGGGCTTCAACTCGCACAGCCTGACCGAGCACCTTTACGCCGCCTCCCCCAGCGAATAGAGCGCTGGCATGCGCGTCCCATTCATCAAGATGCACGGCCTGGGCAACGACTTCGTCGTCCTGGACGGGCGCGTCAGCACGCTGCCGGGCCTGACCAATGCGTTTGTCTCTGCCCTGGCGGATCGACGGACCGGGATCGGCTGCGACCAGGTGGTTGTGCTGGAGCCGTCTTCTACCGCCACGCTCAAGGCCCGCTTCTTCAATTCGGACGGCGGCGAAGTGGAAAGTTGCGGCAACGCCTCGCGGGCGATCGGTCTGCTGGTGGGCCAGCGCGCTCTGGTTGAAACGCTGGGTGGATTGATCGCTGTAGTCCCGAGCGATGCCGGGATCAGCGTCGACATGGGCGAACCGCGCTTTGAATGGGACCAGATCCCGCTGGCCTATCCGATGGACACCCACCACATGCCCCTGGCCTGGGAAACCCTGGACGAACCCACGGCGGTGAACGTCGGCAATCCGCACGTGATTTTCTTTGTCGAGGACTGTTCGGCAGTGGCACTCGACCGCCTTGGCCCCGAGATCGAGCATGACCCGGTTTTTCCGGCGCGGATCAACGTCAATGTCGCGACCGTTGGCGACCGCGGGCACATCCGCTTGCGCGTGTGGGAACGCGGTGCGGGCGAAACCCGCGCCTGCGGCACGGGGGCCTGCGCCACTGCGATTGGTGCGATGCGGCGCGGGCTGGTTGCCCGCAAGGTCACTGTTTCCCTGCCCGGCGGCGATTTGCAGATCGAATGGACCGATCAGGGACGCATCGTGATGACCGGCCCGGCAACCGAGAGCTTCCGCGGCGATTTCGATCCGGCAGATTTTGGAGCCGCGTAGTCATGCCAGCCGAAGTCATTTCGCTGGGTTGCCGATTGAACCTGTCGGAAAGTGAGCAGCTGCGCGGCCTTCTGGCCCAGGAAAGCGACGTCGTGGTGATCAATTCCTGCGCCGTTACTGCCGAAGCCGTGCGCCAGACCCGTCAGGCCATCCGCCGCGCCCGGCGCGAACGTCCGGCGGCACGGCTGCTGGTCACCGGCTGTGCTGCCGAAGTTGAGCGGGCCGCGCTATCGGCAATGCCCGAAGTCGACGGGCTGATCGCCAATACCGCGAAACTCGATCCGCGCGCCTGGAACGTCCCGGCGAAAACCGTTGAGGTGCGCCAGCACACCCGCGCCTTCATCGCGGTTCAGAACGGCTGCGATCACAATTGCACCTTCTGCGTCATTCCGCAGGGTCGCGGGCCTAGTCGCTCGCTCCCGATTGCCGACGTTCTCCGCTCGGTCGAGGGACATCTAGCGCTGGGCAGCCGCGAGGTTGTCCTGACCGGCGTGGACTTGACCTCCTGGGGCAGTGATCTGGACGGCGCACCTGGTCTCGGCGCTCTTGTCTCTGCCATCCTTGACGAATTTCCCGATCTGGGCCGTCTGCGCCTGTCTTCGGTCGATGGGGTAGAGATCGATCCTGACCTGCTTGGTCTGATTGCCACCGAACCGCGCGTGATGCCCCACGTTCACCTGTCGCTGCAGCATGGGCATGATCTCATGCTCAAGCGCATGAAGCGCCGCCACAGCCGGGCCCAGGCAGTCGGGCTGGTTTCGCACTTGCGGGCACAGCGACCAGATATCGCATTGGGCGCTGACCTTATCGCTGGTTTTCCGACCGAAGATGAAGCCGCGCATCAGGCCAATCTCTCGATCATCGAGGAACTCAAGCTGGTTCACGGCCACATCTTCCCCTATTCACCCCGGCCCGGGACACCTGCCGCACGCATGCCGCAAGTCGCCATCGCCACGATCAAGGCGCGCGCCGCTGCCTTGCGCAGCGCGGTTTCCTCCCAGCGCGAGCAGTGGCTTGAAAGCTTGATCGGCAAGCAACTCGAAGTGCTTGCCGAACGAGACGGAACCGGCCATGCGCCGAACTTCGCCCGGGTGCAATTGCCCCCTGGCATCCAGGCAGGAATGCTCGTGACTGTTACCCCGACCCGAATTGTTGAAGGCTTGTTGGTATGAGTGCGGATGATACTGGCAGCGCCAGCTGGTCAGAACGCCTGTTTGGTGGATTTCGCAAGACGTCTGAAAAACTGACCGAGAACCTGGCTGGGATCGTTGCGAAGGCCCGGCTCGACGAGGCCCAGCTTGACGAGCTTGAGGATGCGCTGATCCTGTCCGACCTGGGCCCGCGCGCCGCCGCGCGCATTCGCGCCAAGCTGGCAGGCGAACGGTTCGAAAAAGGCGCCGACGAAGCTGCGATCCGCGCAGCGGTGGCAGAGGAAATCGCGGCGATCCTGCGCCCCGTGGCCAAGCCGCTCGACGTGGTGGCCTTCCCTCGCCCACAGGTAATCCTGGTGATCGGGGTGAACGGATCGGGCAAGACCACGACCATCGCCAAGCTGGCCCATCTGTTCCAGGAACTCGACTATTCGGTCATGCTGGCCGCTGGCGACACCTTCCGCGCGGCGGCGATTGGCCAGCTTGCTGTCTGGGCCGACCGGTTGGACATCGAGATCGTCAAGGGACCCGAAGGCGGCGACCCTTCGGCCGTGGTGTTCGACGCGGTCAAGGCCGCGACCGACAAGGGCATCGACGCCTTGATTGTCGACACCGCAGGCCGGCTTCAGAACAAGCGTGAACTGATGGACGAACTGGCCAAGATTCGCCGCGTCCTCGGCCGCCTCAATCCGGAGGCCCCGCACGACGTCGTGCTGGTACTCGATGCCACCAACGGCCAGAACGCCCTGCAGCAGATCGAGATCTTCAAGGAGGTGGCAGGCGTGACCGGCCTGATAATGACCAAGCTCGACGGGACCGCGCGCGGCGGGGTTCTGGTTGCTGCCGCCGAACAGTACGGCCTGCCAATCCATGCCATCGGTGTCGGCGAAAAGATTGACGATCTTCGCCCCTTCGACCCGGACCTGGTCGCCCGCGTCATTGCCGGAGTCGCATGATGAGCGAAGTAGCACCTGCCAAGAAGCAGAAAAAGTCCGGCTGGCTCAACCTGCTGGTCGATTACGGCCCGGTCCTGGTGTTCTTCCTGGTTTACCGCCAGTTTTCCCCGCCTACGGACCAGCACGATGCGGTGGGCGAAGTCGTCGCAGTGGTCAAAGGCACCGGTGCCTTCATGCTCGCGGCGATCGTCGCCCTGGGCGTTTCACGCTGGCGGCTGGGGCACATTTCACCGATGCTGTGGCTTTCGACCGTACTGATCGTGGGGTTCGGCGGGCTGACCATCCTGCTGCGCGATCCGATCTGGATTCAGGTCAAGCCGACCGCGATCTATATCCTGTTCGGCGCGGTTCTGCTGGTCGGCGTGATGCGGGGCAAAGCCTACCTCAAATACCTGCTCGAGGCCGCGTTTGAGGGCCTTGATAACGCCGGCTGGCTTAAGCTGTCGCGCAATTGGGGCCTATTTTTTCTGTTCCTAGCCGTTCTCAACGAAGTGTTGCGCCACTATTTCAATGTCGAGAAAGGCAACTTCGGGACCTGGATTTCACTCAAGCTGTGGCTGTTCATGCCGCTGTCTTTCCTGTTCACTTTCACCCAGTTGCCGATGCTGCTGCGCCATGGACTGCTGCGCGAAGCCGAAGACGAAGTGCTCAGCGATCCGCCGCACGAGTGAAAATTACTCGCAAAAGCCCGCTAACCGCGCAATAAGGTACACCGCGACCCTGATACCTGGGTCAACGTTCTCATGTTGAAAACAACGCTTCAAAATTAGGGGGAAGCAAATGGCCAAGTTTTTCGGAAACCTGCACCTGGTGCTGCTGACCGGTGTTGCGCTGGCATTGATCGTGATGTTCCGCTTTGCCGGAATCTCTGAAGGCACGCTGCCAGTCAACGCCACATCGGTCCTGTCGTGGCTCCACGTTTTCTTCGGAATTGTCTGGATCGGCCTGCTCTATTACCTGAACTTCGTCCAGGTCCCGACCATGCCGGCCATCCCGGCTGAGCTGAAGGGCGGCGTCACCGGCTATATCGCGCCGAAGGTGCTGTTCTTCTTCCGTTATGGCGCGCTGCTGACGGTGCTGACCGGCCTGGCGATTTCGATCGTCAAGGGCTACGGCCACCGTGCGATGACCCTGAACGGGGCAACCGCCAGCGAAAACCTGATCGGCCTTGGCATGTGGCTGGCCCTGATCATGGCTTTCAACGTCTGGTTCATCATCTGGCCGGCCCAGAAGAAGATCCTCGGCCTGGTCGAAGCCAGCGCCGAAGCGAAGGCCGCTGCCGCACCGCGCGCGCTTTACGCCAGCCGCACCAATACGCTGCTGTCACTGCCGATGCTCTACTGCATGGTCAGCGCCAACATCGGCTAAGCTGGATTACTGCACAGAAATGGCGCGGCGCTCAGATGTGAGGGCCGCGCTTTTCTTTTGCCCTCCGGCTGACTAGGGCGCAGGCATGACTGCCAAGATTGATCCGTTTCGCGCCATCGCCGTTTCCGAAATCGCCCACCGCCTCAAGGCCGAAGGGCGCAGCGTGATCCACATGGAATTCGGGCAGCCGTCCACCGGCGCCCCGGCCGCGGCCATCGCCGCCGCGCACCGCGTGCTCGATAGCGATCCGATGGGATACTGGCAAAGCCCGGACCTGAAGGCACGGATCGTCCAGCACTATGCCGACTGGTATGGGGTCAAGATCAAACCGACCCAGGTCATCCTGACCAATGGCGCTTCGCCCGGCCTGGTCATGGCCCTGAACATGAGCTTCAACCCCGGTGACCGCATCGCCTTTGCTCGCCCTGGCTATGTTGCCTATCGCAACAATTGCCGCGCCCTGCACCTCGAACCGGTCGAAGTGTCATGCGGCGCGGATGAACGCTTCCAGATGACGGCCAAGGCGCTGGCAGCACTTGATCCGGCACCCAAGGGACTGATCCTGGCCAGCCCCGCCAATCCCACTGGCACAATCATCCCCCGCGAAGAGCTCGCCGCGATTGCCAAGGTTTGCCGCGAACGCGGTATCATCATCATTTCCGACGAGATCTACCACGGCATTTCCTATGGCATGGAAACCCCGTCGATCCTGGAAGTCGCGCCCGATGCGCTGGTGGTCAATTCCTTCTCCAAATACTGGTCGATGGCGGGCTGGAGACTGGGCTGGCTGATTGTACCGGAACACGGAATCGATGCGGCGCAGGCCCGCATGGGCAACCTGTTCCTGACCCCGCCCAGTCTGGCCCAGCATGCCGGACTGGTGGCGATGGACTGCGCCGCGGAACTGGACAGCCACCTTGCAACCTATGCGCGCAACCGGCAGCTTCTGCTCGACGCCTTGCCCGCCCTGGGACTGGCCCGGATCGCTCCGCCCGATGGCGCCTTCTACATCTATGCCGACGTGTCGGACTTCACGGACAATGCGCTCGAATTCTGTCAGCAGCTGGTGCAGGACACCGGCGTTGCCACTGCGCCGGGGATCGACTTCGATCCCGTTGAGGGGCATCATTTCATCCGGCTGAGCTTTGCCGTTTCGACGCCCGAGATCGAGGAAGCGATCCGCCGCATGATCCCGTGGTTCGCGACCCGTAATCGCGGAACACGGACCTAAGTGCTAGATTTCGACCTGGCTGCCCAGTTCAACCACCCGGTTGGACGGCAAGCGGAAGAACGACATGGCGCTGGCCGCGTTGCGCAACATCCAGGCAAACAGTTTTTCGCGCCAGATCGCCATGCCGGGCTTGCTGGAGGCAATCAGCGTCTGCCGTGACAGGAAGAAACTGGTCTTCATCATGTCGAACGGCTCGCCGCACATGTTGATCGTTTTAAGCGCGGCCGGAACGTCAGTTTCCTCCAGAAAACCATAATTCAACGCGACGCGGTAAAAGCCCTGCCCGAGGTCATGGCAGCTGCTGCGCTTTTCTTCGGCAACGTAGGGCACGTCCTGGATCGCCACGGTCAGGACAATCACCCGCTCGTGCAGCACCTTGTTGTGCTTGATATTGTGCAGCAAGGCCGAAGGGACGCCGGAATTGGTGCTGGCCATGAAGATCGCCGTACCGGGAACGCGCTGGGCGCTGGAGTGGGCACTCTTGGCGAAAATCTCGAAGGGAATCGTTCCTTCGGCCATAGTCCGGCGCATCAGCGTACGCCCACGCGACCAAGTGGTCAGCATGGTGAAAATCAACAAGCCAATGGTCAGTGGTACCCAGCCGCCGTCCGGCACCTTGATCAGGTTTGCACCAAGGTAGGCCAGATCGACCACGATGAACGCCAGAACCAGCGGCGCTGCCTTCCACAGGGGCCAGCGCCACAGGGTGACCAGCACCGCAGCCAGCAGCAGGGTATCGATGAACATCGCCCCGGTCACCGCGATGCCATAGGCGGCGGCAAGATTGCTCGACGAACGGAAGAACAGGACCAGGATGATCACCATGATCATCAGCCCCCAGTTCAAGGTCGGGATATAAATCTGCCCGGCGGCCGAGGCGCTGGTATGCTTGATCTGCATGCGCGGCAGGAAGCCAAGCTGAATGGCTTGCTGGGTCAGACTGAACGCGCCAGAGATCACCGCCTGGCTGGCAATGATGGTTGCCGCGAGAGCCAGGAAGATAACCGGCACGCGGACGAGATCCGGGATCATCAGGAAGAACGGATCCTTCATGATCGCCGCCGCACCGGCGGGATCCTGCGACAGGACGAATGCCCCCTGCCCCATGTAATTGAGCATCAGCGCCGGCAGGACGAAGAATAGCCAGCTTACGCCAATCGGCTTGCGCCCAAAATGCCCCATGTCGGCATAGAGCGCCTCGGCACCGGTGACGGCAAGAACCACGCTACCCATGGCGACAAAGGCCCGAAAACCGTCGGTCATGAAGAAATTCAACGCATTGAGCGGATTGATCGTCGCCAGCACCACGCCGGGCATTGCCGAAAGGTGCATGATCCCCAACGCGGCCAGGGTAAGAAAATAGGCGATCATGATCGGTCCGAACAGTTTGCCAACCTTTTCCGTTCCGCGCGACTGGATCGCGAACAACGCAAAGAGGATGCCCACGGCAATTGGAACGATCATGTGTTTCAGGCCGGGGGCGATATACTGCAGGCCCTCGGTCGCCGAAAGCACCGACATCGCCGGTGTGATCATCGAATCGCCATAGAACAGCGCGGTGGCAAACACGCCGAGCAGCACGAAGGGCGCGGTCCACTTGGCGTTTTCCGACTTGCGGTTGATCAGCGCGAGCAAGGCAAGACTGCCGCCCTCGCCCTTGTTGTCGGCCTTCATGATGGTCAGGACGTATTTGAACGTCACCACGATCATCATCGACCAGAACACCAGGCTGAGCACGCCATAGATATGAACCGGATCGACCTGGATCCCCGGCGCGCCGTGATGCGAAGCAAAGGTTTCACGAAAGGCGTATAGCGGGCTGGTGCCGATATCGCCGAACACCACGCCAACGGCACCGACTGCCAGAGCAATCAGCTTGCCTTGGTGATGGCCGTGGCCCTCACTGGCGTGCCCGGTTTCCGGGATCTCATCCTGCACCTGATCAGTCATCGAACCCGCAACCCCCTTGAGTCGGCGCGACGCAGCGCGCCTAGCCCGGAACGCGATCCAGCAAAAGCGCTATTACTGTTTGTCCTGCATGGCGATAAAAGCGTCCAGACGCTTCAAACGTTCCTCCAGATCGGCCCGATAAGGCGCATCGACAGGAGCCCGTGCAAGCAGTTCGGCCCATAAGGCCCGCCCTTCGCGCAGTTTCCCGCTCCCTGCGAGGGCCAGGCCCATGAAGAAAGCCGGGCCAGGGTGTTGGGGATCAGCGACTGCTGCGCGGCGATAGGCATATTGCGCAGCCGGGGTCAGGTTGCCGTCGGCATGGGCGACCAGATTGTTCGCCAGCGACAACCAGGCATCGGCGTTCTTCGGATCCTTTTCGACCGCCCCAAGGACAACCCCTGCGGCATCGCCGAACTGGCCATTGCGCGACAGGGCGTCGGCGATGACCATCCAACGGTTCGGCTGATTGGGCATAGCAGTCTCGCTGGCGAGCTCACGCCGCGCTTCAACCAGGGCAGCGCCAGACTTGTCCGTGCGTTCCTGCGCCTGCTTCGGAGCGCCGGGTAAGGCCACGCTGGCCTGACTGGCAAAACCAGCGATGCCCAGCGCGAAGGCTGCACCGATTGCCTCCCACCCCTGGCGCGGCGCTTTGAACACGAAAACCAGCGCCAAAAAGGAAGCGACAGCCAATCCGATAATCCAGACCCAGGTCATTCGCCCGTCCTCTTCACAAAGCGGCGCCGTGCGATCAGCAGCGCCAGCGCCAGCAGGACCAGTGGCGCGGCGTAAAGCGGCCAGGTCCTTGCCGTGATCTGCGGAGCATAGCTGACATAGTCGCCATAGCGTTCGACCAGCCAGGTGCGGATCGCTTCCGGATCTTCACCGGCGTTGATCCGTTCGCGCACCTGGTGGCGCATATCACCGGCAATGGGCGCATCGGAATCGGCAATCGACTGTCCCTGGCACTGCAGGCAGCGCAAGGTTTCCATCAGCGCCTTGGCCTCGGCCTCCTTGCGGGGATCGTCCAGCTGACGATAGGCATAGGGTGCTGGCGGCATGGTCCCATCCGCGAGCACAGGCTGCGCAACCAGCAGGGCAATCAAGGCGAACACCATGCCCTTCACTCGCCCGCCTCCTGCACTTTGCGCAGGATCAGCGGAACCTGTTCGGCGCGAATTTCGCCAATATGCTGATAGCGGATCACCCCCTGGCCATCGATCACGAAGCTTTCGGGGACCCCGGAAGAACCAAGCGCGAACTGAATCGAACTGAGATTGTCTGCCCCGATCCGGCTGAACGGGTTGCCGTTGCGCGCTAGAAAAGCCGCCAGCTCCTCAGGCCGGTCGCGGACGGCAACGCCGACCACCTCCACGCCCTGACGCCGCAGCTCCGCCAGTTGCGGCGCTTCGACCGCGCAGGGCACGCACCAGCTGGCGAAAATGTTGAGCAGGCGGACTTTGCCATCTGCCAGGTCGGCCCGTTTCAGCCCCGGCTGGCCGGGCTGCGCGGCCGGGAGCGCAAATTCGGGCAACGGCTTGCCGATCAGGGCCGAGCGCACTTCCCGCTCGGCCGGATTGCGCAGGTTGTAAGCGACGATCGCAACGAAACCGGCAAAGACCAACACTGGCAGCCACAGCAGCCAGCTTGAGGATTTGGGCGGGGTTGGCGGCGCGCTCATCGGCCCTGCCTCATCCGGCGATAGGCAATCTTGTCCTTGGCCACGATCCGGCGCAGGTCGCTGGCCACCCGGCCCAGCAGGGCAAGCAGACCGCCCAGGGCGATCATCAACCCGCCGACCCAGATCAGCGTGACAAATGGTTTCCACCACAGCCGCAGCTGCCAGCGGCCATCTTCCGCCTCTTCACCCAGCACGGCATAGAGTTGGCCATTCCAGCGCGTGACGAGCGCGGATTCGTTGGTTTCCTGGGGTGGCGACCAGAACGACCGGGCCTGGGGATGGATCCCCACCGGCTTACCATCCCCGTAGCGCGCCATCATATTGGCCTCGATTGCCGTCCAGTTGGGGCCGGCAACCGGGCTGACCCGTTCAAGGGTCACCGCCCAGGGGCCGACCTGAACTGTCTCACCCAAGCGCGCCGCGACCAAGCGTTCCTTGGTAAAGGCCGCCTCTGAAGCCATGCCGAGCAGCGCTACCGCGACTCCAAGATGGGCGATGACCATGCCCCACAACGGCAACTTGACCGTTCGCAGCTTGCGTCCGCGCAGCGGCAACAGGCTGGCAATCAGCAAGCCCAGGCCAAGCGCCAGACC
The DNA here is from genome assembly GCA_046566485.1 of Alphaproteobacteria bacterium. Taxonomy (GTDB): domain Bacteria; phylum Pseudomonadota; class Alphaproteobacteria; order Sphingomonadales; family Sphingomonadaceae; genus Novosphingobium. The sequence continues at coordinate 91,399 of JBKHWO010000013.1, read as the reverse complement.
CAGCAGCGGCAGCACCTTGAGCCCGGCACCGATTGCCATGGCCAGCGCGGCGGCGGTCACTGCGGCGGGCAACAACAGCATCTTGCCGATCCGGGAAAAGCTATCCCGCCGCCAGCGCAGCAAGGGACCAATCGCCATCACCAGCAGCATCGGCACGACGAACACGGCCGACATCGGATTGAAGTAGGGTGGCCCTACCGAAACTTTCGCCCCCATCGACTCCGCAACGAGCGGATAGAGCGTGCCGATCAGGATCACGCCCAAGGTTGCCGAAAGCAGGACGTTGTTCATGACCAGCGCCCCTTCACGGCTGGTCACGGTGAACTGCTCACCCTCGCTGATCGTAGCGGCACGCAGCGCGAAAAGGTTCAGCGCACCACCGATGTAGATCGCCAACAGCGCGAGAATGAAGGCGCCGCGGGTCGGATCGACCGCGAAGGCGTGAACCGAGGTCAGGATCCCGGAACGGACCAGGAAGGTTCCGACCATCGACATCGAAAAAGCGATCACGCCCAGCATGATCGTCCAGGTTCTTAACGCATTGCGCGAAGCCAGGACCGAAACCGAATGCAGCAGGGCCGTCGCCGCGAGCCACGGCATCAGCGAAGCATTCTCGACCGGATCCCAGAACCACCAGCCGCCCCAGCCCAATTCGTAATAAGCCCAGTAAGAGCCTGCCGTGATCCCGATCGTCAGGAAAATCCACGCCCCCAGCACCCACGGACGCATGGCCTTGGCAAAGGTTGGGCCAACTTCACGCGTCAGCAAAGCGCCTACGGCAAAGCTAAAGGCAATCGAAAGCCCGACATAGCCGAAGTACAGCGTCGGCGGATGGAACGCGAGGCCGGGATCCTGCAGCAGCGGGTTCAGCCCCATCCCCTCATCGGGAATGGGATTGTTGCGGGCAAAAGGGTTCGAGGCGAACAGCAGAAAGGCATAAAAGCCAAGGCTGACGAACGCCTGGGCCAGCAGCGTCGCGAGCATGGTCCGTTCCGGCAAACGGCGCTCGATCAGTGCCAGAAAAGCGCCGGCCAGCCCCATCACCATCACCCACAGCAGCATCGAGCCTTCATGGTTGCCCCAGGTTCCGGCGAACTTGTAAAGCAAGGGTTTGGCAGAGTGCGAATTCTTGGCGACCAAGGCTACCGACAGGTCGGTGACGCAAAACAGCCAGATCAGAATTGCGAAGGATATGGTCACCAGCAGACCCTGCATAACCGCGACCGGACGGACGATCCCCTGCAAGGGATGACCGGGACTGCGCACGGCCATGCTTCCGGCAAGGAACTGGAGCAGTGCCAGCGCCGCCGCGAACCACAGCGCGGCAAAACCGAGGTTAGCGATCACTTGGTTTCTTCCACCGTCTGCCGCGCCTGAGCGGCGGTCATGTCCTTCATCTCGCGCGGCACGTATTTCTCATCGTGCTTGGCCAGCAGGTTGTCGGCAACGAAAGTGCCATCCGCCCCGCGTTTCCCTTCTGCCACCACGCCCGAACCTTCCTTGAACAGATCGGGCACGATGCCCTTGAACAGTACCGGAATGCGGGCCTTGCCGTCGCCTACGACAAAGTGGATCGTCACCCCATCGGAATCGATCCGGAGCGAGCCCGGTTCGACCATGCCGCCCAGCCGGACAGCACGGTCATCCTCTGGCGGATTGGCAGCCATTTCCGCAGGCAGGTAAAAGAACGACGCCTGGCTGCGCAGCGCCCATGCCGCGAGAAGCCCTGCCCCGATCAATGCCGCCAGGGCGATCAGGACCAGAACCAGCCGCTGGTGCTTTGCCTTGATTGCTCCACTCATCTTTCACGCGCCTTGTCGCGCCGCGCTTCGGCCCGGCGCATTGCCATCAGACTCGAAACAACCAGCAGAGCGGTCCCGCCTATGGTCAGCGCATAAGACGCCGCGACGAAGCCCCAGTGGTTCAAACCTTCATACATCGGCCGCCTCCATGGCCCGGCGGCGCAGACGGGCCTCGGCTTGGGCATCGGCCAGAATGGCGCGCATCCGCATCAGCACGACGGCGCCGAAGATCAGGGAAAAACCGATTGTTGCGGCCAGCAGCCCGTAAAGGAACGGTGCTTCCATCTCGCTTTTACCAACACTGATCGAGGGCGGCTGGTGCAGGCTGTTCCACCACAGCACCGAATAATGGATGATCGGAATGTTGACCGCGCCAACCAGGCCAAAGATTGCCGGAAGTCGTGATCCACTCTCGCCATCGCGGTTGGCAGCGTCGGCCAGTGCCAGGTAGGCGCAGTACAGGAAGAACAGCACCAGCATCGAGGTCAAGCGGCCATCCCAGACCCACCAGGTGCCCCAGGCCGGGCGGCCCCACAGCGAACCGGTTACCAGGCAAAGCAGGGCAAAGAACGCACCTGGCAGCGCAATCGCACGTGCCGCGATTCCTGCCAGCGGATGACGCCAGACCAATTCGGTCAGGCTGGCGATTGCGATCGCGCTCCACCCCCCCATCCCCAGCCAGGCGGCGGGAACATGAACGAAGAGGATGCGGACCGAATCGCCCTGCAGGCGTTCGGCCGGCGCACCGAACAGGCCCCAGGCCATGGCGGCCACGGAGACAGCTATTCCAACGAATAGAAGGGGCCCGGTCAACAAGCGCGCAAGGCGCAGAAAACGGGCAGGATTGGCGAAGCCGTGCATGGACCCAACGTTGAGAAGAATCTGCGCCACGCTTTGGCAGGAGCGCACGTTCGCGGCAAGGGTGAAGTAGCCACTCTTCCCCAAATGCCATTGATCCAGCGCAAAGGAAAATGGGGCGATCGATGGGGTTCGAACCCACGACCTCCGGTACCACAACCCGGCGCTCTAACCAACTGAGCTACGATCGCCACAGCGCGCCACCGTTTTGGGGTGCAACGCAGGCGCGCGCCTTTGCACAAGACCCGCGCGAAGGGAAGGAAAAACTGCTTGGCCAAACGCAAAAGGGCGGCCCACCGGACCGCCCTTCGCAAATCAATCCGCTGGGGATCAGCCCTTCTTGAGGGTAAGACCGCCAAAGCGCTTGTTGAACTGAGCCACGCGGCCACCCTGGTCGACCTGGCGGGTGCCACCGGTCCAGGCCGGGTGCGAAGTCGGATCGATTTCCAGCGTCAGCGTGTCGCCTTCCTTGCCCCAGGTGGAGCGGGTTTCGAACACGGTGCCGTCCGTCATCTGCACCTTGATCATGTGGTAGTCGGGATGTCCTTCGGCCTTCATGGCAATTCTCTTTCGCTAGCGGCCGGTTCCGACCGGCCTGAAACAGGAAGTGCGCGCCTTAGCGGCGCACCGGTCGAAAATCAAGCGCCCGGTGCGTCAGCGATCATCGCGGTAAACTGCACTTCACAGGTCACCTTGCCATCGACCGAGGCCTTGCCCCAGAATTTGCAGACCCGCGACCGCTTCTGCACGAAGCCCGCTTCGAGGGTCAGCAGGACGCCGGGCTCAACGGGAGCGCGGAACTTCGCCTCTTCGATCGCCATGAAATAGACCAGCTTGCCGGTTCCGGCGAGGCCAAGGCTCTCAATCGCAAGAACGCCAGCTGCTTGGGCGAGCGCCTCGATCTGGAGCACCCCGGGCATGATCGGACGCCCGGGGAAATGCCCCTGGAAGAATGCCTCGTTAAAGCTGACCGCCTTGATCGCCGTGATCGATTCCTCGCCCACCTCGAGGACCCGGTCGACCAGCAGCATCGGGTAACGATGCGGCAGGGCGGCCAGGATCTTCGGAATGTCGTAGGCCGATCCGGCGCTGGCTGCTTCGCTCATCGCTGCCCCCGTGGCCGGATCAGCGGCCGTCGGTCTGCGGCGCGGCCGGGCGGGCTGCCGGAGCGGCTGCGGCAGGCTGGGCCTGCTGCTGCGCAGCCTGCTGTTCGCGCACCTGGCGCGGCACCCAGCCCTGCGGCGGAACGAGATTGGCAGAAGGAATCAGTGCATTGAGCTCGGCGATGATCGCCGGAGTCATTTCGTAGCCGTTGGCACGGGCAATCACGGTTTCCGGCTGCAACAGGATCGATACGCCACGCTTGGTCATCGCCGCCTGGACCGCTTGGTCCAGCTTGTCGGTGATCTGCTCTTCAACATAGGCTTCCGAAAGCATGACCGGCATCAGGATCTGGCGGATTTCTTCCTTGCCGCGCTCCTGACGCTGCTGAACGGCGACATAGCTTTGCTGCAAAATCGCGTCCGGCTTCTTCGCAGCCTTGTCGGCGTTGAACTTGTCGACCAGACCCTTCAGTTCCGCTTCGATCTGCGTCGCGCGGGCTTGGGCGGCATCATAGGTTGCCTTGTACGTGGTCTGGCGCTGCTGGCCGGCGACCTGATAGGCATTCGAAGCGGCAACCGCCGCGTTCAGGTTGGCAACGCCGATCCCGGCCACAACCGGACCAGCGCTGGGCGCTGCCGGAGCATTCTTATCAGCTTTCTGGGCCATGGCAGGAGAAACCAGCGCAAGCGCAAGAGCGGTGCCACACAGGGCCTTGAAAATCTTCGTCATCAGAATTGGGTTCCTACGTTAAACGTGAAGGACTTGGTGTCATCACCTTCGACCTTCGTAAGGGCATGGGCAAAGTCGATCCGGAAAGGACCGAACGGCGAATTCCAGTTTACACCGACCCCGACCGAGATGCGCGGCTTGGGCGAATTGCCCACGAAACGCTCGCGGAAGGGTGGAATGGTTGAACCAAGCGGCGTGTTCAGCGTCGTCCCGTCGACGCTGCTGACAGCATTGGTCACGCTGGTGATAGTGCCATCGGCATTGGTTTGGGTATACAGCGCATTGCCGCTGGCATCGCGCGAAGGAATGAAGATGCCGCCCGGATAGGGGCTGGTCTGCTCGACCGGTGCACGAAGCCCCCAAACCGCGCCGATGTCCATGAAAATCGACGGCCGCAGGCCCAGTTCTCGGGCACCCGAACCCAGCGGAAGCTCAAGCTCGGCATGGCCTAGATAATAGTAACGGCCACCCAGCGCGTCATCGACCACCTGGTCGCGATTCTGGATGAGCTGGCCGTCGGCGTCGTAAAATTCGCGGATCATGCGCGGGCCAACCCCGCGAATGTCGAAGCCGCGCAGCTGCGGTTCGCCAAGATAGAAGCGGTCGGTCAGGCGCACCGCGTCCACTCCGACCACATCGGACTTGTTGAGCGGTGCGATTGCGCCGCCTTCGGCCCGCAGCGAGAAGACAAAGCCCTTGCCCACGGGGTAATAGGCCGCCGCATTCGTGCGTGCCCGGACATATTTCACCGAACCGCCCAGCCCGGCAAAATCGACGCTGACCGACGATGTCTTGCCGCGGGTTGGACGATAACGATTGTCGAGCGAATCGTAGATCAGCGAAAGCCCGGCGAGCGAACTGGTCCGCTTACCCAGCGCGTCGCAAAGGTAACGTCCAGCCACCAGCGGATCGCATTCCAGCTTCGGCGGGTTCTGCCGGCTGGTGAAATACTGGGTCGGATCGACGCTGATATCGTCATAGTTCAGCGTATAGCTGGCCACGGCCGACACGTACTCGGTCAATGGCAGACCAGCGCGGACCTGGAAGCCGGTCGTCGCCTGCTTGTAGATCGTGTTCCGGTCGTTGTTGAAATAGTTGAAGCTGTTCAGGTCGCGGCGATAGACGTTGACCCCAAGGCTGACATTGCGATCGAACAGGTACGGCTCGGTAAAGCTGACGTCGACCTGCTTCGAATAGTTCGAATAGGCCAGGTTCAGGCCGATCGTCTGGCCCCGCCCACGGAAGTTGCGCTGCTCCACCGCGCCTTGGAAGATCAGGCCTTCGAGGCTGGAGTAACCAGCCGACAATTGCAGCTGCCCGGTCGGCTTTTCTTCGACATTGGCTTCCAGAATGATCCGGTCCGGGGCCGAACCAGGCTTTTGTTCGACTTCGAACTTTTCCTGGAAGTAACCGAGCGAATTGATCCGCGCGGTCGAGCGCTTGACCTGGAGCGAGTTGAAGGCATCGCCTTCCGCCAGTCGAAACTCGCGGCGGATTACCTTGTCCTGGGTGAGCGTGTTGCCGTTGACGTCGATTCTCTCGACATAAACCCGAGGCGCTTCCGCAATCTGGAACGACAGACTCATAGTGAGCTCGTCCTTGTTGCGGCTGTAATCGGGCCGCACGTCGGCGAAAGCATAACCGAAGGTACCGAGCGTCTGATTGAGGCGTTCGATGGTATCTTCGACCATCTTCGCATCGTACCAATCGCCCTTCTTCATCGGCAGCTGGGCCGCCAGGCGGTCGCCGTCGAAGTCGCGCAGCTGGCTTTCAACCTTCACGTCACCGAACTTGTAGCGCGGGCCTTCCTCGACCACGTAGGTCAGAATGAAGTCCTTCTTGTCCGGGGTCAGTTCGGCTACAGCCGAAACCACGCGAAAATCGGCATAGCCCTTGGTCAGGTAGAACTGACGCAGCTTCTGCTGGTCAAACGCCATCCGGTCGGGATCGTAGGTCGTGCCGGAACTGAAAACTCGCGTGATGCTGCTTTGCTTGGTGATCATCTCACCGCGCAGTTCACCATCGCCGAACGCTTCGTTGCCGATGATATTGATCTTGCGAACCTTGGATTTGGGGCCTTCGTTGATTTCGAAGACGATATCGACGCGGTTCTGCTCCAGCATCACCATCTTCGGTTCGACCGAAGCGGCAAAGCGGCCCTGCCGCTTGTAAAGCTCGATGATGCGGGCAACGTCGGCGCGAACCTTGGAGCGGGTGAAGATCTGACGGGCTGCCAGCTTGATTTCCGGCAGGATCTTGTCCGGCTTGAGCCGCTTGTTCCCTTCCAGAATGATCCGGTTGATCACTGGGTTTTCATTGACCTCGATCGTCAGGTTGCCGCCATCGTTGCGAATCTGGACATCGGAAAACAGTTCGGTCGCAAACAGATCCTTCAGCGCCTGGTCAGCCGCCGCCTGGGTATAGGGCTGGCCGATGCGAAGTTTGATGTAGGTCCGGATGGTATCCGCTTCGAGCCGCTGGGCACCTGCCACATTGATCGATCTAATGACCTCGCCCGTGGCCGGAGCAGCAGCCGGTGCCTGCGGCGCGGCCTGCGCCATTGCCGTCTGCGGCAGGCCTGCCAGAACCGTTGTCCCCAAAAGCAGCGCGGCCATCGGAAGGCTGGTACGCAGCGGCTGTTTGCGTTCCACCACGGTCTTGTTCATCGGCACGGCAATTCCAGTCATCATTTGGCTACGAGGAGGGTTCCCTAAGGCACACCTTGCGCAGCTTCAGGCATGTTGCCGTCCTCTGCCCGATGCGCCCGTTTCGATCAAGCTAACTTGCCGTCATGCTCCGCAGATTTTCCGCTTTTCGGCACGCCCGGCCTATTTGAAGAAGAGCGCAACCAGATCGTTAAAAGTCACGAACACCGCAACGGTCAGCACCAATGCCATGCCGCCGCGGAATGCCCATTCCTGAATGCGCGCACCCAGCGGCCTACGGCGGATTGCCTCCGCGGCGTAGAAAGCCAGGTGCCCACCGTCGAGGGTGGGAATTGGCAGGAGGTTGATGAATGCCAAGTTAATTGAGATGAGCGCGGCAAATTCTATAAACGCCATCCAGCCCAGGCTCATCATCTCCCCAGAATACTTGGCAATTTTCACCGGCCCGCCCATTTCCTTGACCGAGCGTTCGCCGACGATGATCTGCTTGAGGCCGATCGCCATGGTCTTCATGATCGCGACGCTCTCGCTGAAGCCATAGCCGACCGCTTCGAACGGCCCGACCTGCCGCACCTCGAGGTTGCCACCCTCGACGCCCAGCATGCCAAACCGGCTTTCGTTGCCAAAGCGATCGGTCACCACGCGTTCGGCCAACGTGACGGGAAGCTCGAACGGGCGGCCTTCGCGCTCCACCGTCAGGCGGACCGTCTGGTTCGGATAAATCATCACCGCGCTGGCGACTTCCTTGAAGGATTCGGTGGTCTTGCCGTCAACCGCCACGATGCGGTCGCCCTGCAGGATCCCCGCCGCCCGGGCCGGCGAATTGTCGGCAAATCCTGTGACGATGGGGGGATTGGACGGGACGCCCACCGCAGCAACGAAGGCAGCAATGATCGCCACTGCAACCAGCAGGTTGGCCAGCGGTCCGGCGAGGACAATCAGGGTGCGCTGCCACAGCGGCGCTCCGGGAAAAGTCCCCTTCAATTCCCCTGGCGAAGCGTTCTGCAACGCCGGATCGGGCTTGCTGGTCGCATCGGCGTCACCGGCAAACAGCACGAACCCACCCAGCGGGATTGCGGCCAGGCGCCAGCGTGTGCCACGCTTGTCCACCCGGTGCCACAGCTCCTTGCCGATCCCCACCGAAAAGGTCAGCGCGCGCACGCCAAAGGCGCGGCCCATCAGGTAATGCCCCAGCTCATGCAGGACGATCAGTGGCCCCAACAGCAGCAGGAATGCGCCAATGGTCAACAGGATGGAGGGCGATTCAGGCAACTCGGTTCAGCTCCAGCAAGGTATGGGCCCGGATTCGGGCTTCGGCATCGATGGCAACCACCTCGGCAAGCGAGGTCGGCGCTGCTGGTGCGTATCGACCCAGCAGGTCCTCGACCATTGCCGCGATGCTGGTGAATGCAATCTGTCCAGACAGGAACGCAGCCACCGCAATCTCGTTCGCGGCATTGAGTACGGCCGGCGCAGCTCCACCCTGCTCCGCCGCCGCGCGGCACAAGCGGGTGGCGGGAAAGCGCACTTCATCGGGGGCGCGGAAGGTCAGTTCACCCAGCGCCGCCAGGTCAAGCGGCGCGCACGGCGTGTCCATCCGTGCAGGCCAGGCCAGGCACGAGGCGATCGGCACGCGCATATCGCTGGGCCCCAACTGGGCCAAGGTCGATCCATCGCGGTATTCAACCATCGAATGAACCACCGATTGGGGATGCACCACGATCCGCAGCTTATCGAGCCCGACCGGGAAGAGGTGATGCGCCTCGATCAGTTCCAGACCCTTGTTGAACATGGTGGCGCTATCGACGCTGATCTTTGCGCCCATGGCCCAGTTCGGATGCTTGACCGCTTGTGCGGGCGTGGCGCTGGCCAGTTGCTCGGCCATCCAGTCGCGGAACGGACCACCGCTGGCCGTCAGCGTGATCGACCGGACATGGGCCAGGTCGTTGCCGGCCAGGCACTGAAATATCGCGTTATGCTCGCTGTCCACGGGAAGCAGCGTCGTGCCGTGCGCGGCCACTGCAGCGGTCATCACGTCACCTGCAGAAACCAGGGCTTCCTTGTTCGCCAGCGCGACTGTCCGTCCCTGCTCGATCGCCGCCATGGTCGGCGCCAGACCGGCACAGCCGACAATCGCGGCCAAGGTCACATCAACCGGAAGCGCGGCCGCTTCAACCAGGGCATCCGCTCCGCCCAGCGCCTTGATCCCGCTGCCCTGCAGGGCGCTTTCCAGTTCCGGCAGACACGATGGATCGGCGACGACCGCCAGCTCGACCGAAAATTCGCGGGCCAGCCGGGCCAGTTCCTGCGCCTGACAGTTGGCGGTCAACGCCACCACCCGCCAACGGTCCCGTTCGCGCCGGATCAGGTCGAGCGTTGAGGCGCCGATGGAGCCGGTTGCCCCCAGCACGGTAATGCGCCGCGCAGTCATCCTGGCAACAATCCTGGCAAGGTAAACAGGCCCAGGGCGAAGAGGACAGCGATCATGCCATCGGTGCGGTCAAACAGGCCGCCATGGCCGGGGATCAGATGACCCGAGTCCTTGACCCCGGCGCGCCGCTTCATCCAGCTTTCGAAAAAATCCCCGGTCTGCGCGATGACCGCGAGGACTGCCCCGCCGATCAGGCAACCGAGCACACTGGGCGAGGCGCTGGCGGGAACAAGGACCGGATGGTCCGGACCAAGCGCGGCATTCATCTGATCCAGAAACGGTTCGCTGAACGACACCCGGATAGCCAGGTAAATGCCGATTGCGGCACCCAGCATTCCACCCAGTAGTCCCGACCAGGTCTTGGACGGACTGATTGCAGGCGCGATCTTCGGCCCACCGAAAGTCCGCCCGGCAAAATAGGCCCCCACGTCGGTAAGGACCACGCCGAACAGGACCATTAGCAAGAGCGGCCAACCGATCGCGGATTCGCCGCGCAACTGAATCAACATGACGATCGCCAGACCGACGTAAACCAGCCCGCCCAGGCCCCACCCGGCGCGTCCGGCGCCAGTCGCAGCAATCTTGCTGGCCAGAGCCCACCACTCCCACAGCACGCCCAGGCCAACCGCAGCGACGAACAGCGCCCACGCCCAGCCGCCCAGCCACAGTGCGGTTCCCGCGAGAGGGATCATGACCACCGCAGAAGCGATGCGCGCCGGAAGGTCAGCGTTCTTGCGCGGTTTAGCGTCCACCATAGCGGCGCTCCCTGGTTGCGAATTCATCCAGCGCCGCCTGCAAGTGCTCCGGCGTGAAATCAGGCCATAGCACGTCGGTGAAGATCATCTCGGCATAGGCGGCCTGCCACAGCAGGAAATTCGACAAGCGGACTTCGCCCGAAGTGCGGATCAACAGGTCGAGCGGCGGCAGACCGACCGTGTCCAGTTCCGCCTCGATTGCTTCCGGCGTTATCGGCCCTTTTGCCGCCGCCTTGCTTGCCGCGCGGGCGATTTCGTCCTGCGAACCATAGTTCAGCGCCACGACCAGCGTCGTGCCGTCATTGTCCGCCGTGCGTTCGAGCGCATGGTCGAGCAGTTCGACGATGTCGCTGGCCAGAGCGCGGTATTCGCCAATGATCCTGAGCCGGACATTGTTGGCGACGAATTCTTCGAGATCCGCCTCGATATAGCGCTTGAGCAGGCCCATCAGCGTCGACACCTCGTCTTCGCTGCGGCGCCAGTTTTCCGTGCTGAAGGCATAGAGCGTCAGGACCTCAAGACCCATCTCGCGGGCCGCGCGGACCAGTTTGCGCACTGCTTCAACCCCGCGCTGGTGCCCCACGGCACGCGGAAGATGGCGCTTGGCAGCCCAGCGCCCGTTGCCATCCATGATGATGGCGACGTGACGGGCTTCAGTCACGGCGTGCGACCCACGCAACCTGAGCCTGGAAAAGGATCACTTGCCCAGGATTTCCTGTTCCTTCTGGGTGGCGACGGCCTCGACTTCCTTGATCATGTCGTCGGTCAGTTTCTGCACCTCGGTTTCGCCGCGCTTGCGGTCATCTTCCGAGATTTCCTTTTTGGTTTCGTCGGCTTTCAGCGCATCCATCCCGTCGCGGCGCACGTTGCGGATCGCGACCCGGGCCTTTTCCGCATAGGAATGGGCCAGCTTTGCCAGTTCCTTGCGGCGTTCCTCGGTCAGGTCGGGGATCGGCAGGCGGATGTTGTTGCCATCATTGATCGGGTTCAGGCCCAGACCGGCCGAACGGATCGCCTTTTCCACCGGGCCGATGTTCGACTTGTCCCACACCTGCACCGAAAGCAGGCGCGGCTCCGGCGCAGAGACGGTCGCCACCTGGTTCAGCGGCATCTGGCTGCCATAGACTTCAACCGTGACGGGATCGAGCAGCGCCGTGTTGGCGCGGCCGGTGCGCAGGCCGCCCAAGTCGCTGCGCAGCGATTCAACAGCGCCCTTCATGCGGCGCTCAAGATCGGCCTTGTCGTACTTGGCCATGATTCTAACCCTTCTTTACAATGGTCTGCGTCCCCGCGCCCGCCAGGACCCGGGCAAGGTTGCCCTGTTCGCGGATCGAAAAGACGACGATGGGAATGTTGTTGTCACGGCACAAGGCAACTGCTGAGGCATCCATGACCTTCAGGTTGTCTGCCAGGACCGTATCGTAATCGACTGTATCATAACGCTTTGCGTTCGGATTGGTCTTGGGGTCACTATCATAGACCCCATCGACCGAGGTTCCCTTGAGCAGCGCGTCACAGCGCATTTCCGCCGCGCGCAGCGCTGCGCCGCTGTCCGTGGTGAAATAAGGCGCTCCGACCCCGGCGGCAAAGATCACCACCCGGCCCTTTTCCAGATGCCGCTCGGCACGGCGACGGATCACTGGTTCGCACACCTGATCCATCTGCACCGCGCTTTGGACACGGGTTTCGACGCCAATCTGTTCCAGCGCGTTCTGCATGGCCAGGGCGTTCATCACGGTGGCGAGCATGCCCATATAATCCGCCTGGGCACGGTCCATGCCCTTGGCCGCACCGGCCATGCCGCGGAAGATGTTGCCGCCCCCGATGACCAGGCAGATTTGCAATCCGGTATCCTTGGCCGCCTTCACTTCCAGCGCCAGTTCGGCCACGAATTCAGGATCGATCCCGAACTGCTGGCTGCCCATCAGGACTTCGCCGGAAAGCTTCAGAAGGATGCGCTTGTAGGCAGGCTTGGACATGGATCGTTGCATCGCTCTCGGAAGGATTTTTCTGGCCTTATACTTGCGCGCTCGCGATGCCAAGGGTGGCCGCCCGGAATTACCGAGCGGGGCTTATGATTCCGACGAAAAAGGGCGCGAACCCTGCGGTCCGCGCCCCTTTCTGTTTCAGGCTCTTGCCTTGGCTCAGTTGAGCCCGGCAGCCGCCGCGACTTCCGCCGCAAAGTCGGTTTCGACCTTTTCGATGCCTTCACCGAGCTGGAAGCGGACATAGTCCTTCAGCACGATCTTGGTGCCGGCAGCCTTACCGGCCTGTTCGACGACCTGGGCGATCGGGGTCTTGTTGTCCATCACGAACAGCTGGCTGAGCAGCGCGTTGTCCTTGGCGAACTTGGCAACGGCGCCATCGACCATCTTGGCCTGGACGTCAGCGGGCTTGCCCGATTCAGCAGCCTTTTCGGCGGCGATCTTGCGCTCGCGTGCGATCATGTCGGCGTCGAGGTCGTCAGCGTTCAGCGCCAGCGGGAAGGCAGCGGCGATGTGCATCGCGATCTGCTTGCCCAGCGGTTCCAGAACGTCGGCACCAGCGTCCGATTCCAGCGCGACCAGCACGCCGATCTTGCCGAGCATCGGCGCTGCAGCGTTGTGCATGTAGGGCACGACCACGCCGTTGCTGACAGAAACGGTCTTCATGCGGCGGACCTGCTGGTTCTCACCGATGGTCGCAACATTGTTGGTCAGGGTATCGCCAACCGTGCCGCCGCCCGGATAGGCCGCAGCCTTGAGCGCTTCGACATCGTCCGAAGCCAGGCTCAGCGCCGCTTCGGTGGTCTTGCGCACGAAGTCCTGGAACTGGTCGTTCTTGGCCACGAAGTCGGTTTCCGAATTGACTTCGACCGCAACGCCCTTGGTTCCGGCAACGGCAACGCCGACCAGACCTTCAGCAGCAGTGCGGCTCGACTTCTTGGCGACAGCGGCCAGGCCCTTGGCGCGCAGAAGGTCAACTGCGGCTTCCATATCGCCGCCGGTTTCATCCATTGCCTTCTTGCAATCCATCATGCCGGCGCCGGTGCGCTCGCGCAGGTTCTTCACGTCAGTGGCGGTATAGGCCATTTGACTTGTCCTTCTTGAAATGAACTGGCGGCCAGGGCCAATGGCCCCGGCACGCTACAGGTTTATGACGAAAGCCCTCAGGCTTCGGTGGTTTCTTCGGCAGCCGGAGCTTCAACCACGGCCTGCTCGACCGGGGCTTCTTCCAGAGCACCAACGTCCACGCCCGAATCGACCACGGCTTCCTGACGGCCCTTGGTCGCCGCAGCGGCAACGGCCTGGCAGTACAGCGCGATGGCGCGGCTGGCGTCGTCGTTGGCCGGGATCGGGAAGGCGATGCCGTCAGGCGAAACGTTCGAGTCGAGGATTGCAACAACCGGAATACCCAGGACGTTGGCTTCCTTGATCGCCAGCTCTTCCTTGTTGGCGTCGATTACGAACATCACGTCCGGGATACCGCCCATGTCGCGGATGCCGCCCAGCGACAGTTCCAGCTTGTCACGCTCGCGGGTGAGCTGCAGGACTTCCTTCTTGGTCAGACCAGCCGTGTCGGTCACCAGGCGCTCTTCAAGGGTCTTGAGGCGCTTGATCGACTGCGAAATGGTCTTCCAGTTAGTGAGCATGCCGCCCAGCCAGCGGTGGTTGACGAAGTGCTGGCCCGACTGGCGCGCAGCCTGGGCGATCGGCTCCTGTGCCTGGCGCTTGGTGCCAACGAACAGAACCTTGCCGCCGGCACGCACCGTGGCATCGATGAAGTCAAGCGCACGGGCCATGAGCGGCACGGTCTGCGACAGGTCAAGGATGTGGATGCCGTTGCGGGCGCCGAAGATGTACGGCTTCATCCGCGGGTTCCAGCGGTGGGTCTGGTGGCCGAAGTGTGCGCCGGCCTCGATCAATTGCTGCATGGTGACGACGGGAGCCGCCATAGGACTTTCCTTTCCGGTTTCACCTCTGGGAAGCTGGAACCGTGCGGAAAGCTTCCGCTGCGGCACCGGTATGTCGGCGCTTCCCATGTGGATTTGCCTGCACGACACGAAACCGGCCAATCGGGCCAATCCCGCCTGCGGGCAGCGGGCCATTAGCCGCAGCCTGGCCTAAAATCCAGCGAAAATTGGCGGTGTGCTCCCCTCGTCAAAAATTCGCTTGACGAGTTGGAACAAATAGAGAACAAGGAGGCAATTGGAACGGAATAGGAACTTTCTACTCCAATCCGCATTTGTCCACAAGCCTGTCCACAGGCGGTGCATAAAGGAAATTGGCGATGCTGACGGTTGAATTCTCGGTCCTGTTCGCGATTCTCGCTTTAGTCGGCGGTACTTCGCTGGTCCATTCACTGCGCACCGCCCTGCCCCAGGTCCAGGCGATCCGTCAGGCACTGGCCGAATGCCCCGATCAGCGCGAGCTGCGTTTCACTGTTCGCGAAATCGTCGTGCGCTATGACGATGGCAAGGTCGTGCCGCTGCGTCAGCGCAAACCGGTCAGGCTGACGCTTCGTCCGGCCGTCCGCGCTGCCGCCTGATCCGCGCGTAGGATACCCATCCGACCGGCAGCAAGGCAAGGTAGACCACACAGATCCCGATCAGGGTCCACCAGGTTTCGGTCAACAAGGCGGCCCCCACCAAACCAAACAGCAGCAGCGCTTCGAGCCGGAAATTCTTGCGCAGGCGCAGCTTGCCCCAGGTCAGCGTCGGCAAGCTGGAGATCATCAGAAACGCCATCGCGACCAGCCATGCGCCGACCAGCACTGGATTGCGGAACTGTTCATCGAAGGTCACGATCCACAGGTAGAGCGGCAGAAACACCAGTCCCGCCCCCACCGGCGCGGGAACGCCAGTGTAGAAGCCGGCAGTCTTGCGCGGCTCGTCGGCCATGTCGATCCGCGCATTGAACCGCGCCAGACGCAGGGCACAAGCGACCGCAAAGGCCAAGGCAGCAAACCACCCCAGCCGCGGCAGGTCATCCAGCGACCACAGGAACAGGATCAGGGCCGGCGCGACACCGAACGAGACATTGTCGGCCAGGCTATCCAGCTCAGCACCAAAGCGCGACTGCGCCTTGAGCAAACGGGCGATCCGGCCATCGATCCCATCCAGCACGCCCGCCAGCACGACCGCCAGGACCGCTTTTTCGAAATCACCGGTAATGGCAAAGCGAATGCCGGTCAGGCCGGCGCACAGCGCGGCGGCGGTGATCGCGTTGGGCACCATCGCCCGCAGCGTCAGGCCGGCACGCTGATGCGCCGGATCGATCACTGCCGCGCCCCCTCGATCAGCAGCGCGCTGCCGATTTCAGCAAGCACGGTTTCACCGGCGATGACCTTTTGCCCAATCAGCACCTTCGGTTCGGTCCCGGCGGGCAGATACACGTCAACCCGGCTGCCGAAACGGATCAGGCCAACGCGCTGACCAGCGGCAAGCATGTCGCCCGGCTTGACGAAGGGTACGATCCGGCGCGCGACCAGACCCGCAATCTGGGTGAACCCGATCCGGGTGCCATCGCCGCGTTCGATCAGGATGTGTTGGCGCTCGTTTTCCTCGCTTGCCTTGTCGAGATCGGCATTGAGGAAGCGTCCGGGAATATAGACCACGCGGCGCACCGTGCCGCCGATCGGGGCGCGATTGATGTGTACATCGAACACCGACATGAAAATCGAAATCCGGGTCACCGGCCCGTTCGGCAGCCCGGGCGCACCGGTTCCATCGTCGACCACCAACTCACGCGGAGCATCCATCTGCTTGATCAGGGTCACCAGGCCATCGGCTGGCGAGATGATCAGATTGTCCCCCAGCGGCGTGACCCGGCGCGGATCGCGGAAAAAAGCCAGAATGCCCAGCACCAACGCGCCCAGCGGCCAGGCCAGCGTTTCCCACGCGAATAGCGCGGCGGTGAGACTGAGCCCGGCCGCGATCAGCGCGAAGACACGGCCTTCCGGATGGACCGATGGCCACGACCAGGTCGCTTCGCCCCGCCCGCGATTGTCGAGAATATCTCCTGGCATCAGGCCGCCTTCCGCACAAAAACACTGCCGGCGGAATAGCCGGCGCCAAACGAGCAGATCACGCCCGTATCGCCCGCAGCCAGATCCTGGCTGTTCAGATGGAACGCGATGATCGAACCCGCGCTGGACGTATTGCCATAGGTATCCAGCACGGTCGGGCTTTCATCCTCGTTTGCTTCATGGCCTAGAACGCGCTGAGCAATCAGACGGTTCATTCCCTGATTGGCCTGGTGCAACCACAGCCGCCGCAGCGCCGCCGGTTCGAGGCCAAGCGATTCGGCATGATCGACAATCATCGTGGCAACCATTGGCACCACTTCCTTGAACACCTTGCGCCCTTCTTGGACGAACAACTTGTCCGGCGTGCCGATCGTTTCGGGCGTCGCGCAGTTCAGAAAACCGAAGTTGTTGCGGATATTGTTGGAGAAGACGGTCTTCAGGCGGGTGCCCAGGATGTCCCAATGCTGCTCCGGGGCCACGTCCTTGGCCTCGACCAGCACGGCCGTCGCCACGTCGCCAAAGATAAAGTGGCTGTCGCGGTTGCGCATGTTGTTGTGCCCAGTGCAGATTTCCGGGCTGACCACCAGCACCGAACGGGCATGACCCGCGCGGATGAAATCGGCGGCGGTCTGGATGCCAAACGTGGCCGAGGAACAGGCGACATTCATGTCAAAGCCGAATCCCTCGATCCCCAGCTCGTGCTGAATCTCGATCGCGATGGCCGGATAGGGACGCTGCAGGTTTGAACAGGCACACAGCACCGCATCCACATCCTTGGCGTCCCGCCCGGCCCGGGCCAGTGCATCGCGCGCCGCAATAACGCCCATCTCGGCCAGCACCGACAGCTCTTCGTCAGGGCGTTCGGCCCAGCGCGGCGCCATGATTTCCGGATCCAGGATCGGAGCCTTGCTCATCACATGGCGCGCCTTGATGCCGCTGGCCTTCTCGATGAATTCGACCGAGCTGGGGGCCAGTGCAGCGACCGTCCCTGCCTCAATCTCGGCGGCATGACGGGCGTTGAACCGTTCAACATAGGTGTTGAAGCTGGCCACAAGCTCTTCGTTCGTGACGATTTCCGGCGGCGTGTAGAGGCCGGTCGCGGAGATGACAGGGATGATTTCGCTCATGGGGCGCCGTCCTACCGAGGCTTTCCACCCCCGGCAAGACACAGGCGATTCATTCGGGCATTGACAGCGCGGCAATGCTTCGCCAAATGCGCGCTTCCTCGGCCGGACGCTTCGTTTCGAAGCAGCGCAAATCGGGGCAACCCGACACCGGCAAGCTGGTGTGGACAGGTGGCCGAGTGGTTAAAGGCAGCAGACTGTAAATCTGCCCGCGCAAGCGTACGCTAGTTCGAATCTAGCCCTGTCCACCACCGCCGCGCCAAAAATTGGCCACACCCAGCACTGCCTACGATCAGGCAAGTCAGGTCCGGCGAGCATATCCGTAAAGCGTCAGCACAGTCTTGATCAGATAGATGATCACCCAGGTTCCGACAAAATCGCCAAAGAAAATGACGAAGTCCTGTTGGACATTGCCCGGAGTGATGCCGACAACCTCGATCGCCATGCGATGAAAGACCGCATTGCCCGCCGCACAGCCGATCGACAGGCCCATCAACCGGAGCGCGGTCAGGTTTTCCAGGCTGGGTTGCAAGCGTCCGACGCGGCTGGCGACGAACACCCCGAATGGACCGCCAACTGCAGTGAACGCGGTCATCACCAGTTCCACGGTGACGCCCGGTGCAAGATCGTAGCTACCCGTGAGGCTGAGGAACGCACCCCCCAGAAACAGGGCCGGAATAATCCAGTATCCGATCAGCAGAAAACCCAGCAATCGGACGAAAGCCGGCAGAAATAGAGCGGAGGCGACCCCTTGGAATCCCTGCGGCGCGCTGACCAGTGAGGAAACATGGTAAAGCACCAAATAGAGAGCTGCGAAAGCTCCGCAGAGGGCAGTTGTCCGCACCAGTGCCGTCACTAGGCCAATCGGTTGAAGAGGTCTTCGGCAAGCGGGGTGAACTTGACCGTCCGTTTGCGGCGATCGGCTTCCATCACCGCGATATCGACCAGCCCCTTGTCCTTCAGCGCGATCAACCGGCGGTAAGACGTGATCGAAGAACTGCCCTTGGCCAGATCATAGGCATCGGCAACGGTCAGAGCGCCGCGCTCCTGCCACCGCGCCCGCAGTTCAAACAGCATCCGTTCCTCGTCACCCGACAATTCCGAGAGCGGGGGCAGCCGCCGGATGCCGACCAAAAAGTTCAACAAGCGTTCCATTACATCCTCGCGTTGTTGTTCGCAGTTTTAGAATAAGACGAGCGACTGAACATATACATGAAAATACGCAAACGGCGAACTTCACACAGCAATCTAGCCCTTCACTCAGCTCTGCCCTAGAGAGCGGCGATGCAAAAGGGATTCTTTCGATGAGCCGCCGGAACGACGACAAGAAGGGCAAAGCGCTGCGCGGCCGCGCCGGGCGCATGCAAGGCGGCCGGGGTTCAGGCCGCGCCAGCACAGGCGCCGTGCGCCTGTGGGGCCGTCACGCAGTGGAAGCCGCACTGAAGAACCCGGAGCGGCGCCACCGCAAGCTGTGGGCAACGCGGGAAGGCGTCGCCTCGCTTAATGGCGAACTGCCGGCTGATTTTCCGCTCGAATGGGCCGCCCCTGCGGACCTCGCCCGACTGGTTGCGCGCGAGGCCCCGCACCAGGGCCTGGTGCTCGATTGCGACGCGCTGGAGGACGTGTTCCTCGATGAAGTGATGGACAGCGATCCGGCCCGGCCCATCGTCGTGCTCGACCAGGTCACCGACCCGCACAATGTCGGCGCGATCATGCGCTCGGCCGCTGCCTTCAACGCTGCCGCCATCGTCACGCAGGACCGCCACGCTCCGCCGGAGTCCGGAACTCTGGCCAAAAGTGCGTCGGGTGCCCTGGAAGTGGTGCCGTGGATCCGCGTGGTCAACCTGGCCCGCGCGCTCGATGAATTGGCCGAGGCCGGTTACTGGCGCATCGGTCTTGATGGCGAAGGCCAGGCGACGCTCGCCGAAGCACTCCCCGCCGGTCCGGTCGCCCTGGTGCTGGGGGCGGAAGGCGAAGGCATGCGCCACAACATCGTGCAGCACTGCGACACGATTGCACGGCTGCCGATGTCCGGCGCAGTGGAAAGCCTCAACGTCTCCAACGCCGCAGCGATCGCGCTTTATGCAATTGCCTCGCGCGACTAACTGAATCGATACCCAAGGCCCATGGCATGACCCACCCTGTTTCTCCCCTCGCCCGCCCGTTCCCGGACATGCCGCCCGTTGCCGGGGTGACGCTGCGCATTGCCCGTGCGGGCTACAAGGACTGGGGGCGCTGCGACCTGACCTATGTCGAACTGGCCGAAGGCACGGCGGTGGCCGGCGTGTTCACGCGCAATGTCTGTTGCTCTTCCGAAGTGGAGCTGGGCCGCACCCATGTCGCGCAGGGCCGGGCCCGTGCGCTGGTGGTCAATGCGGGGAATTCCAACGCCTTTACGGGCTATCGCGGGCGCGAGGCGGTGGAGCAGATCATGGGGCAAGTCGCGGCGCATCTGGGCTGCGGGCCGGAGCAGGTGTTCGTTTCCTCGACCGGGGTGATCGGCGTCCCCCTGCCCAAGGACAAGGCCCACGCCGGGATCGAAGCGGCGCTGGTCGCCCAGCCCTGCACCTGGCAGGATGCCGCCAATACCATCGGCACGACCGATACCTTTGCCAAGGGCGCCATGGCCCGGGCTGTGGTCGGCGGAAAGACCGTGACGCTCTGCGCGATCATCAAGGGCAGCGGCATGATCGCGCCCGACATGGCGACCATGCTCGGCTATGTCTTTACCGACTGTGCGATAGCCCCGGCCTATCTGCAAAAGCTGCTGAGCGCCGCCAACCAGCGCACCTTCAGTTGCATCACCGTCGATAGCGACACCTCGACCAGCGATACCGTGCTGGCCTTTGCCACCGGCGCGGCGGGCAATGCCGCGCTGACCAGCGACGACAGCCCCGGCGCCGACGCCTTTGCCGCCGCGCTGGAGGATGTCTGCCGCCAAATGGCGCACTTGGTCGTCCGCGACGGCGAAGGCGCGCAAAAGTTCATCGCCGTGACGGTCAGTGGCGCGGTCAGCGATGCCAGCGCGCGCAAGGTCGGCCTCGCCATCGCCAATTCGCCACTGGTGAAGACCGCGATTGCCGGAGAAGACGCCAACTGGGGCCGCGTGGTGATGGCCGTGGGCAAGGCTGGCGAACCGGCAGACCGCGACCGCCTATCGATCGGCTTTGGCGGAACCTGGGCGGCGCGCGATGGGCAGCCGCTGGCCGACTATGACGAAGCGCCGGTCGCCGCGCACCTCAAAGGACAGGACATTTCGTTAGAAGTCGATCTGGGCCTGGGCGAAGGCCGTGCGACGGTGTGGACCTGCGACCTGACCCACGGATACATCTCGATCAACGCGGACTATCGTTCGTGAGCCCCGCGCTCGATGAGGCCGTGCTTGCGGTTATCAAGGACGCCTCGGCCCGGGCGGTGATGCCGCGCTATCAGCAGCTTGAAGCGCACGAAGTGATCGACAAGTCGGTGGGCGAGCTGGTCACCGTGGCCGACCGCGAGGCCGAGGTGATCCTGGCCGAAGGACTGGCCAAGGTCCTGCCCGAAGCGGCAATCGTGGGCGAGGAAGCCTGTGAGGCCGATCCGGCCCTGATGGACCGGCTGGGCGATGCGCTGTGCTGGATCATCGATCCGATCGACGGCACCAACAATTTCGCCAGTGGCAAGCCGCCGTTCGGGATCATGGTTGCGCTGGCCGAAGCGGGCGAAACGATTGGCGGGTGGATCTATGATCCGCTACGCGGCCGGTTCTGCACCGCGCAAAAAGGCCAGGGTGCCTGGATCGACGGTGAGCGGGTCAGCGCCAGGTCCAGCGGCCAGACCCCGCCGATTGCGGCGATCTCACTGGTCTTTGCCGACCCCACGCGGCGCGAGGCGCTGAAGACCCATATTGCTCCGCACTACACGCTGGTCGACATCCCGCGCTGCGCGGCCGAACAATATCCGCGCATCGTGCTGGGTGAAAACGATATCACGATATTCGAGCGCACCCTGGCCTGGGACCACGCCGCCGGGGTGCTGCTGCTCAATGAGGCAGGCGGCAAGGTGGCGCGACCCGACGGTCAGCCCTACCGGGTCGACGAGCACCTGCGCCCCAGCCTGATCGGCGCGGCCAGCCCGGCCCTGTGGGACGAACTGGCGACGCGGATGCAGGCGCTTTAGGCGCTTTAGAGAACGCTTTCCAGCCAGCCCTTGAGCTGACTCTTCGGAGCTGCGCCAAGCTTTTGCGCAACCGGCTTGCCGTCCTTGAACAGCACCATCAGCGGGATCGACTGCACGCCGAACTGGCTGGCGGTGTCGGTGTTCTCCATGATGTCGACCTTGGCGATGGTCACCTTGTCGGCCAGTTCTTCGCTGATCTCTTCAAGCGCGGGGGCAATCATCTTGCACGGCCCGCACCAGTCGGCCCAGAAATCGACCAGGACGGGCTTGTCCGAACCGAGGACGTCCGCCGCGAAGCTGGCGTCGGTGACTGCTTTGGTGGCCATAGGAATCTCCTTGAAACTGTTTCTGCCAATCTAGGGCGCGCGCCGGGATTCGCAACGCCGCGCAAGCAAAGGAATGCTAGTCTTTCACCAACGCCTGCTTGTGAACGGCCAATAGTTCGGGCGGAATTTCCAGCAGCACCGGGGTTTGCGTGTAAAGCAGCGCAGCCTGCACCTCGCGCCCGGGATAGGTTGCTTCCAGGGCTGCGGCATAGGCGGCCATCTGGCGCAGGATCGATACTGGAACTTCATCCAAAGTCTTAGGTGCGCGGCGCGCGGTCTTGAAATCGACCAGGCGGATACGCTTCTTTTCGATCAACAGCCGGTCAATCGTTCCGGCCACGACCTGTCCGCCCACCGTCGCCGCAATCGGCACTTCAGCCAGGGCTCCGGGCTCAAACAGGTCAAGCCAGGCGGGATGATCCAGAACCTTGAGCGCGGCGGAAACCATCTCGCCCCGCGCCGGTCCATCCAGATCAGCGGCCGCCCGGGCAAGCCAGGTTTCGGCTGCGACCTTGCGCTCCCCAGGCGGAACCTCGGGCAGACGCTCAAGCAAGCGGTGGAGCAGCACCCCGCGGCGGGCCGCAGCCGCACCGGCTCCGGCCGGCCATGGCGGATCGCTGGCGTGATCCTCACCCAGCGAGGATGGCGCAAGCGGCCGCGGCGGGCGCGGCTCATCCGGGGCCGGTTGGCCCGTCCAGGACGGCAAGAGCGCCAGTTGGCCGCTCTCTTTCCCGGGCGGCGGGACCGGGACCTGCGGTGCTTCGCCATGAAACTTCACCCCGCCCCACAGCGGGTCCTCGATCCAGTCGCCATCGAACAGCGGTTCCAGCCGCGCATACCAGCTATCGGGGTTCGGAGCCTTTTCCTTGGCCCCCAGCACGCCGCCAATGAACAAGGCCTCTTCGGCGCGGGTCATGGCGACATAGAGCAGACGCCAGTGCTCCTGCATTTCTTCCAGCTCTGCCTGGGCCTTGGCTTCGGCAATCGCACCGGCCACTTCGTGTTTGCGCAGACCGGGGAGCGGAATCACCTTGCCGCTGAGCGGATCGGACAACTCCAGCACCGATCCGCGCGAGGCCTTGGGATTGTCCGCAGCGTCGGCCAGGATCACGATCGGCGCCTGCAAGCCTTTCGAACCATGCACCGTCATCACGCGGACTTCGTTGCGGCTCTTGCCCGATTCGCGCTTCAGCTCACCCTCGCCTGCGTCGAACCATTGGATGAACGTGTTCAGGCTGGGCACCCGGCCGACCGAAAAGGCGCTGGCCGCATTGAGCAGCTCATCGATCGGGTCGTTCGCTTCACTGCCGAACCGCGCCACCAGCTTGCGCCGCCCTTGCCAGGGACCGGTCAGGATCCAGTGAAGCAGGGCCTGGGGCGGATCGTAATCGGCAATCCGCAGCAATTGTGCCAGTTGCTCCCAGGTGCGCAGGACTTCGGGTTCGCCGCGATTGGCGCGCAGATGATCGAACAGCCGCACGCCTTCGGCTCGCCAGCCGTGGCGCAGCAGGTCATCCTGGCTCCACCCGACCAGCGGCGAAACCAGCAGACAGGCAAGGTTGAGGTCATCGAGCGGCTGGGCGGCAAAGCGCAGCGCGGCCA
Source organism: Alphaproteobacteria bacterium (assembly GCA_046566485.1). Classification (GTDB taxonomy): domain Bacteria; phylum Pseudomonadota; class Alphaproteobacteria; order Sphingomonadales; family Sphingomonadaceae; genus Novosphingobium. The sequence continues at coordinate 67,838 of JBKHWO010000013.1, read as the reverse complement.
TCAGATCGCGCACGGCAAGCGGCGCGGCAAGGCGCAGGCGGTCCACCCCCGCCACCGGCACCCCTTTGGCATGCAGCCGCGCGACGATCAGCCCGGCCAGCTCCTTGCGCTTGCGCACCAGCACCATGACATCGCCAGGCGTGGCGCGGCGGGCCGTCCCCTCAGCCTCGCCTTTGACCAGCGGGAAGCCATGGTCCATCCACGCCCGGACCTGCTGGGCAATGCGGTCGGCCAATTGCCGGTCGCTGCGCGATAGCCAGCCCTCCTCGCCTTCTTCCGCTGCTTCGGCGGGAACCTCATCGTCACCGGCTTGCGCGCCAAGTACCCGCCACAGCACGACCTGACCCGGTCGCTCCTGCCCTTTGTGCAGTTCCGCCGGCTGGCCCAGGCCAAAGCCTTCATGGCCGATGTCGGCAATCGTCCGGTCGACGAATTCAAGGATCGCGTGGGCCGTGCGAAAGCTTTGCCCAAGGTCGAGATCGCGCAGTGTGCGCGCCTCCGGCGCAGAGCGAAGTTCGGCCAGATTGCTTGCCAGCCCGGCCATTTGCCCGCGGACGCGCTCTTTCGCGCGGGCAAAGTTTTCCGGGCTGGTGCCCTGAAAACGAAAGATCGCCTGTTTGTAATCACCTACGACGAACAACGTGCGCAGCTTGTCGCCATGCGCGCCCTGCCCGGAAAAGAAATCGCCGGTCAGGGCATCGATGATCTGCCACTGCGCCGCGTTGGTGTCCTGCGCCTCGTCAACCAGGATATGGTCGATCCGCCGATCGAGCTTGTAACGGATCCATTCGGCCAGGTCGCCGCGCGTCAGCAAGGCAGCGGCCTGGCGGATCTGGTCGTCGAAATCGATGAACCCGGCCCGCGCCTTGGCATCGTCCCACGCGAACGAGAACTTCCGCCCGACCTCTAGCGCCGGGGTCAGAAAATCGGCCAACTGCAGCAGCGCCCGGCGTTCTTCCACTGCATCACAGCAGGTCTGGACCGCCAGGGCCGCGTCCTCGTAAAACTCTTCGTACTTGGTGATGTAGCGCAGGTTCTTGGGATTGCGCTCTTTTGAGAACAGGACTTCGACCAACCCCGGCAAGGTCGTGTTCCGCTCCGCCGGACCGGCCTCGAGCCATGCCTGGATCGCGGCGCTGGCCTTTTCCCCGGTGGGGGACGGCCACTGACGATAGGCGGCCAGACAGCATTCCAGCGCCTGGGTATCGAACACCCCGTCGCTGCACAGGTCGGCCAGATCATCCTCGCAGGCATCGCTCGGCAGGCCGATCAGGCGCAGCACGTTGCTGCGCATCGGCGGTTGCCAGCCCCCCGGCCCTTCCCAGGCCTCGCGTGCCTTGGCACACCGCAGCAGCCATCCGGGAACAGCCATCGGCCCAAGGCGGATCGAAAGCTGTTCCAGCGCGGCAAAGGTCGCGACGTCGTTGCTGCGCTCAGCCTCCAGCAGCAAGTCGGACAGGACCTCGCGCAGCAGCAAATCGCGGTCGCGGTCCTCCATCGCCTTCACGCCGGGCAGCAGTCCCGCTTCGCTGGGAAAGGCGGAAAGCAGCCACTGAGCAAAAGCATGGATCGTGTCGATCCGCAGCCCTCCGCCCGGGCAATCGAGCACAGCAGCAAATAGGCGGCGCGCCTTGTTCTGCGTCGCCGGGTCAAAGTCGGCACCAATCGCCTGGAGATCCCGGGCCAGGGCAACGGCATCGGCACGGACCCAACTGGCTAGAACTTCATGGATGCGCGCGGCCATTTCGGTCGCGCCGGCCTTGGTAAAGGTCAGGCACAGAATCTGGTCGGGGCGGACGTCATCCTGGAGCAACAGCCGCAGCACCCGCGCGGAAAGCACCTGGGTCTTGCCGGTTCCGGCAGAGGCGGAAAGCCAGACCACTTGCCCCGGATCGACCGCCGGATGCTGCTCGCCGGTAAGCGGAAAGACCCGGCTCATGCCTGCTCCTCCCCGCGTGCCTGCCACTCATCGAGCCGCATCAGCTGATCATAGTCATTGTAGCCGCCAAGATCAGGGTTGAGCCGGGCCGTGAACGGTTCGTCGCCCTTGATCCACTTGTCGATTGCCTCCTGCAGATAGCGCTGCGTTTCGGTCAGAAATTCATCCCGCGGAATGCCCGCCTTGCGCCCTTCGGCGATCGGTTCATAGACATAGCCGAACCCGGTCGCGCTCTTGTCGTCCTTTCCGAACGACCAGTATTCGAACCCGTCGGGAAGCCCGGACACGTCCTGGAACCCCCGCGCCGCCGCAATCAGCCCCAGGGTGCCCAGCTGCAAGGCAAAGCCATCGCGGACCTGCCCGCCCGATGGCGGCTTGCCGGTCTTGTAATCGACCACGACCAGACGGCCATCGCCGCGGCGATCGATCCGGTCGGCGCGGCCGTGGATCTTGACCCCGGCCAGAGTAAACTCGCCCTTGATCTCGCTGGCGAGGACTTCGCGCCCATCGCCGCGATCCCTGGCGATCTGCTGGTCGATCCATTCTAGCGCGCGCGACAGGCGCGGCCACCACAGCCCCCGCGTCACCACATGAGCCTGCATCTTGGCCAATTCCTGCTGGGCCAGCGCGATCAACTCGCCCGCACTGCCGCCGTTTTTGTGCCAGGTTTCCATTACCGCGTGGACCACAGTCCCCTGCCAGGCAGCACTGGGTTCTGCATCCAGACCATCCAGCCGGCGCAGGCGCAGGATCGCGCTGGCAAAGAATTGATAGGGATCGCCGCGCAACCGGTCGATTGCGGTCACCGCCAAGGGAACATCCCGCTGCCCGGCACTCGGCCGGGGCTGCGGACGGGGATAGGCCGGGACTGGCGGTGCTAGGTCAATCGCCCGGGCCAGTTCAACCGCTTCGACCTCGCGGTGACTGTCCGCCAGTTCGCCAAGCATTGCCTGGACCCGCAGGACAAAGCGGCTGGGAATGACCGGCCCGCCCTCGCCGCGTTGGGCCCAGCTCAGGACCACTTCAGGTGCGCCCAGCGCTCCGGCAAGGTCATGCGCGGCCAAACCGATGCGAAACTCGCCCGAAGGCACGCCCAGCGCGCGCAGCACCGGCGGCGGCAGACTGGGTTCAGGACTGGGCGCGGCGGGCCAGGTACCTTCGACCAGACCGCCGCAGATCACCAGGTCAGCCCGGCTCATCCGCGCTTCGAGCAAGCCGTAGATCGCGACGCGGGGATGACCGCCCCAGGGCGGGCGGACCGAAACCCGGTCCATCGCATCGCGCAGCACGGCGGGCAGATCCTTGATCGCCAGCCGCGTCCCAGCCTCATCCGCTGCGCCGCGCAGTTCCTCGACCCAGGCCGACAGCGCGCGCCCATCGGCCTCTGCCCAGAGCCGCGTGCCGCACAGCTTTTCGCCCGCCTCGGCAAGACGCGACAGGACATCGCCCAGGGCGACTTCGGTCTCTTCTTGCAAGAGCGGGGTGAGGATCGCTTCGACCCCGTCCCACCACTCGGCAATCGCCGCGCCCCGCCCCCGCCGGGCCACTTCGCGGACGAGCTCGGCCAGCGGAGCAAGGCCCGGTGAAGGACGCGGCCCGCGCAAGGCAAGATCCAGTGCCCGGGCATTGTCCAGCCAGGCTGCGCGCCCTTCCCCGAACCCCGCCAGCGGATGCGTGAGCAAGGCCAGCAGCGGCACCGGCGCAGCCTGATCCGCCGCCACTTCGGCCAGCAGCAGCAACAGCCGCCCCGCCGGAGTCTGCGGCAAGGGCCGCCCCGCAGTGTCGTCGGCTACGATGTCCCAGCGCTTCAGGTGCGCGACCACCCGGGCAGCCAGCCCGCGATCCGGGGTGATCAGCGCGGCGCGCCTGGCGGGAACTTCCAGAGCCTGCCGGATCAGCAAGGCAATCGCCTGCGCCTCTTCTTCGGGATGGGCGCTTTCCATCAGCCGAACGCCGGAAAGGCGGCGCTGATCGGGCTTCAGCGCGACCCAGCCGGCGCTGCCCTCGGGTGGCAGGAACAGGTTGGAAATCGCCTTGCTGCGCTCCGGCGGCGCGGCCGACATTCCTGCACGGTGCCAGGCATCGACCTCCGCCCGGTTCACGCCCATGCGGTTCAGCAACAGCTTGAGATGGTATTGCGGGTGCGACAGTGCATCACGCTCGCCAAACGGCGCAGCACCCTCACCCGCCGGTACTCCGGCACTGCCGAGCGACTGCCAGACGTCATCGCCGAGAGTCAGGTCAAGGTCGGGCAGGATCACCGCGCCGCGCGGCAGTTCGGCCACGACCCGCAACAGACCAGCAAGGGCGGGCGAGGCACTGGTCACCCCCGCCGCGACGATTGGGTGCTCAGGCGGCGCCTCGCGCCAGCGCCGCGCCGCATGGGTAAACAGGCGATTGCGCCGCTCTGGCGCGTCGATCTCGCCCCGCTCGGCCAGCTCCGCCAGCCAGCGCGCCTGGACCCGGGCAAAAGTACGGGTCGAAGCCTGCCAGTGGCTGGCCAGATCGCCGACGATCCCGGCAACACGTTCGTCCAGCAGGTCGCCCAGTTCGAGCCCTTCGACGGTGAGGCGGTCCATCGTCCGTCCCGTTTCGAAAGCCAGCCGGAGCAAGCCCGGAGCCTTGGGGGCGTCCTCTCCCAGTTCCTCGCGTAGCAACTGCGCAAGCCGCAGCCAGCGCCGCGTCGGATCGGCGGTAGGCGGAATGGCGTCGCCGACGCCCAGCGGATCGAGCAGCGGACCCAGCGTTTCATCAAGGTCGAGATCACCGACCACCGCCATGCGCGGCAGCAACATGCCCCCGCCCGACAGGCGCACGAAGGCTTCAGTGACAATCCGGACCGCGCGGCTGGAGGGCAACAGCAGGGTCAAGCGGGCCAGACCGAGGTCGTCATCGGCGTAGCGCGGGATCAGCCCGGCAACCAGGGCATCGGCAAAGCCGCGATGGGCCGCGATGGAATAGACTTTGGGCGCGGCGCGCTCAGGCACGTTCCAGCCGCGCTTCCGCCGGGGCTATCGCCTCGGGCGTACCCAGGTCGAACCACTCGCCTGCATGGACCACGCCGTAAAGCCGGCCTTCGGCAATCGCCCGGTCCCACAGCACGTTGGTGGAGAACGGACCATCCGGCGCATCGCGCAGCAGGCGGTGCGACACGATCTGGGCGCCGATGAAGATATAGGGCGCGCCATCCTCATCCTTGCCACGGCGGCGCAGGCGGCCGTCGGGCTCGATATGAAAATCCCCCTTGCCGCGATGCTCGAACGCGCGCTCACGCGGGACCAGCAGCAACAGCGCATCCATCCGCGCCGTATCCCAGGCATCCGACAGATCGAGCAAGGTATTGCGCGGCCCGTCAATCCACACGTTGTCGCTGTTCAGGCAATAGAACGGATCGGGCAGAAGCCCACTGCGCCAGGCCTTGACCATCCCGCCGCCGGTTTCCAGCAGCTCGCCCCGCTCGTCGCTGAACAGGACCGAGGGGTGCTGTCGGCCCGACAGATAGGCTTCGATCTGCTCGGGCAGGTAGTGCACATTGACCACCGCCCGCTCGATCCCGGCGTCAGCCAGATGCGTAATCATGTAGTCGATCAGCTTCCTGCCGCCGACTTCGATCAGCGGCTTGGGCGTGGTCGCGGTGAGCGGCAGCATGCGCTTGCCCAGCCCAGCGGCCATGACCATCGCCGTGTCGGAAACCAGCCGCTGAGCGCTCATGGCTGGAACGTTCCTCCGCCCGCAGCGCGCAGTTCGTCCGGGATGTTCGCGGCGAACCAGTCTGCCACCGGCGCCAGCGCCGGATGGTGCAGGTCACGCTCAAGCAAGGCCCAGACCCGGGGGATGTAATCGAGGTAGCGCGGCTTGCCGTCGCGTTTCCACAGGCGGACGAAAATGCCGACGATCTTCGCGTTGCGCTGGGCACCCAACCGGGCATAGTCGGCCAGGAAATCCGCCCCGGCGCCGGACTGTTCGACGTAATAGTCAACCATTTCCGCTTCCAGTTCCGGCGAAACATCACGCCGTGCATCCTGCAACAGCGAAACGAGGTCATAGGCTGGGTGGCCGTTCAGCGCATCCTGAAAGTCGAGCAGGCCCTGATTGCCCAGCGAGCCGAGCAGCATGATATTTTCGGCATGGTAATCGCGCAGCACCGCGACGCCGGGACGCTGGCGCGGGAGCATTTCGCCCAGCACCTTTTCCCAGGCGGCAACATAGCCCGGTTCGTCCACCGTCAGACCCTGCGCCGGGCAGTACCATTCGGTCAGCAGCTTGGCCTCGCGCAGGTATTCGCTCATCGAATAGTCGCGGAAGGGACCGGGCGGCAGGCGGCGCAGCGTGACCAGCGCGTCGATCGCGGCGCGATAGACCTCGCCTTCGTCGGCAGGCCATTCGTCGAGATACTCGCGCATCCGGACCTCGCCAAAATCCTCCAGCAGGACCAGGCCCGCAGCGGCGTCCTCAGCCAGCACATGCGGCGCGCGCAGGCCATTGCCATCGAGCCATTTCGCGGCGCGCAGGAACGGCTGGGGGTCCTCGTGCGGCGGCGGGGCATGCATCAGCATGGCTGACTTCTCCCCATCGCGAATCCGGAAATAGCGCCGGAACGAGGCATCGCCGGGCAGCGGCTCGACCTGTGCCGTGCCCCAGCCGGCGGCGGACAGAAATGCGGGAATGCCTTCAGGCAGACTATCGTTCATTCCCATCGCCCTAGCCAATCGCGGCCCGGTTCGACAATCGCCCGCCGCCCCCTTTCCGCAGTTTCCAGCCGGATCGAAAGGCAGCCCGGCTCATGGGCGAAACCGCCCGCCATTTCCGGCCATTCCGCGATCAGCGCGGCATCATGGCGGTAATCGTCGAGACCGAGCTCTTCGGCTTCCTCAGGATGCTTGAGCCGGTAGAAATCCGCATGGACCAGCGGCAGGCGCAGTGCGGGGGGATCATAGGTCTCGATAATGGCAAAGCTCGGCGACGGCACTTCGCCCTGATGCCCCAGTGCCGCGATGATCGCGCGGGCCAGGGTGGTCTTGCCCGCCCCTAGTCCTCCCGACAGCGCGACCACGTCGCCCCCGCGCAGCAAACTGGCGATGCGCCCGCCTAGCTGCTCCATCGCGCCAAGGTCCGGCAGGTCGATGATCGCGCTCATGGCAGGTCGACAATCGCGGCAGTGCCCTGCCCGGGTTCGCTGATCAGTTCCAGCGTACCACCGTGGGCCTCGATCAGCTGGCGTGCGAGCGGCAGGCCCAGGCCCTGGCGGCGTTCGACCCCCTGGCCATCAGCGCTGACCTTGATCCCTTCGAGCGCGCGGGCCAGCGTCGCGGCGTCCATCCCGGCGCCGTTGTCCGAAATCACCAACCGCGCCCGGCCCTTGTGCACGCCCAGTTCAACCAGGATCCGGCCGCCTTCCGGGGTGGCGGCAATGGCATTGTCGATCAAGTGGCCAATCGCCCGGCCAAGACGCCGCCGGTCGCCTTCAATCCGCCCGGCGTTCTTGTCGCCGCGCATGTCGAGCGTCAGGTTTGCCGCCTTGATCCGCGCCGCCCGGTCCTCGACCAGTTTGGTAACGAACGGCACCAGCTCGATCTCCTCGTGCGCCAGCGGCAGCATGCCGGCCTCGCTTTGCGATAGGTCGAGCACGGACTCGATCTGTTCGCCCAGCCGCTCAACCGACTGGAGGATCGCGCTAACATAGTCCCTGCCGCTCTCGCTCAGGTCCCCGCCCAGCCCGGCTTCGAGCAATTCGGCGAAGCCGCCAATCGAGGTTAGCGGCGTGCGGAATTCATAGCTCATGTTGGCAAGGAAGCGGGTCTTCATTGCATCGGCCTCTTCCAGCGCGGCATTGCGCTGCTTCAGCGCCTCTTCCGCTTTGCGGGAATCGGTGATGTCGAGCACGGTCAGCAGGCCGTTGCCGTCGGGCAGCGGAACCCCGGCGAATTCCAGCGTTCGGCCGTCAGCCAGAACCACACGCCCCCCCGTCTGGCGGCGATCGAGCGTGGCGGCGCGGATCACGTCACCCACGGCCTTGATCCTCGCTGGTTTGGCCAGCTGGCGGGCAACCTGTTCGAGCAGGCTCTCGATCCGTGGATGGGTATCGAGGAAGGCATCGTCCAGGCCCCAATCGGCAGCGAAACGACGATTCCACAGCTGCATCCGCCCATCCGGGGCAAAGATCGCCAGCGATTCGAACAGGCTGTCGAAGGTCGCGGTCCGGGTGCGCAGCAGGGTATCGCGCGCAGCGGCGAGTTGCAGCTGCTCGGTGCGGTCTTCGGCAATCAGCATCAGCCCGCCATCGGGTAGCGGCTGGGCAACGATGCGCAGGTGCGTGCCGTCGCCAAGCATCCAGGCTTCTTCCTGCGGCGTGCTGGCAATGAACCACCCGGCCCGCTCGCGACGCCAGGCCGGGAAGTCGCGCGCTTCCGGCACGCGCCCGGCGTCGCGCGCCATGTCGAGCAGGCGGTCGAACTGCGGCAGGTCGAGCAGCGCCGCCGCGTTCATCGCGAAGATCCGCTGGAACGGCCGGTTGGCAAAGGTCATCTGCCGCTTGGCATCAAACTGCGCGACCCCAGCCGAAAGCTGGTCGAGCATGTTGCGCTGGGCCTCGCGGAAGGCGCGCAGCGTTCGGGCAAGCTCTTCCATCTCCTCAACATCGACCGCGTAACCTGCGATCCCTTCATCGCCCAGCGGCAGATCCGAGACGCGCAGGGCTCGGCGCTGACCGTCGATCGTGGCAGAGACCATTCGCTCAATCGGTTTGTTCTGCGCGGCGGCCTGCAAGGCAATCTGTCCGGCGGTCAGTCCGTCAACGGCCTCGACCAGTTCGATCCCATCGGCCGCGACCTGGCGGGCATCCTGTCCGGCCACCGCCTCGACATAGGCCTGGTTGACCAGCCGCAACGCCCCATCGGGACCGCGGAACCACATCGGCATCGGCGCAGCCTCGATCAAGCCAACCAGCGCGACAAAATCATCCCGCGCCCGCGATGCTTCGTCGCGCAGCTGAACCAGCTCGCTTTCGCTGTCGGAAAAGTCAAAAACCCAAACCAGCGCTGCCCCGCCCGGGGAAATTTGCGGATCCGCCAGATGTCCGCGCAAGGCCAGGCTTCGGGTCGAACCCCGGGGCGTCACCACCATCCGGAAGGGGGCCGCGGTACGCTGGCAGCGCCGCACGGCCTCGGTCAGCTCGTTGATCTGCTGCGTAGCAAGACCGCCATCGCCGCCATCGACCCGCTCTCCATCCAGTTCGGTGAGGAACTGCGGGACCGCATCCAGCCCCAGCCAATTGGCCAAGCGCTGCGGCGCTTCGATCCGGCCGTCCGCCCGCACCAGCAAGGGAACGGCAGGGCTTTCATCGACCAGCCGGGCCAGACGGCGCGACTGGCGCAGGCTGGCCTCGGCCTTGCGGTGGCGCTGGCGGGCGCTGGTCACCGCCCACAAGGCGGCCGCGGTCCAGGCAGCCAGCAACAGGCCAAGCAGGACCAGCGCTGTCGGGGTAAGCGTCATGCCCATCAGCTATGCGCGCAAGGGTGCGAAGGCAAGGCGCGACAAGCCATCATCCCCGCGAAAAAGCAGGAAACCTTGTGCGGCAGAACGAAGCTCCCGGGACAGGGTCCGGAAGCCTTGGCGATCAGTAACGATAATGTTCCGGCTTGAACGGCCCCTCGGCCGAAACGCCGATATAGTCCGCCTGCTTCTGGCTCAGCTTGGTCAGCTGCACGCCAAGCTTTTCCAAGTGCAGCGCCGCGACCTTTTCGTCGAGATGCTTGGGCAGGACATAGACCTCGTTCTTGTACTGGCCCGACTTGGTGAACAGTTCGATCTGGGCCAGCGTCTGGTTGGTGAACGAGGCTGACATGACGAAGCTGGGATGGCCGGTGGCGCAGCCCAGATTGACCAAGCGACCCTTGGCCAGCACGATGATCTGCTTGCCGTCCGGAAACTCGACCAGGTCGGTGCCCGGCTTCACTTCGGTCCACTTGTAATTGTCGAGCGCCGCGATCTGGATTTCGCTGTCGAAGTGGCCGATGTTGCAGACGATGCTCATCGGCTTCATCGCTTTCATGTGCTCGGCGGTGATGACGTCTTCGTTGCCGGTGGCGGTGACGAAGATGTCGCAGCGCTTCACCGCTTCTTCCATGGTCACGACTTCATAGCCTTCCATCGCCGCCTGAAGCGCGCAGATCGGGTCAATTTCAGTAACCATCACGCGCGCCCCGCCCTGGCGCAGCGAGGCGGCAGAGCCCTTGCCCACATCGCCAAAGCCCGCGACGCAGGCGACCTTGCCGGCCAGCATCACGTCGGTGGCGCGGCGGATCGCGTCGACCAGCGATTCCTTGCAGCCATAGAGATTGTCGAACTTCGACTTGGTGACGCTATCGTTCACGTTGATCGCCGGGAACGGCAGCTTGCCGTCCTTGGCGATCTGATAGAGCCGGTGGACGCCGGTGGTGGTTTCTTCCGACACACCTTTGATGTGCGCGACCGACATGGTGAGATAGCCCGGCTTGGCCTTGAGGAACGCCTTCAGCGCGCGGCAGAATTCGATTTCCTCGGCATTGCTGGGTTCGAACAGCTCTTCACCCGCTTCAACCCGGGCACCCCACAGTGCGAACATCGTCGCATCGCCGCCATCGTCGAGGATCATGTTGGCGGTGCGGCCCGAACCGTCGTCCCAATCAAAGATGCGGCCGACATAGTCCCAGTAATCGGCCAGGCTTTCGCCCTTTACCGCAAACACCGGGATTCCACGCGCGGCGATCGCGGCGGCGGCATGATCCTGGGTCGAATAGATATTGCAAGTCGCCCAGCGCACTTCCGCGCCCAGCGCCACCAGCGTTTCGATCAACACGGCGGTCTGGATCGTCATGTGCAGCGAACCAGTAATCCGCGCCCCCTTGAGCGGCTGGCTGGCGCCGAATTCCTGACGCAGCGCCATCAGCCCGGGCATTTCGGTTTCGGCAATGGCAATCTCGGCGCGGCCAAAGTCGGCAAGTCCTAGATCGGCGATCACATAGTCGTGCTCATGGGCCACGTGGGCAACTCCTGTCTTGAAACATCCGGCGCGCGCATCGGTCTGCACGCCACCTTCACATCCCTCGCCCATAACCGCGCGGAGGGAATATAACAATTCCTTTATATCATAAGAAAGGGGCACCTCGGGCGAGCCGCGCGCCTTGCCCCGACATAAAGCGCGCCTATATTGCGATAGACTCGCAAGTTTCCCGTTCGTTTCCCATCAAGGAGAATGACAATGACAATCGCTGTTGGCGACAAGCTGCCCGACGTAAAACTGGTCAAGGCCACCGAAGCTGGCCCGGAAGCGGTGCAAAGCTCGGACTATTTCAAGGGCAAACGCGTGGCGCTGTTCTCCGTCCCCGGCGCCTTTACGCCGACCTGTTCAGCCAAGCACCTCCCGGGCTTTGTCGACAAAGCTGGCGAACTGAAGGCCAAGGGCATCGACGAAATCGCCTGCACCGCGGTCAACGATCCCTTCGTCATGGGTGCCTGGAGCAAGGCGGGCGGCAGCGCCGACGTGACCATGCTGGCTGACGGCAACGGTGACTTTGCCGAAGCTCTGGGGCTGACCATGGACGGCAGCGGCTTTGGCCTGGGCAAGCGCGGCCAGCGTTTCTCAATGGTGGTCAACGACGGCACTGTCGAACAGCTCCACGTCGAAGCGCCGGGCGAATTCAAGGTCAGCAGCGCCGAGTATATGCTCGAACAGCTCTGATCTATTCACCGGAATTGACCGGAAAATCATCAACCCCTCCCCGCAACGGGAGGGGTTTTTGATTCGGCGCAATGCGAAGCGCTGCAAGGCGGGCAACAACGGTTCTGCGACCCGGAGGTGAAGCCGAAAGGCCAAACCTCAACTGGCCCGGAGTGCCCCCCGCACTCTGGGCCTTTTTATGCTGGGATGGCGTAGGTTACAGTGGCCTGGGCCAATACCGTGGCGGCATCGTGCTGCCACAACCGGACATCCACTGTTGCCAGCCGTTTTCCCAATTTGAGCAAAACGGCATCAGCGGTTACCGCGCGGGCTTCCACGGCACGCAGAAAACTCATGTTAAGATTGCTGGTCACGGCCATGGCAACCGGACCGACGTGGGCCAGGATCACGGCATAGGCAGCACGGTCGGCCAGAGCCATCTGCGTCGGGCCCGATACGATCCCGCCGGGACGCAAGGCCAGCGCCGCATCGGGCAAGGTCATCCGCACCCTGCCCGCTTCGATCGTGTCGATCCGCGCATGGTGATCTTCGCGGACGTCGGGAAAGGCCTTGCGGAAGAACGCTTCCAATTCCGCGACGGTCATGACCGGAACCATATCAGTAACCCATCAAGCTGAGCACTTCCTTGCGGCTGCGGTGGTCGTCGAGGAAGCAGCCCATCATCCGGCTGGTGACCATGCCGACCCCCGGGGTCTTCACCCCGCGTCCGGTCATGCAGCCATGCTGCGCCTCGATCACCACGGCGACGCCGTGGGGATTGAGGTTGTCCCAGATGCATTGCGCCACTTCGGCGGTGAGCCGTTCCTGAATCTGCAGACGGCGGGCATAGCCGTGGAGCACGCGGGCCAATTTGGAAATCCCGACCACCCGCTCGCGCGGCATATAGGCAATCGCGGCCTTGCCGGTAATCGGCGCCATGTGGTGTTCGCAGTGTGACTGGAACGGAATGTCCTTGAGCAGGACCAGCTCGTCATAGCCGCCCACTTCCTCGAACTGGCGCGACAGGTGATAGGCCGGATCTTCGTCATAGCCCTGGCAATATTCCCGCCAGGCCCGGGCCACGCGCGCCGGTGTGTCCAGCAGTCCTTCGCGCGACGGGTCATCGCCCGACCAGCGGATCAACGTGCGGATTGCCTCTTGCACCTCGTCGGGGACAGGCAGCTTGGCCATCGGCCCTTCATCGCCGCCGTCATGTGCACAGGACATCATTTATCTCCCTCAACCCGGTCGCCGCAGCAGCCCACCGCGACGGAAAAGGCCGCGGCGCGCACTGAACGGTTCAAACAGTTCCTCCGGCCGCTCGGGGTCGAACAGCGCGTTGTCGGCCACCGCTTTCTCCGCATCGGTCAGCGGACGCAAGACAAAAGGATCGAGCCGCTTTCCCTGGCGCGGCGCATTTTCGATCAGGTCGATCATCGATCCATAGCGATCAAGGTCGGCCTCGACCTGCTCGCGCAGCATCCCGGTATGTTCTGCCAACAGCTGAATCCGAAGTCGCCGGATCGGCTCTGCCGCGTGCGCATTTCCGGCGCGGGCGGTATCGATGAACAGGTCGCATTCGCTGTCCAAGCCCATCGAGCGATTGTTCATGTTGGCCGAACCGACGCGCAAGATCTCGTCATCGACGATCATCGTCTTGGCATGGACATAGATCGCGGTGCCGGCGGCATTGCGCGGGATGAAGATACGAAAGCGCTGCCGGTGATCGCGCTGCATGATGGCGTGGCACAACCGCACCCGCGCCCCGTCCATCGCGGTCTGCTCCAGCCAGCCATCGGCCGTTGCCGGATTGATCAGCACGATTTCAGGCGGGTCCGGCTCGGCAACTTTCTCGGCGATCGCCTCGGCCACTGCGCGCGAAGCGAAATACTGGCTTTCCGCATAGATGAAGCGCTTGGCCCGGCGGATATGCTCGATAAACAGCGCTTCGATCTCGCGCACTTCGTCCAGACGCCCCCAAGCGGAGCGGGTCCGGGCAATGCCGATTTCGACATCGGTGAATTCGGCTTTCAGATTGGGCGGCCAGGCGCTGCCCGACTGCGGAGCACAAGGCAGCAGTGCTGCGCCCCCGGCAGCGACCCAGCGCTCGCGCCCCAGTTCGCCCAGCGCACTAGCGGCTTCGCCTTCGACCAGCATCGAAAGATCGTGCCATGGTCCGTAAAGCCGGGTTCCATAGGGATGACGGCGGCGCGGGTCGTCCTCCAGATGTTCCGGCGTGTCCCAGCGGTCGCTGGTCATGTCGATCCCGCCGCACACCGCGAAATTGTCATCGATCACGATGATCTTCTGGTGATGGCTGCACCCCAGCGGGTGGGCGGAATCGAACTTGAAATCGATCCCCGGTTTAAGGAACCAGCGGATCAGGTCGAGGATCATCGAACCGCGGAAAATGAACTTCAGCGCACCAAAGTTCCATTTCAGCACCCGCACCTGCAAGCCTTTAGTGCGCTTGACCAGCCAGACCACGAAGGCGCCAAGCCGGGCCGGCTGCACTTCGCGGTCGGGCAGGTTGTAGAACTTGCGCCCCGGGCCAAGGCGGACCCGCGTGTCGAAATCCCAGCCGATCATGAAAATGCGCTGGCGCGCGCGCAGCATTGCCTGCTGCATCAGTTCGAAATAGGCGGCGGCGTCAACCACCACGTGCGCCCTGCTCGCGTGGACGTAGCGCCACACCGATTTGGGTGCGGACGAAGCGGGCGGGGAAGCTTCCATAAGGCTAACCTAGGGTGGACATCCGGCCCCTACAACAACCAAACATGCCGGCGAAATTTATGGCCGGTCGGACCGAACCTGCCAGGCCGTCGCGCGTTTCATGCCGATGCACGATATCCAGAGCGCCGACCGCCGCGATGACCAACTCGCCGCAACCTATCTTTTGCCGATTGCCGCCCAGAGCCCGCAGCTTCGCGCCCTGAGCGGCTATCTGCGCCGGGTTTCGCGCCAGATGGACGAAGTAATCGTCGTCGATGGCTCTCCACCCGAGGTCTTTGCCATCCATGCCGAGCACTGGGGCGAGCATGTGCGTCACATCCGACCGCAGTTCAAAACCACCAACGGCAAGGTCGCGGGGGTCCTGACCGGGGTCCACGCCGCCAGTCACGACCGCATCATCATCGCTGATGATGACGTGCGCTATCGCCGCGCGGAACTTTCGGCGGTGCTGGACCTGCTCGACCGCCACGACGTCGTTCGCCCGCAGAACCACTTCCGCCCCCTGCCCTGGCATGCGCGCTGGGACACGGCGCGCAGCCTCTACAACCGTTTGGGCGATGGCGACTGGCCCGGCACCTTGGGCGTCCGACGCGGCGTCCTGGTCCAGGCGGGAGGCTATTCCGGCGAAGTCCTGTTCGAAAACCTTGAAATGGTCCGCACGGTCCGGGCCGCTGGTGGTGATGAGGCTCTGGCGCTGGACCTGATCATTGCCCGGCGTCCGCCCGAGACCCGTCACTTCGGCTCGCAGCGGGTGCGTCAGGCCTATGACGAATGGGCCCGTCCGGCCCGCCTTGCCGCGCAAATGGCGATCCTGCCCGTCGCGGCAGTCCTGGCGCGCCGCAAGGGTCTTGCGGGGCTTGCCGGTGCGATCGCACTGGCGGTGCTGGCGGCCGAAGCGGGGCGACGCAAGGCCGGGGGAGCCAAAGCCTTCCCGGCCACCAGCGCCTTGTGGGGTCCGGCCTGGCTGGCAGAACGCGGCGTCACCTCGTGGCTGGCCTTTGCCACGCGCATGGTCAAAGGCGGCGTGAAATACCGCAACGGCCGGCTCAAAACCGCCGCGACACCTATGCCGGTCCTGCGGCAGCAAGTGCCGCAGCGCGCGCCGCTGCGACCCGATCCGGCTTACCCTTCAGCAATGGAGTAATGGATCGGCTTGAAGCTGCCGCCGTTGGAATCGTAAGCCGAACAGGCGGTCAGACCGATCACGAGGTCGGTCAGCGCCCGCAGCGTAACGCGGTCCCCCGCCGTGCTCAGCGGGGGCAGGACTTGCAGCCGGCCACTCTCTCCATCCACCGGCACATTCATGAACAGATTGAAGGCCGTGGGGATATGGTCCTCTGCGATCCCGAACGGGGCGAGCGCCTCGACCAGATTGCCCATACACCCCCGGTGGACCGGCTGGTCGGGATAGAAATGGCGGAAGGTCGCCTCACTGCACGGGGTCAGCAGAAAGTCATGGCGACCCACGCTGTCCGCCTCGATTTGCAGCAACGGACGCGAACGGTTCGACCACAGGCGATTGCCCGTGGTCAGGCGCAGCGTCTCTTCGTAATCGAAGGTCCGTCCATTCGAGAGCGCTTCGCGGGGGTCGGCAGCGCAGAACGCGACCAGATCGCTCACTTGTCGGCCCCGCGGATCGATGACGCTGAGCCGCGCCCCTTCGCGCAAACGGAAGGCCGTGCCCGATCGCGGCGGAATCTCGACGACTGCGCTCACCCGCGCGGATCCCGGAACGGACAGCGCCACTCGGGCCCAACCTGCCGCCCGCTATACTGCCGGGCCTCGCTGCTTTCGCCAAAGCGGGACAGCATCGGATTGGGCTCTCCGGCCAATTGCGTGTCGCGCTCCACGATCCGCTGGCGCATCCGTTCGTACTTGCCTTCCTCGCGCAACCGCTCGAACTGGTCGTGCAGGTTGAACACCAGGGTCGGTGCCGGAAACCGCCGCCCCGGCCGCGACGAGTGAGGATGCAGGCCGATCACGAAGAAGGCCTCTCCGCCAAAGCTCAGCGAAAAATGCGGATCGTCGGGATCGGCACTGACCCGGGCATCATAGGGCAGGCCCAGCCAGTGATCCTTGTCGGCGAACGATTGGATGCGGTTCCACATCGCCCGTTCAAAGGCCGCCTCGTCCAGATCCAGCGGGCCTTCGAACACCACCGCAAGGCTGCGCAATCCTTCAGGCTGGCTGGCATAGTCGATCGCCCAGCCCAGCAATTCTCGGTGGATGCGCAAATCGTCCCAGGTGCTGCACAGCGAATGGCAGGCCAGCACTTTCAGCGTGCCGCGCGCCAGTGCCGACTTGGCACCCAGACACGGGAATGCGGCGTCGCCAACCCGTTCGAGCAAATCTTTTTCAAGCCGGTCAGCAGCAGGTCTTCGGATCACGGATAAGCCTTGGTTGTCAGGGTTGTGCCAGCGGCCAACAGAAGCCCGTTGCACCGATTGTTCCCCCGCCAGCAAAACGCACCTGGCCATTTGGAGTTCCGCTTGTGCCGAAGGTGCAGCACGATCTGCTTGCAATTCTGGCAGCGTAAACCACCGAATCGGCAATCAGGCAGCTTCACGAACAACCCAAAATCCCCACGCCACCACGCTATGCATTGGCAACACGCGGCACCGCGGCTTTGCCGCCATCGACCAATGGCTGGCACGGCTGCGTACCGATCAGGTTGCCTGAAGCGCAGATACAAAAAAGGCCCACCTTGCGGTGAGCCGTCTTTGTAATGGCGCGCCCGGAACGATTCGAACGTCCGACCCTCAGATTCGTAGTCTGATGCTCTATCCAGCTGAGCTACGGGCGCGTTGGAGAGGCGCACATAGGAGGCTCGCCACGGCTTGGCAAGCGGCTAATTTCACCTTTTTATCTGATTGAGCAGGGCTTGCGCCAAGGGGATGTCGAGCGGCAGCAGATCAAGCCCCGGAATGTCGGTCGGCGCGAACCAGGCGATCTCTTCCCCATCCAGACAGGCCGGTTCTCCACTCCAATCGCGACACAGGTAGAGCAGGATGACATGTGGCCCATCGGCGCCAGCGGCAAAGGACACCGGGGTCAGGTCGGCGGGAACAATCGTCAGGCCCAATTCTTCGGCGATTTCCCGGCAAAGCGATTGCGCCGGCGTTTCCGCAGGTTCGACTTTGCCGCCCGGAAACTCCCACAAGCCGCCGTGGTCGCGGTCAAGCCTGCGCCGCTGCATCAGGACCATGCCCTGTGCATTGACAATTGCGGCAGCCACCACCCATACCGTAGAACGATAATTTGTCATGTTTCTCCGTGGCTTAAACGCTTTCTTAGGGCACCCCGCCTAAACGCATGCCTCATCACAAGGCAGGAAATCGACGCATGAAGGCCTTTATTGACATCTTCAAGAACAAGCGAGGCTCCACTTCGATCGAAATGGGGCTGATCTGCGCACTGATCGTGATTGCGATGCTTACCGCCCTGAAAGGCGTGACCAACCACAGCATCAGCATGTGGAACGCCGTATCCTCGCAGACCTCGACTGCAATTGGCGGTGCTTCCAATTAAATGTTTTTCAACGCTTTCCGTTTAGAACGATGACTGCTCAATCCGGGTGACAGGGAAAGAGCCGGGAAAAAATGATTGCCTAACAGGAGACTGACCATGAAGTTCATCAAGAAGCTGTTCCGCGACGACACTGGCGCAACCGCCATCGAATACGGTCTGATTGCCGCTCTGATTTCGGTGGCCGCAATCACCGCGATGACCAGCCTCGGCAACCAGCTGAGCACCACTTTCAACACCACCAAGGATGCGATGGCCAGCACCAACGCTGCTCCGGCCCCTTAAGCTTCGCACCACAAGGCTGGAAAAAGGGCGGCGGGGTTTCCCGTCGCCCTTTTCTGTAGGCCCAGGCGCTGGATCAATAGGTAACCAGCTTGACCTTTTGTCCGGCCACGATCCGCGAATTGGCGGTTAGCCCGTTGAGCACCAGAAACCGCTCCAATGGCGCATCGGTATAGGCCATCCGTGCCGCCAGCGATTGAACGGTATCGCCGCTGCGCGTGGTTACCACGGTCAACTTGCGGGGACGGATCGAGCCGGCTTCGCTGGCCGAAATCCGCCGCATCGAACCGAACATCGAATTGAACACGCCCGATTGTCCCGCCTGGGTCAGCGTCATGAAGTGGAACGCCTTGCCGGGTTCCATCTGATAGGCAAACACCGTCACGTCGATCGCGCTGTTGCCCTGGGCAACCCGGGCGATCGAATAGGCGGCGGGGATGCCATTCACCGTGGTGCGCTGGACCTGTCCCGGGGTGATCGCAACCTGGTTCTGCTGCGCCAGAGTGGCAAAGACCGAGCGCACATAGGCATCCAGATCGCCGCTGAATGGCGCGACGGTCAGTTGCCCCTTGCCCGATTGCCCGCTGATCGACACTGCGCTGGTCCCATTGACCAGGAAGAAACCTTGCGGCGCCTGAAAGGTGAAACGTTCGACCGGATGCGTGAAAGTGCGGCCCTCGACGATCCCTTCCTTGGGGTCGTCGCCATAGATCAGACCGTTGATACCGTTCAGGAACACATCGCGATTGAGCACGCCGCCGGGATTGGCGCCGGCTAGGCGCAATGTCGTCGACACACGAGCCGCCGGATCGGGGTGGGTCGAGGCCCAGGCCGGAACGCGGTTTTCCGGCGCGCCCAGCAAGCGGACCGACAGGGCGTTCTGCGCGGCCAGGCTGGCCAGCACGGTCGACATCGCCCGCGGATCATACCCGGCACGGCGCAGGTATTCGATCCCCAGGCGGTCGGCCTCGTTTTCCTGCGCGCGCGAAAAGCTCAGCGTCAAAAGCTGCGAGCCCTGCATGAAGCCCTGCTGAAGCAACTGGCCGAACTGGCTGTTGCCGAGGAATACCCCGGAAAGCACCGCGCCCAGCACGCCGATGATCTGGTTCTTCATCGCGTTCGACTGGCGCTTGGCCGAATGGCGCGCGGCGACGTGGCCGACTTCGTGGCCCAGCACCCCGGCCAGTTCCGCTTCGTTGTTCATCAGGGCAACGAGTTGGCGGGTGGTGTAGATATAGCCCCCGGGGATCGCGAAGGCATTGTCGACCGAGGAATTGAGCAGGGTGACGGTAAAGTCGCTCTGCGCATTCGACAGGCCGGATTGCACCGCGATCTTGCGACCGACCGATGTGACGTAATTGGCTTGCGGACCCTGCACCGCGCCGCCGAATTCCTGCAGCAGTTGCGGGTGGTACTTGGCCCCTTCCTGCTTGTCCTGCGCGCTGATCGCCTGGACGCCGCTGGTCGGGGTCTTGGCCTCGGCAGGCGAACCGGAAGTTCCGGCGGCACAGGCGGGCAGCACCAGGGCGGCACCAAGCAAAAACGCAACCGCACGCTTGGCGGGGGTCGAACTGGCGGGCATGTCGCAGGTCCTTTCAGCGATTTCCGACGTTTAGGGGTTACACCCCGTCCAAACGCGTGGAAACCCCCGAAGGTTCCGTTCGTGCTCAGCCCTCGCCGATGCGCAGGAAGCGTTCCTCGCGCTTGGCGCGGAGCTTGTCCGGGGAGAGCTTTGACAGTTCGTCCAGCTCTTCGCTGATCGCCTTCGACAGGCCCTGCGCGGTCAGTGCGGGATCGCGGTGGGCGCCGCCGATCGGTTCCTTGACGATGCGGTCGATCACGCCCAGCCCCAGCAGGTCCTGCGCGGTAACCTTCATCGCTTCGGCCGCGTCAGCCGCCTTTTCCGCCGTGCGCCACAGGATCGAGGCGCAGCCTTCCGGGCTGATCACCGAATAGACCGCGTGTTCCAGCATCAACACGCGTTCGGCGCTGGCCAGAGCCACTGCCCCGCCCGAGCCGCCCTCACCCACGATGACCGCCACCATCGGCACCGGCAGGCCCAGGCAGGCCTCGGTCGAACGGGCAATGGCTTCGGCCTGGCCGCGTTCTTCGGCCTCGACCCCCGGGAAGGCGCCCGACGTATCGACCAGAGTCACGACCGGCAGGCCGAACCGGCCCGCCATGTCCATCAGGCGGATCGCCTTGCGATAGCCTTCGGGCTTGCCCATGCCAAAATTGTGCTTGATCCGGCTTTGCGTGTCGTTGCCCTTTTCGTGCCCGATCAGCATGACCCGGCGATTGCCCAGCTTGGCAAAGCCGCCGATGATCGCCTGATCGTTGCCGAAATAGCGATCCCCGCCCAGCGGCATGAAATCGGTGAAGCAGCTTTCGACGTAGTCGGTGAAATGGGGTCGCATCGGATGGCGGGCGACCTGGGTCTTCTGCCACGGGGTCAGCGCCTTGTAGGTCGCGGCGAGCAGGTCGGCGCTTTTCATTTCGAGGCGGCGGATTTCGGCGGCAATGTCGACGTCGCCTTCGGCAGCCGTCTGGCGCAGCTCGGCAATCCGGGCTTCGAGCGCGGCAACGGGCTTTTCGAACTCAAGGTATGAAATCATGCCTTTGCGCTAGTCCCCCCAGTCGCACTCGGCAAGACCCAAAGCGGCGCTATTGCACACCGGATTGGCGTGACAGGGGGTGGCGCGCATTGACCAGGGCCACCAACCGCGCCGAATCGACGTGGGTGTAGATTTGCGTCGTTGAAATGTCGGCATGACCCAGCAGGGTCTGAAGCACGCGCAAATCCGCGCCGCCTTCCAGCAAATGCGTGGCAAAGGCATGGCGCAGGACGTGGGGGCTGACCTTTTCCGGATCGATCCCGGCGCGGGCGGCCAGCGCGCGAAGCAACTGGAACAGGCGGATGCGGGTCAGGTGGCCTTGGCGCGAAGAGGATGGGAACAATGCCTTGCCTTGATCCGATCGAAGCGCCAGCCAGCGCGACAGCGCCGCCTTGGCGCGCGAGCTGACCGGCACCATGCGCTGCTGCCCGCCTTTGCCGGTCACGGTCAGGAACGGCGCATCGCGCGGAACGGCGGCCAAGGGGAGCGAAACCAGCTCGGTCGCGCGCAGGCCTGAACCATAGAGCAGCTCAAGCAGCGCCAGCATCCGCACTGCATCGGGTTTGTCCCCCGCCGCCTCCAGTTCCGCGCGGTCGAACAGGGCCTCGACCTCGGCATGGCTGAGCAGGCGCGGCAGCGGCCGGCGCGCGCGGGGGCGCGGCAGCGCGGGAGACGGATCGTCCTTGCGCCAGCCCTCGTCGATCAGGAAGCCATAGAACTGGCGCAGCGTGGAACATTTGCGCGCCAGGCTTGCCGGGGCAAGGCCCGACCAGGCGGCGCCCAGCGAGGCCAGCGCCACGTTGTCGGCCTTGACCAGATCACCGATCGCTTCCTCAGCACCCTCCAGGTCGCGGCGATAGGCGGCCAGGGTATTCGCCGCCGCGCCGCGCTCGGCAGCGAGCATGGCGAGGAAGCTTTCAACCGCGTCGGAAATGTCAGCCCCGCGCCACGGCTTCAGCCGCGATCATCCGCGCCTCTGCGCCCAGGCCTACCCGGTTGAGCGCCGAAACGATGTGGTAAAGGTGCAGCGGGGTCATCTTTTCCCAGCCGTCGCCCTGCATCCCGACGCCTACGAGCAAGGCGACCAGCGCGGCGTTGTTGGCATCGGCAGCCTGGTCGATCAGGCGGGTCCAGTTGGTCCGGCGATTGAGGTCGACCTTCAGCTTATCAGCAAATTCGCGGGCCAGGCCATCGTCGACCCGGCGCAGGCCATAAAGCCCGGCCAGCAGGAAGCCGCTCTTGCGATAGTCGTCGCTCGGATCGTCGTCGTAGAAGCCATAAAGCGCACCAGCCTCGACCGGAGCGCGCTGCGGCGCAGCCAGGGCAAGCAGAGCCCAGGCTTGCGATCCGGCATCGGCCTGCGGCGCCCACAACATGGCATTGCCATCCAGCCCGGCGGCCAGCATCGCGGCGATCAGCTCTGGCGCATCGTCGGCAAAGTCGTCCGAAACCGGCATGCGCGCGGCGGCATAGGCGGTCAGGACATGGCGCGAATAGCGGGTTTCATCATCGGCCGCGCCGTCCCACAGCTTGCGGATCGCGGCCATGCGATCGCTGGGCGTTTCTCCGACATAGGCGGTGCGCAGGGTTTCGGCAGAAGCCGCCAGGTCACCCTCGATGTCGGGCTGGGCATAGATCTGGCCATAGAGGTCAACCATCGCCGCGCTCGACAGGATGCCCTGCCCGCCCACCTTGTCCGCCGCCGCGGCGCGTGACTGCAGCGAAAGCATCGGCGCCGTCGCCTGGATCAGAGTGTAACGCCGCGGTGCGTCCTTCATCAGCTTTTCCGGCGGTTCCAGCCCGACAGCCAGCGACAGGGCATAGCGCCAGGGGGTCATCCCCTCGACATCATCCCATTCGACCTTGACCGCGCGGCGGACCTTGCCTGCCGAACCGGCGAACTTCATCGCCAGCAGGCCGTCGGTCCGCTTCCACCCGTTCGGACCGATCAGCCGGTCAAGCTGCGCCATGCCCGAGGCGCCATCGCCCTGGAACGAGGCGCAGATCGCCCGCAGCACCCGCCAGTCCACGTCCTTGCGCGCGCCGCCCTGCACCGCGACCATCGGGCAGACCCCGGTGATGTCGCCGGTAAAGGCATAGGCGTCGAGCGCGGCATTGGTCAGCTTGTCGGTGTAATTCGCCGCATCGACGTCCTGGACCAGCGACCGGGCCAGCGGCCCCTCACCCATCCGCACCAGCAGGCTGGCCCGCATTCCGACGAAGTCCGCCGGGTTCATCCCTTGCGGCGCATCGAGCCGCGAAACCAACGCGCGGCGCAGCAAGATATGCCCCCAGCGCGACACCAGCCGCCCCTGGTTGGCTTCCAGCAGGCGTTCGACCAGCCGCACGTCCTGACGGCCCAGCGCGGTTGGCGAGAACCCACCCTCGCCCTGGCCCAGCACGCCGACCTGGCGCATCGAGCGGCGCGCGGCGGGCGGAATGTCGAACTTCGGCTTGAGCCCCAGCAATTCATCAAGCTCATCGGGCGACATCGCCTCGATTTCCTTGAGCGTCGGGATGCGCTGGCCATTGGGCAAGGTACGCGGCGCGGCAGCGGGAGCCGCTGCAGGCGAACTGCCCGCCCCCGGAACCGGCTGGACCACCGGGGTCGAGGCTGGACTGGGCTGCGCTGCCGGGCGCGGCTTGGGCCGCTCAAAGCCCGGCGGCAGCAGCGATTCGGGCGAAGACTGGGCAAAGACCAGCGCCGAAGTGCAGATCGCGGCGGCCCCCGCGGTCAACAAAAGCAGCCGCTTCAACGCACTTCTCCCGCCATCGCCAATGCCACGCACCACATCCCCAGTTCGGAAACTTGCACTGCCGGTTAGCCTATCTATAGGCGTGGCCGCAATGGAACTTGATGAATCCCCGCTCGCTCCCGCCGAAATCGAGGAGCTGGCCCAGCGGATCGACCGTCCGGTCGTCCTGGTCGGGCTGATGGGCGTGGGCAAATCGAGCATCGGGCGCAAGCTGGCGACCGCGCTGCACATGCCCTTCGTCGACGCCGATGAAGAGATCGAAAACGCCGCGCAGATGTCGATTTCCGAAATCTTCGCCCAATTTGGCGAGCCTTATTTTCGCGACGGCGAACGCCGGGTCATCGCCCGGCTGATCGACGTTCCCGGCACCCGGCGTGTGATTGCCACCGGCGGCGGCGCCTTCGTGAATGAAGAGACCCGCGCGCTGATCCTCGACAAGGCGATTGCCGTCTGGCTCGACAGCGACATCGACGTGCTGGTCGACCGGGTCGGCCGCAAGGATACGCGTCCGCTGCTGAAAAACGGCAACCCGCGCGAAATCCTGACCCGCCTCAAGGCCGAACGCGATCCCGCCTATGCCCAGGCGCCGATCAAGGTGAAGAGCTCGACCGGGCCGCAAGGCCGCACCGTCGCCCGGGTGCTGAAAGGAATTGCCGAATGGCTGTGATCCCTGTCGACATTGCCGGTGCGCCCTATGAAGTGCGGGTCGGGACCGGGCTGCTTGCCACTCTGGCCGAGCAATGCCAGGGCCGCCTGCGCAAGCGCCGCGTGCCGATTGTCACCGATGCCCGGGTCCACCAGGCCTGGGGCGCGGTGGTCGAACAGGCGCTGCGCGATGGCGGGCACGAAGCGGTCTGGCGCATCCTCCCCCCGGGCGAAGCAAGCAAGAGCTGGGAACAGCTTTCCGCCACGGTCGACTGGCTGCTCGCCGAAGAGGTTGAGCGCGGCGACCACGTGCTAGCGCTGGGCGGCGGCGTGATCGGCGACCTGACCGGCTTTGCCGCCAGCATCCTCAAGCGCGGCTGCAAATTCATCCAGATTCCCACCACCCTGCTCGCCCAGGTCGATTCCAGCGTCGGCGGCAAGACCGCAATCAACACGGCGGCGGGCAAGAACCTGGTCGGCGCGTTCCACCAGCCGTCGCTGGTCCTGGCTGATCTCGCCGCGCTCGATACCCTGCCCCCGCGCGAGATGAAGGCGGGCTATGCCGAAGTGGTCAAGTACGGCCTGCTTGGCGATGCGGAATTCTTCGGCTGGTGCCAGGCCAACGGCGCCGCGATGCTGGCGGGCGATGCGCCGTCGCGCGAATATGCCGTGGCCTACTCGGTCGCGGCCAAGGCGCGGATCGTCCAGCAGGACGAGAAGGAAACGCTGGGCCTGCGTGCCCTGCTCAACCTTGGCCACACCTTCGGGCACGCGCTCGAGGCGCAGACCGGCTTTTCCGATCGCCTGCTCCACGGCGAAGGCGTCGCGCTGGGCATGGTCCTCGCCGCGCGCTACTCCGCCCGGCGCGGCCTGCTGGCGCGCGAAGACGCCGAACGGGTCGCGCGCCATTTCGCCGACGTGGGCATGACCAGCGAAATCGCCGCGCTCGGCCTCAACTGCGACGGCCAGGCACTGGTCACGCACATGCTCCACGACAAGAAGATGGACGCCGGCACCCTGCCCTTCGTGCTGATGAAAAGCATCGGCGAGGCCTCCCTGGCCAAGGACGTCGCGCTGGACGACGTGGCGGCGTTTCTGGACGGGGAACTGGCGGGGTAAAAGCACGCCCCGGGAAACCATCCCGGCCATGCCGTGTTCCTGACGCACCCGAGCGAAAGGAACCCCCTCATGCCCGCCAAGTCCAAGGCCCAACAGAAAGCCGCCGGAGCCGCCCTGTCCGCGAAGCGCGGTGAAACGCCCAAAAGCAAGCTGCGCGGCGCGTCGCGGCAAATGGAAGCCTCGATGAGCGAAGACGAACTGGAAGCCTTCGCTGCGACCAAGCGCGAGGGCAAGCCCGAGCACGTACGAAAGAGTGACTAGCGCTGCGTCGGTCGCAAATCGCTGCCGTCACCCCGGCGCAGGCTGGGGCCCAGTCTGCTCCCGGTTTTCCTACTTGGCCGGAATTTGACATCGTCGCGGGATGGAACCCGTCCTCACCCACCCTTCCCCTTTGATGGGGGAAGGATGCCAAGACTTGGCGGCTCGTCCGCCTAGTCGCGGCTGGATGGGGGTGACCAGGGCACGGCGACGATTGCTCTTGCCCTTCACCCCCACCCAACCCTCGCCAGGTGCTGGCGCACCAGGCTGCGCTATCCCTCTCCCATCAAGGGGGAGGGTTCGTCTTTGTCCCGCGCTTGCCAGCAACCGCGCTCGGGGTTAGCCCGTTGCACAAGAAACCATCCGAGGGCATGCCATGACTGTTGCCGAAGCCACGCCAGAGCTTGATGCGCCCGCGCATGACCGCGCCTTTCTGGGCCATCCCAAGGGACTGGGCTATCTCGCCTTCGTCGAAGGGTGCGAGCGGTTCTCGTACTATTCGATGCAGACCTTGCTGGTGCTCTACATGGTCAAGTACCTGCTGCTGCCGGAGCACATCGGCAATGTGGTGGGACTGCAATGGCTGCAGGCCAACGCCTATGGCGGCCAACAAGGCCAGCCGCTCGCCTCGGCGATTTTCGGGGACTACACCAGTCTGGTCTATCTGACCCCGATTGCGGGCGGGTTCATTGCCGACCGCTGGCTAGGCCGCCGTGCGACGCTGCTGGCGGGCGCCGTGGTCATGGCCCTGGGCCACTTTCTGATGGCCTTCGAAGGGCTGTTCCTGTTCGCGCTGCTCGCCCTGGTGATCGGGGTCGGCCTGTTCAAGGGCAACATCGCCAGCCAGGTCGGCGAACTCTACGGTCCAAATGACCTGCGCCGCGCCATGGCGTTCCGGATTTTCTACATCGCGATCAACGTCAGCGTGATTGTCGCCCCGCTGATTTCGGGCACCTTGGGCGAAAAGGTCGGCTGGCATTACGGCTTTGGCGCGGCGGGTGTCGTGATGGTGGCCGGGCTGCTGCTCTACATCAAGGCCGGACCCTGGTTGCCCAAGGAGGATCGCGCCGCCGATGCGCAGGCATCGGCCGCAGGGGTTGATGGCAAGCGCCTGCTCGGCTTTTCGGCCGCGGCCCTGGCGCTGCTCTATGCCACGGCCCAGATCATCCCCGATATCAGCGCGATTGGCCTGTCCGGCGAAGTCGGCTTGGCCGTGGCGCTGGGCCTGCTTGCCGCAGTCACGGCAGCGGACCGCCCGCGCGTCTTCGCGCTGCTTTTGCTGATCCCGATCCTGGCGCTGGCCATGCTGACCAACCAGCAGATCTTCAACGCCTATCTGGTCTGGGCGGACGAGCATTTCCAGCTGACCTTCTTTGGCACCACCCTGCCCACCAGCTACATGATCACCATCGATGCGGCGCTGAGCTTCTCGATGCTCGCGGTGGTCGCGCTGTTCTGGAAGTGGCGCAGCGACCGCGGCGGGTGGGAGCCCGACGAAATCGGCAAGATGATCCTCGGCAGCTTTTTCGTGATCGGCGGCGGACTGTGCCTCTATCTCGCCGCCCTGACCCAAGGCGACGGCAAGATCGGGCTGTTCTGGCCGGTGATGTTCCACCTGCTCAATTCGATCGGCTTTGCCCACATCATGCCGGTCAGCCTGGCGCTGTTCACCAAGGTCGCGCCGCG
Source organism: Alphaproteobacteria bacterium (assembly GCA_046566485.1). Lineage (GTDB taxonomy): Bacteria > Pseudomonadota > Alphaproteobacteria > Sphingomonadales > Sphingomonadaceae > Novosphingobium. The sequence continues at coordinate 40,583 of JBKHWO010000013.1, read as the reverse complement.
CGCCATCGTCGCCACGGTGGTCGGGATCTATTACCTGACCTTCTTCACCGCCAACAAGACGGTGGGGATCATCGGCGGCTGGTATTCGACCATGGACACGCCCAGCTTCTGGTTGGTTCACGTCGCTACGGCAGCGGCGGGCCTGGTGGGCTTTGCCGCGTTCAAGCTGGTCATGGGCAAGCGGCTGGCGGGGGCATAAGACCTTGCCCCGCCCGCTGCCGTCAGCCGAACAGCGCGATCGACTGCATCCCCACGGCGACAGCCTCGCCCCGGGTGTTCCAGATCGCCATGTTCTGGCTGGAGCAGCCCTTTTCGGCATAGTTGCCGAGCGCCTGCAGGAGGTACCAGCCATCGTCGGTCTGCGGCAGCGGGGTCAGCAGGTTGACCAGCCAGGTCATCGAACTGATCGGGACCGAGCCGGTGAGCGGCATGACCCCCGGCGGCAGGGCATCGGCCAGCAGGATCAGGGCGACCATCGGGTCAAGCCCTTCGGCATCCTTCAGGCGTTCCCACCAGAGGATTTCCGGAACCTTCTCCTCGCTGCGCGGCTGGGCAAAGCGACGCTCGAAATTGGGGGCAAAGCTGGGACCGGCGCGTTCGGGCAGCGGAACGGCCTCGTCGCGCGGGACGGTGTGGGCGGGCATCGGCACGTCGTGGAGGTGCAGGCTGCTCGCCTCGACCGGACCCATGAAGACGAAGGTGGCGGTCAGCCCGATGCCGTTCTCGTTGGCGACTTCGGCGCTGATCCAGCTGGCATTGCGGCCGCGGCGCAGCACCGTGGCGCGAACCTCGACCTCCCCCGCCAGCGGACCGACAAAGTTCACCGTGGCGGACCGCAGCGGCGGCAGGTCCGGGGCGAGGCGCTGGGCGGCAACCAGCGCCAGCGCGGCCGAAAACCCGCCATAGCTGGTGCGGCCCTGCATCCAGTCGGCAGGAATGGTGGCAGCAAAGCCGCCGTCGATCGGCCGCGCCGCGGCAAGGGTTTGGGGTAACGACATGGAGCTTTCCATTGACGTAAACGGAAAGCGGGTCAAGACAGGTGGCGAAATGCAATTCATCGATCTTTCCATCCCGATCACCAACGATGTGGTGTCCGACCCGCCGGTGATGCGGCCGCAGATCCACTACACCACGCACGAGAGCAGCTGGGAACAGATCGCGCTGTTCTTCCCGGGTCTGGAGAAGGATGACCTGCCCGATGGCGAAGGCTGGGCGGTGGAAACGCTGACCCTGTCGACCCACAACGGCACCCACATGGACGCGCCGTGGCATTATCATTCGACCACGGATAGCGGCGCGAGGCGGGCCCCCAGCATTGACGAGGCCCCGCTCGACCGGTTCTTCCGCCCCGGGGTAAAACTCGATTTCAGCCACCTTCCCCACGGCACCGTGGTCAGCGCGGCGCAGGTCGAAGCCGAGCTTGAGCGGATCGGGTATGCTCTGCAACCGCTCGACATCGTGCTGGTCCAGTCGGGGGCGGTCTATGGCACCGAGAACTTCACCGACCAGGGCGTCGGCCTTGGCGCAGAGGCGACGCTGTGGCTGACGGAGCGCGGGGTGGAAGTGGTTGGCACCGATGCCTGGTCATGGGACGCGCCGTTCAGCCACACCGCGCGGCGCTGGGCCGAAAAGCGCGACCCGGCGATCATCTGGGAAGGTCACAAGGCGGGCCGCATCCGTCCCTATTGGCAGATCGAAAAGCTGACCAACCTGGCCGCCCTGCCCTCGCACGGCTTCACGCTAAGCTGCTTTCCAGTGAAGATCGAGGGCGCCAGTGCCGGGTGGATCCGGGCGGTCGCGATGCTTGAAGACTAGGGGTAAAGATCCACCACCTCGCAGTCCGGCAGAACCGCCTTGCGCAGCAAGGTACGATGGCAGCAGGCGGGTTCACGCTCGTAGCACAGCAGAGCAACGCGGCGGTGATGGGCAAGGTCAGCCAGCTCCGCCCCGGCAGCCAGTGCCTCGGGCAGTTCAAGCTGCCCCGCATAGACCCGCTTCAACGTGGGCAGGTCCAGCGCCCGCGCCGCAGCTCGGCCTTCGGGCGGCGTGCCCAGCGCACGGAAATGGCGATAGCCGATCCCGGCCTCAGCCAGGTTGGCGGCCAGCGCAGTCTTGGAGAAACCGGGGCGGCGGCTCGCCGCTATGGCGCGGACATCGGCGACCAGCTCCACGCCCGCTCCCTGCAGGGCGCCGAGGAACGCGGACATGGTGGTCTGCTCGTAACCGATGGTCCAGATCGTGGGCATAGCCCTGTCCAACGGTCCGAAGGCTACTCCAGTTCCAGGATCACCGCATCGACGGCCAGGCTGTCGCCCGCCTTGGCATTGACCTTCTTGACCGTCGCAGACTTCTCGGCGCGCAGGATGTTCTCCATCTTCATCGCCTCGACCACGGCCAGCGGCTGACCGGCTTCGACCTTGTCGCCCTCGCCAACGTGCAACGCGACCAGCAGGCCGGGCATCGGGCAGATCAGGAACTTGGAGAGATCGGGCGGAACCTTCTCGATCATGTGCCGGGTCAGGTGCGCGACGCGGGCTGGCAGAATCTGGACGTTGTGGATCGCGCCGCGCGTGGTCATCTTCAGCCCCGTACGGCTCGGCTCCAACTTCACGCCATAGGTCCGGCCTTCGACGTGGGCTTCGATCAGGCGGTCACCGGGGGTGTAGCTGATGCCGATGTCGAGCGGCTCGCCATTGACCAGGACCTCCTCTTCCAGCTCAACCGTGAAGGTCTGGCCGCCGATCGTTACCGACCAGTCATAGGGCGGCTCCAGCTCGCCGTTGAGTTGCTGGTCGATCTGCCGCGCGCGGTCCGCCCGCGCCGTGGCGACGAAACCGGCGATGGCCGCGAGGTGACCCAGCACCTCGTCCGAAGTCGCCGCGCCGGTGAAGCCGTCCGGATACTCCTCGGCAATGAAGCCGGTGGTCAGCTCGCCCGAGCGGAAGCGCGGGTGCTGCATGATCGCGGACACGAAGTCGATGTTGTGGCCCAGCCCTTCGATCTCGAACCGGTCGAGCGCTTCGATCTGCTTGTCGGCCGCTTCGTCGCGGGTCTTGCCCCAAGTGATCAGCTTGGCGATCATCGGGTCATAGAACATCGAGACTTCGCCGCCTTCATAGACGCCGTCGTCTACGCGCACACCATCAACGCCGCGCCGTCCGTTGCCGTCTTCATCCTCGGTCCAGCCATCGACCGGCGGCTGATAGCGCACCAGACGGCCCGTGCTGGGCAGGAACCCGCGATAGGGGTCTTCGGCATAGACCCGGTTCTCGATCGCCCAGCCATCGATTGTGATGTCGTCCTGCGTCATCGCCAGCTTCTCGCCAGCGGCCACGCGGATCATCTGTTCGACCAGGTCGATTCCGGTGATGCACTCGGTAACGGGGTGCTCCACCTGCAGGCGGGTGTTCATTTCGAGGAAGTAGAAGCTCTCCCCGCTCGGGTCCGCGCCGCTGACGATCAGCTCAACCGTACCAGCGCTGTAATAGCCGACCGCGCGGGCCAGGGCGACGCACTGTTCCCCCATTGCCTTGCGCATCTTGGGCGTCACGAAAGGCGACGGCGCTTCTTCGACGACCTTCTGGTGGCGGCGCTGGATCGAGCATTCGCGCTCGTTCAGATAGAGGATATTGCCGTGCTGATCGCCCAGGATCTGGATTTCGATGTGGCGCGGGTTGAGAATGAACTTCTCGATAAACACGCGGTCGTCACCGAACGAGTTCAGGCCCTCGCGCTTCACCGCCTCGAATCCTTCGCGCACGTCCTTTTCGTCATAGGCCAGGCGCATGCCCTTGCCCCGCCGCCCGCGCTGGCCTTCATCATCACCGGATAGCCAATCTCGTTCGAGATGCGCACCGCGTGCTCGGTATCCTCGATTTCGCCGACGAAACCGGGGACGACATTGACGCCGGCTTCCTTGGCCAGCTTCTTGGATTCGATCTTGTCGCCCATCGCCGCGATCGCGCCGACCGGCGGGCCGATGAAGGCGATGCCCTCGGCGGCAAGCTGCTCGGCAAAGGAGGTGCGTTCAGACAGGAAGCCATAGCCCGGATGGACCGCTTCAGCCCCAGTCTGCTTGCAGGCGGCAATGATCTTGTCCGCGATCAGATAGGACTGCGCGGCTGGCGACGGACCGATATGAACGGCCTCGTCCGCCATCTGCACGAACGGCGCGCGGGCATCGGCATCGGAATAGACCGCCACGGTCTGGATACCCATGCGGCGGGCGGTCTTGATCACCCGGCAAGCGATTTCGCCGCGGTTGGCGATAAGGATTTTCTTGAACATTCTATCTACCCTTCAATCGCTCAGGCTTCGAGCGGCGGCATGTTGTGGCCGAGCAGACGCAGCATGTCGGCGGCACATTCGACGACATTCGAACCGGGGCCGTAAATGCCCTGCACCCCGGCTTCGCGCAGGAAATCGTAGTCCTGCGGCGGAATGACCCCGCCCGCGACAACCTTGATATCGGCGCGGCCAGCAGCTTTCAGGTGGCCGATCAGTTCCGGAATCAGCGTCTTGTGTCCGGCCGCCAGCGACGAGGCACCAACCGCGTCAACATCGTTGGCAAGCGCCAGTTGCGCTGCTTCCTCAGGAGTCTGGAACAGCGGCCCGCTGGTCACCTCGAAACCCATGTCCGAGAAAGCGGACGCAATCACATTGGCGCCGCGATCGTGCCCATCCTGGCCCATCTTGGCGACAAGCATCCGCGGCTTGCGGCCCAGGCGGCGGGTCACGGCCTCGACCCCGTCAATCACCTGCGCCCAGCGCTGATCGAATTCATAGGCGCTGCCATAGATCCCCTTCACCGGGGTCGGTACCGTGCCATAGCGGCCGAACACGGCTTCCATCGCGTCGGAGATTTCACCCAGCGTAGCGCGGGCCCGGGCGGCATCTACCGCCAGTTCCAGCAGGTTGCCGCCAGACTTCGCGCCTTCAGTCAAAGCGGCCAGAGCAGCCTGGCACTTCGCTTCGTCACGGGTTTCGCGCACGCGCTTCAGCCGGGCGATCTGCCCTTCGCGCACGGCATGGTTATCGACTTCGAGCGTATCCAGCTGGTCCTCGCTGGCAAGGCGATACTTGTTGACGCCAACGATCACGTCCTCGCCCTTGTCGACCCGGGCCTGGCGCGCCACGGCGGCTTCCTCGATCATCGCCTTGGGCCATCCGGCAGCGACTGCTTTGGCCATGCCGCCTTCGGCCTCGACGCGTTCGATGATCTCCCACGCCTTGTCGACCAGTTCCTGGGTCAGCGCCTCGATGTAGTACGACCCGCCCAGCGGATCGACCACGTTGCACATGCCGGTTTCTTCCTGGATCACGATCTGCGTATTGCGGGCGATCCGGGCCGAGAAGTCGGTCGGCAGCGCGATCGCCTCGTCCAGCGCGTTGGTGTGGAGCGACTGGGTTCCGCCCAGCATCGCGGCCATCGCCTCGATCGTGGTGCGGATGACGTTGTTGTAGGGGTCCTGTTCCTGCAGCGACACGCCAGATGTCTGGCAATGGGTGCGCAGCATCTTCGAGCGTTCGTCCTTGGCACCCAGCTGCGTCATCACCCGGTGCCACAGCACGCGCGCGGCCCGCAGCTTGGCCACTTCCATGAAAAAGTTCATGCCGATGGCGAAGAAGAACGACAGGCGCCCGGCAAATTTGTCGATGTCCAGCCCGCTGGCCACGCCGTATTTCACGTATTCCATGCCATCGGCGATGGTGAAGGCCAGTTCCTGAACCTGCGTCGCCCCGGCCTCCTGCATGTGATAGCCGGAAATCGAAATACTATTGAATTTCGGCATCTTGGCGCTGGTATAGGCGAAGATGTCCGAAATAATCCGCATCGACGGTTCGGGCGGATAGATGTAGGTGTTGCGGACCATGAACTCCTTGAGGATGTCGTTCTGGATGGTCCCGTCGAGCTGTTCGGTCGGTACGCCCTGTTCCTCGCCCGCGACGATGAAGAAAGCCAGGATCGGGATGACCGCGCCGTTCATGGTCATGGAAACAGACATCTGGTCGAGCGGGATGCCGTCGAACAGGATCTTCATGTCCTCAACGCTGTCGATGGCAACGCCGGCCTTGCCCACGTCGCCAACCACGCGGGGGTGATCGCTGTCATAACCGCGGTGCGTGGCAAGGTCGAAGGCGACCGACAGGCCCTTCTGCCCTGCCGCGAGGTTCCGGCGATAGAACGCGTTCGATTCCTCAGCGGTCGAAAAACCGGCATACTGGCGGATCGTCCAGGGACGCCCCGCATACATGCTAGCCCGCACCCCGCGCGTGAACGGTGCAAAGCCGGGCAGGCCCGGATCGGCTTTCACGTCATCCGCCGTATACAGCGGCTTTACCGCGATGCCTTCGGGCGTATGCCAGGTCAGGTCCTTGCCCTTGACCTCTTTCGCCGCTGCGGCCTGCCAGTCTTCGATCTTCACCATTACTTCCACTCGCTTACGTTGACGCATGCGCGGCATCTTTGTCCGGCTGGGCCCCGGCCTGCGCCGGGGTGACGAGAGCAACGTCATCCCGGCGCAGGCCGGGACCCAGTCCAGAACAAACTCCCGCTTACTTGCCCTTGAATTCCGCCTTGCGCTTCTGGAGGAAGGCCATGCCCCCTTCCATTGCATCGGCGCTGGCTCCGGCCACGCGTTGGCCTTCGGCTTCGGCCAGCAGGACCTGGCTGAGCGTGCCATCAAGCGCGGTCTGGATGTTGGCCTTCATGGTCGAGTACGAAACGGTCGGCCCTTCCGAGAGCCGGGTCGCGAGCGCCATCGCCTCATCCATCAGCGCTTCGTCGGCAACCGCCTTGTAGATCAGGCCCCAGTCCTCGGCCTGCTCGGCCCCGATCTTCTCGCCCAGCATCATCATGCGGGTGGCACGGGCGCGGCCAATCGCGCGGGCAAGCAGCCAGGTGCTGCCGCCATCCGGCACCAGGCCGATGTTGACGAAGGCCTGCAGGAAATAGGCGCTCTTCGCCGCCAGGACGAAATCGCCCGCCAGCGCGATCGAACAGCCGACGCCGGCCGCCGCACCGTTCACGGCGGTAACCACGGGTACTGGGCAGCGCAGGATCTGCGTGATCAGCGGGTTGTAATAGTTTTGCAAGGCGCGGTGGCTGCCGCCCTTCTGCTGGATGGCGCTCTGTTCGCCGCGCGCGGCCAGATCAGCGCCGGAGCAAAAGCCCTTGCCCGCGCCAGTGATCAGGACCGCACGCGCATCGCCCAGATCATAAAACGCCGCGCCCAGCTCTTCCGCGAGCGGGATCGACGCGGCGTTCAGGCGCTCGGGGCGGTTCAGTGTGATCTTCAGCACGTTGCCCACGCGTTCGGTCAGGATCGTTTCGTAGCTCATTGTTTTCCTCTCCAACTCCAACCTCATCCAAATCTCGTCATGCTGAACTCGTTTCAGCATCCATTTCTCGCCAAATCCTTCGGGCCATTTGGCACGATGGACCCTGAAACAAGTTCAGGGTGACGAGAGTAGGCACCCCTTCCTTCAGTGAGCACCCTCTTTCGGCGTTTCCATGATCTCGGTCAGCACGCCCTGCATGTCGCGGGGGTGGACGAAGAAGATCAGCGTGCCGTGTGCGCCAATCCGGGGTTCGCCCAGCACACGCTTGCCCTGGCTTTCGAACCAGGCCTTGGCGGCATGAATGTCCGGCACTTCGTAACAGACGTGATGTTGCCCGCCTGCCGGGTTCTTCTCCAGAAAGCTCGCGATCGAAGTGTTGCCCGGCAGCGGTTCGATCAGTTCGATCTGCGTGCCGTTCAGCGCGCCATCCACGCCGGGAGTATCTACGAAGCACACCTTCACGCCCTGGTCGGGCAGATCGAACGGATCATGGATCTTCGTCGCGCCCATCACGTCACGGTAAAACACGATAGAGTCCGCGATGGAGGGGGTGGCGACCCCGATATGATTGAGACGACCAAGTTTCATCTTCAATTCCTTACAACGGAATATTGTCGTGCTTCTTCCACGGGTTCTCCAGTTGCTTGCCGCGCAGCTTGCGCAGGCCCAGCGCGATGCGGCGGCGGGTGGAGTGCGGGTGGATTACCTCGTCGATGAAGCCCTTGCTGGCCGCGACGAAGGGGTTGGCAAAGCGGTCTTCGTATTCCTTGGTCCGTTCCGCGATCTTGTCAGGGTCACCAATGTCCTGGCGGAAGATGATCTCCACCGCGCCCTTCGCGCCCATCACGGCGATTTCGCCGGTGGGCCACGAATAATTGAGATCGCCGCGCAGGTGCTTGGAACTCATCACGCAGTAGGCGCCGCCATAGGCCTTGCGGGTGATGACAGTGATCTTGGGCACGGTCGCTTCGGCATAGGCGAACAGCAGCTTTGCGCCGTGCTTGATGATCCCGCCATATTCTTGCGCGGTGCCCGGCAGGAAGCCAGGAACATCGACGAAAGTCAGGATCGGAATTTCGAAGGCATCGCAGAACCGCACGAACCGGGCAGCCTTCTTGCTGGCGTTGATGTCCAGCACACCGGCCAGGACCATCGGCTGGTTGGCGACAACGCCAACCGTCCGGCCTTCGACCCGGCCGAAACCGCAGATAATGTTGGCGGCGTGGCCCGGCTGGATTTCAAAGAAATCGCCTTCGTCAAGCACTTTGCGCACCACTTCGTGCATGTCGTAGGGCTGGTTGGCGTTGGCCGGGATCAACGTATCGAGGCTTTCCTCGATCCGATCCCATGGATCGCTGGTCGGGCGTTCCGGCACGCCGTCGCGGTTGGACAGCGGCAGGTAATCGATCAGATCGCGCGCCGTCAGCAGCGCCTCGATATCGTTCTCCAGCGCCAGATCGGCCACCGAGGTCTTGGTGCTGTGCGTGATCGCCCCGCCCAGTTCCTCTTGCGTAACAATTTCGTTGGTCACGGTCTTCACCACGTCCGGACCGGTGACGAACATGTAGCTGCTGTCCTTCACCATGAAGATGAAATCGGTCATGGCAGGTGAATAGACCGCACCGCCGGCGCAAGGCCCCATGATCAGGGACAACTGCGGGATCACACCCGAGGCGAGCACGTTGCGTTGAAAGATCTCGGTATAGCCGCCCAGACTGGCGACCCCTTCCTGGATCCGCGCGCCGCCGCTGTCATTCAGGCCGATGACCGGTGCGCCGACCTTCATCGCGGTGTCCATCACCTTGCAGATTTTCATCGCATGGCGTTCGGACACGGCCCCGCCGAACACGGTAAAGTCCTGCGCGTAGACATAGACCAGGCGGCCATTGATCGTGCCACTGCCGGTGACCACGCCATCGCCCGGAATGGTCGTGTCGGGCATGCCGAAGTCGACGCAGTTGTGCTCGACATACATATCGAGCTCTTCGAAGCTGCCTTCGTCGAGCAGCACTTCGAGCCGCTCTCGCGCAGTAAGCTTGCCCTTGGCGTGCTGTGCATCGATTCGCTTTTGCCCACCGCCCAGTCGGGCTGCAGCGCGGCGCTTTTCCATTTCTGCGATATTTGCGGACATGGTCCCTCGTCCCGGTAATTCCGAAAGGTTCGGCATGGCGAGCCTGCCCGGCAATGTCCAATGTGAATTTGCAAAGTTGCGAAGTAAAACTTTGCAAAGTAGATAACGGACATGTCCGCTCCACGCCTTTTCGCTGGAAGCCGCCTGCGGGCGATCCGCACCGAGCGGAGATTGAAGCAGTCGGACCTTGCTGCCGCGCTCGCGATCAGCACTTCCTATCTTTCGCAGCTGGAGAACGACGACCGCCCGCTCACGCCGGCACTGATCGAGCGGCTAAGCCGCGCCTTCCCGCTAGACTGGCGGGAAATCGGTGCAGGCGATGCCGAGACCCGTCTGGCTGCGCTGCGCGAAGCCAATGCCGACCCGCTTTTCGCGGATCCGATCGAAGCCGGACAATTAGCGCGCCTTGCCGAGCAGCAGCCGCTGCTGGCCGAACGATTCATTGCGCTACACGAAGCCTATCGCCGCGCCGGTCAGAGACTGGCCATGGTGGACGAAGCTCTGTCGGCCGAAACCGGGTCAATCGCGCGTCTGCCGTGGGAGGAAGTGCGCGACTGGTTTCACCTGGAGAACAACTACGTCGACAGCCTTGACCGCGCGGCAGAAACGCTTGCCGACCAGCTTGGCGGCCTGTCTCCGGAAACCGGTGCAATCGAGACCTATCTGCGCGACGCGTTGTCGGTATCGCTGGTCTATTCTGGCCAGGCCGGCCTGCGCGCGTTCGATGCGGAAATGGGCCATCTGACGATCGATCCGGGTCAACCTAGCGAAAGCCGCCGCTTCCAGCTTGCGCACCAACTCGCGGCCTTGGCGCTCAAGGAGGAAATCGCGGCCGTGGTAGAGAACGCCCGGTTGAACAGCGCGGCATCGCGCCAGCTGCTCTTCGTGGGCCTTTGCAACTACGCTGCCGGTGCCCTGCTGATGCCCTACCGCCGGTTTCGCAGCGCGGCGCGCAGCGTGCGGCACGACATCGACCGCCTGGCCCAGCAATTCGGTGTCAGCTTTGAACAGGCCTGCCACCGCCTTTCGACCCTGCAGCGCGAGGATGCGCGCGGCGTGCCGTTCTTTTTCTGCCGGGTCGACATGGCCGGCAACATCACCAAGCGCCACTCGGCCACGCGTCTGCAATTCGCCCGGTTTGGCGGCGCCTGTCCGCTGTGGATCGTGCATGAGGCTGTCGCGATCCCCGACCGGATCCTGGTGCAACTGGCTGAAACGCCGGACGGAGTGCGCTATGTCTCGATGGCCAAGGGGCTGGTGAAGCCCAGCGGTTCCTATGATCGCGCGCCGCGCCGCTATGCCGTGGCGCTTGGCTGCGAAGCGGAACACGCGCACGAATTCGTCTATGCCGACGGCCTGGACCTTGCTGCCGACCGCGCCGCAACCCGGATCGGCATCTCGTGCCGCATTTGCCCCCGGGCCGACTGCGACCAGCGCGCCTTCCCGCCCAGCGACCGCCCGATCAGCGTCGATCCCGATCAGCGCGGTGTCGTCCCGTACCGGGTCGGCTAGACTTTCGCGATTCCCCGCGCGATCAAGCTGCGCGCGCAATCGACGATGCTGTCCTCCGGCGGACGCGGCCGCCAGCCCAGCACCGACTGCGCATGGGCGGAACTGGTCGCACGAACCCGGCCCAGTTCGCCAAGCAACTGCTTGGCTGGCGGCACCACCAGGGCCAGCAGCCGCACGCCCCAGTTGGGCATTTTCCGCTTTGGGACTTTTCGCGCCTGCGGCCCCAGATTGTCACGCAGCACGCGCGCGACATCGGCGAATTTCTGAAATGCCCCGGATGAGCCGATGAAGCGTTCGCCTTTGACCTGTTCCGCTGGAGCTTCGAGCGCCCGGACATGCAGGTCGGCAATATCGCGCACGTCGACCACACTGAACCCGACATCCGGAATGGCCGGGATCGAACCATTCAGCAGCCGCTCGACGATCTCGATCGAAGCGGCAAAGTCGCTCCCATCGACCGGCCCCAGCACGGCTACGGGACAGATGGCGCAATATTCCATGTCCGGCGCATTGCTGGCCACCCAGTCGCGCGCGGCGCGTTCGGCAATGGTCTTCGACTTGATGTAGGGTTGCACGCCGGGAGCATGGGGATCGGTCCAGTCACGTTCGTCATAGTCCACCTTGCCCGGAGGGTGCCCATAGGCAATCGCGGCGGCGCTGCTGGTCATCACAAAGCGCCTGATCCCGGCCGTATGGGCAAAGCGCAAGGCGCGCAGCGCGCCGTCGCGTGCCGGTATGATCAGATCATTCTCATCCTTTGGCACGGTGGAAGGAAACGGCGAGGCCATGTGGCAAACGGCATCGCATCCAGCCATGGCGTCAGCCCAGCCAGCATCCGCAAGGAGGTCTGCCGCGAAGAACTTCAGGGTTTCAGGCGTGCCTCCAAGGACCGCCCGCAGTTCTGCCTCGCGGGCCGGATTGCGGACCGTGGTGTGGACCACCCAGCCCTTGGCCAGCAATTGCCGGATCGTTTCGCCTGCGATGTAGCCGCTTCCGCCGCTGACCAGTACCGTGCGCGCCACCTGCCCGCTCCTTTCAGAACCGGATCATGATCGAGCGCGCCAACCGCGGCGAGATCGAGTGGACCAGCTGCAGCAGCTTGACCAAGCCGACGTTGACTTCCTCCGCATCGCCTTCGATCCCGGCGACGATTTGGCGGGCGCACTCCTCGGGCGGCATCTTGCGGCTGCCACGCCCGGCGGTGAGCTTGGTCTCCACGACCGGCGGCAGCGCTTCGACGACCCGGACCGAGGTGCCCTGCAACTGCGCTCGCAGCGCCTGCGAATAGGACCGAAAAGCCGCCTTGGTCGCACAATAGACCGGTCCGCCCGCACGCGGCGCAATCGCCAGACCGGACGTGACATTGACGATCATCGCTTCCGGGCGTCCCTTCAGCACTGGCATCAGTCCGGTAATCAGGCGGATCGGCGCGTTGAGATTGAGGAAGATCGTCGCATCCGCAGCGTCGAGATCGGGCAGGCCGGGATCGCGAAAATCGTGGTCCACCCCCGCACCGGCATTGTTGATCAGGATATCGATCGGGCGACCTGAAACGGCCTGCAGAACCACCTCGACGCCCGCCAGCTTGCTTAGATCAGCCTCGATCACGTCAAAGCCGTCGCCGCGCGTCGCCGCGCAGCGCTGGGGATTGCGCCCCTGGGTAATGACCGTTGCACCCTTGTCGCGCAGTTGGCGGATCAGGTGGCCGCCGATCCCGTCTGTGCCGCCCGTAACCAGCACGGTTTTGCCCTGCAGTTGCATCATCATCTCCCCTTATCCTTTTCCGGGGAACCTAGCGGCCGGGCCGCGCAATGCAACACAGGGCAAGAATCAGCGCATCAGGACCAGCTCTTCAGCCATGCTGGGATGCAGCGCGACAGTGTCATCGAACTGCGCCTTGGTCAGCCCCGCCTTCACCGCAATCGCCGCCGCCTGGAGGATTTCCGGTGCTTCCGGACCGATCATGTGGATGCCAAGAACCTTGTCGGTCTGAGGGTCCACGACCAGCTTGTAATAACCGCGCTCCGCCTGGGCCGAAAACATGTTCTGCATCGGACGGAAGTCCGAGGTGAACACCTTGACCTGGCCGTGAACCAGCCGCGCCTGTTCTTCGGTCAGGCCGACGGCGGCAATTGGCGGCTGGGTAAAGACCGCGCTAGGGATGTTGTCATAGGCGGTGCTGCGCGGCGCTTTGCCAAACACCGTGTCGGCAAAGGCATGGCCCTCGCGGATCGCCACCGGAGTCAACTGCACCCGGTCCGTCACGTCGCCGACGGCGTAGATACTGTCGCAGCTGGTCTTGTTGTATTCGTCAACCGGAACCTCGCCGCCCGCGCCCAGCGTGATGCCTGCGCTTTCCAGCCCCAAGCCATCGGTCTTGGGACGGCGTCCCGTAGCGACCATCACCACATCGGCTGCGATCGGCTCGCCCTCTCCGGCGTGAACCAGCAGCGTGCCATCGGCCTGCTTTTCGACCTTGCTGATCGGGCGATTGAACCCGAACGTGATCCCGCGCGCCTGCATGATCGGCAGCAGACGCTCGGTCAGGTCATGGTCATAGCCGCGCAGGATCTTGTCGCTGCGATTGACGACGGTCACGTGGCTGCCCAGCGCGTTGAACACCCCGGCAAATTCCAGCGCAATGTAGCCCGCACCCTGGATCACGATGCGCCTGGGCAATTCCGGCAGATGGAACACCTCGTTCGAAGTGATGCAGTGCTCTGCCCCGTCGATCTCCGGCATCACCGGCCAAGCCCCGACCGCAATCAGGATATATTTCGCGGTTATTTCACGACCGCTGGCCAGCCGGACCGTGTTCGGCCCGGCAACAGTGGCGCGCTCGTGAAAATGCTCAACCTTGTTGCTGTCCAGCGTGTTCGTATAGGCCCGCTCAAGCCGGTCGACATCGCTGGCGACGAAATCGCGCAGTCTGCCCCAGTCAAAGCTTTTGCCTTCGAGCGTCCAGCCATAGGTCGGCGCGTCTTCCAGGCTGTGGGCGAAGTGCGAAGCATAGACCAGCAGCTTCTTGGGCACGCAGCCGCGGATAACGCAGGTACCGCCGACGCGAAACTCTTCGGCAACTGCGACACGGGCCCCGTGCGAAGCGGCGATACGGCTGGCCCGCACTCCGCCCGAGCCAGCGCCGATTACGAAAAGGTCATAGTCAAAATTTGTCATGGGCCGGATATGGAACCTGGCAGGCCGCTTTGCCAAACGGTTTTGCCGGTCAGAGTGATTGGCTGGCAAAGACCCCGTTCATACCTTGCGTCACCCTGACCTTGTTCGGATGCTGCCTACCGCACCCCCGCCTCGGCCAGCAGCGCCTCGGTACTGGCATCGAATTGCGTACCCCCGCCCAGGATCGACTTGGCAATCTCCTTGCCCAGCTCCACCCCGAACTGGTCGAAGGCGTTGATCTGCATCAGCACGGCATTGGCAAAGGTGCGATGCTCGTGAAACGCGATCAACGCGCCAAGGGTTGCCGGGTTCAGATCTTCGCACAGGATCGTCGCCGATGGGCGGTCCCCCGGATAGGCCCGGGCGCCGTCCTTGGCCTCCTTGCCCGCCATCAGCGCGGCCCCCTGGGCAAAGCAGTTGGCCAGCAGGTTGCGGTGATGCGCGGGATCCAGGCTGTCACCCGGAATGATCGCCGCAATGAAATCGACCGGGACCATATGGGTGCCCTGGTGCAGCAACTGGAACACCGCGTGCTGGGCATCGGTGCCCACTCCGCCCCAGGTTATCGGTGCCGTAGGGCCGTCCACGGGCAAGCCATCGGCCTTCACGCTCTTGCCGTTCGATTCCATCTCAAGCTGCTGGAGATAGCTCGGCAGCAAGCGCAGGCGTTCGTCATAGGCAAAGCAGGCGCGCGTCTGACACCCACGCAGGCGCGAATAGTACATGTCCGCAAAGGCAGCGCGCAGCGGCAGGTTTGCTGCCCCGTCTGTTTCCAGGAAATGCCGGTCCATCGCCGCTGCACCGTCCAGAAACTCGGCAAAGTCCTCCCAACCCAGCGCCAGCGCTACGGGAAAGCCGATCGACGACCACAGCGAATAGCGCCCGCCTACGCTTTCCGGGAAAGGCAGCACCCGGGTTTCGTCGACACCCCAGTTCACCGCCTTGTCCGGGCTAGCAGTCAAGGCAACGACGCGGCCATAGGGATCGTCCACGCCATTTTCGCGCAGCCAGTTAAGCGCCGATTCCGCATTGGTCATGGTCTCGGTCGTGGTGAAAGTCTTCGATGCCACGGCGATCAGCGTGGTCGCCGGATCGCACTTGGCAAAGGCCGCTTCCAGCGCGCAGCCATCGATGTTGGAGACGACCTGGACATCGACCTTCGCGCCGTCGCGGGTCAGGGCATCGATGGCCAGTGCCGGTCCCAAGGCGGAGCCGCCAATGCCGATGTGGATCAGGTGCTTCACTTGGCCCAGCAATCCATCATGGATCGCCTCGACTAGGCCCTTCATCCGCAAGTGAAGCGCAGTGGCTTCCTCGACCGAGGTATCGCGCCCCACCCCCCGCTGGGCGGTATGTTCGACCGAGCGCCCTTCGGTGCTGTTGATCGCTTCTCCAGCAAACATAGCCCCGCGTTGGATCTTGAAGCCAACGGCCCGCACCAATGCCTCAAAGGCGTCGGCGTGGGCCGCGTCGAGGTGAGTCTTTGACCAATCGAACCGGATAGCTCCGCCCGGCAGATCAAGCTTTGCTGACCACTGCGCCACACGGCCGGCGTCCGCAAAAAGAGCTTTCAGCGTCGGCTTTTCAAGTCTTTCAAGGGCTTGCCACGCCGCTTCTGCCGCACCGCTCATCGTCTTGCTCCTGTTCTTGGTCGAATGCGCCTATGCCCGCCACTTCGTTCGAGGCCAAGGAGGTAAAAACGTATTCAACCCCATAACCGTAAGCACTTGACGTAGCGGCGGTGGACAAACATGGACAGGCATATGAACGACACCACGACTGCACATGCCTCCGAGCCGGCCAAGGCCGAAAAGCCTGCCAAGAAAGAGGATTCGTTCCCGGTCTTCCTGCTCAAGCTGGCGGCGGTCGTGCTGATCTTTCGCAGCTTCATCTTTGCCCCATTCTACATTCCCAGTGAGTCCATGCTCCCGCGGTTGATCAACGGGGACTACTTGCTTCTTGCCAAGTGGCCCTATGGCTATTCCAGCCGCTCGCTCCCGCTGGGCGTCCCGCTCCTTCCGGAAAAGCGTGTGTTTGCCGCGCTGCCGCAGCGCGGTGACGTGGTCGTGTTCAAGAACCCGCCCCTGGGCAAGGACGATTGGATCAAGCGCGTCATCGGTCTTCCTGGGGACACCGTGCAGATGAAGAATGGGCAGGTCTGGCTCAACGGGCAACCGATCCCCAAGCAGGAAATTGCGCCGTTCGAAGTCGCGGTAAGCCCGAACACCACCTGCCTTTCGGCCGCTTTTGAAGCGAAGAACGCCGACGGGGCGGACGTGTGTCGCTATCCCCGTTTCAAGGAAACCTTGCCCGGTGGCCGCAGCTATGATGTGCTCGACCTCTTCACCAAGCCATCCGACGACACCGACGTTTACGTTGTGCCCGAAGGGCATCTGTTCCTGATGGGCGACAACCGCGACAATTCCGAAGACAGCCGCTTCCCTGCCGAAGTCGGCGGCGGCATCGGCTTCGTCCCGGTCGACAACGTGATCGGCCGCGCCACGGTTATGATGTGGTCGACCGATGGCAGCGCCGAATGGCTCAAGCCGTGGACCTGGTTCACCGCTGCCCGCTGGAGCCGCATCGGCGGCACCTTCTAAGCGTGCTGGACAAGGAAACCCATCAGTTTCTAAGCGACCTTGCCGGCCGCCCACCGGCGGACGAAGCGCTGTGGAACGAAGCCCTGACCCACGGCAGCACTGGCGCAGCCCGCGACTATCAGCGGCTGGAGTTCCTTGGCGACCGCGTGCTCGGCATGGTCATTGCGGAATGGCTCTACAAGCTCGACACCGGGAACGAGGGCAAGCTCTCGCAGCGGCTCAATGTACTGGTCAGCCGCACGACCTGCGCCAAGGTTGCGCGCGAAATCGGGCTGGGGCCGCATATCCGGCTGGGCAAGCAGGCGCGCGACGATGGCGGTCAGAACAGCGACAACATCCTGGGCGACGTGATGGAGGCCCTCATCGGCGCAAGCTTTGTCACCCAGGGCTTCGATCCAACCGCAGAAATGGTGCGCCGCCTGTGGGCTGACATGGTCGCTGGCAAGGCAGGCAAGGCCAAGCACCCGAAGTCAGCTCTCCAGGAATGGGCTGCCGGCAACAAGCGCAAGATGCCGGAATATCGCTTGGTCGAGCGCTCTGGCCCCGATCACGCGGCCCGCTTTACCGTGGCGGTCAGCGTCAAGGGGGTCGGCGAAGCGGAAGCCACGGGCAACAGCATGCGCGACGCGGAAACGGCCGCGGCAGAAGCATTTATGAAGAGGTTCGGATGACCCAACACTGCGGCCTTGTTGCCGTCCTCGGCGCCCCCAACGCGGGCAAGTCTACGCTGGTCAATGCTCTGGTTGGGCAGAAGGTGGCAATTGTCAGTGCCAAGGCGCAAACCACCCGCGCGCGGCTGATGGGCATTGCGCTGGAAGGCGAGGCGCAGATCATCCTTGCGGATACGCCGGGCCTGTTCGAGCCGCGTCGCCGCCTCGATCGCGCCATGGTCAATGCCGCTTGGGAAGGCGCGGACGAAGCCGATGCGATCCTGCTGGTGGTCGATGGCCGCAAAAAGAAGCTCGACTACCTCGAGCCGATTCTGGCCAGTCTGCAAGGCCGCCCGGAACGCAAGATCCTGGTCCTTAACAAAGTGGATGAAGTCGCCAAGGAGCCGCTGCTGGTTACTGCCCAGACGCTGGCTGGCGAAGGCCAGTTCGACGAAGTGTTCTTCATCTCGGCCCTGACCGGCGACGGCGTGCCCGAACTGAAAACGCGGCTGGCCGAACTCATGCCCGAAGGTCCCTGGCACTACCCGGAGGACCAAGTTTCCGACGCTTCGGAACGCCTGCTCGCCTGTGAAATCACCCGCGAGCAGCTCTACCGCCAGCTCCACGACGAACTGCCCTATGACAGCACCGTCCGCCCGGAAAGCTATCAGACCCGCAAGGACGGATCGATCGAGATCCACCAGCAGATCGTCATCGCCAAGGACAGCCAGAAAGGCATCGTCCTGGGCAAGGGCGGCGCGCGGTTGAAAGCCATCGGCGAGGCAGCGCGCAAGGAACTGGCGGAACTGCTGGGCGTGAAAGTCCATCTGTTCCTGCACGTCAAGGTCGACGATCGCTGGACCGAGGACAAGGAAATCTACGAGGAACTCGGGCTAGACTGGGTGCGCTAAGCCGCCCATGCCCGTCACCCCCGCGAAAGCGGGGATCGCTCGCAATCAAACACAGCCCTACGCCGTCCTGCCAGCGGTCCCCGGTCACGCCGGGGACGACGAACAACTTCCCGTCATCCCCGCGAAAGCGGGGATCGCTTGCGGTTAAACGCAACCCCGCGCCAAGACCTGCCGACTTACGGCTGAAACCCGGACAAGTCCTGCCAGTCCGGATTCGCTGCTTCAATCAACGCGATCTTCCAGGCGCGCTCCCACTTCTTGAGGCGCTTCTCGCGAACGATTGCCTCTTCGATTGTGGGATATTCTTCAACGAGGACAAGACGGTCGAGGCCATATCGGCGGCAGAAGCTTGAGCCCTGGCTGGATCTGTGTTGGTGGATGCGCCTCGAGAGATCTGCCGTCACGCCAATAGAGCACACCCGTTGGCCGATTGGTCATGATGTAAACAAACCCGCCACGCATAGCGCCCCTTGGTACAAGCAAGTTAGGTTTGCTTTATATACAAGGGTTTGCGTAATTTGCCAGCGGTCCCCGGTCGAGCCGGGGACGACGACTGCCCGTCATCCCCGCGAAGGCGGGGATCGCTTGCCGGCTTCGAGACTTCAATACGCCTTCTTTTTCGCCGCCGCCTTTTTGGCTGGAGCCTTCTTCTTGGGCGCAGCCTTCTTGCGTCCGCCCTTTTTGACCGGCCCCTTCGCTGCCTTCTCGGTGATCAGGACCACGGCTTCTTCCGCGGTGAGGTCTTCCGGCTTCTTGTCGCGCGGCAGGGTGGCGTTGGTCGTGCCATCGGTAACGTAAGGACCATATCGCCCCGCCATCAGCTTCATTTCGCCGCCGCTTTCCGGATGCGGGCCAAAGGTCTTGAGAGGCTCAGCCGGAGTGCGTGCGCCCCTGCCACCGCCATTGGCCGCATCAGCCAGCCGCGCGACTGCTGCGTTCATGCCGATTTCAAAGACCTCGGCAGTTCCGCGCAGCTTTGCATACTTGCCATTATGCGCGAGGTACGGCCCATAACGTCCTATGGAAGCAGTGATTTCCTCACCACTTTCGGGATGAGTCCCAACCGTTCGCGGTAGGCTGAGCAGCTTGACTGCCCAGTCCAGATCGAGTTCGGGCACGTCCTTGGGGATCGAACTGCGCTTGGCTTCCTTGCCGCTGCCCATTTCGATGTAGGGACCGAACCGGCCAACCTTGCGGCTGATTGGCTCACCCGTTTCGGGATGCTGGCCGATTTCGCCTTCTTCGCCTGCAGCAGCGCCGCCCGGCTGGGCAAACTTGCGGGTGAACTTGCACTCGGGATAGTTGGAACAGGCGACAAAGGCGCCGAACCGACCACCGCGCAAGGAAAGCCGCCCTGCCCCGCACTGCGGACACTGGCGCGGATCGCCGCCGTCTTCCTTGGGCGGGAACAGGTAATCGTCGAGATATTCATCCAGCGCCTCGGTCACTTCCGAAGGCTTGCGCTCCATCACCTCGTCGCTCTTCGGCTTGAAGTCTTTCCAGAACTCTTCAAGCAGCGCCTTCCATTCCATCCGCCCGCCGGACACGTCGTCCAGCTCTTCTTCCATCCCAGCGGTAAAGTCATAGGCGACATAACGCGGGAAAAAGCGCTCCAGAAATGCGGTGAGAAGCCGCCCGGATTCCTCTGCAAAGAAACGGTTTTTCTCTGTCCGCACATAGTTGCGATCCTTCAGCACCTGGATCGTCGCGGCATAGGTGGATGGACGGCCGATGCCGAGCTCTTCGAGCCGCTTGACCAGCGTCGCTTCGCTATAGCGTGGCGGCGGCTGGGTGAAGTGCTGGCTGGCCTCAACCCCGCGTTTGGCCGGGGTGTCGCCCTGCACCATCGCGGGGAGCAGGCCGCTGTCGTCCTCGTCCTCACCGGGCTTCTGGTCCAGGCTTTCGTCATAGACCGCCAGGAAGCCGGGGAACTTGACCACCTGCCCGGTGGCGCGCAATTCGTGCTTGCCAGTCGCGTCGCGCAAGCTGACCGTGGTGCGTTCGATATTGGCGCTGGCCATCTGGCTGGCAATCGCGCGCTTCCAGATCAGCTCATAGAGGCGCGCCTCGTCGCCGCCGCCATAATGGTCCTTGCCGAAATCAGTCGGACGGATCGCCTCGTGGGCTTCCTGCGCGTTCTTGGCCTTGGTTTCGTAGTGGCGCGGCTTTTCCGGCAGGTAGTGTCCGTTCTGGTACCGCTCCGAAATCGCCTTGCGTGCCGCAGATATGGCGCTGGGGTCCATCTGCACCCCGTCGGTCCGCATATAGGTGATGGCGCCCTGTTCGTAGAGCGTCTGCGCCACCCGCATGGTGTGTGCGGCGGAAAAGCCCAGTTTGCGCGCGGCCTCCATCTGCAGGGTCGAGGTCGTGAACGGCGGATAGGGATTGCGGCGGGTCGGGCGGGTATCGACCTCCTCCACCCGGAACTGCGCCGCCTCGACAGCGGCCTTGGCCCGGTCCGCACTGCCCTTGTCCCCCAGGCTCAGCTTTTCCAGCTTCTCGCCGTCAAACTTGACCAGCCGCGAGGTGAATTCGGTGCCGAGATGTTCGAGCCGGGCGAGCACCGACCAATATTCCTGCGGGCGGAACTTCTCGATCTCATGCTCGCGCTCACAGATCAGGCGCAGCGCGACCGATTGAACGCGGCCCGCGCTCTTCGCGCCAGGCAGCTTGCGCCACAGAACCGGAGAGAGCGTGAAGCCGAACAGGTAATCCAAGGCACGGCGGGCAAGGTAGGCGTCGATCAGATCCTGATCGAGCTCGCGCGGGTGTGCCATCGCGGTGGTCACGGCATCCTTGGTGATCGCGTTGAACGTGACTCGCTGGACGTCCTTGGGCAGCGCCTTGCGCTTGCCCAGAAATTCGCGCACGTGCCACGAAATCGCCTCGCCCTCGCGATCAGGGTCGGTCGCCAGGATCAGACGGTCCGCGCCCTTGGCGGCATCGGTGATCGCCTTCACCTGGCGCTGTTTGTCACCGTAAAGCTCCCAGTCCATCGTGAAGCCTTCGTCGGGGCGGACCGAGCCGTCCTTGGGCGGCAGATCGCGAACGTGGCCATAACTGGCCAGGACCTTGTAGTCCTTGCCCAGATACTTCTCGATTGTCTTGGCCTTGGCGGGGGATTCTACGATGACAAGTTGCATGATGCGGCGTGGTGCCCTTCTACGCGTATGTGTACACGCGCGAGGGTGACGAGGGGGCTATGCCTTCGTCAAGAGGTTGCAGGCAGAAGACTGACCCGTCCCGCCGCATGGCGAACCAGCCGCCCGGCGAGCTCCAACTCAAGCAAGGCAAGGTGTACTGCTGCAGGCCCTTCCCCGCTTTGCCGGATAAGCTCGTCTACCGCGACGGGCGCTGTGGTCAGCAAGGCGGTGATGTCGGCAGGACGGTCCGCCAGATCATCCGCTGTGGGGTAGTAAGACGCGACCGGTTCACGCAGCGTGGAGCGCGGCATGCCATCTAACCCGCTGACCAGGTCGATCACATCTGCCGCCGACTGGACCAGAACCGCCCCTTCGCGAATAAGCTCGTTGCAACCCTGGGAACGCGGCTCAAGCGGAGATCCGGGGACGGCCATGACTTCCCGTCCGGCTTCGGCAGCGAGCCGCGCCGTGATCAGCGAACCGCTTTTGGGCGCTGCCTCGACCACCACGGTTCCGGCGGCAAGGCCGGCAATGATCCGATTGCGCGAGGGGAAATGCCGCGCCAGGGGTTCGGTGCCGGGCGGTTGCTCGGTCACCAGCAAACCGCGCTGGGCCACTTGCTCTTGCAAGTCGTGGTGCTCGGGCGGATAGGTGATGTCGATCCCGCTGGCGATCACGGCGATCGTGCCGCGATCCAGCGCCGCCTGATGCGCAGCACCGTCGATACCGCGGGCCAGCCCTGAAACGACCACCAGCCCCGCTTCTGCAAGATCCGAGGCAAACTGGCGCGCCAGCTTGACCGCCACTGCCGATGCATTGCGCGCGCCGACAATCGCCACGCAGGGTTGGTGGATCAGAGCAAGATGACCGCGGCAAATCAAAATCGGCGGAGCGCTGTCGAGTTGACCGAGCAGGGCCGGATAGTCCGGGCTGTCGTGAAACAGGTAGCGCGCACCCGCCGCTCGAACAGCTGCAATTTCGCGCGAAACAGTCTCCCCGCGGGCCGGCTGGTACGCCGTCCCGCCCCGACCTGCCAGATCGGGCAAGGCCTCCAAGGCGCGTTGCGCCGAACCAAAGCGGTTCAGCAATTGACGAAAGGAAACGGGCCCGACATGGGGCGAGCGCAGCAGGCGGATACGCGCAAACGCCTCCTCCTGCGCCAGCACGGTCATCCCTTTGATCCGACCTTCGGTTCGGTTCCGGCACGCAACCGGGCGATATTCGCGCGGTGCAGGATCAGTACAACACCCGCAATGGCCACCAGCACCGGGACCATTTCAGTCCGCCCCAGAATGGCCGCCGCGATCGGTGCGGCCACGGCGGCAGCCATGCCGGAGAGCGACGAGATCCGGGTGGCGGCCAGCATGGCCAGCCAGACCAAGGCATAGACGGCACCAATCGGCCAGGAGAGACTCAAGGTCACGCCCAGCGTCGTCGCCACCCCTTTGCCGCCCTTGAATTTCAGCCAGAGCGGGAAGCAATGCCCCAGAACCGCGCCCAAGGCGGCAAGCGCCGCCATGTCGGGAAACCAACGCCAGGCCAGCCATACCGCCAGAAAGCCCTTGGCGCCGTCAAGCAGCAGGGTTCCGGCCGCCAATCCTTTGCGCCCGGTGCGCAGCACGTTGGTTGCGCCAATGTTGCCTGATCCAATCTGACGGATGTCACCCGCATCGAACAAACGCGTCAGAATCAGTCCGAATGGGACCGATCCCAGCAGGTATCCCAGCCCCAGCGCGTAGATCCAATTCATTGTCCCACCTTCCCTTCTTGACCCAAGCCTAGCTACAAGGCGGGCCAAACCACAAGCCCGGACAAGGGGATTGCGACCGAAATGGATGAGAGTGCACCGATCCTGCTGTTCGATTCCGGAGTCGGCGGCTTGTCCGTGCTGGCCGAACTGCGGCGCACCCTGCCCCAGGCTCCGATAGTCTATGCCGCGGACAACGGCGGCCTGCCTTATGGTCCCAAGACCGAAGCAGAAGTCGCCGCGCGCGTCTGCGGCCTGCTCGGGCGGATCAGCGAACGCTATCGGCCGCGCCTGATCTGTATTGCCTGTAACACGGCTTCGACAATTGCCCTGGCCATGGTCCGCGATGTGCTGAATGTGCCCATCGTCGGAACGGTTCCGGCAATCAAGCCGGCGGCGGAACAGACCCGCACCGGCACCATCGGCTTGCTGGGCACGGCGGCGACGATCCGCCAACCCTATGTCGACCGCCTGGCCAACGAATTTGCAAGAGGGAAACAGCTGCTGCGCTATGCGGCGAGCGAACTGGTCGGGGCCGCCGAAGCCAAGCTGCGCGGACAGCCGGTTGACCCGGCCATCTTTGCCAGAGCGGCCGCCGGACTTCGCAATCAGCCCGGTGGCGACACGATCGACACCGTCATCCTGGCTTGCACGCACTTCCCTTTAATTCAGGAAGAGCTGGCCGCCGTCTTTGCCCCCCGCACCACCTTCATCGACGGAGCATCCGGTATTGCCCGGCGGATCGCCGTCCTGACGCAAGGTCAGCCATTCCGGCGAGCCCTAGGCGACTTTGCCTTGTTTACCAAAGACCAAGCGGACCTGTCAGACCTGTTGCCCGCACTGGCGGCCCATGGACTGGCAAGGATCGAGATTCTGGGCTGACCTGGCCCATCGGCCGCGCTTCATTTGATCCAGAACAACGCGTTTGCGCTGGCCTTTCGCCATATCTTGGCGTAGAGCGCGCGAAAATTGCGGCGCTCAGCCGGGAGTACTTCGCAAAGTGAACTACGATCACATTTTCGATCAAGCGATCGAGCGGCTCCATTCCGAAGGCCGTTACCGCGTCTTCATCGATATTCTGCGCAACAAGGGTGCCTATCCCAATGCGCGGTGCTTTGCCGGGCATAACGGCCCCAAGCCGATCACGGTCTGGTGCTCGAATGACTATCTGGCGATGGGCCAGCATCCCAAGGTCATTGCCGCAATGGAAGAAGCGCTGCACGACGTTGGCGCTGGTTCTGGCGGGACCCGTAACATCGGCGGCAACACCCATTACCACGTCGATCTGGAGGCCGAACTGGCCGACCTGCACGGCAAGGAAGGCGCGCTGCTGTTCACCTCGGGCTATGTCTCGAACGATGCCACGCTTTCGACGATCGCCAAAATCCTGCCCGGCTGCGTGATCTTCTCGGACGAGCTTAATCACGCTTCGATGATTGCGGGCATCCGCAATTCCGGCGCGGAAAAGCGGGTGTTCCGTCACAACGACCTGGTCCACCTGGAAGAACTGCTGGCCGCCGAAGATGCCGATACGCCGAAGTTGATCGCCTTTGAATCGGTCTATTCGATGGAAGGCGACGTCGCCCCGATCCATGCGATTTGCGACCTTGCCGAAAAATACAACGCGCTGACCTACATCGACGAAGTCCATGCGGTCGGGATGTACGGCCCGCGCGGTGGCGGCATCACGGATCGTGACGAGGCGGCACACCGGATTGACATCATCGAAGGAACGCTGGGCAAGGCATTTGGCGTTATGGGCGGTTACATTGCTGCGGATGCCCGCATCATCGACGTAATCCGCTCTTATGCTCCGGGCTTCATCTTTACCACTTCGCTTTCGCCGGTGCTGGTCGCGGGCGTGTTGGCTTCGGTCCGTCATCTGAAATCAAGCTCGGTCGAGCGTGAAGGCCAGCAGGCCGCCGCCGCCCTGCTCAAGCAACTGTTCCGCGATGCCGGGTTGCCGGTGATGGATTCCACCACCCACATCGTTCCCTTGATGGTCGGCGATCCGGTGAAGGCCAAGAAGATCTCGGACATCCTGCTGGCCGAATACGGCGTCTACGTTCAGCCGATCAATTATCCGACGGTTCCGCGTGGCACGGAACGTTTGCGGTTTACACCTGGACCGGCGCACACCGAAGCAATGATGCGCGAACTGACTGATGCGCTTATCGAAATCTGGAGCCGTCTTGAACTCAGACGCGCGGCCTGAGGACATCTTTATTTCGGCCTAGACCCGAATCTAAAATCGGTTAGTTTCGTTCGGCGTCTCCGTTGGGCGAGACGGGGGCAATGGATTGCCGATCGAAGGGGAGATTGGGTTAATGGCAAGCAAAGGAAAGGCTCCAGCCAAGGCTGGTAAGCCTGCTGCGAAAAAGACTGCACCGGCCAAGAGTGCAGCGGACAAGGCCGCCAAGACATCAAAGGCAGTTGCGGATAAGAAGCAGGCGGTGAAAAAGCCCGTCGCCAAGGCTCCGGCAAAGCCGGCTGCAGCGAAAGCAAAGGCCGCGGCCACCAAGAAGCCGGCGGCCAAGGCTCCAGCCAAGAGCGCAACGGCAAAGAAGCCCGCGGCCAAGAAGCCTGCAGCGAAAAAGCCTGTCGCCAAGACCGCAGCGAAGCCGGCAGCCAAAGCCGCTCCTAAAAAAGCCACTGCACCTGCCAAAAAGGCTGTGACCGCAGCCACTCCGGCCAAGCGCGCTGCCAGCGCAAAGAAGGCCGCTCCAGCCAAGAAGACCGCACCCAAGGCGAAAACTGCACCGGCAGCCGCTGCTGCTGCGGCACCGCAGGCTGTAGCAAGCGCGCCGGCTGCGGGGACGGCTGCAAAGGCTGCTCCAGCAAAGCCGGCGGTCAGCCAGGCCGAAGAGCAGAACGCGACGCTGGGTTGGGTCTGGTGGGCCTTGGGCGCTGCCCTGCTGGCGTTCCTGGCCTATTGGCTGTTCGGTCGCGGCGCCGCCTGATTTGCGTCACCCGACAACGAAAAGGGCGGCACCCTGCGGTGCCGCCCTTTCTTTATACCGATTGCTGATGATCAGCGCAGCGAAACGACGTTGTCGCTCTGGCGCGGGTCGCGGCGATCTCCGCGATACTGGCTGTGCATTGGCTCATCATCGACGGTGACGACGCTGCCGGTTCCGAACCCGTTGAAGCGGGTCTTCATGGCCGCGCCATAGGCACCCAGCATCCCCACTTCGATATAGTCGCCGGGCTGAATGTCCGCCGGAAGCAGGAACGGACCTTCCATATAGTCGGCGTCGTCGCAGGTCGGGCCATAGAACGAATAGGTACCCAGCGCATCGACACGGTCATCAGCCAGGCACTTCACCGGGAAGCGCCAGCCAACATGGGCCGCATCATAAAGCGCGCCATAGGCACCGTCGTTGATATACAGTTCCTCGCCACGCCGCTTTTCGACGCGGACAATCATCGAATTGTATTCTGCGCAAAGGGCCCGGCCCGGTTCGCACCACAGTTCCGACGAATAGGACACCGGCAGCGATTCGAACGCGCGGTGGATCACGCCAAAGTAATCTTCCAGCGGCGGCGGTTCCATGCCGGGATAGATCGACGGGAAACCACCACCGACATCGACGATGTCGACCGTGACCGAAGCATCGACAATCGCCGCACGGACCCGCTCCATCGCCTGGACATAGGCGAACGGGGTCATGGCTTGCGAACCGACGTGGAAGCACACGCCTAGCCAATCCGCTACCTGGCGCGTCGCCTGCAACAGGGCAGCCGCATCGACCAGATCGATCCCGAACTTGGAAGCCAGGCTCAGCTCGGAATAGTCGGAAGAGACGCGCAGCCGCACGCAGAGGCGCAGATCGCTGGCCGGGGTACCATCTTCGCCAGCCGTCGCCTTGACGATCTTTTCCAGCTCTTCGTGGCTATCGAGGCTGAAAGTCCGAACGCCATGCTCGCGGTAAGCCTCGGCAATGGCACCGGCAGGCTTTACCGGATGCATGAAGCACAGCACGGCTTTGGGCAGGGTTTCGCGAACCAGCCGCACTTCGGAAATCGAAGCGACATCGTAATGCGTGACCCCCGACGCCCACAGCACCTTGAGCAGGTCCGGCGACGGATTTGCCTTCACCGCATAGAGCGACTTGCCCGGGAACTTCTCGGAAAAGAAGCGGGCGGCGCGTGCTGCGGCATGCGGGCGATTGAGAATAACGGGTTCGTCGGGCGAAAGGGCGCGAACTACAGCCGGTGCGTCAGGATAACTGTGCAACTCAAGGGACCCCCAATAGGCCTAACGGCCAGGTAACACGAAGACGAGGCTGCCTTGCGGTTATTGGAAGTCCCCTTGGGGCAGCGGGGGGTCGCTATAGAGATTCGCGGGTGAACTGCAAGTGAAAATCACCCCCGCATCAGGTGCTCGGCCACCGCTCGGTAGGCGGGCAACGAAGTGGGGTCGAGCGCACTGTTCGCGGCCACCGGATGCGAGGCAAAGCGGGCAATGGTCATCTCCGCCGCCGGGTCGACATAGATCACCTGGCCGTGAATGCCGCGCGCCGAAAAAGCGCCATGATTCCCTGGCATTATCCACCACTGGCTGCGATAGGAACTGTCCGGGAGATAGACATATCCAGCCTTGGCAAAGGCCGCTTTGCTCGCCCCGGCGCGGATCGAATCGAGTGCTGCGCCGTGGACGATCTGTTGGCCGTTTGCGGACCCGTCACAGCGCATCATTTCGCCGAACCGGGCCATGTCCCGGATGACTGGATTGAGCCCACCCCCAGCAAAGGGCATTCCGGTCGAGTCGATCAGGAAATCGGCATCCTGCTCCATCCCCAACGGCTGCCAGATTCGCTCGCTCAGCACCTTGTCGATTCTCTTGCCTTCGGTGCGCGCCACGAGCCAGCCGAGCACTTCGGTATTGCAGGTGCGATAGGTAAAGCGCTCACCATGCTCGCCTGCTTTGGCAATAGTCGGCAGAAAGGCGTAAACGTCGGTCGCACCGGAATAGCCCGGAGCGCGCGGGGTCAGCCCCAAAGCATTGCTCATCGCGCCGATGCCCGAAGATGGATCAGTATATTCTTCGGAAAAGTCGAGCGCGGTTGTCATGTCCATGACTTGCCGCAGCGTCGCATCCGCAAAGCCACTGCCCCGCAATTCCGGGATCAGGTCTCCCATCAAGGCTGCGGGATCGAGCCGCCCCTCGGCAACCAGCATTTCCGCCAGGGTGCCAACGAAGCTCTTCGTTACAGAAAACGCGATATGCGGCGTGTCCTGCCGGGTGACGCCGAAGTAGCGTTCGTAAACGATGCTCCCCTTATGCATGACCACAATCGCGTCAGTGAAATTGGCAGCGAGCGAATCCGCCCAGGTCAGCTCCCGGCCGTTGTCCAGCGCATTGAAGCGGACGCCGTCGATGTCATCGCGCAGCGCAATCGGCAGATCCCAGACCTGATGGCCCCGCCCGACGCGAGCCGTCGGAAGGAATTCGCGCATATGGGAATAGGCATAGCGGTGCGTCGGGAAACGCATGTGATCCGCGCGCGCCCAGGCCAGCCGCTTGTCCGGCGCAGGGGGGAGCCCCTCCATCCATCCCATCTGCACTGGGTCCGAAGTATGGGCGTCGAGGATCTTGTCCGGCATTGCTCTCTCCCTTTTGCCGCGAGATTAAGCAAATGGGGGCGTGGCGCCAGTGTTTGTTCACACGAAGACACGAAGCGGACCTGCTTTCGGCTGGGTTGCTTCGCATTCCGTGCCAAGTGTTGGAAGCCAGGTTACGGAATTTTCACGCAAAGGCGCAAAGGGCGCGAAGGGGTAGCGCTATTCGCCGAAGGCGTTTGCCAATCGGAGGTATGGCCGAGTTCTATCGTTTGAATGACAAGCGGCTTCGCCGAAAGCAGTTCATCTTCGCGTCTTCGCGTCTTTGCGTGAGCAATTTCCAGCCCAGCGCCAAAAAGCGACGCTGGCAACGCACGCAAGGCCGACGAAACCGCTACTCCTTCGTGTCTTCGTGCCTTCGTGTGAGCCAAAACTCAGCTCAACCGGTCCCGGAAATCCTCATAGCCAAAGCTGCGAATGCACTCGAGGCTGTCGGTTTCGCTGTCCCACAGCCAGATCGACGGCAGCGGCACCCCGTTGAACGTCGTGGTCTTGACCATCGAATAATGCGCCTGATCCAGGAAAGCGAAGCGCTGTCCGACCTGCGGGCCATGGGCAAAGCGATAGTCACCAATCACGTCACCCGCGAGGCACGACGGCCCGCCCAGCCGCACCGCACCGCCCGCGCCTTCATCGATTTCGGTATCGATCGGCGGCAGTTCGCCCAGCATAGCCGGGCGATAGGGCGCCTCGATCACGTCGGGCATGTGGCAAGTTGCCGAAATGTCCGTGATCCCGACCGGCATGCCGTTGTAACCCAGGTCCAGCACGGTTCCGACAAGGATGCCCGCATCGAGCGCGACTGCCTCACCTGGCTCAAGATAGATTTCAGCGCCGGTATCCTCGCGCATGTCCTTAAGGAACTCGACCAGCTCATCGCGCTGATAGTCCGCGCGGGTGATGTGGTGCCCGCCGCCCAGATTGATCCACTTGAACTGGCCGAACCACGGCTCAAGATAATCGAAGGCAACATCCCAGGTGCGGCGCAGGGGCTCGAAATCCTGCTCGCACAGGGTGTGCATGTGGATACCGTCGATCAGTTCGATGTGTTCGTCGGTCAGCTGGTCGATCGGAAAGCCCAGGCGCGAATGCGGCGCGCAGGGATCATAGCGCGGCACTTCCCCCTCGGCGTGCATCGGGTTGACCCTCAGGCCGATATCAAAGCTTTCGCCGCGCGCCTTTGCCGCTTCGATGATCGCGCTGCAGCGCATGATCTGCTGCGGCGAATTGAAGATCACGTGATCGGACAGGCGCAGGATCTCGTCGAGGTCTTCCGGTTTGTAGGCCGCGCAATAGGTCGCGATTTCGCCATCATAGAACTCGCTGGCGAGCCGCGCCTCCCACAGCCCCGACGTGCACACGCCGTCGAGGTATTCGCCAACGATCGGCGCGGTCGACCACATCGAAAAGGCTTTGAGCGCGGCCAGAACCTTGATCCCTGCGCGGTCACGAACATCGGCCAGAATCGAAAGATTGCGCCGCAGCCGCGCGGCATCGACCACGAAGCTGGGGCTGTCGACGCGTGACAGGTCGAACTGGGCGAAAGCGCCCGGATCACCGGCTCTGGTTTCCATTTTCTAGATCCAATCAGTTCACGCAGAGACGGCGGATGCCTTAGAACTCCACCGGGCCAGCCAGTTCCTTGACCTGCCACGGCAGGCCCTGGGTGTTGAGCATATCCATGAACGGATCAGGGTCCATCTGCTCCATGTTGAACACGCCCTCGCCGCGCCATGCGCCGGTCAGCATCATCGCCGCACCGATCATCGCCGGGACGCCCGTGGTATAGCTGATCGCCTGGTTGCCGGTTTCGGCATAGGCGTCTTCGTGATCGCAGATGTTGTAGATGTAGAAGGTCTTTTCGCCCGACCCGTCGAGCGCCTCACCGGTCGCAATGTCGCCGATGTTGGTCTTGCCCTTGGTCGTGGGGCCCAGGGTTTCCGGCTTGGGCAACACGGCGGCAAGGAACTGCAGCGGCACGATTTCCTTGCCCTGATAGACCACCGGGTCGATCCGGGTCATTCCGACGTTCTGCAGCACGGTCAGGTGGGTGATATAGGCATCGCCGAAGGTCATCCAGAACCGCGCCCGCTCCAGCTCGGGCAGGAACTTCGCCAGGCTTTCCAGCTCTTCGTGGTACATCATGTACATGTTCTTCTGGCCCACGCCTTCAAAGTCGAAAGCGACTTTCTTCGCCATGGCGGGGGTTTCGACGAACTGCCCGTTTTCCCAGTGACGCGCTGGAGCGGTCACTTCACGGATGTTGATTTCGGGATTGAAGTTGGTGGCAAAGGCCTGGCCGTGATCGCCGCCATTGCAGTCCAGGATGTCGAGCTGGCGGATGGTCTTGAGCTTGTGCTTCTTGAGCCACATCGCAAACACGCTGGTCACGCCCGGGTCAAAGCCCGAACCGAGCAGCGCCATCAGGCCCTTTTCCTTAAACCGGTCCTGATAGGCCCACTGCCAGGAATATTCGAACTTCGCCTGGTCTTTCGGTTCATAATTCGCCGTGTCGAGGTAATCGACCCCAGCCGCCAGACAGGCGTCCATGATCGGCAGGTCCTGGTACGGCAGGGCCAGGTTTACCACCAACTTGGGCGCGATCTGCTCGATCAGGCGGGTCAGTGCCGGAACTTCCTCGGCGTCAATCTCATAGGTCTGGACCGTCTGGCCGGTGCGTTCCTTGACCGAAGCGGCAATCGCGTCGCACTTTGCCTTGGTCCGGCTGGCGAGGTGAATCTCGCTGAAAATCCCGGCGTTCATTGCCATCTTGTGCACGCAGACCGAGCTTACCCCGCCCGCGCCGATCACCAGAACCTTGCTCACTGCTCGAATCTCCTTGCCGCAGAAATGCGCGCATATAGAATTGTTTCATGACCGCACAACAAATGCGAACTCCGACTCCCCAAGGGGTAGTCCGCGCCGCCGCCAAGATAGCTGAACTTCTGCCGAAAACACCCCTTATCGAGGGGGAGATCCATGGCGTGCCGGTATGGCTGAAGGCAGAGTGCCTCCAGCCGATCGGCGCATTCAAGATTCGCGGCGCCTGGCACCGGCTTAGCGACCTTAATGAGGACGAGCGCCAACGCGGCGTGGTCGGCGTCTCCAGCGGCAATCATGCCCAGGGCGTGGCCTGGTCGGCGCAGCGGCTGGGCATTCCCGCGACAATCGTCATGCCGGTCGATGCCCCGCAGGTTAAGCTGGAAGCGACGCGGGCGATGGGCGCGAAAGTGGTGCTCTACGACCGGCCCGGCGGGGAAGACCGCGACCAGATTGCCCAGCGCCTGATCGACGAAACCGGCGCCACCCTGGTCCATGCCTATGGCGATCCTTGGGTGATCGAGGGACAAGGCAGTGCCGGCGTCGAAATAGTCCAGCAAATGGCTGAGCGCGGCCTGTCCGGGCCGACGCGCATCGTTTCCTGCTGCGGCGGCGGCGGACTTACCGCGGGTCTGGCGCTGGCCTGCCCCGATGCGGAAATCGTGCCGGTCGAGCCCGAAGGGTGGGATGACGTCGCCCGCAGCCTGGCCAGCGGCGAAATCCAGCGCGTCGCCCCGGACGCCCCGCCGACCGATTGCGATGCTTTGCAGACTCCGGCAACCTGGCCGATCAATTTCGCCATCCTGAAAGAGCGTTGCGCTTATGGCCTGGTGGTCACTCCGGCCGAAGTGCGCGCAGCGCAGCGCTGGGCCTTCAGCAAGCTTCGTCTGGTCGTCGAACCGGGCGGCGCGGTCGCTCTGGCAGCGGCGCTGTCGGGCAAGGTTCCGCTCGACGGGCAAACCGCGATCATCCTTTCCGGCGGGAACACCGATACCGCCGCCTTCGCCAAGGTTCTGTCGCGCAACGATTAGTTGCGTTTGACAATCGCTTGGCACGCCCCCACCCTGTCCGCCTCGGCAAGAGACTGAGGGGGAGAAATCTATGCAAGCGCAAATCCTGGCACCAGCCGCTGTGCTGGTGCTGTGGTCGCTGGTCATGCTGGTTTGGATGGCGGCGACCCGGCTGCCATCAATCTTCCAGCAGCCCGGCGGCATGGGGGCGGCCAAACCCGGTGGGCGTGGTCAGGACCTCGAAGGAGTCCTGCCCGATCGGGTCAACTGGAAATCGCACAATTACACGCACCTTATGGAGCAGCCGACGCTGTTCTATGCAACGGTGGCAATCCTGGCGATCGTGGGTCCAGGCCAAACCGACGTGACGCTCGCTTGGGGCTACGTCGCGCTGCGTGTGGTTCATTCGGTCTGGCAGGCGACGGTCAACAAGGTTCCGATGCGGTTTGCCTTGTTCATCCTGTCGACGATTTGCCTGCTGCTGCTTGCAATCCGCGCTTTTGAACTGACGGCCCTGGCCGCCTGATTTTTTCGAGGGGAGAGAAATTATGGAAATCTTGAAACCATTGGCCGTGCTGGCCGGCTGGACCATGATCATGTGGGTCTGGATGTATGCCACCCGCATTCCGGCGATCAACAAGCTGCCCAAGCCGACCGAGCCCGGCGGCGACCAAGGCTGGACCGGGGCCATGCTGGAAGGCCTGATCCCGCGCGAAGTGCAGTGGAAGGCGCACAACTACAATCACCTGCACGAAGCGCCTACTGTGTTTTACGCAGTCGCACTCGCCCTGGCGATGCTGGGTCAGGGTGACGGGCTGAATGCGACGATTGCCTGGGCCTATGTCGGCCTGCGCATCGTCCATTCGATCTGGCAGTCGACGGTGAACAAGGTGGCTGTGCGCTTCCTGCTGTTCGCTCTGTCGAGCCTCTGCCTGATGGCGCTCACGCTCCACCTGATTCTGGGCGTGTTCCACTAAGTCTGATAGAGTGCCCCGGCCGATGATCCCGGCCGGGGCATTCCTCAGAATGCCTTGCGGAATTCCAGTTCAATGATCCGGCCGCGCGGATTCAGATAGTCGCGCTGATAGGACAGGGGCACTGCCCCGCTGCGATCGGTCACCTTCTGCACCGAATCGAACAGATTCTCGAACCGAACCGAAACCCGCGATCCCTTGAGGAACGGCACTGCCTTTACCAACTGCGGCATCATCGAAAATTCGGCGAAGAGGTAGACGTTCACGTTCGTCGTGCTGCCAAAGCGCAAATCGCTTGTTCCCGGCAGCCCATTGGCGGCCAGCCTGGTCGGCGCGCTCCAGCTTCCTTGCATGAAACTGCCGAAGCCCTTGTAGAACAGGCCCCCATTGAATTCGAGCGCGTGACGCGGCGTTCCGCTGGTGCTCAGCGCATCTCCGTCTAGCAAGTCGAGAACCGGACCACCCGGTGCAACCAACACCTCGTTCTGGAACTGGACCGTGTGGAACAGACCCAGGCTCCACCGCCCCGGCATCGACCCGCCACCAAACATCGGACCCATGAAGCCGCCGCGGGGACCGCCGCCGCCCATGCGCACACCGCCGCCGCGCGGGCTTGCGCCTGCACGGACCGGGCCACCCATCGGACCGCCGCCTTCGGCTTGCTTGCCCAGCCCTCCCGAAAGGTTGAAGCCCCAGCGCAGACGCTGGCTTTCCTGGACGGCGAGCGGGATTGGACGCTGGTCGATGGAGACCAGTCGGCCCCCGGCATCGCGCTGCACGCGGCCCGGGAAAGCGGCCTCGATTTCCGGGGTCAGCAAGGGAAACGACGCGGTTACGTCATTCGAACGGTTCCGGAACCATTCCACCAGCAGATTCGAATTCTGCAGGAACGGCAAGGTCCAGGTCGCCGACAGCTTGATGTCGCGTTGCTGCTCCCGCTTCAGCGCCCGGTTCCCGCCGCCGATCACGCTGACCTGCACGGTTTCCCCGCGTGAAAAGTCATAGACCGGAACGTTGAAAGTGATGGTTTGCGGACTGCCCAACTGGCCAAGCGACGGCGCCGCCTGGTTGACGATATAGCTGCCCTGCAGATTGAGCTTCTCGGTCGGAGCCCAGGTCAGCCCGACGGTCCAATCGGTCAGGTCGCCAAAGTCGGTCAGATGGTTCCAACCGGCGCTGAAATTGGCTGTAATATCACCCACTCCGGCGCCGAAGTTTTCGCGGCGGCTGGTGAGCGGCACCGCCACATTGGTGCCGAAAGACAGATCGCCGCGCGACAGGCTGACGGGACCGGCGCTGCTCCGGCTATCGGTGCTGTCGATCCCGGACCAGCCGTAACCTGCCTTGACTGTCGTGCTGATCTCACCACCCGGCAGGCGCACGGGGGGGCCAACCAAAGTCACCAGCGAGGTCACGCTGTCGGTGTTGCTGGTGGTCGTGTCAAAGCCAGCATCCGGCAGGGCCGGAAGCGGACCGAGAACGGGCAAAGAACCGCTTGCCGCCTGAGCCACCAGGCTCGCGGTGTTCGCTCGGCGGTCGAACCTGCTGTCGGTTTCCGCATGGTTTGCGTCGACTGTTGCGGTGAACTGCCAGCGTCCCAGACTGATGTTGTAGCCCACCCCTCCGGCCACAGTCGTGCTGCGGGTCTTGCGCAGCAAGGGATCGGGCAAGCTGCGCAGCGCCGTCCGTCCGGCAGGATCGCTCAGCACAACCGTATCGAGTCCGGACCAGGCCAGGCTGTCGTTGCGGTTTGCCTCGGCGCTGACTGTCACCGCACCGCCGGTTCCGTCCTTGCCCAGCCCCTTGGTCCATGCAGCGTTGAGGCCATAGCTCTTGGAATCCGCGATCAAGCTGCGAAACGCGGCAGGCTCTGGATCCGTCACCACCGCCGGACGCGAACCGGCTGGCTGGACCAGATCACGCTCGCTTTCGAACAGTGGGCTGGTATCTCCAGCCTTTGCAGTCACGGTGAAGCGGTTGAGCTTGCGGATCTTGAGCAGCGTCGCTTCAAGCTCCATTTCACTGAAGCCGCCGCGGGTCGGGATTGCGTAATCCACTTCGGCCCGGCGATTCGAGTAATTGTCCTTAAGGATCAGGTTCACGACGCGCGAGTTGGGCGGGAAGCCATACCGCAGTCCGACCTCTTCGGGCAGGATCTCAACCCGCTTGATCGCTTCAGGCGGATAATTGCGCATTTCGCGGAAATTGGTGATCCGCTGGCCATTAACCAGAATAACCGGCTGTCCGCCGCCACCGCGTCCGCGGCCTGAGTTGGTTTGCGGGCTGACGCGGGCCAGCAGTTCGGAAATCGAGGAAGCGCCAAGCGCCTGGATTTCCGCTTCATCAAAGGTTGCAATTGGTGCCTGCGGGGTGTCGAT
This sequence comes from Alphaproteobacteria bacterium, assembly GCA_046566485.1. Classification (GTDB taxonomy): domain Bacteria; phylum Pseudomonadota; class Alphaproteobacteria; order Sphingomonadales; family Sphingomonadaceae; genus Novosphingobium. Next base: position 4,567 of record JBKHWO010000013.1, on the reverse strand, counting down.
CTGGCCGCCAAACCGCGTTGCAACCACAACAATATTGCCCTCGTTCGACACCGGCGACTCGTCTTCCGCCTGCTCTATCGCCTGGTCAACCGCTGCGCTCGACGCAGGTTGCTCTGCCGCAGGCTCGCCCGCAACAGCCGGAGTGGCGAACAACGCCAAATAGATTGCAGTCAAATTGCGCATGATGATGGGGAACTCGCTTGAACGTCGAAAGGCCAGAACAATCCTCGTCCCGGCTGGGGTAACTGACCCAGGCACCGATCAAAGGCAATGCCGCCCATCGTATCAAATTGTCGTTTCGCAGAACCGAAGCCGATAAGCGCAAAGGCTTCCCTTTTTGCCATTCCGCCGCTATGGCGCGCCGCAATCAGACCAAACTAGAGACGGAATACAGGCGCGAATGGCGAAGGAAGAACTGCTCGAAATGCGGGGCACAGTGGTTGAACTGCTGCCCAATGCGATGTTCCGCGTCCGCCTGGAAAACGATCATGAAATCCTTGGCCACACCGCTGGCAAGATGCGCAAGAACCGCATCCGCGTGCTGGTGGGCGACGAAGTGCTGGTCGAGCTGACCCCCTATGACCTGACCAAGGGCCGGATCACCTATCGCTTCATGCCGGGCCGCGGTGGCCCCGGCCAGTTCGGCTGATTTGACCAACTTTTCCCTGATCCTTGGCAGCTCGTCCCCGCGCCGCCGCGAACTGATCGCGCGGCTGGGGATCGAACCTCAGCGCATTGCCGCTGCCGAGATCGACGAAACGCCGCACAAGAACGAGCAGCCCCGCCCCTACGCGGTGCGCATGGCCCGCGAAAAGGCCCATGGCATCGCGGGCGATGGCGCCTTTGTGCTGGCCGGAGATACGGTCGTCGCGCTGGGCCGCCGGATTCTGCCCAAGGCCGAAGATGAAGCGACCGCGCGCCACTGCCTGGAACTGATGTCCGGCCGGCGCCACCGCGTGCTTTCCGCTGTCGCTCTGAAATATCCGGACGGGACCTTGCGCGAGCGCCTGTCCGAAACGATCGTCCGGTTCAAACCGCTCTCAGGCGCCGAGATCGACGCGTACATCGCGGGCGGTGAATGGCATGGCAAAGCTGGCGGATATGCGATCCAGGGCAGCGCCGAAGGATTGATTGCCTGGATCGGTGGCAGCCATTCGGGCGTCATGGGGCTGCCCTTGTTCGAAACCCGCGCCCTCCTCAAAGCTGCGGGGTTCCCCCTTGGCTGAGTGGCTGATCGAGAACGGGATCGGCGAGGAACGCGCCATCCTGCTTGATCGCGGAGAAGTGGTTGCCGCGCGGCTGCGCTGGCCCGGCGGGCTGGAAGCTGGCTTAGTCGACGATGCAACGCTGATCGCCCGCAGCACCGGTTCCAGGCGCGGCACGGCCCGTTTTGCCAGCGGAGAGGAAGCGCTGGTCGATGGCTTGCCCCGGGATGCCGGTGAAGGAGCCCCGATCCGTTTGCAGGTAACCCGCAGCGCGATGGCCGAGCGGGGCCGCTTGAAACGCGCCCAGGCCCGGCCGACAGAGGCCGCAAAACGCCCTGCTCCCGGGCTTGCAGCATACCTTGGCGGCACGCTGGTCGCGCATTTCCCGACCGGCTTGTGGGAAGAACTGGTAAGCGAAGCTGCAGATGGTGAAATCGACTTTGCCGGTGGCAAGCTGACCATTTCGCCCACCCCTGCCTTGACTGTCATCGACATCGACGGGGATCTCCCGCCGCGCGGGTTGGCCCTTGCGGCAGTTCCGGCCATCGCGGCGGCCGTGCGCCGTTTCGACCTTGCCGGTTCGATCGGTATCGATTTCCCGACACTCCAGGAAAAGGAGGACCGCAAAGCGGTCGACGAGGCGCTGGCTGCGGCCCTTTCCGGCTGGCCGCACGAGCGCACGGCGATGAACGGCTTTGGCCTGGTGCAGCTTGTCGCGAAGCTCGAGCGCCCCTCCTTGCTCCAACGCGCCATGCTCGATCCGGTCGGTACCGCCGCCCGCCTGCTGCTGCGCCGCGCTGAACTGGTCACCGCATCCGGCGCTCTGCTGCTGACCGCCCACCCGGCGGTTCATGCCGCCGTGACCACCACCTGGGAGACGGAACTTGCCCGCCGCACAGGACGGATTATCCGCTGGAAGGATGATCCAGCTCTTGCACCACATGCCGCTTTCGCGCAGGCGGTGGCCCCATGACCCTTGCGAGAAAATGTCCAGTCTGCGGCAAACCGCGCAGCGAACAGCACAGTCCGTTCTGCTCCACCCGGTGCAAGGACCGCGACCTGACGCGCTGGCTTGCCGACGGTTACGCGATCCCCGGCCCGCCGGCTTTGGATGAAGACGAAGGAAAGGCCTGAAAGGCTCTTGCCAAGCGCGCTTTGCTTCGCCATAGGCGCGCTTCCAGTCGCTGGCCGATCCCTTGGATCGCAGCTCAGGCGATGCCCGGATAGCTCAGTTGGTAGAGCAGCGGATTGAAAATCCGCGTGTCGGTGGTTCGAATCCGCCTCCGGGCACCATCCCCTAGCCCTTCAAAGCACTCCAGGCGGCCAGCGCACGGGCGCGGCCTTCGGCGTGGCCAATCACTTTGCGCGGATAGCCCCTGACCGGCAATTGCGGGTCGTGGATGGCACCATCGGGCAAATGGGACAGCTCGGGCACCCAGCGGCGAATATATTCTCCGGCGTCGAATTTGTCGGATTGGCTGAGCGGAGCCATGATCCGGACGAACATGTTGGCGTCGACCCCGCTACCCGCGCTCCATTGCCAGTTCACCGCGTTCTGGCCGTAATCGGCATCGACCAGCGTATCCCAGAACCACTGCTCACCCCGCCGCCAATCGATTAGCAGGTGCTTGATCAGGAAGCTGGCAACGATCATCCGCACCCGGTTGTGCATCCACCCGGTGTGCCACAACTGCCGCATCCCGGCATCGACGATCGGATAGCCGGTGCGGCCCTGTTGCCACGCGGCCAGGTCCGCTTCGGCCTCTGGTCCGGTCCGCCACGCCAGGCGGTCGAATTCCGCCTTGGCATTGCGTGCGCCATAGTCCGGAAGTTGCAGGATCACGTTCTGGGCATAGTCCCGCCACCCCAGCTCCCTCAGGAACGTCGCGGTGGAGCCGCCAAGATTGGCCACGCGGTGCCAGATCGTTGCCGGAGAAATTTCTCCGAAGGCCAGATGCGGCGACAGGCGCGAGGTGCCTTCCACAGCAGGAAGGTTGCGCCGCGCCTCGTACTTTGCCGCACGCGCAACGAACTGATCGAGCCGCCCCAATGCCCCGGCCTCACCCGGGGTCCATTCCTCACGGAAACCCTCTGCCCAGTCAGGTTTGGTGGGGAGGAGGTTCCAGCTTTCAAGCCGGTCGCTCGCTGGCCAGTCTTCGAGCGCGGGAATGGTCGACGGAACCGGCAATGGTGCGGCAGGCGGCAAACGCTCGCTCAGCGCGCGCCAGAACGGCGTGTAGATCTTGTACGGGGTGCCCGAGCCACTGAGGATCGTTCCCGGAGGCGCAAGGTAATTGCCGTGGTGCAAGTGCAGGGTCAGCCGCTTCGCCACGGCACGTTCGGCATTACGCCACCACGGTTCGTAATGGTGCAGCGCATGGACTGCCTGGGCGCCCGTCTCGGCCGCTACCGCAGCGAGCGCTTCGTCGCTTTTGCCGCGACGCAGGATCAGGCGCGAACCCTTCTCGCGCAGCGCCTTGTCCAAGGCAGCAAGCGAATGATGCAGCCACCAGCGGCTGGCCCCGCCCATCCGGCGGTGGGCCGCGGTTTCATCATCCAGCACATAGACCGGAATCACCGGGCCAGCGGCACAGGCCGCGACAAGCGCCGCATGATCGGCCAGCCGCAGGTCGCGGCGCAGCCAGACAAGACTTGAAACAGGCATCAGCGGGGTTTCAATTCGACCGTAAAGTTGCTTCTGGCCGGGCTATCCATGAAGCGCTGGTCTTTCAGCAATATGCCCTTTGGGCCCGTTTCAGCGACCGGCATCCGGCTCCAGAACAGGAACGCCTGCACGGCCGGATTACCTGCCGAAAATTCGCCAATGCGCGGGTCTGCCATTTCGGTCTTGCGAATGACCCGGGGGTAACGCTGGCACTGGGCAAAGTCACACGGGATCGTCCCATAATAGCCATCGTCAGAGCGCCAGAGAACGTCCCGCCGCCAGAAGGCAAACGGGACCGGGCTGGCCACGGCCAGGTCGATCTGCGGATCGATTGCCCGCACCGCCGCGACGCTGGCGCGGCTGATCGCCATGTTCAACCCGACATAGGCAACGACCACGGTCAGCGCAATTTGGGCCGGAAACGCCCATTGCGGCTTGTTTTCGCGCTCACGCCGGCGCGAACGCCACAGTCCGGTACCCAGCGCGATCAGGATCCAGATATCGATGATGAACAGCGTGTCGCCATAGAACCAGCGCGAGGAAAACGGTTCGAGCAGGCGAATGCCATAGGTGTTGAACCAGTCAAACAACGGATGGCTGAAGGTGCCCAGATAGCATAGCGCGACCAGCCAGCCGAAATGGACCGGCAGTCGCGTTTCTGGTCGGGTGCCCCGCCCCGTCTGCCAGCGGTCGAACC
>JBKHWO010000012.1:0-22895 GCA_046566485.1 Alphaproteobacteria bacterium | reverse complement strand
TCCCCGGCGTGACCAAGTCGAGCTGGTAAGGGGTAACTAGGATGGCAATGACCGATCCCCTGGGTGATATGCTCACCCGTATCCGCAACGGGCAGCGGGCCAAGAAGGACTCCGTCCTTTCGCCGGCTTCCAAGCTTCGTGCCAACGTGCTCGAAGTGCTCCAGCGTGAAGGCTATATTCGTGGCTTTTCGGAGGACGCTACCGGCGCCCACCCGCAGCTGCGCATCGAGCTGAAGTATTTCGAAGGCGAACCGGCTATCAAGCACGTCGCCCGCGTCTCCAAGCCTGGCCGCCGCGTCTACTCGGGTTCCAAGGAACTTCCCGTGATCCGCAACGGCCTGGGCATCACCATCGTTTCGACGCCGCGCGGCGTGCTTTCGGATGCCGAAGCGCGCGCCCACAACGTCGGTGGCGAAGTGCTGGCGGAGGTGTTCTGATGAGCCGCATCGGTAAACGTCCCGTATCCATTCCGAGCGGCGTAACCGCCGAAATCGCGAATGGCATCCTGACCGTGAAGGGTCCCAAGGGAACCCTGACGCTCGGCTTGCGTGATGAAATCAGCTACACTGTTGATGGCGATGCGATCATTGTGAAGCCGGGTAACGATAGCAAGCAGGCTCGTGCTTTTTGGGGCATGCAGCGTACGCTGGTTGATAACCTGGTCACCGGGGTGACCCAGGGTTACACCAAGGTGCTTGAAATCACCGGTGTCGGTTACCGCGCCAATGCTCAGGGCAAGAACCTGAAGCTGCAGCTCGGTTACAGCCATGACGTCGATTTCGCAGTGCCGGAAGGCATCGAAATCAAGACGCCTGACAACACCACGATCGAGATTTCGGGTATCGACAAGCAGAAGGTCGGCCAGGTTGCGGCCGAGATTCGCCGGTGGCGCAAGCCTGAACCCTATAAGGGCAAGGGCATCAAGTACCGCGGCGAGTTCATCTTCCGTAAGGAAGGGAAGAAGAAGTAATGGCCAAGCTGTCTCTTTTCGAGCGCCGTCGTCGGCGCGTGCGCACCGCCCTCAAGGCGCGTGCCGGTGGCCGTCCTCGGCTTTCGGTGCATCGCTCGGGCCGTCACATCTACGCCCAGATCATCGACGATGCGGCCGGCCGCACCGTTGTTGCAGCCAACTCGCTTGGCAAGTCGGGCGCGACTGTCGATGCCGCTGCCGAGGTTGGCAAAGCGCTTGCCGAAGCTGCCAAGAAGGCTGGCGTGACCACTGTCGTGTTCGATCGCGGCGGTTTCCTGTTCCATGGTCGCGTCAAGGCGCTGGCCGATGCCGCCCGTGAAGGCGGGCTGGAGTTCTAAGATGGCTGACGAAACCAACAACGCAGAAGTGCAGGCTGAACAGCCGATCGCGGCTGAAGCTCAGCAAGGTGGCGACACCGGCGGTGAAGCCCGTGAAGGCCGTGGTCGTGGCCGTGGTCGCGGCGGTGAGCGTGGCGATCGTGGTGGCCGTGGCCGCCGTGATGATCGCCGTGGTCGTGGTGACGAGGAAGGTGGCGAGGAGCTGATCGAAAAGCTCGTCCACATCAACCGCGTCTCCAAGACCGTTAAGGGTGGTAAGCGCTTTGGCTTTGCTGCTCTGGTCGTGGTCGGCGATGGCAAGGGCCGTGTCGGCTTTGGCCATGGCAAGGCTCGCGAAGTGCCGGAAGCCATCACCAAGGCTACCGCTTCGGCCAAGAAGAAGATGGTTCGCGTTCCGCTGAAGGAAGGCCGTACCCTGCATCACGACGGGAAGGGCCGTTTCGGTGCGGGCAAGGTGAACGTCCGTTCGGCTCCTGCCGGTACTGGCATCATCGCCGGTGGTCCGATGCGCGCCGTTTTCGAAAGCCTGGGCGTGGCAGACGTTGTGACCAAGTCGGTCGGCACGTCGAACCCGTACAACATGATCCGCGCTACCTTTGACGCGCTGACCGACCAGACTTCGCCGAAGTCGGTGGCCCAGCGTCGTGGCAAGAAGGTTGCCGACCTGCTCGGTCGTGGCGGTGCCAGCGCGGCGGAGGCCGAGGCCGCTGCTGACGCGATTGTGGAGTAATCACCATGGCGAAGATCAAGATCAAGCAGATCGGTTCGCCGATCCGTCGCCCGGAAAGCCAGAAGAAGATTCTGATCGGCCTGGGCCTGGGCAAAATGCACCGCGTGGTTGAACTGGAGGATACGCCGGAAGTCCGCGGCGCGATTGCCAAGCTTCCCCACATGGTAGCCGTGGTCGACTGACCGTTGTTCCATGGGAGTAATTGAAAGCCCCGGCCTTTGTGCCGGGGCTTTTTTATTGCTCTGCAATTGCTCAGGTTGGTCCCTTGGCATCTTGGGGGAGGCCCGTGAGAGGTTGCGGCACGATGGCCGGCAATGGGGTGTTGGAAAAAGGGGTGACATTCGTGGCGCCATGGCCTATGCGCGCGCCTCCTATCAGCGCGACAAAAGCGAAAGCGAGTGCATATTATGAAATTGAATGAAATTCGTGACAATGCAGGTGCCCGCAAGGGGCGCATGCGCGTTGGCCGTGGTATCGGTTCGGGCAAGGGCAAAACCGCTGGGCGCGGCCAGAAGGGTGCGAAGGCACGTTCTGGCGTTTCGGTAAACGGTTTTGAAGGCGGTCAGATGCCGCTGCACATGCGCATCCCGAAGCGCGGCTTCAACAACATTTTCGCCAAGGATTATGCCGAAGTGAATCTGGGCCTGGTCCAGAAGGCGATCGATGCTGGCAAGCTCGATGCAAAGGCCGTGATTGATCACACCGCGTTGAAGAACGCCGGTCTGGCCCGTGGTGGCAAGGATGGCGTGCGCCTGCTCGGCAAGGGTGAATTCACTGCCAAGGCCAAGTTTGCCGTTGACGGTGTTTCGGCCGGTGCCAAGGCCGCCGTCGAAAAGGCTGGCGGTTCGGTTGAACTTCCCGCCGCTCAGCCGAGCGAGCATGAAAAGAAGACGGCCCGCCGCGAAGCAAACAAAGCTGCTAAGTAATCCAGTTCCGCAATCCCCGTCGCCGGTTTGCCGGCTGCGGGGATTGTGTGTCCAGGGGGTTCGACATGGCCGGTTCGTCCCTATATGGCGCTGATACGCGCTTCAGAGCGGACCCACAGCAAGGCTAATATCCCGATGGCATCACGCGCCGACAATATCGCGAGCAATCTCAGTCTCGCCAACTTCTCGAAGGCGACTGAACTCAAAAAGCGCATTTGGTTCACGGTCGGAGCGCTGATCGTGTTCCGGTTTCTGAGCTTCGTGCCCTTGCCTGGGATCAACCCGATTGCGCTGAAGCAGTTCCTTGAGCGCAATGCGGGCGGGGTGCTGGACTTCTTCAACATGTTTTCGGGCGGCGCGCTCTCGCAGTACAGCCTGATTACGTTGGGCGTAATGCCTTACATTACGTCATCGATCGTTGTGCAGTTGGCTGCATCGCTCCATCCTTCGTTAATGGCGCTGAAGAAGGAAGGCGAAAGCGGGCGTCGCAAGCTGAACCAGTATTCCCGCTATGGTGCGGTTTTTCTGGCCATTATCCAGGGCTATGCAGCGCTTCGTGCGGCAGAAGTTCAAGGCTTTGCGATTGATCCGGGCCCGCTGTTCTACGTGGCCGGGTTGGTTTCGCTCGTCGGGGGCACGATGTTCCTGCTGTGGCTGGGCGAACAGATCACCAGCCGCGGTATCGGCAACGGTACGTCTCTGATCATCATGGCCGGCATTGTTGCGCAGATGCCCACTTTCATCTCGAACCTGTTCGAGGGTGGTCGGACGGGCTCTATCTCCGGTTTCCTGATTGTTGGCTTGATTGCTCTGCTGATTGGTTTGATCCTGACCATCTGTTTCATGGAGCGTGCGACGCGGCGGCTGCTGATCCAGTATCCGAAGCGCGCCAGTCAGAATGGCATGATGCAGGCTGATCGCAGCCACTTGCCTTTGAAGCTCAACACGGCCGGTGTCATTCCTCCGATTTTCGCCAGCTCGCTGTTGCTTTTGCCGCTGACTATCACTCAGTTCGCCGGTAATTCCATCTCGCCGGATTCGGCCTGGGGTTCGTTTATTGTCGGGATCAACCAGTATCTCGGCCACGGCAAGCCGGTGTTCATGCTGCTCTATGCGCTGGGCATTATCTTCTTCACGTTCTTCTACACCGCCGTGGTATTCAATCCTGAAGAGACAGCCGAGAACCTGAAGCGCAACGGCGGCTTCATTCCGGGCATTCGTCCTGGCAAGAGCACGGCCACTTATCTCGATTATGTTCTGACCCGCATCAGCGTGATCGGTGCGATCTATCTTACGGTTGTTTGCGTGGTCCCGGAATGGGTCATTGCGCAGACCGGCGTTGGCCTGTTCTTTGCCGGCGGTACCAGCCTGCTCATCGTCGTGAACGTGACGGTCGATACGATTACCCAGATTCAGTCGCACCTGCTCGCTCACCAATACGGCGACCTGATCAAGAAGGCCAAGCTCAAGGGCCGGATGCGCTGACCCGCACAGAGGGAGAGGAACTGTCGTGAACATCATTCTGCTCGGACCGCCCGGAGCCGGGAAGGGCACCCAGGCACAGCGTCTCGTCGAGAAATTTGGCATGCGCCAGCTTTCGACCGGTGACATGCTGCGCGCTGCGGTCAAGGCAGGAACGCCGGTGGGCCTGCAAGCTAAGGCCGTAATGGAACGTGGCGAACTCGTGTCGGATCAGATCGTCTCCGCCTTGATTGGCGAAGAACTGGACGCGATGGGCGCAGGCACGGGTGCGATCTTTGACGGATATCCCCGCACGGCAGCGCAGGCCGAATCGCTTGATGCATTGCTGTCCGACCGGGGGCGCGGACTGGACCGCGTCATCGAACTCGAGGTCGACGAGGATGCCTTGGTCGAGCGGATTTGCGGCCGTTTCACCTGTGCCAATTGCGGCAAAGGCTATCACGACAAGTTCGAACAGCCAAACCAGGCAGGTGTATGTGATAAGTGCGGGAGCACCGAATTCAAACGTCGCCCGGATGATAACGAGGAAACGGTGCGCACGCGCATGGCCGAGTATCGTGCCAAGACTGCGCCTATCCTTCCGATCTATGATGCTCGCGGGATCGTGACGCGGGTTAACGGCATGGCTGATATCGACCAGGTGACTGCGGCAATTGAACGGGCGCTTTCTGTTTAGGCGTTTCAGCGCGCGCCAGTGAACGATTTTGCTCCGTAGCGGGGGCGTTGACATAGGCCGCGAATCGCCTTAAGCGGCCCATTCACTCGAAAGGACGGGTTCAGTCTGGCAGGCGAAAGCTTAAGGCGCGCCAACCAGGCTTTTTGCCGTTTTGAAAGTGAAGCGTTGAGATAGGGGGCTGCACTCGCTGCCTTCTGTGGAGCATGGAGAATTAAGTGGCTCGTATTGCCGGGGTCAATATCCCCACCAACAAGCGCGTAATCATTGCGCTCACCTACATTCATGGCATTGGCTCTTTCAAGGCCCGCCAGATCGTCGACAAGCTTGGCATCGATCACACGCGCCGCGTTGCTGATCTGAGCGACCAGGAAGTGCTGCACATCCGCGAAACGATCGACGCAGATCACACTGTTGAAGGTGACCTGCGTCGCGAAACCGCGATGAACATCAAGCGTCTGATGGACCTGGCCTGCTACCGCGGCCTGCGTCACCGCAAGGGCCTGCCGGTCCGCGGTCAGCGTACGCACACCAACGCCCGGACCCGCAAGGGCAAGGCCAAGCCAATCGCCGGCAAGAAGAAGTAAGCGGACGGCTAACCAGCCTTACGCCGTCTCATTGCTTATTTTGACAGGATAGACACCATGGCACGCGAACCCCAGCGCATTAAGCGCCGCGAGCGGAAGAACATCACCAGTGGCATCGCGCATGTGAATGCCAGCTTCAACAACACCATGATCACCATCACTGACGCCCAGGGCAACGCCATTTCGTGGTCCTCTGCCGGCATGATGGGTTTCAAGGGCAGCCGCAAGTCGACCCCCTATGCCGCTCAGGTGGCTGCCGACGATGCTGGCAAGAAGGCCGCCGAACACGGCGTGCGCACCCTTGAAGTCGAGGTGAAGGGGCCGGGCTCGGGCCGTGAAAGCGCTCTTCGCGCTCTTCAGGCCGTGGGCTTCACCATCACTTCGATCCGCGACGTCACCCCGATCCCGCACAATGGCGTGCGGCCGTCGAAGCGTCGCCGCGTCTGATTTGCCGTTCGCGGTCGGGCCAATGGCCTGATCGCGGTTTCGGATCGGTCGCGGTTCCTCGGTGCGAGGATTGCGACCGTTCCCGCCAGAACATAACCCCAAGGGGACGTCCATGACTGTCAATATCAAGAACTGGCAGGAACTGAAAAAGCCCAGCAGCCTGGAAGTAAAGTCCGGCCCCGACGCTAGCCGCCGCGCAACTTTCGTTGCCGAGCCGCTTGAGCGTGGCTTTGGTCTGACGCTTGGCAACGCACTACGCCGCGTACTGCTTTCGTCGCTTCAGGGTGCTGCGATCACTTCGATCAAAATTGAAAATGTGTTGCACGAATTTTCGTCGCTGGCCGGTGTGCGTGAAGACGTTACCGACATCGTCCTGAACGTGAAGCAGATCGCACTGAAGATGCAGGGCGAAGGCCCGAAGCGCTTGCAACTGTCGGCCACTGGCCCGGCTGAAGTGAAGGCTGGTGACATTGCCGTTTCCGGCGACATCGAAGTGATGAACAAGGATCTGGTGATCTGTCATCTCGACGAGGGCGCCACTTTCAACATGGAACTGACCGCTGACACCGGCAAGGGTTATGTCCCCGCCGTGTCGAACCGTCCGGTTGACGCGCCGATCGGCCTTATTCCGGTCGACTCGTTCTATTCGCCGGTCCGTCAGGTTTCCTACAAGGTCGATAACGCGCGTATCGGCCAGGAGCTGGACTACGACAAGCTGAGCCTGACTGTCGAAACCGACGGTACGGTTACCCCGGAAGATGCCGTGGCCTATGCTGCGCGCATTCTTCAGGATCAGCTCTCGCTCTTCGTCCACTTCGAAGATGCAGTGCCGATGGGTGCTTCGCCGATGATCGGCATGGCTGCCTCGGCTCCGGCTGATGAAAGCGATGCCAACCAGCTCAATCGCTACCTTCTCAAGAAGGTGGACGAACTGGAACTGTCGGTCCGTTCGGCCAACTGCCTCAAGAACGACAACATCATCTACATCGGCGACTTGGTCCAGAAGACCGAGGCCGAGATGCTCCGCACGCCGAACTTCGGTCGCAAGTCGCTCAACGAGATCAAGGAAGTCCTGAGCTCGATGGGCTTGCGCCTGGGCATGGACATCCCGGGCTGGCCGCCTGAGAACATCGAAGAGATGGCCAAGAAGCTCGAACAGGAGCTGCTGGGCTAAACCGGATCGGGGGCGCCGTCAGGCGCCCCGTTACGGCACGGTAACCGCCGCAAGCGTTGCCAGGATCGGGCTACCTGACACGGGCCCCCTACGAACGAAGGAAAAAACATGCGTCACAAGTATGGCGGTCGCAAGCTGAACCGCACCTCCAGCCACCGCAAGGCCCTGTTCCGCAACATGGCTGCAGCGCTGATCAAGCATGAGCAGATCAGCACGACCCTGCCGAAGGCCCGCGAACTGCGTCCTTACGTTGAAAAGCTGATCACGCTGGCGAAGCACGGTGGTCTTTCCAACCGCCGTCTGGCCCATGCGCGTCTCCTTGACGATGCGCAGCTGGTTAAGCTGTTTGACGTTCTGGCTACTCGCTATGCCGACCGCAACGGTGGCTACACCCGCGTGATCAAGGCCGGCGTTCGCGCTTCGGACGCTGCCCCGATGGCCGTCATCGAATTGGTTGATCGCGACACCTCGGCCAAGGGCCAGGACTCTGGTCCGGTCTTCACCGGCGAGGAAGAGGCTGCCTAATCGATAGGCGCCTTTCGTCGAACGACGAATTGCAAAGGCGGGGGCAAGCGCTAGGCTGGCTCTCGCTTTTTGCATTTGGGGAGACTTCCGTGACCTTTCGCGCCCGCACCCTGGTTGGTGCCCTGTTCGCCGTATCTGCCGTTGCCGTGAGCGCCCAGGATATGAAATTGACCTATCCCCAAACCAGCAAGGGCGAAATTGCGGAAACGCAGTTTGGTGAACGGATTGCCGATCCCTATCGTTGGCTGGAAAACGATGTCCGCACCGATCCAGCGGTCGCCGCCTGGGTCGAACAGCAGAACGGGGTCACGCAGGCCTATCTCTCCGAATTGCCGCAACGCGACTGGTTTTCCCAGCGGATCAAAGCGCTGATGGATTACGAACGGTTCGGCCTGCCGCAAAAGGCGGGTGCGAACTACTTCTACATGCGCAATTCCGGGTTGCAGAACCAATCGCAGCTGTTCGTTCGGCAAGGCTTGAACGGCACGCCGCGCTTGCTGCTGGACCCGAATGGCTGGGCCAAGGACGGGGCAACAGCCCTGGCGGACTGGGAGCCTTCCGACAACGGCAAATTGCTGGCCTATTCGATCCAGGATGGCGGCTCTGACTGGCGCACGATCCGCTTGCTCGACGTGGCCACGGGCAAGGTGCTGACCGACGAGATCAAGTGGGCCAAATTCACCGGCATCTCGTGGATCGGCAATTCGGGTTTCCTCTATTCGCGTTTCCCACAGCCGGAGAAGGGCAAGGAGTTCCAGTCGCTCAACACCAACCAGGCGGTTTACTTCCACAAGATCGGAACGCCGCAGTCAGCCGATCAACTGGTCTATTCCACGCCCGACCGCCCGAAACTGGGTCACGGCGCTGAGGTTACGCATGACGGCCGCTGGATGGTGATTACGTCCTCGCAGGGCACGGACAGCCGGTACGAAGTGCATGTGAAGCGGCTGCGTGGCGGCAAGTGGAGCAACCCGGAAACGTTGATCAAGGGGCTTGAGCACGATTGGCGCCTGATCGATGGCATGGGAGACACCCTCTACTTCATAACCAACAAGGGTGCCCCGCGGCTGAAGGTGGTCAAGGTTGACCTTTCCAAAGGCGTGGCCGGTGCCCAGTTCACCGATCTGGTGCCGGAACGCGAAGAAACGCTGGAGCGGGCACAGATCGTGGGCAACCGGTTGATTCTCGGGTATCTGAAGGATGCAGCGTCGAAAGCCGAGGTCGTTTCGCTTGACGGAAAGCCGGTCCGGCAAATCACGCTTAACGCGATCGGTACCGCGTCCGGCTTTGCTGGCAAGCCCGGTGATCCTGAGACTTTCTATTCGTTCTCCAGTTTCAACCAGCCCGGTGCGATCTTTCGTTTTGACAGTTCAACCGGCCAGAGCACGGTTTTTGCGCAGCCGAAGCTGACCTTCAATCCAGAAGACTATCAGGATGAACAGCAGTTCTATGCGTCCAAGGACGGCACCCGGGTGCCGATGTTCATCGTCCGCAAAAAGAGCGTGGTCGCCGCAGGCAAGCCAGTGCCAACCTTGCTCTATGGCTACGGTGGTTTCGATATTTCACTGACGCCCGGCTTTTCTGCTGTGCGGATGGCTTGGCTTGAGGCCGGCGGTGCTTTTGCCATGGCCAATCTGCGTGGCGGCGGAGAATACGGCAAGGCGTGGCACGATGGCGGACGCCTGGCCAACAAGCAGAACGTCTTTGACGACTTCATCGCCGCTGGCGAATTCCTGATTGCCCAAGGGATTACCCCGCTGGGTGGTCTGGCCGTTCAAGGCGGATCGAACGGTGGTCTGTTGGTCGGTGCGGTGGTTAACCAGCGCCCGGACCTGTTTGCCGCTGGCAATGCAGCAGTCGGCGTGATGGACATGCTGCGCTTCGATCGATTCACCGCGGGCCGCTATTGGGTCGACGATTATGGCTATCCCAGCAAGGAGGCCGATTGGCGTGTCCTGCGGGCCTATTCGCCCTATCACAACATTCGAACCGGCGTAGAATATCCAGCAATGTTAGTGACCACCGCCGATACTGATGACCGCGTCGTCCCGGGACACAGCTTCAAATACACTGCTGCACTGCAGGCGGCGAATCCGGACGGCAAACCGCACCTGATCCGGATTGAAACCCGTGCCGGTCATGGGGCGGGCAAGCCGACGGATAAGGTTGTCGCGGAAAACTCCGATATCCTCGCCTTCCTTGCGCAGTGGACCGGACTTTCCGTTCCGTCGCGCTGAATTTCCGGAGGATCGGTTGGGATTCCGACCGATCCTTGGCTCTGTTTGTTCAGGAAAAGGTGCCTGAATATGAACCCTGGATAACCGCCGGGTTCAGCTTCGTGCCACGGGAAGTGGCCTAGACCATCCTTGTTACCGGACAGTTCCGTCCGGCTTATCAAAGGATGAGCGCTATGAAGAATATGTCCAAAGCACTGGTCGGGACCGCCGTGGCTGGCGCGATGGCCATGTCTTCGGCAACCCCGGCCTTTGCCCAATACCGTCATTACGACCGTGACCGCGGTGGGGTGAGTGTTGGCGATGTCATCGCCGGGGCGCTGATCATCGGCGGGATCGCAGCTGTGGCGTCGGCGGCCAGCCGGAACGACCGGGGCTATTACCGCGATGACGATTATCGCTACGACCGGGCCGGCTATGGCAACGGTTACAACTATGGTTATCGCGGAAACCCGCGCCAGGCCGTCGAACAGTGCGTCTATGCCGCCGAACGTTATGCCAGTCAGCGCTTTGGGCGGGCGGACGTGACCGACATCCGCCAGGTCCGGGACACGCGGTATGGCTATGAAGTGCGTGGTCGCATCGCAGTTGACACCCGTCGTGGTGATTGGCGCAGAGGCGATGGCTATTACGGCAGCGGTTGGGGTGGTGACTATCGCGGCTGGAATCAGTCGATGCGCGGATATGACTCTGGCTCGTTCAAGTGCCAGGTCGAACGGGGCCGCGTGGTCGATATCGACATGAATGGCGTACGCGGTCTGTAATCCCCTTTGGACCACGTACCACGGGCGGCCTGGGCGCAATGCCCAGGCCGCCTAGTCGGTTGTCGCAAGCCAACGCGCTGCGGCAGTGAGCAGGTCGCGGTTGAACGATTGAGCGAGATGGCTGGTGCTGACCGCCTGGAAGGCATGGATCGCGCCCGGATAAGAATGGAGTTCGACGGCCACTCCGGCCGCGATGAGACGGCGGGCGTAGTCCAGGTTTTCGTCCAGGAACAGGTCGAGGCTGCCGGTTCCAATCCAGGTCTGCGGCAATCCCGCAAGATCTTCCGCCAGGCTGGGGGAGAACCAGCCCTTGCGGCTATCGTCTGCGCCATATTCGCCGCGCAGAGCGGCCCAGCCAAAGCGATTGCTTTCCCGCGTCCAGACAAATTCGCCGGTCGTCGGGTTGGCATACGGACATTCCTCGCTGCCGGTGCGGTGGTCGAGCATCGGGAATACCAGGAACTGCGCGGCCAAGGCAGGTCCGTTCAGATCCCGCGCCATCAGGGCTGTCGCCGCGGCAAGACCGCCGCCTGCGCTTTCGCCGACGATCCCGATGCGGGCCGGGTCCACGCCAAGTTGGGTTGCATTGTCCGCGAGCCACCTAAGCCCGGCCAGGCAATCCTCCTGCGGTGCGGGGAAAGGGTGTTCCGGCGCCAGCCGGTACTCGACCGAGGCAACCGGTATGCCCAGCGCCGCCGCCATCCCTGCGGGGCCATGTTGCATCGACTTGGCCGAGCCGATCACCATGCCGCCCCCGTGGATGTGGAACAGCGCTGCGCGTGCGGTCTTCCCCGGGGTCGGATCGTACCAGTAAATCTCCAATGCGCCGCCCGGGCCATCGATCACCTTGACCTCGGGCGTGATCAGGGGCTGTCCGAGAAAAGCAAAACGCTGTTCTGATTGAACGCGAATCTGCGGCAGGTTCTCGTTTGAGAAAGCGCCTGCGGGCATGAGCTCCAATAACGGGAGCAGCGAACGGTCGACGAGGTGGAGCGAGGACATGATGGTAACTCTGCGATGGTAAGGTCCGGTGAACGGAAAGGCTAACATACCGGGGATTGCCGTCAACTTGCGCCTTTTTTCGTCGCTGCGGACCGCCTATCTGGTGCTGATGGCCCGTACTCCCGCAGGATCTCCGCCCGACCCGAGAGGCGCCGAACGTTTCAACGAGGAGCGTGCATCCTATACCATCAAGGGCAGCCAGCCAGATATTGACGCCGGGGTCGCGGCGATCCGGGAGGTGCAGGCCACGCTAAAGCCCAAGCCCGGGGTCTACCGCATGCTCGATGCGCGCGGTGACGTGCTTTATGTTGGTAAGGCTCGCGCCCTGAAAAACCGGGTGGCGAATTATACCCAGGTCGACCGCTTGCCGCTGCGGTTGAAGCGGATGGTTGCCCAGACCCGCTCGATGGTGATCGTCACGACCAATTCCGAGGCCGAAGCGCTGCTGTTGGAAGCGCAGCTGATCAAGCGCTATCGCCCGCCTTACAACGTCCTGCTGCGCGACGACAAAAGCTTTCCCTTCATCCTGCTTCGGGCGGAACACGACTTTCCCCGGATCATGAAACATCGCGGCGCGCGCAAGGCCAAGGGCAATTATTACGGCCCCTTTGCCAGCGCCGGTTCGGTCAACACCACGATCAACGCGCTGCAAAAGCTGTTCCTGCTGCGCTCCTGTACCGACAGCTTCTTTTCCCGGCGCGACCGGCCGTGCCTGCTCTATCAAATCAAGCGCTGCTCGGCCCCCTGCGTCGGCCGGATCGACACCGCCGGCTATGCGGAACTGGTGGCCGAGGCGAAGGACTTTCTGGGCGGCAAGTCCAGCGCGGTGCAGCGCAAGATCGAAACGCAGATGGCCGAGGCTGCGGAAAACCTGGATTTCGAGCGCGCAGCGATGCTGCGCGACCGCCTTCGTGCGGCGACCTTCATTCAGGGCAGCCAGGCGATCAATGCCGAAGGCGTAGGCAATGCCGACATTTTTGCCCTGGCCGAGCAGGGAGGGCATATCGGCATCCAGGCCTTCTTCATCCGCGGCGGCCAGAACTGGGGCCACCGCGCCTTCTTCCCCGGTCATACAGAGGGGCTATCAGCGGAAGAGGTCCTGACCAGCTTTCTCGCCCAGTTCTATGAGGAAGTCCCCCCGCCGCGTTGCATTCTTCTTGATCGCGAACTGCCTGAAGCAGACCTGCTTGCCGAAGCGTTGCGCGAAGGGGCAGGGGGCAAGGTCGAGATCTTGGTGCCGCAACGCGGCGACCGTCGCCGTCTGATCGAGCAAGCCCGGCGTAATGCTGTCGAGGCGCTTGAACGGCGACTGGCGGAAAGCGGTACCAAGGCGAAGCTCAACCGCGAACTGGCCGAGTTCCTTGAGCTGCCTGAACCGCCGCAGCGGATCGAGGTTTACGACAACAGCCATATCCAGGGGACGAATGCCCTGGGCGCAATGATTGTCGCCGGGCCGCAAGGCTTTGTGAAGGGCCAGTACCGCAAGTGGAATATCAAGACCGCCCAAACCAACGATGACTTCGCGATGATGCGCGAAGTGTTTCAGCGCCGCTTCGCCCGGGTCCAGGAGGAAGACCCGGACCGCGACGGCGGGATGTGGCCCGACCTGGTCCTGATCGACGGGGGCAAGGGGCAGATGAGCGCTGCGCGCGACACCTTGGAAGACCTCGGTATCGAAGACGTACCGCTCATCGCGATAGCCAAGGGTCCACATCACGGCCGCGAAGGCCGCGAAGTGTTTCACTTCCCCGACGGGCGCGAGAAAATGCTGCCGGTCAACTCGCCCTTGCTGTTCCATCTCCAACGACTGCGTGACGAGGTTCATCGCTTTGCGATTGGCGCTCACCGGGAAAAGCGCAGCCGCGCCATCGCGGCAAGCCCGCTCGATGAAATTCCCGGCATCGGACCGGCTCGCAAGCGCGCGTTGCTGCTTCATTTTGGCACAGCGAGCAAGGTTCGTGCGGCGTCGCTGGAAGATTTGCAACGAGCACCTGGTGTTAGCGCGGCAGTTGCGCAAACGGTTTACGATTTCTACCATCTGCACGGATAGGGGACGAACTCGGCCAATTTACGAGGAGTAGTAAATGACCAGTCCGTGGAGCCAGCACACCCGCAACCCGAGTGTGGCTGACGATATAGATTTCGAGATCAAAGGGCAGGAACTGCAGTTCCTCGAAATTGAACTCGATCCGGGTGAAAGCGCCGTTGCCGAGGCCGGGGCCATGGTGTGGAAAGACGCGCCGGTGCAGATGAGCACGGTGTTTGGCGACGGCCGCGGCGCCGAGGGCGGTTTCATGGGCAAGCTGCTGGGTGCGGGCAAGCGGCTCGTCACCGGCGAAAGTCTGTTTACCACCGTCTATACCCATACCGGTAGCGGCAAGGCGCGTGTCGCTTTCTCGGCGCCGGTGCCGGGTGCGATCCTGCCGATCAAGCTGAGCGAGGTGGGCGGAAGTCTTGTCTGTCAGAAGGACAGCTTTCTTGCAGCCGCCCGCGGGGTTGAGATCGGCATCCACTTCCAGCGCCGTATCCTGACTGGTCTGTTCGGCGGTGAAGGCTTCATCATGCAGCGCCTGACCGGCGATGGTTGGGTCTTTGTCCAGATGGGTGGAACGATCGTCGAACGCGAGCTCAAACCAGGCGAAGAGTTGCACGTCGACACCGGCTGCATCGCGGCGATGACCCCAGACGTGGAATTTGACATCCAGACGGTTGGTGGGGTCAAATCGATGCTGTTCGGCGGCGAAGGGCTGTTTTTTGCCCGCCTGCGCGGCCCCGGGAGGGTATGGATCCAGTCGTTGCCCTTCGCAAGGCTGGCTGGCCGGATGCTGGCTGCAGCCGGCGGTGGTGGACAGAACCGCGGTGAGGGATCGGTCCTGGGTTCGATCGGCAACTTGCTCGACGGCAATTAGAGACAGCCGGCGGGGATTGCCGCTGCGATCCCCGCCGTTTTCCTATTTTCCGGCGTCGATCAGAGCCTGGATCTGCTTGTAGAATGCTTCGCGTGCTTCGGGCTCTGGCCCCAGCGTGGCTCTGGTCCAATTGGCATTGCTGGCGATTACCAGCTTCCGCTTGGGGTCGATGAAGATGCCTTGGCCAAAGATGCCCTGCGCGGCGACCGAACCATCGTCGTAAGTCCACCATTGATAGCCGTAGCCCCGGCCTGGCTGGCCAATATCCTTCTGCTTGATCGTTGCCTGCGCGAACCAGTCGGGTGGGACGATCTGCTTTCCACTGGCCTTGCCATTGGCAAGCACAAACAAGCCGAAGCGGGCATAGTCCCGGGTTGCTGCCTGCAGGCAGCATCCGGCGATTTCATGACCGCTGGCGCCCAACAGCCACGTGGCGCGCGCTTCCATGCCCGCGGGCTGCCAGATCTTTTCCTGCAGATATTCTGACAAAGACTTCTTCGTCGCGGATGAGACCAGCACACCGATCAGGTTGGTTTCGCCGGTGTTATAGTGCCAGACTGCGCTTGCAGGATGGGCGCGCGGCAGTTTGCGCATGTAGCTGACCGTAGCATCGATGCCCGGTTCGGGTTTGGCGTTGTTGAACTTGGCAACGTCCGCATTCGGATCTTCGTAGTCCTCGTTCCACTTGACGCCCGAACTCATCGTCAGAAGCTGGCGCACTGAGACGTCATCATAAGCGGAACCGCGCAGGTCTGGAATATATTGGCTGACTTTGTCATCCAGGCTTTTGATGGAGCCATCCTGGACTGCCGCGCCGACCAGAGTCGAGGTAAACGATTTGGCGACCGAGAAGCTGGTCCATTGGCCGCTTGCATCAAATCCTAGCCCATAACGTTCGAAACGGATCTTGCCGTCCTGCAGGATCACGATCCCAGCGGCCCGCTGTCCGGCCATGTATTGGTCGATCCCCGGGATATCGAGCGGCTTGCCCTGCGGCAGCGGCAGCGGTGCGGCCGCCGGCGCGATGCCGCGCGCTTCTGCTAGAATTGGCAAGCGGTCCATTGCCCGAAAGGCGGCGTCGCGCTGATCCTGCTTCCACAACAGGACGTCACGATCCGTCGGCATTGCGGCGAGCAACCCGAGCGTTTCCTTGTCGAGGCTGGCGTACCAGCCGCCGCTTGCAACCATAACGGCTGCAAGCGTGCCAAGCACGATCGTTCGTTTCTTCATTGTCCTCTCCCCCTTGTTTTATCGCAGCCTAACCTGCGGCGCGGGCAGAGCAAGAGTGCGTCGGTTTAGCTCTTGGGGATGACTTTGCGGATCATGCCTTCCTGCGCGACAGTTGCGACAAGGCGGCCATCGCGGCTGAAGATGCGGCCGCGGTTGAACCCGCGGCCATATCCGCTCCATGGACTGTCGGTAGCATAGAGCAGCCATTCGTCGGCCCGGAAAGGTTCATGGAACCAGACTGCGTGATCCAGGCTGGCGCTGATCACTTCGCCGCGGGCCCAGCTGAGGCCATGGGGCAAGGCGCAGGTGCCCAGCAGGCTCATGTCGCTGGCATAGGCCAGGATCGCCCGATGAACGCGAGGATCGTCGGGCAAGGAGGCGACCGTTTTGAACCAGGAATGGGAATGGGGTGCCGCAGGCTTGGGGTTCATCCAGTGCCGCCCCTCGACCGCGCGCATTTCGACCGGACGTGGTTCAAGAAAATGATGCCGCGCTTCAGGCCGGGCTTGCTCCGCATAGCGACGCCGGACCTCGACCTCTGGTTCCAGTTCCTCGGGGGGAGGAACATCGGGCATGGGGGAATCGACGTGATGCAGCCCATCTTCGTATTTCTGGAAACTGGCCGTCAGATTCAGGATCGGGCGGCCCTGCTGGCTTGCCACCACCCGGCGATTGGAAAAGGAGCCACCGTCGAAGTCACGCTCGACCCGGTAGTCTACCTCCACCCCTTCGCTGCCACCGCGCAGGAAATAGGCGTGCAATGAATGGGCCGGGCGTGACGGATCCACGGTCATTTCAGCAGCGTGCAGGGCCTGGGCAATCACCTGACCGCCGAAAACACGGCCTATGCCACCGCGTTTTTTGCGACCAATGAACTGATCGTCCCCTTGGTCTTTGACTTCAAGCAGCTTGACCAAGCCAGCAACGAGACTTTCGGGTGTGCGTTCCTCTTCCATAACCATCGCCTTTGCGGTCGGCAGAGAGACTGTCAATAGGTCGCAGGACGCAACCTAATTTCCCCATGGACCGGACAGCAAAAACCCCGCCCGGATTGCTCCGGACGGGGTTTGAAGTTCGGGCTGTTTGCCCTGATCAGTGACCAGCAGCCAGCGCGGCGAGCAAGAGCAGCGCCACGATGTTGGTGATCTTGATCATCGGGTTCACGGCTGGACCGGCGGTGTCCTTGTAAGGATCACCAACGGTGTCGCCGGTCACCGCAGCCTTGTGGGCTTCGCTGCCCTTGCCGCCGTGGTGGCCGTCTTCGATGTATTTCTTGGCATTGTCCCATGCGCCGCCGCCCGAAGTCATCGACAGGGCAACGAACAGACCGCCAACGATGACGCCCAGCAGCAGGGCCCCCAGAGCGGCAAAGCCGTTTTCCTGGCCTGCGACTGCGGTGATCACGAAGTAGACCACGACCGGAGCAAGAACCGGCAGCAGCGACGGAACGATCATTTCCTTGATCGCCGCCTTGGTCACGAGGTCCACAGTCCGGGCATAGTCCGGCTTGCTTTCATAGGTCATGATGCCGGGGTTGCTCTTGAACTGTTCGCGCACGTCGATCACCACGTCGCCCGCAGCGCGGCCCACGGCAGTCATCCCCATGGCCCCGAACAGATACGGGAGCAAAGCGCCAAGCAGCAATCCGACGATCACGTACGGGTTCTCCAGGCTGAAGTTCACCGTCAGATCGGGGAAGAATTCCCGAAGGTCGGTGGTATAGGCAGCAAAGAGCACCAGCGCGGCGAGACCGGCTGAACCGATGGCATAACCCTTGGTCACGGCCTTGGTGGTGTTGCCAACGGCGTCGAGCAGGTCGGTCTTTTCGCGGACGCTATCGTCCAGACCGGCCATTTCGGCGATGCCGCCAGCATTGTCGGTCACCGGACCATAGGCGTCGAGCGCCACGACCATCCCGGCCAGAGCCAGCATCGCGGTTGCCGCATAGGCAATCCCGATCAGGCCTGCCAGCTTGAAGGCAATGATGATGCCGGCAACGATCACGATGGTTGGCAGGGCAGTCGCTTCCAGGCTGATGGCGAGGCCCTGGATCACGTTGGTGCCGTGGCCAGTTTCCGAAGCCTTGGCGATCGACTTTACCGGACGATAGCTGGTGCCGGTGTAGTACTCGGTGATCCAGATGATCAGACCCGTGATGATCAGGCCCAGCAGCGAGCAGTAGAACAGCGCGCGGCCGTTATACTCGGTACCAGGAATGAGTGTCTCCATGCTGCCCAGGGCATAGCCGGTGGCCCACCAGATAGCCGGAACGGCGAGGACTGCAGAGACCAGAAAGCCCTTGTACATCGCGCCCATCACGTTGTTCGACTTGCCCAGCTTCACGAAGTAGGTGCCGATGATGGAGGTGACGATGCAGACGCCGCCGATCAGCAGCGGCAGGGCCATGAGCGGTTCGAGCAGCGCGCCCGTTCCCTTCAGCAGAAGGGCGGTCAGAACCATGGTGGCGCCGACAGTGACGACATAGGTTTCGAACAGGTCGGCGGCCATGCCGGCGCAGTCGCCCACATTGTCGCCCACGTTGTCGGCAATCACGGCCGGGTTGCGTGGATCGTCTTCGGGAATACCTGCTTCGACCTTGCCGACCAGGTCGGCACCGACGTCAGCGGCCTTGGTGAAAATCCCGCCACCCAGACGAGCAAAGATGGAGATCAGTGACGCGCCAAAGGCGAGTGCGACAAGTCCATCCACGACCGTGCGATCTTCACCGCCAACGGTGAAGCCGGCCGGGCCAGTCAGGTACCAGTAGAACACTGCGATAGCCAGCAGTGCGAGGCCAGCCACCAGCATCCCGGTGATGGCGCCCGCGCGGAAAGCCAGCGTCAGGCCAGCCTGAAGCCCGTTCTGTGCGGCCGCAGCGGTACGGACATTGGAGCGGACCGAGATGTTCATCCCGATGAAGCCCGCGACGCCCGACAGAACCGCGCCGATGATGAAGCCGGTCGCAGAGATTTTGCCCAGGGTCGCTGCAATGATGACTGCGACGACCACGCCGACGATAGCGATGGTGGTATATTGCCGCTTCAGGTAGGCTTGTGCGCCTTCCTGGATTGCGGCGGCGATTTCTTGCATCTTTTCGTTGCCCGCCGGTGCCCCAAGCACCTGGCGGCTGGTGACGAAGCCGTAGACCACGGCCAAGAGTCCCAGCAGAATTGCGATCGTGACAAGATTCACGCGCCGATCCCCCTTTGTTGTTTCCCAAAACTTCCGCCGCACTTTTTGCGTGGCAGTATGCAAAGGTATAAGGCCGAATGGACGCATTGCAACGCCGGAAAACCGGCGGCTTTCAGCGGTCAACCGTGTTCGTATCCAAGCCGTTGCGGCGGCGCAGAACCGTCCAGCAACAGCGTATTTTCAACGAGTTCGTGTACAGCGCCGATTGCATGGGCCGGGATTGGTAGAATTGCGTCGGGGGAAGTGGTGAACAAGAGTTCGTAATCCTCGCCCCAGGTTAATGCCTCGTCCCGGCGGTCCTCTGCCACCGCGATTGGCACGGCCCGTCGGTCCAGATCGATCGTTACACCGGAGGCTTGTGCCAGCCGTCTGGCGTCGAGCAACAACCCATCGGAAACGTCCATCATCGCGGTCACGTGCGGAGCCAGGCTGGCCCCCTCGTTCAGCAAGGCCTGGCCGCGCCGGTAAAAGCTTGAATCTCCGCGGCCACTGCGCAGCGCCTCAAGCCCCAGCATGGCACGACCCACTGGACCGGTGATCCACACCGTGTCCCCGGGGCGCGCGCCGCAGCGGGATGGGACAGGGCGGTGGGTCGCCTTGCCGATTGCGGTCAAGCCGAAGGTACGGGCGCCATTGGCCGCGACCGTATCCCCGCCGAGCAATGCCGCGCCGTAATGGGCAAGGGCACCTTGCAACCCGCGGATGAACCCGGCGTCGTCCGCGCCGAGTTGATAGGAAAGAAGCACGCCCACCGGCTTCGCGCCCTTGGCGGCAAGGTCAGACATGTTGCTGGCGACCAGCTTCCAGGCAATGTCTTCGGCGCTTTGCTCGCTGAGGAAATGGACCCCTTCGACCATGGTGTCGTGGGTCAGGACCAGCGTTTCGCTGCCGAATTCCAGGACAGCGCAATCATCCGCCAATCCCCGCGCTGCGGGATCGCCCGCCATGGTGCGCAGCGCCGAGATGAAGGCCGATTCACTGGTCATCGAATGCCTGAACCTACTCCGTCATGCTGAACTTGTTTCAGCATCCATTGGGCCGACCAGGCAAAGGTCTGTCCGGCGCGATGGACCCTGAACCAAGTTCAGGGTGACGATCAAGAGATGTCGTGGTCCAGATTACCGCACCGCCTTGGCTACGGCATCCAGAACGCCATTCACGAACTTAGCCTCGCGCGCTTCGAAGAAGGCGTGGGCCACGTCGACATATTCGCTGATTACGGTGGCGGTGGGGATATCGGCGCGGGCCAGCAGTTCCCATGCTCCTGCCCGGAGAATTTGCAGCATCGTCTTGTCGAGCCGCTCGAGCCGCCAACCTTCGGCCAGCTTGCCCGACAGCAGCTCGTCGATTTCGTCACGGCGGGCATCGACGCCCTTTACGACGTCGTCGAAGAACGCGACTTCGGCCTGGGCATACTGGTCGCCTTCGATTTCGGCGCCCAACCGGTGGCGGTGGAATTCATCGAGCAGCGAGGCGAGCGGCGTGCCTTCCATGTCGATCTGATAAAGCGCCTGGACGGCGGCGAGACGCGCGGCAGAACGCGCCTGAGAACGGGATTTCATAGTCCGAGCCTTAATTCGATCGATCGGGCATGGGCGGGCAGCCCTTCGGCATCGGCCAGTTCGACGGCTGCCGGCCCGATCGCCTTGAGTGCGGTTTCATCAAGCTGGATGAAGCTGGTGCGCTTCATGAAGTCGAGCACGGATAGCCCGGACGAGAACCGCGCGCGGCGGCCCGTGGGCAGGACGTGGTTCGGTCCCGCAACATAGTCACCGACCGCTTCCGGCGTCATCCGGCCCATGAAGACCGAGCCGGCATGGCGGATCCGCTGCATCAACGATTCGGGATCGTCGGTGGCGATCTGGACGTGTTCCGCCGCAAGCGCATTGGCCAGGGCCGGGGCCTCGGCGAAGCTGGCAACTTCGATGATCGTGCCGTGGTTGTTCCAGCTCTCTGCTGCGACCCTGGCGGTGGGAAGCAGGGCGAGTTCTGCCTCGACCTGTTCAGCCACCCGGTCGGCAAAATCCGCATCGTCGGTAATCAGGATCGATTGGGCGGCTGGATCATGCTCGGCCTGGCTGAGCAGATCGGCTGCGGTCCATTGCGGATCGTTCTTCGCATCGGCGATGAGCAGGATTTCGCTGGGGCCAGCGACCATGTCGATCCCGACGACGCCGTAGAGCTGGCGCTTGGCCTCTGCCACCCAGGCATTGCCTGGCCCGGTGATCACGTCGACCGGCCTGATCCGTTCCGTACCATAGGCCAGCGCAGCGACGGCCTGGGCTCCGCCGATCCGCCACACTTCGTCCACTCCGGCCAGATGCGCCGCGGCAAGCACCAGCGGATTGACCTGGCCCTTGGGGGTGGGCGTCACCAC
Organism: Alphaproteobacteria bacterium; assembly: GCA_046566485.1. Classification (GTDB taxonomy): domain Bacteria; phylum Pseudomonadota; class Alphaproteobacteria; order Sphingomonadales; family Sphingomonadaceae; genus Novosphingobium. The sequence continues at coordinate 1,335 of JBKHWO010000012.1, read as the reverse complement.
CACCAACCGCTCCACGCCGGCGACCTTGGCCGGAATGGCGTTCATCAGCAGGGAGGAGGGGTATGCGGCGCGGCCACCCGGCACATAAAGCCCGGCCGCATCGACCGCGCGCCAGATCGCGCCCATGCGCACCCCGGCGGCGTCGGTCTCGTCGCGGTTGGCGGGCAGCTGCTTTTCGTGGAACGCACGGATGCGCGCTGCGGCCAGTTCCAGCGCGGCGCGCAGGTCAGGCTTGAGCGCAGCGAAGGCTTCACGGCACTGACTGGCGCTGAACTGCCAGTCTACATCGCTCGCAAGGGCGTGTTGGTCCCAGCGCGCGGTCATATCAGCCAAGGCGGCATCGCCCCGCGTCTTCACCTCACCCAGGATCGCCTCGACGTCGCGGGCGAGGTCGGCGCCGCTTTCGCGGCGGTCGGCGACCAACTGCTTGAATGCAGCAGCAAAGCCTGGATCGCGGGAGTTCAACCGCAACATCACACTGCCTTTGCTTCAGCGACCAGGGCCCGGAAGCGCTCGACCAGCGCGGCAACCCGTTCGTCCGTCTTCAGGGCGGCACGGTTGACGATCAGGCGGGCAGAAATCTGCAGGATCGTGCTGGTTTCGACCAGTCCGTTGTCCTTCAGCGTCTTTCCGGTCGAAACCAGGTCGACGATGCGGCTGGCAAGGCCCAGGCCCGGGGCGAGCTCCATCGCGCCGTTCAGCTTGACGACTTCGGCCTGAACCCCTTGCTGCTCAAAGTGGCGGCGGGTCAGGTTCGGATATTTGCTGGCCACGCGCAGGTGGCTGACGTGCGTGCTGGAATCCGCCTGTCCAACCGGTTCGGCAACCGACAGGCGGCAATGCCCGATGTCCAGATCGACGGGCGCGTAGAGGTCGGGATAGGCAAATTCCTCGACCACGTCGGAGCCGACGATGCCGCACTGCGCAGCGCCGTGTGCCACGAAGGTCGCGACGTCAAAAGCGCGCACGCGGATCAGGCGCATGTCGCTGCCTTCACAGGCGAAGGACAGGGCGCGGTTCTTCTTGTCGTGAAAGCCCGCTTCCGGCACAACTCCGGCGCGAGCCATCAGCGGCAGTGCCTCGTCGAGGATACGGCCCTTGGGAACGGCGAAGGTCAGCGCATTTGGCATAGCGGGCCGCCCTTACGGTGCGCAGGGCCAAAGGGCAAGGAGTCTGGGGCATGGCGGAGGATTTCAAGTTCATCGATATCGGGGCTTCAGGGCCCGGAATCGTAACTGCAGCCTTCGATAACCAGGTTGCCTATTGCGCGGCGGCGAATGCGCCCGTTACTGCGCGTATCGTCGCTGCTGTGCGCGACTTGCTGGAACAGGGTGA
>JBKHWO010000011.1:0-8701 GCA_046566485.1 Alphaproteobacteria bacterium | reverse complement strand
AGTCAGCAGCATCGCCGCAGAGGCAGTGGCAAGGATGGCGAGCTTGAGCGGAGAGCGGGCGATCATGATGCTGGCCTATAACCAGTGCTTTCCTGAACGCCAAGTGAAAGGCGCGGTGTTTCCCCTGATCGAGCGCGAGCGCATCGGCCCGAGTGCCGAGACGCAGCCTGCGCCGCGCCCGGGCGAAGTTGACACAGTTGACACCCTGTCCACTTCTTCCAACAGGCTGAACTTCCAAGATTTCTGGGGCTTTGCTGCCGAATGACGACAAACTGCACCCTGGAGGAGGAGAAAATGCGCAAGCCTGTTGGACAACCCCGGACAACCAGCGCGAACGAAGAGATGCAAATGCGGCAGTGAGCATGGCAGGGTTAGAACACGATCTGCCGCTGTAGGACAGCCATGCTTGTTTGCAGAACTCACCCCTCCCCCGCCGAACGCCATCTTTGCTGACGGCATTCAGGAACTGAGCTTCGATGAAATCAGTATTGTTAATGGCGGTGATCGTGGCGATGCCACCGCAAACGGCGCGGTTGTTGGCGCGGGCGCTGCTGCTGCCTACATGACCGCTGCACGCTATGCTAGCTTCGGCGCACGAATTGGTGTTCTTGGAGGGGCTCTAGGTATAATTGGCGGTGCCATCGTAGGTGGCGCAATCGGCTATGCGGCCTATGAAATAGGGAAGGCTCGTTCATCCAAGTAGCGAGATCGAAATGCCTAGAGAAACAAATAAAAATATAAAGCCGACCGCACGTAAGATTTTCGCCATTATCATAATTACTTTGTCTTCATTCTTTACTAACATGAAACTTTTCCAAGATGGGCGCATCAGCTTATCTTTTATCATCTTTGCAATCTCCATTTCTTTGATGATTTTGTTAATGAAGTATAAGACCGGTTCCAAATAAGTCGTTGCGTGATTGAGAGTCGAAAATTTGGCCCGGATGCATTTGGCTTTTCCCTTTTTGCACTTGGGCACTCGAGAGAATGTTCAGGACGCAAGCACTTAAGGGTAACCGCAATCACCTATCAGGAGACGTGGCGATTGCGGTGCCTGTTTCATGGCAAAGCATTGGAAGTCTGATCTGCAGTGGCGCTGCCTTGGGCTTGCTATTCCTTTCTCTGGCCACCTACTCCGGCACCCATTTAGTCGGAAGAGCGGTGCCTAGGCCTCTACTAAGGAGGTAAAGGGCGCTTCTCTCCGCCACGCGCCGTTCCGCGCTTGCTGGCGCAATCGCTCCAAGCGTCACGTGACGTCGATCGGCTCCGCCTGTGGCGGGCCGCCGGCCGGGTCGGATGATGCGCTGACGCGCACCGGCTTCTAAGCTGCCGTTGCTGCGCAACGTCGCTTGGGCGCCTTCACTCCTCCCCCATCCGCATCCTTCGACAGGCTCAGGACGAACGGATTACTCTTCGCCCATGCGAAGAGCGGCAATAAATGCCTCCTGCGGGATCGACACGTTCCCATACTCCCGCATCCGGGCCTTGCCCTTCTTCTGCTTTTCCAGCAGCTTCTTCTTGCGGGTGATGTCGCCGCCATAGCATTTGGCGGTCACGTCCTTGCGCATCGCGGCGATGGTTTCGCGGGCGATCACCTTGCCGCCGATCGCGGCCTGGACCGGGATCTTGAACAGGTGGCGGGGGATCAGGTCTTTCAGGCGTTCGCACATGTGGCGGCCGCGCGCTTCGGCCTGGCCGCGGTGGACGATCATCGACAGGGCGTCGACCGGCTCGTTGTTCACCAGGATGCTCATCTTGACCAGATCGCCTTCGCGCAGGCCGATCTGTTCATAGTCGAAGCTGGCATAGCCGCGGCTGATGCTTTTCAGGCGGTCATAGAAATCGAACACCACTTCGTTGAGCGGCAGTTCGTAGGTCACCTGCGCGCGGCCGCCGACATAGGTCAGGCCGGTCTGCACCCCGCGGCGGTCCTGGCACAGCTTGAGGATCGAGCCGAGGTATTCGTCGGGGGTATAGATCGTCGCCTTGATCCACGGTTCGTCGATCTGCTCGATCCGGCTGGGATCGGGATAGTCGGCCGGGTTGTGGAGCATGATCTCGCGCGCGTCGTCGGTCTTCGATTTGCGCAGCTGGATGCGGTAGACAACCGACGGCGCGGTGGTGATCAGGTCCAGGTCATATTCGCGGATCAGGCGTTCCTGGATGATTTCGAGGTGGAGCAGACCCAGGAAGCCGCAGCGGAAGCCAAAGCCCAGCGCCGCGCTGCTTTCCATCTCGAACGAGAACGAGGCATCGTTAAGCCGCAGCTTGGCGATGGATTCGCGCAGCTTTTCAAAGTCGGCCGCATCGACCGGGAACAGCCCGCAGAACACCACCGGCTGGACTTCCTTGAAGCCTGGCAGCGGAGCGGCGGCGCCGTTCTTGGCCGTGGTGATGGTGTCGCCGACCTTGGCCTGGGCGACTTCCTTGATCTGCGCGGTGATGAAGCCGATTTCGCCCGGGCCGAGTTCGGGCAGATGCTCGATCTTGGGCGTCATGCAGCCGACGCGGTCGATCAGGTGCTCGGTCCCGCCGGCCATGAACTTGACCTGGAGGCCCTTCTTGATGACGCCGTCGATCACCCGGACCAGGATGACGACGCCCAGATAGGGGTCGTACCAGCTGTCGACCAGCATCGCCTTGAGCGGGGCATTGGGATCGCCCTTGGGCGGCGGGATCTTGGTGACGACGGCTTCCAGCACTTCCTCGATGCCGATGCCGGATTTGGCGCTGGCCAGGACGGCATCGCTGGCGTCGAGACCGATGATTTCCTCGATCTCGGCCTTGACCTTTTCGGGTTCGGCGGCGGGCAGGTCGATCTTGTTGATCACCGGCACGATTTCGTGGTCGTGCTCGATCGACTGATAGACATTGGCCAGGGTCTGCGCCTCGACCCCCTGCGCCGCGTCGACCACCAGCAGCGCGCCTTCGCAGGCGGCCAGGCTGCGGCTGACTTCGTAGGCAAAGTCGACGTGGCCGGGCGTGTCCATCAGGTTCAGTTCGTAATCCAGCCCGTCGCGCGCCTTGTATTTGAGACGCACCGTCTGGGCCTTGATCGTGATCCCGCGTTCCTTCTCGATGTCCATGTTATCAAGCACCTGCGCGCTCATCTCGCGCTCGGTCAGGCCGCCGGTGAACTGGATCAGCCGGTCGGCGAGCGTGCTCTTGCCATGGTCAATGTGCGCAATGATCGAAAAATTGCGGATGCGGGACAGGTCAGTCATAACCCGCGCCGTTAGCAGCGGATTTGCCAACTGTCAGCCTGTGTTTGCGGCCATCCGGATAGCCGACCCGCTCGGCCAGACCCGAATAGCCAGGACATTGACCACCCCCGCCACCGCGATGACCGGAGCCATCAAGCTCCAGTGGGATTCAATCTTCCGTCGCCGAATAGGACTGACCGCGCCGCGCCCGGGCGAAGGCCTGTCCGCATCACCGCACTGGGCTGTCGCAGATTGTAAGCGCGGCTCCAGCGGAACCGGATTCCCGGCAGCGGCGCTCGCCGAAACGACGCTGTTCTCTTCACCTTCGCGCGGCGAGTGCAGACTTCCGGTAGATGCGGCCATATCGCATCCCGTTGCCCCGACTTTACTGATTTTACGGTGAAAACTACCTTACGCAGATATCCGATCATCCTGACTGCAGACTGCCAAACGCTGGCTTGAAATGGCTATCGACCACAGGCATCATGATCACAGATAAATAAAACGCATCAGCGGGGGGAACAGGATGGCCAAGAACGGCACCACGCTCGAACACGAAGCCGCCCAGTCGACCACGGCGCTCGGCCCGCTTGTCGGTCTGGCGCGAGAGGACTTTGTCGGCGCAGTCGCGCTGCTGCTTCGCGAGACCGCCAGTGATCCGACGCGAACCTTCCGGCACATGCAGGGCCTGGGCGAGGACATGGTCAAGATCATGACCGGCAAGTCCGACCTGGCTCCGGACCCGAAGGACAAGCGCTTCATGGACCCGGCCTGGCGCTTCAACCCGTTCTTCCGCGCCGGCGCGCAATATTACCTCGCCATCCAGAAGGGCATGAAGAGCTGGCTTACCGAACTGGAACTGGACGAGCTTGAGCGCGATCGCGCCAATTTCATTTCCCAGATCATCATCGACAGCCTGGCCCCGACCAACAGCCTGATCGGCAATCCCAGCGCCCAGAAACGGGTGATCGACAGCGGCGGGCTGAGCCTGATCAAGGGGCTGAAGAACGCCTACAACGATCTGGTCAACAACGGCGGCATGGTCAGCCAGGTCGACAAAAAGCCGTTCAAGTTGGGCGAAAACGTCGCCACGTCGAAAGGCGCCGTGGTTTACCGCGATGCCATGTTCGAACTGATCCACTATGCCCCGGCGACGGATCAGGTCTACGCGATCCCGCAGCTGACCATCCCGCCGCAGATCAACAAGATGTACATCAACGACCTCTCGCCCGAGAAGTCGGTGGTCAAATGGCAGGTCGACAACGGCATCCAGTGCTTCGTCATTTCGTGGAAGAACCCCACGAAGGAAGAAGGCATCTGGGGCATGGACGAATACATAGCCTCATGCCTGAAGGCGGTGGACATCGTCTGCGAGATTACCGGCGCGCCCAAGGTCAATATTTCCTCGGCCTGCTCGGGCGGGCAGACCGGCGCGATCCTCGCCAGCAAGATGGCCGCTGCCGGGGACAAGCGGCTGGGCGCGCTGACCTATATGGTCACGGTCCTGCATCCCAAGCAGAACGATATCGAGGCTGGTTCGCTGATGACCGAGAACGGCCTTCAACTGGCCAAGCGGCGCGCAGCCAAGGCCGGGATCATCAAGGGTGACGATCTGGCGCGCGGCTTTGCCTGGCTCAGGCCCAACGACCTGATCTGGAACTATGTCATCAACAATTACCTGATGGGCGACGATCCGCCGGCGTTTGACGTGCTGTTCTGGAACGCCGATGCGACGAACCTCTCGGCTTCGTTGATGGGCGATTTCCTGCACCTATTTGAAACCCTGGCCTTTACCCGCAAGGGCGAGGTCGAAATGGCCGGGCACAAGATCGACCTGAGCAAGGTGAATAGCGACCTGTTCATCCTGGGCGGGACGACCGATCACATCACCCCGTGGCGCGCCTGCTATCGCTCGACCCAGCTGTTCGGATCGAAAGACGTGACCTTCGTGCTCAGCCAGTCGGGCCACATGCAGGCGATTCTCAATCCGCCCGGCAATCCCAAGGCCAAGTACTATGTTGCCAAAAAGGGTGGAAAGCCGCCTGCCGATGTTGACGATTGGCTTAAGGGAGCAGAGGAACAGGCGGGAAGCTGGTGGCCGTTCTGGATGGAATGGCTGCAAAAACGCTCGGGAGGAAAAGTACCGGCACCGAAATCCCTTGGCAGCAAGCACTATCCGCCGATGGAACCCGCTCCCGGTCTCTACGTTCTCGAGCAGTCCTAAGGAATTGCCAGAGTGAGCCTTGATTTGACCGCCGAATTTTCGATGGAAACCGTCGGCGGCCGGACGCTGCGCGTGGCGCGATGGCGCTGGAACGAACCCAGCGAGCATCTGCCGGTCCTGTTCTTCAACGGCATCGGCGCCAATATCGAAGCCGTCGCCCCTTTGGCCGAAGCGCTGACCGAGCGCCCGTTCATCATGTTCGACATGCCCGGCGTTGGGGGTAGTCCGGAACCGCTGATCCCCTACAATCCCTTCACCATGAGCTGGACCGCCAAGGAACTGCTCAAACGCTTCGATGTCGAGCAGGTCGACGTGATGGGAATTTCCTGGGGCGGTGCCATGGCCCAGCACTTCACCCTGCAGCACGGCGACATGGTCCGCCGCCTGGCGCTGGCCGCGACCACCGCGGGCATGATCATGGTCCCGGGCAATCCGGCTGCCCTGACCAAGATGGTCAACCCGCGCCGCTATGTCGACGCGGCCTTCATGGAAGAGCATTTCCGCACGCTTTATGGCGGCCTGACCGGCGGCAAGAACGAACATATCAGCCGCCTAACCCCGCCCACCCCGCGCGGGTACATGTACCAGCTGCTGTGCATGCTGGGCTGGACCAGCGTCCCGGCCCTGCCTTTCCTCAAGAAGGACGTGCTGATCATGATGGGCGACGAGGACCAGATCGTGCCCCTCGCCAATGGCAAGATACTGGAAAGCCTGATCCCGCACAGCCGGCTCGAAATCTTTGAACAGGGCGGACACCTGTTCATGCTAACCCACCGCGAACAGACCATTTCCTGCCTGCGCGGGTTCCTCGACGCGCCAGACCGGGCCGACAAACCAGACAGAAAGGCCGCCTGACTCATGCGCCACATCGCGATCATCGGTTCGGGACCCGCAGGGTATTACACGGCCGAGGCCGCGCAGAAACAGTGGGGCGACGATGTCCGCATCGACGTGTTCGACATGCTCCCGGTCCCCTATGGCCTGATCCGCACCGGGGTGGCGCCCGATCACCAGTCGATCAAGGGCGTGGCCAAGCGCTATGAAGCGACCGCGCTGTCCGACAATGTCCGCTTTGTCGGTAATGTCATGGTCGGCAAGGACGTGACCGTCGCCGAATTGCAAAAGCTTTATGACGCCGTGGTCATCGCGACCGGGGCTCCGCACGATCGCAAAATGGACTTGCCTGGCGAAGATCTGGCCAACGTGTTTGGCAGTGCCGCCTTTGTCGGCTGGTACAACGGCCATCCCCAGTTCGCGGCGCTCGACCCTGACCTGTCGGGCGACACGGCGGTGGTGATCGGCATGGGCAACGTGGCGCTGGACGTCACCCGCATCCTCTCCAAGTCGCGCGCGGAATTCACCGGTAGTGACATCGTCGCCCATGCGCTCGACATTCTCGATACGTCAAAACTCAGGCGGATCGTCGTGCTGGGACGGCGTGGCCCGCACCAGATCATGATGACGCCGAAGGAACTGGGCGAACTGTCCCACCTGAGCCGGGCCGCGCCGCGGGTCGATCCGGCCGACTTGCCGGAATCAGGAGAAGATGCGCTGCTGGAGCCAGGCCTGCGCAAGTCGGTCACCCACCTGCGCTCCTTCGCGGCGATCCCGGAAAGCCATTACGCCGACTATCCGATCGAGATCGAGTTCGACTTCTTCGCCAGCCCGCGCGCGCTGATCGGCACGGACAAGGTCGAGGCGGTCGAGGTCGAAAGGACCAAAGTGGAGGCCGGGCGCGCGGTCGGCACGGGAGAGACCTATCGCATTCCGGCCAGCATGGTGGTGTGCTGCATCGGCTATCGGTCCTCACCCATTCCCGACGTTCCGTTTGATGAGCGCGAAGGCCGTTTCGCCAACGACGAAGGCCGCATCTTGCCGGGCCTCTACTGTGTCGGCTGGGCGCGGCGCGGTCCATCTGGCACGATCGGCACCAACCGCCCGGATGGGTTTGGCGTGATCGAGAAAATCGCAGAGGACATCGCAGCCGGGGTACTGGGTCATGGCGGCAAACAGGGCCGCGCCGGGTTCGACACACTGGCCGAGGAACGCGGTCTGGACGTGGTGACCTTCCGCGACTGGAAGAAGATCGAAGCGCAGGAAGAAGCCCGCGCCCGCGACGACGCCCCCCGCGAGAAGTTCGTCGATGTCGCCGAAATGATCAAGGCGCGCGAAGGCTGACCTCAAAACGTCATCCCGGGCCTGACCCGGCACCGCTGGCTGCCTCCCTATTCGCTCGCCTGCGAGCGATCCCCGGTCAAGCCGGGGATGAGGGATGGGCACCAAACCCTTGCCCCCTCCCCGAAGCCATGATTTAATCGTCCAGTTAAGTGCCACCCATGAGAGTCGGCGCCAAACGGAGAGATGCCATGGCTACCTATGATCTGATCATCCGTAACGGAACTATTGTTGACGGCACGGGCGCCCCGCGCTTCACCGGAGACATCGGGATCAAGGATGGCCTGATTGCGGCCGTGGGCACGGTCCACGGTGATGCAGCCCAGGAAATCGACGCGGGCGGCAAGGTCGTCGCCCCCGGCTGGGTCGACGTGCACACCCATTACGACGGCCAGGCGACCTGGGACCAGGAAATGGCCCCGTCGAGCTGGCATGGCGTGACCACCGTGGTCATGGGCAATTGCGGGGTCGGCTTTGCCCCCGCCGCCCCGGAGCGCCACGAGTGGCTGATCGGGCTGATGGAAGGGGTTGAGGACATCCCGGGCACCGCCCTGGCCGAAGGGATGAAGTGGGACTGGGAAACCTTCCCCGAATACCTCGACGCGCTGGAGCGCCTGCCCCGCGCCGTCGATGTCGGCACCCATGTTCCGCATGGCGCGGTGCGCGCCTATGTCCTGGGCGACCGCGAGCAGCCGGGCGCCGTGCCCACTGCGGAAGACATCGAGAAGATGGCTGCTATCGTCGAGGACGGCGTTCGCGCCGGCGCGCTGGGTTTTTCGACCAGCCGCACGGTGCTGCACCGTTCGATCGACGGCGAAGTCGTTCCCGGCACGACCGCGACCAAGGAAGAACTGATCGGCATCGGCCGCGCCATGGGCCGGGTTGGCCACGGCGTGTTCGAAATGGCCAGCGACATGCGCCGCGAATGGGACGAATTCGGCTGGATGGGCGCGCTCAGCCGCGAAACCGGCCTGCCCTGCACTTATGCCGCCTTGCAGTCGATCGCCAAGGAAATGCCACTGGAAGAGCAGATCGCCGCGATGCGCGCCGAAAATGACAATGGCGCAAACATCGTTGCCCAGATCGCACTGCGCGGCAA
>JBKHWO010000010.1:0-142639 GCA_046566485.1 Alphaproteobacteria bacterium | reverse complement strand
CATATTGTCCTGTTTGTCGCCCTTTAGCCCGTGCTGTGGTCCAAAGGCCGAAGTCACGGTGACGCCCGCAGCAATCAACGCGTCGAGCGAATGGGTCAGATTTTCGGTAACGCTAGCCGGATGGGCGACAAGGGCGACCCGCCGGTCTTCAAGCAGCTTCAGAAGAGATGAATCCGCCAGCAGGCGATCAATGCCGAACTTCATGTCTCACGCGGTGCCGGAAGCGGTGCAGCAAAGCAAGCGGCATGGTGGAAATCTGGACGTCCGGGAGCATGGGCCAGCGCCCAATAGCTCTTGGCTCCGTCAATCTCTTCGATCACCGCCGAAAGTGCGAGGGGGCCAGACAGGCCCGATATGGCGAACACCGCGGTCAGAACGATCTGCGCTGCGGTGGTTTCCAGTGTTATCGCGGGTGCAAGCATTTCGCGTCTGCGCATACCTTCGCGATACCTGCCGAAATCGTATGCCGCCCACTGCCCCGATGGAGAGAAGTTGAATTCCGAATAAGCATTGTTGCCGGACCGGATGAATGCTTCAAAGCAGGTGTGCTGCCAAAGTCCATCCGCCCTTTCGCTGGTCTGCAGATCTGGCAAAGCTATCTGTTCGCGCGAAACATCAACGCTATAAACCAAGGACAGCTCAGTCCCGCTGCGCACCAAATCAACCACGACAGAGCGGACATGGCGGGACGGACTTTCAGGATGGCACAGCAGGCGAAAAGTTTCCAAACTGGTTTCCCCGTGCTAGGCGCCCGCCCGGAATCCCGGAAGGCTGCCATGACTTACAACTCGACCCTGCTCCGCCTGCTCGAAGAGCGCGGCTACATCCACCAGATGACCGATGCCGAAGGGCTCGATGCTTTGGCGGCGAAGCAGATCGTTCCCGGCTATATCGGCTTCGATGCAACCGCGCCATCGCTGCATGTCGGCTCGCTGGTCCAGATCATGCTACTCCGCCGTCTGCAACAGGCCGGACACAAGCCGGTCGTGCTGATGGGCGGCGGAACCACGCGAATCGGCGATCCGACAGGCCGGGACGAGAGCCGCAAAATGCTCTCCGACGCAACGATCGACGCCAACATCGCTTCGATCCGCACGATCTTCGAGCGGTTTCTCAAGTTCGGTAACGGGCCGACCGATGCGGTCATGGTCAACAATCACGACTGGCTGGGCAAACTGGGTTACATTGAACTGCTGCAGGAAGTCGGCACGCACTTCACCGTCAACCGGATGCTGACTTTCGATTCGGTCAAGCTGCGGCTTGAGCGGGAGCAGCCGATGACGTTCCTCGAATTCAACTACATGATCCTGCAAGGTTACGACTTCCGCCACATGGAAAAGCACATGGGTGTGCGGCTCCAGATGGGGGGCAGCGACCAGTGGGGCAACATCGTCAACGGGATCGAACTGGCCCGCCGCATGGACGGGGTCGAAGTCTTCGGCGTTACCACTCCGCTGCTGACCACTGCAGACGGCGCCAAGATGGGCAAGACCGCCGCCGGTGCAGTTTGGCTCAATGAAGATGCCCTGCCCGCCTGGGATTTCTGGCAATACTGGCGCAACGTCGATGACCGTGACGTGGGCAAGTTCCTGCGTCTGTTTACGGACTTGCCGCTGGATGAGGTTGCTCGGCTTGAGGCTTTGGCAGGCAGCGAGATTAACGCTGCCAAGGTAATCCTGGCCAATGAGGTTACCCGGTTGTGCCGCGGCGCCGAAGCGGCAAAGGCTGCAGAGGCAACGGCTGCGGCGACTTTTAGTGGTAGGGGAATGGGCGCAGACCTTCCGGTTCTGGACGTACCTTCAACCGGGATCAGCATCGTCGATGCCTTGGTCGGCATCGGATTCGCAGCGAGCCGCGGCGAAGCCAAGCGCCTGATCGCGGGCGGCGGCGCCCGCGTTGACGGTGAGGCGGTGACCGACGAAACCCATCATGTAATCGTGGCAGGCGAAGTGCGTATTTCCTCCGGCAAAAAGAAACACGGCATCCTGCGCCCAGCATAACCGCATTTACCTAATCTTTGCGTTTCTGCGCGATAGTTGCTGCCACTCGAAATTTCCCTGGAGGGGTGCGCCGGTATGAGCACGGGAGCACAATTGACGGTTACCGACCTGCGGCTGGCCGCACGGCACCCGGTCGATCACACGGTTATCGGTGAGCAGCGCCGCCTCGGCGATGTCACGATGCACATTACCAATATCTCGGCCCATGGCTTTATGATCAGCGGCCAGGTCGATCTCCAGCGCGGCGAGCGTGTCACGATTCGCCTTCCCGAAATCGGCCGAATCGAGGCCCACCTCATTTGGGCCGCTGATGGGCGCTGTGGCTTCCAGTTTGAACGGATCATTCGCTTCGATGACTTCGTGCGGATGATCGATACCCTGCAGCCGAATCCGCGTTTGCGCCGCCGCCGCTGAAAGCATCAATATCAACACCCAAAGCATCTGATTGCTTGGCAAGCGCTTTCACCGCTGCCATTGCTGGCGCGTGACTTCCAAGACCCATCCGTTGCAATTTCGCGATTACCGCCTGATCTGGCTGGCGCGTTTCATCTCAACCGCTGCAACTTCGGCGATGGTCGTGGTCATGGGGGCCCAGATCTACCAACTGGCCCGTCAGGTCCATGGCATGAGCGAGGCCGAAGCGGCCTTCCTGCTCGGCGTACTTGGTCTTGTTCAATTCATCCCCTTCTTCCTGCTGACACCCGTGGCTGGGGTCCTGGCGGACCGCATGGATCGGCGTCATCTCGGCGCAATCGCTACCACCGTAGACTTGTTGATCGGCTTGGTCCTCGCTGCGGCGAATACTTGGAACTTCATGTCCTTGCCGCTGCTCTTCACCATGGCCGCCAGTTATGGCGCTGCCCGGGTGTTCATTGGTCCGGCTATCAGCGCGATCACGCCCAACGTCGTGCCCTCGGAATTGCTGCCGAAGGCCATCGCGACCAGTTCGATCGCCTGGCAATCGGCTGCCGTGCTTGGCCCTGCCATCGGCGGCTTCCTCCTCGCGGCGGATGCGTCGCTGCCATACTGGTATGCTTCGGCCATGCTGTCGCTCGGCATCTTCACCCTTCTGGCCATCCGTCACCGTGCGCCGCCTGCTGCGGCACCCGATCACCCGATCAAGCTGATGGCCGAAGGGGCGAAATTCGTCTGGCATGAACGCTTCCTCCTTGGCTGCGTCACGCTCGACCTGTTTGCCGTGCTGCTCGGCGGGGCGACGGCCATGCTTCCGGCCTTCGCCTATGACGTGCTGCATGTGGGCGATGAAGGCCTGGGCCTGTTGCGCGCAGCGCCCGCGGCGGGATCCATGCTGGTCGCCATCTGGCTCGGCCTGCGCCCCTTGTCCCGTAACGTCGGGGCAAAGATGCTTTGGGCGGTAGCTGTCTACGGCTTTGCCACGCTGGTCTTCGGCCTCTCCAAAAGCTTTCCGCTTTCGCTCGGCATGCTTGCGCTACTCGGTGCGGCGGACGGCATCTCGGTGTTCATCCGCAACACCCTGGTCCAGCTTAATACGCCCGATGACAAGCGCGGGCGGGTTTCGTCGATTTCTGGCCTGGCGATTTCCGCTTCGAACGAGCTTGGAGAGATGCAGTCCGGCCTTGCCGCCGCATTCCTTGGGCCGGTGGGCGCAGTTGCGCTGGGCGGCGCAGGAGCCATCGTGATCACAGCCATCTGGGCTGTACTTTTCCCCGAACTGAAACGGGCGAAGACATTTGCCCCGCAATATCGACAGAAGGAGCAAGTTCAATGAAGGCTGACAGCATCCTTGCCACCATCGGCAACACTCCGCACATCCGCCTCTCGCGCTTGTTCCCCGACCACGAAGTCTGGGTGAAGGCGGAGCGCGCCAATCCCGGCGGCTCTATCAAAGACCGGATCGGCCTGGCCATGATCGAAGCGGCCGAACGCGACGGCGCACTGAAGCCAGGCGGCACCATTGTCGAGCCGACCAGCGGCAACACCGGCATCGGTCTGGCCATGGCCGCCGCGGTCAAAGGCTACAAGCTGATCCTGGTCATGCCGGATTCGATGTCGATCGAGCGCCGCCGCCTGATGCTTGCCTATGGCGCGACCTTTGACCTGACGCCGCGGGAAAAGGGGATGAAAGGCGCGATCGAACGCGCCCATGAACTGATTGCGTCGACGCCCGGTGCGTGGATGCCGCAGCAGTTCGAAAACCCGGCTAATATCGAAGTGCACGTCCGCACCACGGCGCAGGAAATCTATGCCGACTTCGCCGATAGCCCGATCGACGTCATGATCACCGGCGTCGGGACCGGCGGGCACCTGACCGGCTGCGCCGAGATGCTCAAGGTCAAATGGCCGTCGATGAAGGCCTTTGCGGTCGAACCTACCCTTTCTCCAGTCATCTCGGGCGGACAGCCCTCCCCGCATCCGATCCAGGGCATTGGCGCTGGCTTCATCCCGGCCAACCTGCACACCCAGGCGATCGACGGGGCGATTCAGGTCGACCCAGCCGATGCCAAGGAAATGGCCCGGCTCTGCGCGACCAAGGAAGGCATGCTCGTCGGCATCAGTTCCGGCGCAACCCTGGCCGCGATCAAGCAGAAGCTGGCAGAGCTGCCCGCCGGGACCCGCGTGCTCGGTTTCAACTATGACACCGGTGAGCGGTACCTTTCGGTGCCGGATTTCCTGCCGGAGTAAGCCGAACTTGGCACAGCTCGAAGCTATCGCGGTCGATGATCGCGGGACGGCGCTGACCGGCTGGCTTGCCCGGCCGGAAGGCACTCCTCGCGCCGCTGTCCTGGTGTTCCCGACCATTGCAAACGTGACATCGGCTATCGAGCGCCGCGCGCAAATGCTCGTGGACCGGGGCTACCTGGCTTTCATCGGTGACTTTTACGGCGAGCCGGTGGCCGACTTCGCAGCTGCTCAGCGTCTGGCTTCGGCGCTAAGGAGCGATGTAGACCACTACCGGACCCGCTTGGAAGCCAATCTGAACGCCATGCAGAACCTGCCTGTTGCGAAAGGCTTGCCGCTGGCCGCCATCGGTTTTTGCATGGGCGGCCAAGGCGTTCTTGAACTGGCCCGCGCCGGAAAGGAACTTGCCGCAGTCGTTTCTTTCCACGGCCTTCTGGATACCGCACGACCAGCGCGGGCTCCGGTTCATCCGCGTATTCTTGTCTGCCATGGCGACCAGGATCCAATGGTCCCGCGCGAACAGGTCCTGGCCTTCTGGCAGGAAATGGACGCTGCCGGGGCCAACTGGCACTTCCATGCCTACAGCGGGGTGAAGCATGGCTTCACCGACCCGGCTAGCGATAGCCGAGGTCTGGCGGCGGTGGGCTATGACGCCAGTGCCGACCGTCAGAGCTGGGCCGCGATGCTCAATCTGTTTGACGAGCTGTTCTGATCAGGCGCGCACGAAGGCTTCGACGGGCAGTTCCATCATCGCCGCGCCGCCAGCCTCGATCTTGCGGCGCAGCGCGCCGGCATCGGGCGTAAAGCGTTCGCCATAGTAACGCGCGGTGACCAGCTTGGCTTCATAGAACGCCTTGTCCCCTGTGCCCGCTGCAAGCGCATCGGCAGCGGCATTGCCCATCTTGAGCCACATCAGGCCCAGAGCGACGATCCCCATGATGTGCATGTAATGATGCGCCCCCGCGCCAACGTTGTTGGGATTGGTCATGCCGTTCTGCATGAACCACATCGTGGCAGCCTTGAGTTCGCCATTGGCCTTTTCGACCTGACCGGCCAGACCGGCCAGTTCCGGACGCTCCTTTGCCGCGGCGCAGGCGGCATCGACTTCGGCAAAGAACGCTTGGACCGCGCGGCCCCCGTTCTGCGCAAGCTTGCGCCCCACCAGGTCCATAGCCTGGATGCCGTTGGTGCCTTCATAGATCTGGGCAATGCGGGCATCGCGAACGAACTGGCTCATGCCCCATTCCTCGATATAGCCGTGACCGCCGAAGATCTGCTGCATGTTGACGCAGGTTTCAAACCCCTTGTCGGTCCCATAGCCCTTGAGCACCGGGGTGAGCAGGCTGATCATGTCATCTGCGGCCGCGCGCTCCGCCTCGCTGGCTGCCTTGTGGCTGAGGTCGACCAACAGACCGCCCCACAGGTAGAACGCGCGCATCCCTTCGGTGAAGGCCTTGGCGTCCATCAGCATGCGGCGGATGTCCGGATGGACAAACAGTGGATCGGCCTTTTCCTGAGGTTCGGACGGCCCGGTGAGAGCGCGCCCCTGACGGCGATCCTGCGCGTACTGGACAGCGTTCTGATAAGCGACTTCCGCCTGGGCCAGCCCCTGAATGCCGACGCCAAGCCGCGCCGCGTTCATCATGATGAACATCGCGGCGAGGCCCTTGTTCTCTTCGCCGACCATCCAACCCTTGGCTCCGTCATAGTTCATGACACAGGTCGCGTTGCCGTGGATGCCCATCTTGTGCTCCAGGCTACCGCACGAAACCGCATTGCGCTCACCAAGAGAACCATCGTCGTTCACGAGGATCTTCGGCACGATGAACAGCGAAATGCCCTTGCTGCTTTCCGGCGCGCCCGGGGTCTTGGCGAGGACGAGGTGAATGATGTTCTCGGTCAGGTCATGCTCGCCCGCCGAGATAAAGATCTTGGTGCCGCTGATCGCATAGCTGCCATCGGCATTGGGGACCGCTCGGGTGCGGATCAGGCCAAGGTCCGTCCCGCAGTGGGGCTCGGTCAGGTTCATCGTCCCGGTCCATTGGCCCGCGATCATTTTCGGAAGGTACTTGGCCTGCTGTTCCGGGCTGCCCTTGGCCAGGATCGCACTGATCGCACCGGCGGTAAGACCCGGATACATCCCCCACGCCTGGTTCGCCGTGGCAACGAACTCTTCGACGACAAAGCCCAGGACATGCGGCAACCCCTGCCCACCGAATTCCTCAGGCGCGGCAAGCGTGCCCCAACCCGCCTCGCGATAGAGATCGAAAGCCTGTTTGAACCCTTCCGGGGTAGTCACTGAACCGTCCGCATGACGGGTACAGCCCTGCTGATCGCCAGACAGGTTGAGCGGAGCAAGCACCTCTGCGGCGAACTTGCCGCATTCCTCGACTACGGTCTCAACCATGTCGGCACTGGCAGTTTCGAAGCTCGGCAGGTCGGCGTACTGCTCGATCTTGAGCACTTCGTTGATCACGAAACGGGTGTCGCGCGTCGGCGCTTTGTAAATCGGCATGGACCCTATCCTTTGAACTGGCCTCAACCCTTACGGGTGGGCGTGTCGACAGTTTCGACCAATGAAATGAAGGTATTCAGTTCGGTAATCGCGGCATCAAGATCAGCGCGCTGCTGACTGAGACGTTCGACTTTCTCCTTGCAGCGCTGCACGGTTACCCGGCGCTGCTCGACGCGGCCGTCGCCCAGATCGTAGAGATCAATCATCTCCTTGATCTCGGTAAGGCTGAAGCCGACGTTCTTGGCGCGCAAAATCCACGCCAGCCGCGCACGGTCGCGCTTGGAATAGACCCGGGACAACCCGACTCGGGCCGGAGCAATAAGCCCCTCGTCCTCATAGAAACGGAGAGCCCGGGCAGTGACACCGAATTCTTCGGTCAGATCGGAAATGGTGAACTGTTCGCGCTGCAGCGCATCGGGCGTATCGAGGTGCGCCCCGTCGTGGGCAGAGGGCCGGTCAACGAGCTGTTCCATACCCGTCCAACTAGCTTACCTTTACGTAAGCGTCAATCTGGCACAGGCCGCAACCCTTCCCCTTCCAACCGGCGGTAAAAACAGCTGATCGCACCCGTGTGGCAGGCCGGGCCATGCGGCTCGCAAATCAGAACCAGCGCATCCTGATCGCAATCGACACGGATTTCCAACACCTTAAGCACATGACCCGAGGTTTCCCCCTTCATCCACAAACGGCCGCGAGACCGGGAATGGAAATGAGCGAAACCGGTTTCCTTGGTTTTCTCAAGAGCCGCCGCATCCATGAAAGCCACCATCAGCACGTCACGCGTTCCTGCAGCAACCACCACTGCCGTGAGCAAGCCTTGCCCATCAAACTTCGGCATGAATGCAGCCCCGGCCTCGCGCTCGATCTGTTCTTGTCCGCTCATGAACATCTCTTGTTGCAATTACACCACATGTGTCGAGCAAAAATGCGCATGGTCGCGGATGACACTTTTCATTGCCGGCCTGATCGACGATCACCGTCCGTGCGGAAAGGCCGTCGGCCCAGGTTCAGGGACCACCCGCCGCATGAGGGATTGGGCGAGGCAGATCGAAGGGGGATCTGCCGAACCGCAACAGCGGAAGCCCTTTATAGTTTCGTCACGAGGGCGCCCGGAGTTTCTTGCTCCGGGCGTTTTCGTTTCTGGGACGACTACAGCGCTTCATCCAAGACCCGCGCAAAACATGCGATCACGACCCGCTCAGCCCCGGCACGTTTCAATGCAGATACGCAAGCTCCACTGGTTGCGCCGCTGGTCAGGACGTCATCAACCAGCAGGATCTTGCCACCTTTCAAATTGGCGCGGTGCTTCGCATTGGCGACGATAGCTCCGGCAAGTGCCTGTATCCGGGCATTCCTGCCCAGCCCACCCAGACTCGGCGTCGGTTTTCTGCGAATTAGACCATCAACCAGCAGACGACTATTCCGGGTTCGCGCAATCTCTCTGGCCAGCAGGGCAGATTGATTGAATCCGCGCCGCCACAGACGCCAACGATGCAGTGGTACAGGCGCAACCAGCCAGGTCTCGTCCACTTCCGGTGGCAGCTGGGCCATAATGAGGCGGGCCAGCAAAGGCGCCAAAGCAATCCGCCGGCCATGCTTAAAAGCCAGGATCAGCTTGCGCGATGCATCGTTGTAAAGCGTGGCAGCGGCAATTCCATCATGACGCGGTGGGGCGGCCATACAAGGTGCGCAGATGCTATCCAAGCCCGTACCATCCAGCGGCCGCTGGCAGGTCAAGCAGCGAGGCTCACCTGGTGTGGCCAAAGCTCCCCAACACGAGGAGCAAAGGCCCGTTTGCGCAGCAAGCCCTTCACCGCAAAGCGGACAACGCGGCGGAAACAGCAAGTCAGCGACCGGGACGAGGAGCGGATGAAGCTGCATCGTTGCGCTTTGTATCGCTTGCATGGCCGCCCAGCGCAAGGCAGGACGGTCAGGTGAATCAGCCTGCCCCGCATACCATTTTTGCCCCGGCGCGCCGCCGTGCCGCGCGGCTTCGGGCCCACGCGATGCAACAGCATCCCGGTGCGGCGCGTTACCTGCTCGACGATATGGTTGAGGACGTTGCGGAGCGGCTCGCTTTTCTCCGCCATGAACCAAACCGCGCCCTGATCATCGGCGACCGGACCGGAGAATTGGCTGCAATCTTGCGCCAGCGCGGCACCCTGGTCGAGGAAGCGGATCCCGCAGAAGGCTTCAACGACGAACTCCCTTTCCCGCAGAACGGTTATGACCTGATCGCCAGCCTTGGCACGCTCGACACGGTCAACGATCTGCCAGGGGCCTTGATTCATATCCGCAATGCGCTTGCACCAGGTGGACTGGCGCTGGCGAGCTTTGTTGCCGCTGGCAGCTTGTCAGCCTTGCGCACTGCCATGCTGGAAGCGGATGGCGACCGCCCTGCCCCGCGCCTTCATCCCGCGGTAGATGTGCGTGCCGGCGGCCAATTGCTGCAACGCGCCGGATGGGCCAATCCGGTCGTTGACTGCCGCCACCTCGAGGTACGCTTCTCAAGCCTTGGCAGCCTGGTCAACGATTTGCGGGCGCAGTCGCTCGGCAACTGCTTGGCCAATCCCGGGCCTCCACTTGGTAAGGCCGCCTACGAGCGTGCCGTGCAGGCCTTTGGGACCGGCACGGTCGAACGCTTCGAAATTCTCACCCTGAGCGGCTGGCGTCCCTAGCGCAGCGCCGCCTGCGCCGCAGCAAGGCGGGCTATCGGTACCCGGTAAGGACTGGCCGAGACATAGTCGAGGCCGACCGCTTCGCAAAAGGCAATGCTGGCAGGATCGCCGCCGTGTTCACCACAAATGCCCAGCTTGATGTCAGGACGCGTTGCCCGGCCGCGCTCGGCGGCGAGCTGGACCAGCTGCCCGACACCGTCGACATCAAGGCTGACGAACGGATCGCGGGCAAAGATCCCCTGCTCAACATAAGCACCAAGGAACTTGCCGGCATCATCGCGGCTGACGCCCAGCGTGGTCTGAGTGAGGTCGTTGGTCCCGAACGAGAAGAACGCACCTTCCTCTGCGATCTCGCCGGCCATCAGCGCGGCCCGTGGCAACTCGATCATGGTCCCGACGTGATAGGCGATCGTCCGGCCCTTCTCGGCAAAGACGGCAGCCGCCGTGCGGTCGACCAGCGCGCGCAAGATCGAAAGCTCCTTCTTTGTCGCAACCAGCGGGATCATCACTTCGGGGAAGACCTCTGCGCCATGGGCGGCAGCCACGTCACAGGCCGCTTCAAAAATCGCGCGAACCTGCATTTCGTATATTTCCGGGAAGGTGATCCCCAGGCGGCAGCCACGGTGACCCAGCATTGGGTTGAACTCGTGCAGTTCGGCCGCGCGGCGCTTGAGCGTATCGATCCCGATCCCGATCACGTCCGACAGTTCCACGAACTCCGCGTCAGCATGGGGCAGGAACTCGTGCAGCGGCGGATCGAGCAGGCGGATCGTGACCGGGAGACCGGCCATGACCTCGAAGATCGCGTGGAAGTCAGCGCGCTGTTCAGGCAGCAGCTTGGCCAGCGCAGCGCGGCGGCCCACCTCGTCCTCGGCCAGGATCATCTGGCGCACGGCAGCAATGCGGCTGTTGTCGAAGAACATGTGCTCGGTCCGGCACAGGCCGACGCCTTCCGCCCCGAACTGGCGCGCAGTGCGGCAGTCGTCCGGGGTCTCGGCATTGGTCCGCACCTTCATCCGGCGGTGCCGATCGGCCCAGCCCATCAGCACGCCAAAGTCGCCGACCAGTTCCGGCTCGATCGTCGGGACGTGCCCGGCCATGACTTCGCCGGTCGATCCGTCGAGGGTGATATGATCACCTTCCTTGAGCTCGCGGCTGCCGATCCGCAGGGTCCGGCTGGCCATGTCGATCGACACGCCCGGCGCGCCCGAAACGCAGGGACGGCCCATGCCCCGCGCCACGACCGCAGCATGGCTGGTCATCCCCCCGCGCGCAGTCAAGATGCCTTTGGCCGCATGCATCCCGTGTATGTCTTCCGGGCTGGTCTCGACCCGCACCAGGATCACGGCGTCGCCCCGCTCGGCCAGACTCTGAGCCGTATCAGCATCGAGCACGATCGCTCCTGAAGCCGCGCCCGGGCTGGCGGGCAGGCCCGTGGTCAGCACATCGCGCGGAGCCGCAGGGTCCAGCGTCGGGTGAAGCAATTGATCCAGCGCCATCGGATCAACCCGCAGGATCGCGGTCTTTTCGTCGATCAGGCCTTCGCCAACCATATCGACCGCCATCTTCAGCGCCGCCTTGGCGGTGCGCTTGCCGCTGCGGGTCTGGAGCATCCACAGCTTGCCGCGCTCCACGGTGAACTCGATGTCCTGCATGTCGCGGTAGTGCTTTTCGAGCAGTTCGAACACGGCGGCCAGCTCGGCATAGGCCACGGGCATCGCCTCTTCCATGGACAGTGGCTTCGCCCCGGCGCGCTCCCGGCTGGTCTTGGTCAGATACTGCGGCGTGCGGATGCCTGCGACCACATCCTCGCCCTGAGCATTGACCAGCCATTCGCCGTAATAGGCCTTCTCGCCGGTCGCCGGGTCGCGGGTAAAGGCAACCCCAGTGGCCGAGGTATCGCCCATATTGCCAAAGACCATCGCCTGCACATTCACGGCCGTGCCCCAATCGCCCGGAATGTCGTTCAGCCGGCGATAGACCTTGGCGCGGTCGGAATCCCAGCTG
Organism: Alphaproteobacteria bacterium; assembly: GCA_046566485.1. Classification (GTDB taxonomy): domain Bacteria; phylum Pseudomonadota; class Alphaproteobacteria; order Sphingomonadales; family Sphingomonadaceae; genus Novosphingobium. Next base: position 130,778 of record JBKHWO010000010.1, on the reverse strand, counting down.
TCGAACACCGCGCGGATCGCGCCCCATAGCTGCTCGGTCGGATCCTGCGGGAACGGACGGCCCAGCTCTGCCTGAACAATGCCGGCATATTCCTTGACCAGCTTCTGCCAATCGTCCGCCTGCATCTCAACATCGGCGTAATAGCCCTGGTCTTCCTTGGCGATCTCCAGCGCGTCTTCGAACAGGTGGTGGTCAATCCCCAGCACCACGTCGGAATACATCTGGATAAAGCGGCGATAGCTGTCCCATGCAAAGCGCGCGTCGCCAGAGCTTTCCGCCAGACCAACCACGGTTGCATCATTGAGGCCGAGATTAAGGACCGTGTCCATCATCCCTGGCATTGACACCCGCGCACCCGAACGCACCGAAACCAGCAGCGGATTAGCGACATCGCCAAACTTCTTGCCCACCGCGCGCTCGATATGACCCAGCGCCGCGACCACTTGGGCCTTCACGCCTTCGGAAAAGTCTCCGCCCTCGGCAAGGTAGCGCACGCACTCCTCAGTGGTGATGGTAAATCCCGGAGGAACCGGCAGTCCGATCCCGGCCATCTCGGCAAGGTTCGCACCCTTGCCGCCCACCACCGTTTTGTCCTTCGCGCGCGGGTCCGAATGAGAAACGCCGCCGCCAAAGGTGAATACGTATGTAGTCATGGAAAACCGCCGTTGCCAGAAACCGGCGATTCGCCTGCCGGTGTGCGGCTGCCCTAACCCTCGATCTTCGAAAAGTCAGCCACTTTGTGCACTGCAGCACGGAACGCGGACAACAGATCCAATCGCGCAGCGCGCTTGGTAGGGTCGGCGTCATTGACCGTGACGTCGTTGAAGAAGGCATCGATCGGAGCGCGCAAGGTTGCCAAGGCCGCCATCGCACCGGCGAAGTCCTCTTCTGCCACCGCCGCAGCAGCGCGGGGTGCAGCCGCGTCCAGTGCCTGAATCAGCACCGCCTCAGCAGGCTCAGGCTGATAGGACAAAGCGCCCTGCACTGCCGCCCGCTCCCGCGCGGCAAAGGCCACGTCAGGATCGTCCACCATGGCGAACGGATCTTCCTCGCCATCACGGGGAATACGGCCGTCCTGTCCGGTCCAGTTTTCCTTCTTGAGGATATTGGCCGCACGCTTGTACCCAGCAAGCAGGTTCGTCCCATCTTCCGTGCCGACAAAGGCCTGAAGCGCATGAACACGGGCAAGCAGGCGGACGAGGTCGTCCTCACCGCCCAAGGCAAAGACCGCATCGATCAGGTCGTGACGCACGCCAGCTTCGCGCTGCTGGACCTTGAGGCGGTCCGCGAAGAAGGAAAGTACATCGCCTTCCCCAATGCCAAGTCGCAAGCCGTTGGTGGTCACGACCTGGATGATTCCCAATGCCGCGCGCCGCAGCGCGAAAGGATCCTTGGAACCCGTCGGCTTCTCATCGATGGCGAAGAAGCTACGGATCGTATCCAGCTTGTCCGCCAGCGCCACGGCCACCGTAACCGGCGCAATCGGCACTTCGTCACCCTGCCCGACCGGCTTGTAATGATCGCGGATCGCATCCGCGACCGAGTCGGGCAGCCCTTCGGCGCGGGCGTAATAGCCGCCCATCAGCCCCTGCAGTTCCGGAAACTCGCCGACCATTTCGGTGACTAGGTCCGCCTTGCATAGCCGCGCCGCAAGTTCAGCCTGATCAGCCAATTCCTGAACCGTCTGTGCTGAGCTTGTCGAAGCACCGCTTTTCCCTTCAGACGCCCCGCCGAAAGAGGAGGACAGCCCGTCGACAGGCTCAGGGCGAGCGGTGTTGTTGGGGGTGACGATGCCCTGTTCGACCAACCAGCGCGCCAGCCGCGCGACACGCTCCACCTTATCGGCAACGGTGCCCAGCTTTTCATGGAAAGTGATCCGGGTCAGCTTTTCCGCGTGGTCAGACAGCCGCTTCTTCTGGTCCTGCTCCCAGAAGAACCGCGCATCGGACAGGCGCGCGGCGAGGACCTTGCGGTTGCCGGCGATGATCTCGGCACCGCCGTCCAGCGCCACGATATTGGCCGTGCAGACAAAGGCATTGGCCAGCTTGCCATCCTTCTCACATACGAAATATTTCTGGTTTGTCCGGGCAGTTAGCTGGATAACCTCAGGAGGAACATCAAGAAAGTTTTCGTCAAACCGGCCCAGCAGCGGCACCGGCCATTCGGTCAGGCCGGCATTCTCGACGACCAGTCCTTCGTCCGCCACCAACAGCAGCCCTTCGGCATGGGCCACGGCAGCGGCCTGTTCGCGGATCAGGTCCTGGCGCTCCTCGTGATCGACGATCACGTGCGCGGCGCGCAGCTTGGCCGCATAATCGTCGGCATCGGCAATCTCGATCTCGCCGTCCGAATGGAAACGATGGCCGCGCGTCAGGCGGCCAGAGGCAATGCCGTCGATTTCGAACGGCACCACTTCACCGCCGAGCAGGGCAACGATCGCGGAAAGCGGACGCACCCAGCGCAGGCTTTCCGTGCTGATCGATGCGGCACCCCAGCGCTGGCTCTTGGGCCAGGGGAACGCGCGGACCAGAGTCGGAATGGCCTCGGCCAGAACCTCGGCAGTGGCGCGGCCCGGCTTGTCGATCACGGCAAACAATACGCCGTCACGCTCGACCAGATCGCTTTCGGCCAGGCCCGTCTTGCGCAAGAAACCTTCCAGCGCCTGCGGGGGCGCACCGACGCGTGGCCCCTTGATCTCTTCACTGACCGCAGCAGTGGCCAGCGGCAGGCCGCGAGCGATCAAGGCCAAGCGGCGCGGCGTGGACCAGACGGTCACTTCGCCCAGGGCCACTCCGGCATCGTCCATCGCCTTGCGGAACAGACGTTCCAGATCGGCGCGGGCACCGGCCTGCATGCGGGCGGGGATTTCCTCGGAACGGAGCTCGAGAAGAAAATCGCTCACAGGCTCCACTCCGGATAGTCCTTGGCCCACTGGTCTTTGTTCTTTTCAATCCAGGCCTGGCACGATCCCTTGGCGAGATCGCGCACGCGGCCGATGTAGCTGGCTCGTTCCTGCACCGAAATCACGCCGCGGGCCTGGAGCAGGTTGAACAGGTGGCTCGCCTCGATCGCCTGGTCATAAGCGGCAAGCGGAATGTTCGCCTCGATGCAACGCTGGCATTCTGCCTCCGCATGCTGAAACCCTTTGAACAGCTGCTGGGTGTCGGCAATTTCGAAGTTGTACTTCGACATTTCCTGCTCGTTCTTGAGGAAGACCTGCCCATAAGACACGCCAGCATCGTTGAACCGCAGGTCGTAAACATTGTCGACGCCCTGGATGTACATCGCCAGCCGCTCAAGCCCATAGGTGATCTCACCCGCGACCGGCTTGCAATCGAACCCGCCGACCTGCTGGAAATAGGTGAACTGGGTCACTTCCATTCCGTCGCACCAGACTTCCCAGCCCAAGCCCCAAGCACCCAGCGTGGGGCTCTCCCAGTCGTCCTCGACAAAGCGGATGTCATGGGCCAGCGGATCGATGCCAATCTCCGCCAGGCTCTGCAGGTAGAGTTCCTGGAGATTTGCCGGGTTCGGCTTCAGGATCACCTGGTACTGATAATAATGCTGCAGGCGATTGGGATTTTCACCATAGCGGCCATCGGTAGGGCGGCGGCTGGGCTGGACATAAGCCGCGCTCCACTTTTCCGGACCAAGCGCGCGCAGGGTGGTCGCCGGGTGGAAAGTACCCGCCCCCATCCGCATGTCATAGGGCTGGAGAATGGCGCAGCCCTGCTTGCTCCAGAAAGCGTGGAGCCGCAGGATCATATCCTGGAATGACAGGGCCTGTAAGGAAAAGGGGCGTGAAGTCTCGCTCATGGCCTTGGCCTTTGGCGGAACAGGTTGGGCAAATCAACCTGCGGAATTTTTGCGATGGCGCTTGACGATGTCAGGTAAACCTGACATTACCGTTTCAGGCCAAGGACTTAGTCTGTTAGGACCAGGATCGTTTGGCTACTCCAGCGACGCGAACCGGCAATTGGGTCGCAATTGATTGCCGGATTGCACCTCTGGGGCGACTGAGCGGTTGCATCGCTCAGTCGCCCTTTTTGTCCCTGTTTGAACATTTTTGCAATTGTTTGAACAACCTACTCATTTGTGACGCGAGACTCTCGATTGATCCGTCTGCTAATTCAATTGCTCACGTAACGTAGCGGCACCTGGAGTGAGGCAGATGATCAAATGGCAGAGCACCTATCGTCATTACAACCACTTGATGGATTTTACCTTCTGGGTTCTGTTGGTTGCCTATGCGCGCGGCCTGCTCGGTTTGGCCGGAGTGCCAAGTACCTATCTGCTTGATCTATGGGCGCCGCTTAACCTGGCGCTTGGGATCTTTTTCATTCTGAGCCAGATTCTGCTGATCGCGCTGATTCTGATGCGGAGGTTGCGCGATGAATATGCCGAACAGCTATGGCAGAAATCAGCAGCTTCCTTTGTCAGAATATTGCCTCTGTTCCCGATACTTTGGCTTACCGGAATTTTCATTTTTGCCGACCAAGGCGGTTGGCTCGACTCTCTGCGCGCCAACCCCAACGTGACGATCCTTCCAGATCATGCAATGTTGCCCAACCCGACCGAAAGCATCGGTATTTACCAGTTCGAAGGGCTCAACTTCGTGGTACTAAAGCTTACGCAGTATTTTCCCCTGCTGTTTGCAGCACTTTACAAATGGCACCGCTGGCAGGACGAGCGTTGAGGAACATATTGCGAGCCTTGCGAGCGGAACGCAGTTGGAGCCAGGCGGATCTCGCCGACCGGCTTGAAGTCTCACGCCAGGCCGTAAACGCGATTGAAACCGAAAAGCATGACCCCTCGCTTCCCCTGGCATTCAGAATTGCCAGGCTATTCGAATTATCGATCGAAGAGATCTTCGACCCCCACCCTGACTAGCCAGCGTTTTTTGCACCAACGTACCGCCTGCAAATCCTACCGACAGGAGTTCGCGTGAAACCGTTCCGTACTGCAATTGCATTCGCTCTTACTCTTGCATCGAGCCTGGCCGGCCCTGCCCTGCTGGCACAGCAGGCGCATCCCACCCCGCAGCCTATTGAAAGCATTCGCTCCAAACCGGTTGCACAGCCCGCTTTGTGGAAGGTCAGCGACGACGACACGACGATCTATCTGTTTGGGACGATCCATCTGCTCCCAAAAGGAATTGAGTGGTATGACGGTAGAGTCGCAAACGCTTTCGAGCAATCGCAGGAATTGGTCACCGAAATTCCTGAAGTTCCGCAGCAAAAGACCATGGCCGTCACCATGCAGCTTGGCGCTTTGCCCGCAGGTCAGACCCTGCGCGGCCAGATGACCCCGGCAGAGCGCGCCAAGTTCGAGGCGGCTTTGCAAAGCCTGTCTGTGCCGCCAAGTGCGTTTGATCAGCTGAAACCGTGGCTGGCTTCTGTCGCCATAATGAGCATCCCGCTGATGCAGTCCGGGTATAGCCTGGACAATGGGGTGGAAGCGCAGCTCGACCAACGCAACAAGGCGCTTGGCCGGCCGCGCCTGGGCTTGGAAACCCTGGAATATCAACTTGGCATCTTTGATGGATTGCCCAACGAAGCCCAGAAGGCCTATCTGTTCGAGACGGTTGACGCACTGCCGGTGCTGACCAAGGAAATCGCCAAGATGGTGGAAGCGTGGAGCCAAGGCGACGCGCAAGCACTGGCCGAGCTCTTGAATGATGAAATGGACGATCCGGTTCTCTACAAAGCGCTGTTAAGCGATCGCAATCGCAACTGGTCGCAATGGATCGATGATCGGCTTGATCGCCCCGGAACAGTCTTTATCGCGGTGGGGGCCGGCCACCTTGGCGGTAGAGACAGTGTTCAGGAATTCCTAGGCAAGGCAGGAATAAAGGTAGAGCGTGTTCAATAGGGGTCTTGTTGCATTCCTGCTGTTTCTGACACTGGCCGCCTGCGGGCGGCCTGACGAGGTTCGCCCGGGTTTCTGGGTGATCGAAGGTCCGAAAGGTGAAAAGGCCTGGCTGCTGGGCACGATCCACGCCCTACCCGAATCGGTCGAATGGCGGTCGGCAACAGTCGACTCTGCCTTTCGCGAGGCCGATCTGCTGGTCCTCGAAGTCGCGGACATCAACAACGACGCCAAGACCGCGAAAGCCTTTGCAGATCTCTCCAGGTCACCTGGATTGCCCCCATTGGCGCAGCGGGTACCGGACCAGCTTCGCGCCGAATTAGCAGACGATTTGCAAAAGGGCGGTTTCAGGAACGGATCGCTCGACGCTTATGAAACATGGGCGGCCGCCCTGATGTTGCAGAACGCCCTGACTTCAAGCCGGGATAACGACACCGCGAACGGGATTGACCGTGCCGTGGCAAAGGTCTGGCGCGGCCCCGTCAGCGAATTTGAAGGCGCGGCGGCACAATTGGCCATCTTTGATCGTCTTTCCGAACAGCAGCAGCAGGCGCTGCTCGCGGCAGTGCTTAACGAAGCGTCGGATCGGACAGAACAATTGCGCACTTTGCAAGCCGCATGGGCCCGCGGGGACATGGATTTGATTGCCCGCACGACAGACAAGGATTTCGGCCAGGAACCAGCCCTGCGCGATGCACTATTGCTAACGCGCAACCGAGCCTGGACTAACCGGATCGAAAGCCTGTTGACCCGCGGCGCGAAGCCCTTCATCGCAGTCGGGGCAGCGCACTTGGCCGGAAAAGACGGTCTTCCCGCCATGCTTGCAGATCGCGGGTGGAAAGTGACGCGGCTTCAGTAGCCTTGCATTTCCCGCGCTTTGCCGGTAACGGCCCGCGCTTCCCCGTCATGGTCATCCCTGGAGGCGTGGCGGTGAAATGGACTAAACAAGAGTTTCCGAAAGGCTAGAGTTATGAGCGATACGCTGAACCTGCCGGCCGAGACGCGCGAACGGGCAGGCAAGGGAGCCTCCCGTGCCCTGCGTCGCGAAGGCCGAGTTCCCGCTGTCATCTATGGCGGCAATGAAGAACCTGTGGCGATCCACGTTGAAGAAAAGCTGCTGGTCAAGCAGCTGGGCACCGGCCACTTCTTCAACTCGATCGTCGAAGTGGAAGTTGGCGGCAAGACCGTCCGCACCCTGCCTAAGGATGTTGCCTTCCACCCGGTCAGCGATCGCCCGATTCACGCCGATTTTCTGCGTCTCTCGGCCAATTCCACCGTGCACGTTAACGTCCCCGTGATTTTCGCCAACGAAGAAGCGAGCCCGGGTCTGAAGCGTGGCGGCGTGTTGAACATCGTTCGCCACGACCTGGAACTCATCTGCCAGCCCGACAAGATCCCCGACGAGATCGCCATCGACGTTACCGGTTTGGAAGTGGGCGCATCGATCCACATCAGCCACGTGAACCTTCCGGCCGGCACCAAGAGCGCCATCACCGATCGCGACTTCACGATCGCCACCATCGTTGCCCCTTCGGGTCTGCGCAGCGAAGAAGGCGACAACAGCAAGACTGAATCCGGCGAGTAATCGCGCTGCGGTTGCCCGCAATGGCTTTTGTCAGCCACAGAATCAGCCGGGCCGTGGCAACGCGGTCCGGCTTTTTCGTGAAAAGGCCCGGTTTCACGACCAACAGGAGTTAAAGCAGTGCAAGTCTGGGTGGGTCTTGGAAATCCTGGTCCGCAGTATGCACTGCACCGGCACAACGTCGGGTTCATGGTCATGGATACCTTGGCCGAGGTGCACGACTTTGGCCCGGTTCAGAAGAAATTCCTTGGTTGGGTCCAGGAAGGCCGGATCGGCGGGCAGAAGATCCTGTTGCTCAAACCCGCAACTTTCATGAACGAAAGCGGCCGGTCCGTCGGCGAAGCGTTGCGGTTCTACAAGCTCGGCACCGACGCGCTCACCGTATTCCACGACGAATTGGACCTTGCCCCGTTCAAGGTAAAGGTCCGGATTGGCGGAGGCCTGGCTGGGCACAACGGCCTGCGCTCGATCGATCAGCACCTAGGTCCTGATTTCCGGAGGGTCCGCATCGGGATCGGTCACCCCGGGCACAAGGACCGCGTCACTGGCCATGTCCTGGGCAATTACGCCAAGGCAGAAATGGACGATCTGGCGGACATGCTGGGTGCCATCGCTGCCGAAGCCGAATGGCTGGCCAAAGGCGAAGATACCCGTTTCATGAGCGATTTGGCCCTGCGCCTGGCCGAGTGAGCGGTTCAGCCCGATAACCGCGCTGGCCAAACCGCCCCTCCCCCGCTATGGGCGCGCGCTTGGCGCCATGCGGAGTTAGTGATGGGTTTTCGTTGCGGTATCGTCGGTCTGCCCAATGTGGGCAAATCCACCCTGTTCAATGCACTGACCGAAACGCAGGCGGCCCAAGCTGCCAACTATCCGTTTTGCACGATCGAACCGAACGTCGGCAATGTCGGCGTTCCCGATCCGCGCCTGGACAAGCTGGCCGAGATCGCCGGCAGTCAGAAGATCATCCCGACCCAGCTGGGCTTTGTCGACATTGCCGGTCTGGTGCGCGGTGCCAGCAAGGGCGAAGGCCTGGGCAACCAGTTCCTTGGCAACATTCGCGAAGTCGACGCGATTATCCATGTCCTGCGCTGCTTTGAAAACGACGACATCCAGCATGTCGACAACAAGGTCGATCCGATTTCGGACGCTGAAACGGTCGAGACCGAGCTGATGCTGTCTGACCTAGAAAGCCTCGAAAAGCGGGTTCCGGCCGCCCAGAAGAAGGCAACCGGCGGCGACAAGGAAGCCAAGCTGCTCGTCTCGGTTCTCGCACCCGCGCTTGATCTGCTGCGCGATGGCAAGCCTGCCCGACTGGCTATGCCCGATGGCGAAGAAGAACGCCGCCTGTTCAATCAGGCCCAGCTCCTTACCGCCAAGCCGGTGCTCTACGTTTGCAACGTGGAGGAAGAAAGCGCCGCCAATGGCAATGCGCATTCGGCGCGGGTGTTCGAAAAGGCCAAGGCGGAAGGCGCTAATGCCGTGATCGTATCCGCCGCGATCGAAAGCGAACTCGTTGGCATGGAACCGGATGACCGCTTGGTCTTCCTCGAGGAGATGGGCCTACATGAAACCGGCCTCGCCCGCGTGATCCGCTCAGGCTATGACCTGCTTCATCTCATCACCTTCTTCACTGTGGGCCCCAAAGAAGCGCGAGCCTGGACGGTCCACAAGGGGGCCAAGGCGCCCGAAGCAGCCGGTGAGATCCATTCCGATATGCAGCGCGGCTTCATCCGCGCTGAAACTATCGCTTATGATGACTTCGTGTCGCTCGGCGGCGAAACGGCGGCGAAGGAAGCGGGCAAACTGCGCCAGGAAGGCAAGGAATACGTTGTGGCTGACGGTGACGTCATGCACTTCAAATTCAACGTATAGGATAGGCTGCAGATGCTGGGCCAATTGGCCCGGCGGAGCTGAAACCTGTAAACTCTGGCCCAGCAGCGCGAACCAGCAATGTAGACATCGTCCCGCTGCGGTTTAGTCTGCGGCAGGCAGACGAACCCCGGCCCCATTCCAGGGAGTGATCCAGCAGTGAGTTCAGCAGACAGTCTGGTCTATTTTGAAGACCTTGAAATCGGCTCAAAAGCTTCGTTTGGTCGTTACCATGTGACCCGCGAGGAAGTGATCGAATTTGCTGCCAAATATGATCCACAGCCCTTCCACTTGTCTGATGAGGCGGCAGCTAAAACGCACTTCGGCCGCCTCTCGGCCAGTGGCTGGCATACCTGCGCGATGGTCATGCGAATGCTGGTCGACAACATCACCGAGAAGCGTCAGGCCGGACTTGGCTCCCCTGGTCTGGACGAACTGCGCTGGCTCAAACCGGTCTACCCCGGCGATGTCCTGCGGATCGAAACGGAATTGATCAGCAAAAAGCAGAGCCAGTCGCGGCCCGAGATGGGTAGCTTTCAATCCATGGTAAGCGTGTTCAATCAGGACGGGGTCAAGGTTTGCTCGATGAAGTCGATCGGGCTCATCCGGGTCCGCGGTACCGGTTGACGCGTCAATCGGAGCAGGTCTGGATCCCCTGGCCGCGATAGATGACCCGGTCGTAAGGGTCCCGCATCGTCACGATCACTGCGTGCGATCGCGCCTCCAGACCGGTTGCTGGAACGCCGCCCCCAGCATATTCAAGACGCAGGGTAGCCTGCTTTCCAGTATATCGGGTCCAGGTGTCGGCCGGCCCGTGCTCACTGCCGGAATCCCCTGCGACCTTGATCATCGCGCCATCCACCTTGAACCAACCGAAACTGCCAACCGTAACAAAGATTGGCGGACTCAGCCCTTCGCCCAATCTGACCATGCAGCCAGGACCGCTGGCGTCGATCCGGGCAATATCGTCCTGCATCAGCGGTTCGGGCTGTGCGGGCGCGAGCGGCGGTAAGCGATTCTGAGCCGCCTTCACTGCTTCGATGTCGGCCTCATCGGCAGCCCGGCGTTGCTCTGCGCTCTGACCACAGGCGCCAAGCGCCAGCAGCATGAACGGAACAATCCAGCGCATCACCGTCTCCCGAACAGCTTCTCGATGTCCTCATGTGCGAGCTTGACCCAGGTCGGCCGACCGTGGTTGCACTGGCCGGACCGTGGAGTATTTTCCATCTCGCGCAGCAAGGCGTTCATCTCAGCCACTGACAACGCACGACCGGCCCGAACGCTCCCATGACACGCCATCGTCGCCAAAACATGGTCCAGCCGCTCACCCAAAAGAAGCGCAGCGCCGTTCTGGGCAAGGTCGTCGGCTATATCCCGGACCAGCGCCTGGACATTACCCTTCCCCAGTACAGCAGGAACGGAACGCACCAGCACCGCGGTCGGACCAAACCGCTCGACCAACAGACCGAAGCTGGCCAATGCCTCCACCGCTCCCTCGATCCGGTCGCAATCCGGTTCGTCCAGCTCAACAACTTCGGGGATTAGCAAAGCCTGTGCGGCTGCTACGGGACCTTGTGCACCTGCCGCCTTCAGTCGTTCCAATACCAATCGTTCGTGGGCGGCATGCTGATCCACGATCACCAGGCCATCCGCCGCTTCAGCCACGATATAGGTATTGGCCACCTGGCCGCGTGCCACGCCCAAGGGATGTTCCACCGCCGGGTGCTGCGCAGCCGCTTCCGCGCGGCCTGATGGCGGCGCCAGCGGAGCAACCGGTTCATCCCGCCACGCGACAGACGCATCACGCAAGGACGGCGATGGATATTGCCGAGCGAAAAGCGACGCCAACGCTGGAGCCGGCTCGTCTGCTCGCGCGATGGGTTCCGCCTGCCAATTGGCCATCGCCGGCGCGGCTGGAGCCTGCGCCGTGCGGCGTCCCTCGCTGTCAAGCGCATGACGCAGCCCAGAAACGATAAATCCGCGCACGAAGGCCGGATCACGGAAGCGAACCTCGGTCTTGGCCGGATGGACGTTGACGTCGACTTCCTGGGGAGGAATGTCGAGAAACAGCGCTAGAACGGCGTGCCGGTCCCGCGCCAGCATGTCCGCATAGGCCCCACGCACCGCCCCAACCAACAGTCGGTCCTTGACCGGTCGGCCATTGACAAACAGGTATTGATGATCCGCTACGCCGCGATTGAATGTCGGCAAGCCCGCCACGCCGGTTAATCGCGCCGCACCACGCTCCAGATCGATCACAACCCCATCCTGCGTCAGCTCGCGCGCAATCAGCTGCGCCACTCGGGCAGCCAGCTCTTCCCCTGGCTGAACTCCAAGCACCCGGCGACCCTCATGCTCCAATACGAAGCCAATATCCGGCCGAGCCATCGCGAGGCGGCGAACCACGTCGAGGCAAGCGGCATACTCGCTGCGCGCGCTGCGCAGAAATTTGCGCCGCGCGGGGATCTTACCGAACAGATCCTCCATCCGGATGCGGGTGCCAGGTGGCAAAGCTGCAGGGCCATCTTCAACCCGTGCACCGTGATCAACCACTTGCCGCCAGCCTTCACCGGCACTCTTGGGCCGGCTTTCGATTGTCAGGCGCGCGACGCTGGCGATCGAGGGCAAGGCCTCTCCCCGAAAACCAAGCGTAGCGACCATTTCGATCTGATCATCAGGCAATTTCGAAGTCGCATGTCGCTCAAGCGCCAATGCAATTTCATCCGGCGCCATCCCGCAGCCATCGTCTGTGACCTCGATGCCCGCCAGGCCACCTTCGCTCAACTTGACCACAATGTTACGCGCCCCTGCATCGATCGCATTCTCGACCAGTTCCTTCAGCGCCGAAGCCGGACGTTCCACCACCTCGCCCGCAGCAATGCGATTGACAAGAGTATCAGGCAGACGGCGTATTGTGGGCATGCTCCTGTGCCTAGCGTCCAGTCGTCACAATTTCGAGACGGAACGTCACCACAAGCCCCGGCAATCGACACAATTTTTTGGCGTTTCGACGATCCTTGCGCTAGGGGGTGCCCATCTGAACCAAAGCAACGGCCGAAAGCCACCGCTTGAACCGCGGTGTTGAGGCCACGAAAAGACGGACATATCAATGAGCTCGTTCATGTCGCGATTTCTGAAATTCGGTTCCCCGAACATTGCGATTGACTTGGGAACGGCGAATACGCTGGTCTACGTCCAGGATCGCGGCATCGTGTTGAACGAGCCATCCGTGGTGGCGATCGAAACGATCAACGGGGTCAAGAAAGTCAAGGCGGTCGGAGACGACGCCAAGATGATGATGGGCAAGACCCCCGACAGCATTGAGGCGATCCGCCCGCTGCGCGACGGCGTCATCGCCGACATCGAAATCGCCGAGGAAATGATCAAGCACTTCATCCGCAAGGTGCACGGTGGCAAGCGTTCAATGCTGCGCTATCCCGAGATTGTGATCTGCGTTCCGTCGGGTTCGACCTCGGTTGAAAAGCGCGCAATCCGCGATGCCGCCAGCAATGCTGGCGCCAGTGCGGTTTACCTGATCCTGGAACCCATGGCCGCAGCAATTGGTGCGGACATGCCGGTCACCGAACCGGTCGGCTCGATGGTGGTCGACATTGGCGGCGGCACGACCGAAGTCGCAGTGCTGTCGCTGCGCGGTCTCGCCTACACCACCTCGGTCCGCGTTGGCGGCGATAAGATGGACGAAGCGATCGTTTCGTACGTGCGCCGTCATCACAATCTCCTGATCGGTGAAGCCACGGCCGAGCGGATCAAAAAGGATCATGGCTGCGCGACGGTTCCGGTCGATGGGATCGGTGAAACCATCAACATCAAGGGTCGTGACCTGGTGAACGGGGTTCCGAAGGAAATCACCATCACCCAGGCGAACATCGCCGAAGCTCTCTCCGAGCCCATTGGCGCAATTGTTGAAGGGGTCCGGATCGCCCTGGAAAACACGGCGCCGGAACTGGCAGCGGACATTGTTGATCAGGGCATCGTCCTGACCGGTGGCGGTGCGCTGATCCAGGGTCTGGACGAATACTTGCGCGAAGAAACTGGCCTGCCTGTGACCATCGCCGAGGACCCTCTTTCCTGTGTTGCCCTGGGTACCGGGCGGGCCATGGAAGAACCGATCTACCGCGGCGTATTGATGACGGCCTGAGTGGACCAAGGCGTCGTGATCCACGCATCCAAACAGATGGGTTATTGCCGTGGTTTCGACGCCCGGTAACCGGCGCTCGGGCCACTCGCGCCGCGCACAGTACAACACGTTCTATAACTATTTGCTGGCACTGGTCGGGCTGGGAATAGGCGCTGTCCTGCTTTTTGTTTCGCTGGACGACAGCAGAGCGTTTTCCGACGCCCGCTCGGCAGCAACTGGCGCAGTCGCCCCGGTCGCTGTGGTGGGAGCCAAAGCGCGGCACGAAAGTACGACCTGGTATGAGGTATTGTCCGGCTATTTCACCCGCGGCAGCCGGGTCGCCGCGCTTGAGCGCGAAGTCGCCGAAGCCCGCGTCCGGTTGGCCGAACAAGCCGCGCTGAAGTACGAAAACGATCGTCTGAAAGCGCTTCTGGCCATTTCGGACAGCGATCCCAAACCAGTCGCATTTGCGCGTCTGATCGGTTCCACCTCATCTTCCACCCGCCGCTTCGCCACGCTTAGTGCAGGCGCGGACCGAGGGATAACCGTCGGCATGACGGTGCGCGCGCCTTTGGGACTGGTCGGCCGCGTGTTAGAAGTGGGTTCGACTACTTCTCGCGTTTTGCTCATCACGGACAGCGACAGCACCATTCCTGTCCGCCGCGCTGCGGACGGGATACAAGCCTATGCCACCGGCCAGGGCGACGGCACATTGCGGATCAAGCTCGCTGCAACCGGAATCAATCCCCTGAAAATGGGCGATGCCATCGTCACTTCGGGTTCGGGGGGATTGTACCGTCCAAACGAAGCAGTGGCAGTGATCGTGGCGCTGTTGCCCGATGGAGCGATCGCGCGCCCACTCAGCGATCCCGGAATGACCGAATATGTCGCTATAGAGCGCCCGTTTGACGAAGCAGCCGCCACGGCGAACGTTACGGCTGGCCCCCGCTGATGCCATCCTCGCTCACCGTTCCAGCTTCAGACAGCCTCCCACGCTTTGGCAGGCCGCAAATCAATCGTGAACCATCCAGAATTTTGGCTGTCACCGCGCCGTGGCTGCTGGTCCTGGTGGGATCGCTCAGTCCGGCTTGGCCGATCATCATCTCTGCACCGATTGTACCACCGCTCGGGTTTCTTTTCCTGGTCGCATGGCAACAACTGCGTCCCGGCTTGTTCCCGGTCTGGGCTGGATTGCCGCTGGGTCTGTTCGACGATCTGTATTCGGGCCAACCATTCGGTTCAGCGGTTCTGCTTTGGTCAGCCGCCATGATTGCGCTCGATGTATTCGAAGCGCGGTTTCCGTGGCGCGGGGTCGTTTTCAACTGGCTTGTCGCAAGCGGCCTGCTAGCAGCCTACCTGCTGGTCGCAGCTGGGCTTGCCAATTTCGGCGGCGGGATTTTTGCCCCGCACCTGCTGCTTCCGCAACTCCTGCTGGCTATACTCGCCTATCCCCTGCTTGCGCTGGTGGTCAGCCTGACCGATCGGTTCCGACTGATCCGAATCAGGAAACGCTAAGATGCTTGGCGGTCACTCGCACGTCAGCTCCGGGACCCTGAAGAACAGCTTTGAACGGCGCTCATTCCTGATCGGAGGATTGCAGGCCGGTGTGGGAGTCCTGCTTGCCGCTCGGCTCGGCTGGCTCGCGCTTGTCCAGAATGAGAAGTATAAGACCGCTTCTGAAAGCAACCGGGTAAACCTGACGCTTATCCCCCCGCGGCGGGGGATCATCCTTGATCGACGAGGCGCGCAATTGGCCTCTAATCGGGTTGAATTCAGAATCGACATCATTCCCGAACGGCTGGTTGACCGGGAAGCGACTGTTTTCCAGCTCACCCAGCTGCTTGGATTCGATGCGGTCCAGACCCAGGATTTGCAAGACAAACTCGAAAAAGCACACGGCTATCAGCCGGTCGAAGTCGTATCGGGACTGGAACCCAAGGACTTTGACAAGGTGCTTGTCCGCTTGCCCGAAATGGTTGGCGTGGTCGCCCATCAGGGCTTCACGCGGTGGTACCCAACCGGCCCATCGGTCGCGCACCTGGTTGGCTACGTCGGTCCGGCCGCAGCGAAGGACTATGAAAAGGAGCGCAATCCTCTTCTGGTAACCCCTGGCTTCAAGCTCGGCAAGGACGGGTTGGAGAAGCATTACGAAGCCATTCTTCGCGGTCAGCCAGGTGCTCAGCGTGTCGAAGTCACCGCATCAGGCAAGTTTGTGCGCGATTTGGAATTTCGCGAAGACACCCCGGGTAAGCCCATCAAACTGACGATCGATGGGCAACTTCAGGACTACGCCTCGCGCCGTATCGGCCTGGAATCGGCTGCCGTAGTGGTGATCGACTGCGACGATGGAGCGATTCTTGCGCTTTCGTCGATGCCCGCATTCGATCCCAACAGCTTTGCTGGGGGGATCGGTCGTCTGCAATGGAAGATGTTGAACGAGGATGACCACATCCCGCTGCTCAACAAGGCCATGCGCGGACTGTATCCACCGGGGTCGACGATGAAGCCGATGGCGACCCTTGCTCTGCAATTGCAAGGAATCGACCCCAAGGAACGAGTCCCATGCCCGGGCGGATACCGTCTCGGAAGCCGGTTTTTCCGGTGTGACGCGGTCCACGGTTCGGTCGACATGCGCGAAGCGATCGAACACAGCTGCAACACCTATTTCTGGGCGATGTCGCATCGGGTCGGCTATGATGCGATTGCCCCGGTGGCCAAAATGCTTGGCCTTGGTCAGGAATTTGATCTGCCCGGGACTGCGCAACGGTACGGAACCATCCCCGACGCGGCGTGGAAAATGCGGCGGTTCAAACAGGAATGGACCGCGGCCGATTCGCTTAATGCCTCGATCGGTCAGGGCTATGTATCGGTTTCCCCTCTGCAGCTCGCGGTCATGACCGCGCGGATTGCGTCGGGCAAAAACCTGGCGCCCTATCTGATCCAGGGCCGGCCAAAGCCGTTGGGACCGCCCCTGCCCTTCACCGCCGAACAGCTGCAGGTTACGCACGAAGGCATGTTCCAGGTCGTGAACGGAACCGGCACCGCTGTGGGCAGCAGGATCGATATCGGCGGCATCAAGATGGCGGGCAAGACCGGCACGGCCCAGGTCCGTGCGCTAATCGCGCGCGGGCACGTTGGTGACTGGAAGTCCCGCGATCATGCCTTGTTCGTGTGTTATGCTCCAGCCGACAAACCACGCTATGCTATGGCTGTGGTCGTTGAGCATGGCACCTTTGGCGCAACTGCAGCCGCCCCGATCGCAAAGGACGTGATGACCTTCCTGTTCGATCCGGCCGCCGCAATCAAGCGCCTCCACGAACTGGAAAAGGCCTGGGGTGGCAAACCGGCCGAACGCCTGCAAGCCAAATACGCCGCCTATGTTTCAAAGTTTGGCACGTCCGCACCGCAGGTTGGAGATGACGAGGCTGTGAAGGAGGCGATCGAAAAGGCTGAAGCCCCGCAGCCGGAGCCAGAGAGCCAAGCCAATTCACCCGCAATAACCCGGCCGGAGGAACCGGTTACCGGGACTGTTGCACCGCCCGCGGCCCCTGTTCCCGCTGCGGAACCGGCCTTGCCCGGGGTCAATCCTGGAGCGACCACGCCATGAGCCGGAGCATCTTTCCAGAGGCTGTGGCGCGCGAACCTTGGCACGTGATCCTGCCCTTGTTTGCACTCAATACCTTCGGGTCCGTGGTGCTGCATTCGGCCGCAGGCGGACACCTGAATCCGTGGGCTTTGCTGCACACCATCCATTTCATCGTCTTTCTGGCCATGGCCTTCATCATCTCGCGGCTGCCGCGCGAATTCTTCAAGGCCATTGCTTATCCGGCTTATGGGGTTTTGGTTGCGCTCCTGATCATGGTTGACCTGTTCGGCGCAGTTCGTGGCGGCAGTCAGCGCTGGATCAACCTGGGCTTCATGCAATTGCAGCCCTCGGAATTGATGAAACCGGGCATCGTTCTGACCCTCGCGTACTTCTTCGACAGTCTGCCACCAGCGATGACGCGCAATTGGCGCGCGCTGCTACCTGCCGCGGCACTGATCGCGGTTCCAGCCTTGCTGGTCATCATTCAACCGGATCTTGGCACCGGCCTTTCGGTTGCAGCAGGCGCTGCAGTCGTTGTCTTTCTGGCGGGCTTGCCGGCCCGCTGGTTCATCGGCGCCGGGCTGGCAGGAGCAGCAATTGCTCCCGTCGCCTTTTTCACGCTGTTGCATGACTATCAACGCAAGCGCGTGCTGACCTTCCTCAATCCCGAAGACGATTTGCTTGGTTCCGGCTACCATATCACTCAGTCGAAAATCGCGATCGGTTCCGGTGGGTTCTGGGGCAAGGGTTTCGGCAATGGCAGCCAAAGCCACCTCGAATACCTTCCCGAAGCACATACCGACTTTGCCTTTGCCACCATGGCCGAGGAATGGGGCGTGATTGGCGGGATATTCGTTATCGCAGTGTTTCTGTGGACCTTCCGCTGGGGACTGAATGTGGCCCGTGCTGCGCCAGATCGTTTTTCCAGCCTGCTCGCCGCGGGAATGACGTTCACGGTCTTCTTCTACATGGCGATCAACATGCTGATGGTCATGGGCCTTGCCCCGGTCGTCGGGATCCCCCTGCCCTGGATCAGTCATGGCGGTTCCGCGCTGATGACAAATATGGCCTGTATCGGCACGATAATGGCGGTGGAACGCTGGAGCCGACGCGGCGGAACGCTTTCCGGATAAAAAGGCGAAGAAACCTCTTCCATCCGGAAAACGAGCCGCTATAGGGAGCGCTCCCGAGCGAATCGGGCCCTGCGGAAACGCCGGAATGGACGCATAGCTCAGTTGGTAGAGCAGCTGACTCTTAATCAGCGGGTCCTAGGTTCGAGCCCTAGTGCGTCCACCATCCTCGCTACAAATTGATCAAAATTTCTGCGCAGAGCATTCTTCGCTTTGTGCCTGCCAGTTGCCAAAGCCGCACCACTGTGAGCAAAGCCGGTTCATGGATCAGATCAGCGCCAATCGCAGCTTCGGGGGCACGCAGAGTGTCCACACCCATCAAAGCATTGTCACCGGCACACCGATGACCTTCTCGATCTTTGTGCCGGACCATGAGCCGGGCACAAGGATACCGCTGCTGTGGTTCCTGTCGGGATTGACCTGCACCCACGCCAATGTGACCGAAAAGGGTGAATTTCGTGCTGCCTGCGCCAGACACGGCGTGGCCTTCGTCGCCCCGGACACCAGCCCGCGCGGCGATGCGGTGCCTGATCATGCGGACTATGATTTCGGCAAGGGTGCGGGCTTTTATGTCGACGCCACCCAAGAGCCTTGGAACCAGCACTTCCGGATGCGCAGCTATATCGAGCAGGAACTTCCCGCATTGCTAGCGGAACATTTTCCTGTCGACATGGCACGGCAAGGGATCACCGGGCACTCCATGGGCGGCCATGGTGCCTTGACCATCGCACTGCGCAACCCGGGAAGATTCCGCTCGACCAGTGCTTTTGCACCAATTGTTAGCCCGTTGAACTGTCCGTGGGGCGAAAAGGCGTTGGGGGGTTACCTGGGGCCAGACAAGTCCGCTTGGCGCGAATATGACGCTTGTGCACTGATCGAAGACGGCGCACGTCTGCCTGATCTGTTGGTCGACCAGGGTGATGCGGACACTTTCCTGCACGAGCAGCTCAAGCCCGGTCTCCTCGTCATGGCCGCGCGCAAGGCGGGGATTCCAGCGACGATCCGGATGCAGCCGGGCTATGACCACTCGTATTACTTCATCTCGACCTTCATGGCCGATCATATCGCTTGGCACGCCGAGCGACTGAAGCGGGATTGAACTGGCGGCTGTTCGGTTAATAAGATCGCGGCAGCCCCAGAACGTGTTCGGCAAGATAGGACAGGATCAGGTTGGTGCTGATCGGTGCGACGGTATAAAGCCTCGCCTCGCGGAACTTGCGCTCAACATCATATTCTTCGGCAAAGCCAAATCCGCCGTGGGTCTGCACGCACATGTCTGCAGCCGCCCAACTGGCCTCGCTGGCCAGTAGCTTGGCCATGTTGGCTTCCTCGCCCGGATTTCCGCCCGCGTCATAGACCTGTGCTGCATGGTGGACCATCAGTTCGGCCGCACGCATTTGCGCATAACAGCGTGCAATCGGGAACTGCACGCCCTGGTTTTGCCCGATCGGGCGCCCGAAAACGCCACGTTCCTTGGCATAGTCGGTGGCGCGCTGGATAAACCATTTGGCATCCCCAACACATTCTGCCGCGATCAGGATGCGTTCGGCATTCATGCCCGAGAGGATGTAGCGAAAGCCCTTCCCTTCCTCGCCGATCAGGCTGGAAGCCGGAATGCGCATGTCGTCGAAGAACACCTCGGTTGTCGAATGGTTCATCATCGTGCGGATCGGCTTGATGGTCATGCCCTGGCCGACCACTTCGCGCATGTCGACCAGGAAGATCGACAGCCCTTCGGTCTTGCTCGCAACCTGCTCGCGCGGGGTGGTTCGCGCTAAAAGCAGCATAAGATCCGAATGTTCAGCGCGGCTGGTCCAGATCTTTTGTCCGTTGACCACGTAGTGATCGCCATCCCGGACCGCTACGGTCCGCAAGGACAGGGTGTCGGTGCCACTGGTCGGTTCGGAAACACCAAACGCCTGCAAACGCAGCGAACCATTGGCAATGCCCGGAAGATACTTCGCCTTTTGCTCGTCACTGCCATACTTGAGCAAGGTATTCATGATGTACATTTGCGCATGAGCACTGGCACCATTGCAGCCAGCCGCCTGAATTTCCTCCATGATCACCGCAGCGGCATCCAGGCTGAGGCCCGAGCCGCCATATGCCTCAGGAATGAGAGCCGCGAGGAATCCAGCCTGGGTTAGCGCATCAACGAATTCACCCGGATAGGCGCGGTCGCGGTCCTTTTCCCGCCAGTACTCGCCCGGGAACTCGGCGCACAGTGCCTGAACAGCACGGCGGATCTCAATAATGTCCTCGCTTTCGGTCATGGCCAAGACCTTTAACCGATCGATTAAGTGGCGCAAGCCCACCTTCGGCTCTTGACCTCTACTTACATCTTGGCAAGTTATCCGCAAAACAGGGGATGGGAAGGGAACATGATGGCCAAGAAGTTGGCGCTGACCGCGGCGTTGGTCAGTTCGTGCGCGCTGCTTGCCGGTTGCGACGGAGCGAGTCGCCTGCTGGGAGCGCAAGCAGAAGTAACGGATACTGCTTACCCCGAACGGGTCTTTTGGGGGGATACCCACCTCCACACTGCCAACTCCCCGGATGCTTTCGGTTTTGGCAACCGCCTTGACCCGGAAGCAGCTCTACGCTTTGCGCGCGGAGAGGAAGTTACCTCCTCTACCGGGGTTAAGGCGAAGTTGAACCGCCCGCTCGACTTCCTGGTGATCGCCGACCATTCCGACGGTTTCGCCTCGATCAAGGACCTCTACAACGCCCCGCGCAGCTTTATCACGCATCCGATGATGCTGCGCTGGTACGATATGATGCACGAATCTCCGGCCCAATCGATCAAGGCGGTCGGCGAAATCATCGATGCCAAGGCAAAAGGCACCCTGCCCCAGGAGCTGGTTAATCCCGAGGGAGCAACCGAACGGCTCAAGAACAACTGGCTGGCCCATATTGCGGCCGTCGAACGCTACAACGAACCCGGCAAATTCACCGCCTTTCTGGGGTTTGAATATACCCTGATGAACGGCGGCAACAATCTGCACCGCAATGTTGTCTATCGCGACGGGGGCAATCGCGTCGCCCAGTTCCCACCTTTGGCTTCGTTCGACACGACCAAGCCCGATGGACTTTGGGACTATCTCGACAGCTATGAGAAAAAGACCGGCGGCAAAGCTCTGACCATTCCGCATAACTCGAACCTGTCGAACGGCATGATGTTCATGCTGACCGACCCGTCCGGCGGTCCGATGAGTGCCGAATATGCCCGGCGCCGTGCCGCGCGCGAACCGCTGGTGGAAATCACCCAGATCAAGGGGGATAGCGAAAGCCATCCCTTCATGTCGCCCAATGACGAATTCGCCGGCTATGGTGATGCGGGATGGGAACTGGGCAATCTCGACTTTTCGGAACGAACGACGCCCGACATGCAGCCGGGGTCCTATGTCCGTGAAGCCTTGAAGCGCGGCTTGCTGATCCAGCAACGCACCGGCGTGAATCCTTACAAGTACGGAGTGATTGGCTCGACCGACGCTCATACGTCGTTGTCGACTGCCGACGACGACAACTTCTTTGGCAAACATCCCGGCAACGAACCGTCACCCGGTCGGTCCACTCATACGCAGGGCTTGGGCCGCAAGGACGAACGGCTTGGTTGGAATTATCTAGCGAGCGGCTATGCCGCGGTCTGGGCGACTTCCAACACCCGCGCGGCGATCTTCGACGCGATGATGCGCAAGGAAGTTTACGCAACGACCGGGCCGCGCATGGTGCTCCGCGTTTTCGGCGGCTGGGATTTCAAGCCTGCTGATCTCAAGGGAGATTGGGTCAAGGCCGGATATACCCGCGGCGTCCCGATGGGCGGCACGCTTAAGGCCGGAAGCGGCGTCCCAAGCTTCGTCATCTCGGCCCTCAAGGACCCGCAGGGGGCCAACCTCGACCGGGTTCAGGTCGTCAAGGGTTGGGTCGATGCCAAGGGCCAGGCGCAGGAAAAGGTGTTTGACGTGGTCTGGTCCAGCATGGATCAACGCAAGCTGGTGGGCGGAAAGGTTCCCGCGGTTGGCGACACCGTAGATACCGCAACGGCCACATACAAGAACACGATCGGAGCACCCAGCCTTGCCACCGTCTGGTCGGACCCCGAGTTCAACCCGAGGCAGCGGGCCTTCTACTATGTTCGCGTGCTGGAGATACCGACCCCAACCTGGGTCAATTATGACATGGTCCGCTTCAAGCTGAAACTGCCGCCGAGCATTCCGCTCAAACAGCAGGAACGCGGTTACACTTCGCCCATCTGGTTCAATCCGGCCTGATCGGCCAGCAAGAGAGTTCATCACGATGCGCAAAACACTTTGTACCGCAGCTCTGCTACTGGCCAGTTCCGCCCTTCTGCCGGCTTGCGATCAGCTGTCGAACATTTCCGGCAGCAGCAAGGCAGAGGTGAAAGACTCGGCTTATCCCGAGCAGGTTTTCTGGGGCGATACCCACCTCCACACGGCCAATTCAGTCGATGCGTTTGGCTTTGGCAATCGTCTCGATCCCGAAGCGGCGCTGCGTTTCGCTCGCGGTGAGGAAGTTGAATCCAGCACCGGGGTCAAAGCAAAGCTGGCCCGCCCACTCGACTTCCTGGTCATTGCCGACCACGCCGAAGGAATGGGTTCAACCAAGGCACTCTATGACGCCCCCGGATTCCTGATCCGCGATCCAATGATGCGCCGTTGGCGCGACATGATGCACGAAGGTCCGCGCCAATCGTTGCAGGCGATGACGGAAATCCTTGCCGCACGGGGCCGCAACGAACTCCCTGAAGCCTTCCGGAACCCGAAAGACGGCGAAGAACGCACCCGCAAGATCTGGAACGAAAGCCTGAAAGCTATCGAAAGCTATAATGAACCCGGAAAGTTCACTGCTTTCTTTGGGTTCGAGTACACTCTTATGCAGGGCGGCAACAACCTGCATCGCAACGTGGTTTTCCGGGACGGGATTGATCGCGTTTCGCAAGTGGATCCGCTTGATCCATCCAGCGAACTCTGGCCGGACAAGCTGTGGGATTACATGGACAGCTATGAAAAGAAGACCGGGGGCAAGGTGCTGGCGATCCCGCACAACGGCAACCTGTCCAACGGCCTGATGTGGATGCTGACCGATCCCAACGGTGGACCGCTGACCGCGGAATATGCCCGCCGCCGGGCGCACCGCGAGCCGATTGCCGAAATCACCCAGATCAAGGGCGATAGCGAAAGCCACCCGTTCCTTTCACCCAACGACGAATATGCCGGCTATGGCACGCTGGGCTGGGACAAGGACAATCTGCTCAACAATCAGCCTACCAAGCCAGGCGACTACGCCGGTTCCTATATTCGCGAAGCCTTGAAGCGCGGTTTGTTGCTGGAACAACGCACCGGCGTGAACCCTTACAAATTCGGCGTAATCGGGTCGACCGACAGCCATACGTCACTGGCGACCGCTGACGAAAACAACTATTTCGGCAAGCATTCGGGGGTTGAGCCAAACCGGACCCGCGCCACTGATACTTTTGCCCCGGGCGTTCCGCTTGACCGGGTCGGCCGGATGAATTGGCAGACCCTGGCCAGCGGCTATGCGGCAGTCTGGGCCACTTCCAACACCCGCACGGCGATCTGGGACGCGATGATGCGGCGCGAAGTCTATGGCACTACCGGACCGCGCATGACCGTGCGCGTTTTCGGAGGATGGGACTTTACCGCGAAGGATTTGAACGGGAACTGGGTCAAGGCAGGCTATGCCCGAGGCGTCCCAATGGGCGGCGAGCTGAAAGGCCGCGGCAAGGGTGCCCCCAGCTTCATCATCTCTGCGCTGAAAGACCCGCTCGATGGCAATCTCGACCGCGTCCAGGTGATCAAGGGCTGGGTCGACAAGGCCGGAAAGGCGCAGGAAAAGGTCTTTGACGTGGTTTGGTCGGACATGGACAAGCGCAAGCGCGTCAACGGCAAGGTCCCCGCGGTCGGCGATACCGTCAACACCATGGCGGCAACTTACACCAACAGCATCGGTGCCCCAAGTCTGGCGACCGTCTGGACCGATCCGGAATTCAACCCCCAACAGCGGGCGTTCTATTATGTCCGGGTTTTGCAGATCCCGACGCCGACGTGGGTCGCCTATGACCGGCTCAAATTTGGTTTGAAGCTGCCGCCTGAAATACCACTGAAGCATCAGGAACGCGCCTATACCTCGGCCATCTGGTACAGCCCGAGCTGATATGACCTTGAAAGAAAACGCACGGCGGCTCCTGCGCGAACCGCTGGTGCATTTCCTGATTGCCGGAACGCTGGTCTTTGCGCTTTTGTCCGGACGCACGCCGGATCTGGGTGAACGACGGATCGTGGTGGACGAACGGGTCGTCGCCGGATTGGTGAACCGGTTCCAGGACAGTTTCCGGCGCATGCCAACCAAGGACGAAACCGATGGCTTGATCCGGGATTGGGTCCAGGATCAGGTCTATTATCGCGAGGCGCTTACGCTAGGTCTGGACCAGGACGACGAGGTCGTCATCCGTCGCCTGCGACGCAAGATGGAAGCCATGGCTGTTGCCGAGGCGGAAAGCCGTTCGCCCAGCGACGCCGAACTGCAGGCCCTGATCGATCAGGACCCGGCCCGATATACCGACGATCCGCGCACCAGTTTCGAGCAGATCTATCTTGGCGCCGATACCGCGCAAAACCGAACACAAGCGGAAGCTATGCTGATCCGTCTGCGACGCGGTGAGAGCGTTGCCGGTGTTCCCCTCCCGCTCCCGGCATCGTTCAAGGACGCTTCGGGCGACGAGATCTCCAGCCAGTTCGGCGACGAATTTGCCATTACGCTGCGCAATGTTGCCCCGGGCAAGTGGAACGGGCCAGTTGCTTCGGGGCTTGGGCTCCATCTCGTCCTGGTCTCAGCTCGCAAGGCACCCCAGCCACCGTCACTCGAAAGGGTCCGTCAACGGGTCGAGAATGACTGGCGCGCCAGCGCCAATTCCCGCGCCCGAAGCGAGGCCTATGCCCGCATCCTGAAGGGTTATGACGTGGTGATTGAGCTGCCCAAGTGAGCAAATTCTGGTCCATTCTGCTGGCGCTGTGTCTGTCCATCGTCGCCTTGCCCGCACAGGCTGACGAGCTTCGCCCAGGCTATCTGGAATTCACCCAACTCAACCAGACGGAATGGAAGCTGGTGTGGAAAGCGCCAGTGATCGGCGGGCTGGCGACCAGAAGCAGACCGGCGTTCCCGCCATTCTGCACACAGTCCGCGCCCCAGGCCCGGGTTGAAGGGCTGGTTCTGATTGCCGAGAGCCGCTTGTCGTGTTCGCGTGAACTGGCGGGATCGCAAGTCGGCCTGTCCGGGATGGACGCGACCTTTACCGACGCCCTGCTGCGCGTGGCACCGCTAGGCCGCCCGGTCCAGGCAGCCCGGCTTACCCAGAATCAGGCAATGGTTGAAGTGGCCACCGTGCCGGATTCCTGGGAAGTAGCACGCAGCTATTTCGTCCTTGGCGTGATCCATATCCTGGAGGGATATGATCATCTGCTGTTTGTGATCGCACTGGTCCTCCTGATCCGACAGCCGATGATGGTGGTCAAAGCTGCTACGGCCTTCACTCTGGCGCACTCGATTACTTTGGTCGGCTCGACCTTGGGACTGGTTGGCCTCGCCCAGGCACCGGTTGAGGCCCTGATTGCCCTGTCGATCGTTTTCCTGGCAGTAGAGATCGTCAAACGCGATCCCGATCATCCCAACCTGGCCGAGCGCGCGCCATGGATCGTCGCGTTCCTGTTCGGCCTGATCCACGGCTTCGGGTTTGCCGGAGCGCTGCGCGAGATTGGCTTGCCGGAAAGCGATGTGCCCACGGCCCTGTTGACCTTCAATCTTGGTGTCGAGGCTGGCCAACTGGTCATCATCGCAGCGGTTCTGGCTGCGTTGGAGCTGCTTCGGCGCTACGCACCAAAGGCTCTGGACCCTGCGACGCTAACCGCAACCTACGCCATCGGTATCACATCCAGCTTTTGGTTTATCGAGCGACTGCTTGGCTGACTTGGTGGTTGTCGCCCCGCTGTTGGCGTGCCAAAGCCATGGCAAATAGCTGCATTGGAGAGAGCATACCCATGGATAGCCCGGTCCTATATTCGCTGGATGCTGACGGCATTGCCACGATCACGCTGAACCGCCCGGAACTGCGCAATCCGATTTCGGACCTCGATCTGATCGAAGCCCTGCTCGATACCCTGGCCACGATGGAAGACGATCCCAAGGTGCGGGTCGCCATCCTGACCGGCGCGGGCGCGGCCTTCTCGGCCGGCGGCAACCTCAAGACCATGCAGCCGGATTCCGGCGGCCTGAACGCCAGCCTCCCTGCACGCACCCGGCGCAATTACAAAAGCGGCATCCAGCGCCTACCGCTGGCTTTTGCCGCGCTCGAAGTCCCGGTAATTGCCGCAGTCAACGGTCCGGCGATCGGCGCCGGACTCGATCTGGCCTGCATGTGCGACCTGCGGGTGGCTGGTGAAAGCGCGAAGTTTGCCGAAAGCTTCGTGAAGCTTGGCATCATCCCGGGCGATGGTGGTGCCTGGCTGATCCAGCGGATCATCGGTTTTTCCAAGGCCGCCGAACTGACGCTGACCGGCGAGACCATCGATGCAGCGGAAGCGCTGAAGATCGGTCTGGTCAACCAGGTCGTGCCCGATGCGGAACTGATGGATGCAGCCCGCAAAATGGCCGCACGTATCGCTTGCAACCCGTCGTTCGCCGTCCGCATGGCAAAGCGGCTCATCTGGGATGCGCAGTCGATGAGCATCGGCCAGGTACTCGAGATGTCCGCAGCGATGCAGGCGGTTGCCCATGCGACCAAGGACAACGCCGAAGCGGTCAATGCCTTCCTGGAAAAGCGCAAGCCGGTGTTCAAGGGCGACTGATCTAAAACGGGAGTTTTCATGACCGATCATCCTGCAATCGCCGGTATTCCGCTCGTCCTGGGCGGGAACGTTTTTGGCTTTACCGCAGACGAGGACACCAGCTTTGCCGTCCTCGATGCGTTCCATGCCGCCGGCGGACGGATGATCGATACCGCCGATGTCTATTCCGCTTGGGTTCCCGGTCACAAAGGCGGCGAAAGCGAAACTGTCCTGGGCAAGTGGTTCGCCGCAAGCGGCAAGCGCGGTGACATGAAGCTGCACACCAAGACCGGGATGCTGGGCGGAAGCGAGCTATATGAACCGGCGCGCGTGCTTGCTTCGCTCGATGCCTCGCTCGAGCGGCTACAGACCGACTACATCGATTTGTACTACGCCCACCGGGATTACGAAGAACTGGCGATGGGTGACATCGTCAGCGCCTTTGACGGGGCAGTTCGCACGGGCAAAGTCCGCAGCTTGGGGGCATCGAACTTCACCGCTGCGCGTCTGACTGCAGCACTGGAAGCGGCGGATCAACAGGGTGCGACGCCCTTCACTGTGTTGCAGAACGAATACAACCTGATCGCCCGCGATGCCTATGGCGCTGACTTGCAGCAGCTCTGCGTCAAGCGCGGCATTCCGATGCTGCCGTTCTTCGGCCTGGCCTCGGGCTTCCTGACCGGCAAGTACCGGACCGAGGCCGATCTCGGAAAATCGGTGCGCGGGCAAAGGATGGGCAAGCTTCTCGAAAGCGGTAAGCCGATGCTGGCCGCAATGGACCAGGTCGTGCGTGAAACCGGCGCCAGCCATGCACAAGTCGCCCTGGCTTGGCTGCGGGTCCAACCTGGCATCGGCGCCCCGATTGCCAGTGCGACCACCGTGGAGCAGGTGCAGGAGCTTTGCGCCTCAGCCAGCCTTGAACTGACCGAGGAGCAATTGGCGCGGCTCAGCAGCGCCGTCTGATTAACCGCTAATTCGTCCGCACTTGTCGCTGCGCCGGGCCTGATCGACTGCAGCAAACAGTTCTGCGCTCGGGGCCAGTCGCCGATCCAGCACGATCCCCCTGTCTGAGGGCGAAATGACCACGCGCTCACCCTGCGGTACGACCTGTCCCTCGCGCGCCAGCACGAACCGCATTCCCTGCGGTGATTGTGCGCTGTCGAAGACGGCAATGTTGTCCGTGTTCGCGGCAAAGACCGAAAGCGAAACGTAGCCTTGGTTCGGGCTCGGCGCGGCTTCGATCAACAGCGGACCACCCGACAAGTCGAATGCGCAGCTGGAATAGGCCAGGTCAGGCGAAGGACGCACCACACCACGCGATTCCTGGGTTGTACGCGGACCGAAATAGAACTGGTTCACCAGCTTTCCATCCTGCGAGATCCGCTTCATCGCAACATTCATTAGGAGATGCGGCGTTGCCATGACCAAACCGACGTGTCCGATAAGGGCGGCAACAGCAAACAACGCAGTGAGTTTCACAGCCCGGTTCATGCTTTGCCTCCACAATCAAGCTTGCTGACACGCGGCATGGGGATCGATGCATAGTCCGCCTGTGCCCGCGTGCTGGGTTGGTAAATTCGCAGCGTGATGTCGAAATTGCCGGCCTTGCGCGTCGAAGCCCAAGCTTCCCCGGCTGCTGGACGCACCGGCGCCAGAACCGCGCTCCACTGCCCTGCAGCGTCAGGCTTTACCTCGGTTGAATCAAAGGACAACGCATCGTCATCGTTAAGCGGGAGGTAATTGTCGGCAGCATAGACCGTGACCGACCACCATTGCCCCGGTATCGTGCTCCCGGTCACGCGATACCGACATTCCTCGCGCAGCGGTTCGCCACCATCGTCGGTCTTGCGGGTGAAGTAGAGCGCCTGGCTCTTATTGAGTGCCAGTAGTCCTGAAACGGCCACGCGCGCGCGCAGCCAGGGATCGGCGTCGCGCGATCCCGTGACCGAACTGCCATACCAGCCCGAATAGTTCTGCCCGCCCATACCGCCAGTGATCGCCCACCAGCCGCTGATAAGCCCTGCCATCAACCCAAGTGCGATTGTAGCCGCCTTGGCCCAGAGCGTCGTTTTGTTTCGATCAGCCAAGGTCCATGAACTCCTTCAGTCCGTAGGGTTTGTAAGGGCCGATGATCAATTGTTCGAACACCCCAAACCCTTCACCATGTTTGTCGCTGACAATCCGGCACGGCAATTGGACGTGGTAATTGTCCATCGAACCCGGATCACACTGTGCCAGACCAAAATCCTCGCGCTCAACGGCAAGCTGCCCGTGCCACAGGCCATGGCCCCACTTGGGCGAAGTGTATCCTATCCCGCGCATCTGAAACCGGCCTAGCGGCTCGAAGCTCAGCGTTTCCGGTCCATCCGGGCCATCGATAATCAACCTGCCCTTCTCTGGCCAGCGCGTCCCCTTGGCCAGTGGCGATTCCATTTCCCCTTCCGTATCAAACAGCGCCGCAGCATCGGCGCCATCGGGCGCGATCACGGCGCGGGTGTTCCACTTGTTGCCTTTCGCATCGGCGTTAACGTGGAAGAAGACCGAACGGTCGGCAAAGTTGATTGGGGTCCATTGCCAGAAAAAGCCCGGCACGACCCCGGTTCCATGCGGCTGTTCATCGCGCGCGCCGACCGGGCGCACGCCCCAAGAGCGGTCCCGCGTTCCTACCGTTCCGGCAACGCATTCGTGCCGTTCGCCATCCACCTCGATCCACCCGGTGTAATGTCCGTTCTGGGTGAGCCGCGTATAATCCATGAAAGTGCGCGGTCCGATACGGTGAATGAACCGCGGCTCCTCGATCGGAAACGCACGCCCGGTAAAGGTCAGATCCGCCTTCAGGCCTTCGCCATCCACGACGATCCGTAGCTTGTGCAGCGGCTCGACAATTTCCACGCGGATCGGCCCGACCTGCAGATCGAGGCGCTCCATCCCGAGTTCCTTGCTGGCATGCAGGTTGTATTGCACGCCATCCCGGATGGCCGAGAAATGCGCATCGGCAATATTGAGGTGCGGATAGATACCCAAGGCGACAGCGAAGAAGCCTGAACCATCTGGAGCATAGCCGTTGAAGAAATAGCGGTCATAAAAGTTCCGGTCGGTCCCGGCATAGGCCACCGGTTCCGGGGTCTGGTGCAACGGATAGTCGTCGCCTCTGGTCAGAACCATGCTCTATCAACCTTTCAGTTTGCCGAGGCTGCCGTGCTGCAGCGCCAATGCGCAACCGCCCCGGGCCATGGAGAGAAAATTGGCATCGCCGCGCTCTGTCCGTTCGACATAGGCGGCACTAAACACAGCCGTTGAAATCCCATGGAGCGCGCCAAGGACATAGTCGCCCCAGATGTCGTCGCGGGATAAGGCAACGCCGCGCGCGGTCATTTCTGAGCAATAGAGGTCAAGCAATTCGCTCTCATGCGCACGGCGCAAGGCATCGCCGATGCCGGTGCCCATGAAATAGCCAATGTCGAGCATCGGATTGCCGCTGGCCACGGTCTGCCAGTCCAGCACCGCGATTTCCTCGGCTCCGCCCTTGATGTCGAACAGCATGTTGTCGAGCCGGAAATCGCCATGGACGATGGATTTCGTCTCGCTCTCGCGCCCGAACCAGTGGTCCTTGGCTTCGTTCAGTTCTTCGCAGATGGCCATGAATTCCGGCTCAAGGCTGCCCGAATAGCGTTCGCGGAAGATCGCCTGGGCGTTGCCGTAAAGCGCCTTGACCTGTTCGGCCTGCCCTTCGCGCGGCTGGACCAGATCAAGCCCGGTGAGCGCGGGGTTGTTCCAGCTGGGTCCGTGCAACGCAGCAGCCTGCCGGATACCCGCGCGCGCATCGGCGATGGAACAGGATGCCAGCTGGTTTCCACCCCGTGCAGGACCCAGGTCTTCAAAGATCAGGACGAAATCGACGCCATCATCGGCAATCTCGGCAGCCAGCACTTGCGGGACGCGAACATCCAGGTGCGGTGCGATTTCGCGATAGAAACCGACTTCCTTGGTGTAGAGGCCGAAAGCGGCTGCGGTCCCGCGGCTGTTCGGGTCTTCGGCCGGAAACTTGCCGGCAACCGTGGCGGGGCCAGCTCCCGCTCGGTCGTATGTCAGATGGAAGCGAGCCGAATCCCCAACCTGGCCAGTGCCGATAGGCTCCCACCGAATTTCCGTAACACGGCCATCCGATAATGCACCACTGGCGCGCAAACGATCGGTCAGCCAATCTGGCTGAATCGCAGCTGGGTGCGAAGGGATAGCGCCCATTCGGCTCCTCTCTCTTGTCGTTTAAGCAAACGGTTAAACGACAAGAGAGGGACTGGCAATGGCCTTAGGCGAGACGCCCGAAAGCGCCAGCGCCAGCATAGTGTGCGGCATCGCCCAGCTCTTCCTCGATGCGGATCAGCTGGTTGTACTTGGCAAGCCGGTCCGACCGGGCAAGCGAGCCGGTCTTGATCTGGCCGCAGTTCGTCGCAACCGCCAGATCGGCAATGGTCGCGTCTTCGGTTTCACCCGAACGATGCGACATGACGGCGGTATAGCCATTGCGGTTGGCAATGCTGACGGCATCCAGCGTTTCGGACAGCGAACCGATCTGATTGACCTTGACCAGCAGCGAATTCGCCAGGCCCTTGTCGATGCCCATGGTCAGGCGCTTGGGATTGGTGACGAACAGATCGTCCCCGACCAGCTGGACCTTGCTGCCGACCTTGTCGGTCAGGGCCTTCCATCCTTCAAAGTCATCTTCGCCCATCCCGTCTTCGATCGAGATGATGGGATAGTCTGCGCACAACGCCGCAAGATAGTCAGCCATTTCCACCGGGCTGAGCGACAGCCCTTCCCCGCTGATTTCATACTTGCCGTTCTTAAAGAATTCGGTCGCAGCGCAGTCCAGCGCCAGCTTGATGTCGGTCCCAGCCTTGAAACCGGCCTTGCCGATCGATTCCATCACGAAATCGAGCGCGGCCCGCGTGCTGGACAGGTTGGGTGCAAAACCACCCTCATCGCCCACTGCGGTCGCCAAGCCCTTTTCGTGCAAGCCCTTCTTCAGCGTGTGGAACACTTCCGCGCCCCAACGGACCGCTTCTGCCAAAGTCGGGGCACCGACCGGCATGATCATGAATTCCTGGAAGTCGATCGGATTATCCGCATGTTCGCCGCCATTGATGATGTTCATCATCGGCACCGGCAGAACATGCGCCGAAACGCCGCCGACATAGGCATAAAGCGGCAAGCCGCGCGCATTGGCAGCGGCCTTGGCGACGGCGAGCGAAGTGCCGAGGATCGCATTCGCGCCAAGGCGTGCCTTGTTCTCCGTTCCATCGAGTTCGATCATCCGGAAATCGATATCCCGCTGATCTTCAGCATCGAAGCCCAACAGTGCATCGGTGATCTCGGTATTGACGGCTTCTACCGCCTTGAGCACGCCCTTGCCCAGATAGCGGTCTTTATCGCCATCGCGCAGTTCGACCGCCTCGTGAGCACCAGTCGAGGCCCCTGAAGGAACCGCTGCGCGCCCAAACGAGCCATCGTCCAGCAACACGTCGACTTCCACGGTCGGGTTACCGCGACTGTCGAGTATTTCGCGGGCATGGATGTCAATGATGGCGGTCATGGCTGGAATGCTCCTATATCGGCTGTCCGCGGTTCCTTAGCAGCGAAGACCCGGTAGGCAAGTTGCATTGCAGCAAGTTGAGCCGCATAGAAGGAACTTGCACACGCCGGCGGGCGTTACCAGATATCAGCCAGGGGCCTCACCGGGGGCTACGAAAGGGAAGATTCGATGGCCAAGACCACCAAGGAAACCGTCAAGACGACTGCCGCGAAAAAGCCTGCTGCAGCGAAAAAGCCCGCCTCGCCGAAGGCCGCGCCGATGGCCGCCACCGGTGAAGCAAAGGCCAAGTTTGCAAAGGCGATCGAAGAAGCCAAAGCAGGCGTGCAGGTCCTTGCCAGTGAAGCGCAAAGCCGTTCGCAGAAGCTGACTCAGGACGCCCAGGCCAAGGCAGGCGTCTATAAGGAGCAGATTTCCGCCCGCAGCAGCGACTGGGTTGACGAAGCCCGCGATCTGGCCACCCAGGCCCGGGAGCGCGCTGGCACGCTGGCCCATGAGGGCAAGGCCAAGACCAGCGATGCCCTGTCCAGCCTGGGCAGGATCGTTGCGGACAATGCCGGCACTATCGATGAAAAGCTGGGCGTGAAGTACGGTGACTATGCCCGCACGGCCGCGCGGTCGATGCAGGAGACTGCCGCCAAGATCGAAGCCAAGGAATTGGCCGAACTGGGCGAAGATGCCAAACAATTCGTCCGCAAAAGCCCAGCCCTTGCCCTGGGTATCGCTGCCGTCGCCGGCTTCCTGGTTTCGCGCCTGTTCAAGGGCGGATCCAACGAAGCCTGAAGGGCAAAAGCAGCCGCGCCATGAGTGAACCAGCGCCTCCGCTGATCGACGAAACCGCAGCCGAGCGCTCGCTGATCGAAGACGTGCGCCAGCTTGTCGACGATGGCCGGACTTTGGTCGAAGCGGAACTGGCCTACCAGAAAAGCCGCGCGGTCATCGCAGGAATGGCGGCGAAGAGCATAGCAGGCTGGGTCTTGTTGGCCTTGGCCTTGTTCTTTTTCGCACTGATGGCGCTGGTGCTGGGGTTGATCCTCGTTCTTGAACCAGCAGTCGGCCCAATGGGCGCAACGCTGGCCGTGTTCAGCGGTCTGCTGGCGATGGGAACAGTGTCCGGACTGGTCGCGGTGCGGCGCTGGAAGCGTGCTTCGGCTCTGCTTTCCGATGAGGGCAGCCAACCATGAGCGATGCTGAGCAGCGCTTGGTCACGGACCGAGGGAACCGGAATTCCGCACGTGGGTTGTTCGAACAACGCCTGACCAGAGTGAAAGCCGACCTTGCTGCACGCAGCATTCCAGGTCGAGTGAAGGAGCGGATTCAGGAGCAGGTTTTTTCCGCTCTAGATCACGGGGTCGACGTGGCCAAGGAAAGCAAGGGGATCATCGCAGCGACCAGTGCCGCAGTCGCCCTTTGGTTCTTTCGCCAACCGCTCATCGAAATGGTGACGGACTGGTTGGACAAAAATTCAGAAACCGGGGGCGAGCCGGATTCCAATGTCCAAGAGGAGCAGCACCCGTGAGCGAAGCGAGTACAAACCAGAAGCGGATCAAAGACCGGATCGACGCTTCCCAGGACAAATTGAACATGGAAAGCCGGCAACTGGAGGAAATTCCGACCCGGCCAATCCCCGGTGACGTGGATCATTCCGACGACTGGCGTGGCCAGGCCTCCCGCCATCCCTGGCTGCTGTTGGCTGCGGGGGCCGGCGCAGGAGTGCTGCTGGGGGCCTTGCTGCCGCGCCGCGCTGGCTCGAAGGCAGCCTCCCGCGCACTCGGCCTCGCCGCCGCTGGTGCGGAATTGGCCCTCGCATTCAGCAAGAATGCCCGCGAAGCGGCCAGCGATGCAGCCAGCGAGGGATTGCACAAGATCGAAAAAGGCACCGCACCCTTGCGACACCGTGCCGGCAAGGCTGCTGGCGACGCCTCTCGCAGCGCCCGTCTGACCGGGGCCCGGCTGGCGGATGAGGCCGTAAAGATTGCTGCACGCCTGAGAAGGTAGTTGACGCTACGACCTTGGTGGGACTTGCCTTAGGAAGGAGGCGCTATTATGCGCCCCTCTTCCCTCCTCCCAGGTAGTCCCACAATGAGCGAACAGAAACTCCACCTCGTCATCGGCGGGCGCGTGAAAGACCCGCAGACCCTTCACTTCGTCGACCTAGAAAACATGGACTATGTCGGCGTCTATCCGGACTATACCAGTGCTGAAGAAGCCTGGCGCAGCGCCGCGCGCCGCACGGTTGACGATGCGGAAATGAAGTACGTCATCGTACATCTGCACCGTCTGTTCGAACCGGATATGCTCAAGCGCTGAAAAACAAAGGCCCCGGAAATCCGGGGCCTTTTCTTTTAGATGAACTCAATTTTTTCGACCACGTAGAAGCGGTCACCCGCCGGAACAGAGACCTCGATCTCGTCTTCGACCCGGCGTCCGATCAAAGCGCGGCCAAGCGGCGAATTGTAGCTGATCCGCCCCAGCTTCGCGTCAGCCTCATATGGTCCAACGATCTGGTATTTTACCGGCTTGTCGTCGTCATCAAGCAAAGTGACCGTTGCACCAAAGATGATCTTGTCACCCGACAGCGTCGTGGGATCGACGATCTGGGCACGGCTGACCTTGTCTTCCAGATCGGCGATCGATGCTTCGACCTGACCCTGGCGTTCCTTGGCCGCATGATACTCGGCATTTTCCGACAGGTCGCCATGGGCGCGGGCTTCCTCGATCGCATCGACGATCTTGGGACGCTCCTCACGCAGCGCCTTCAGCTCGGCAATCAGGCGTTCATAGCCTTCCGCCAGCATCGGCAGCTTTTCGACACTTGCCATCGTTCCTCGTCCTCCTGCAGCCCCTGTTAAGCGACTAGAACCCCGCTCCGTGCCAAAGAAGGCTACGGATCAGGCCAGTCGCGATGTGGGGAGAGCGCGAATGTTCAGCGACTATAATAGTCCTGCAATGAGCACACTTCAAGCTTGGTCTGCCGCAGTGCAGCAATCGCCTGTGCAGCCGCAACCGAGGCAGCAGCAGTGGTGTAGTATGGGACCCTGCCGGTCAGCGCCGAAGCGCGGATCGATTGGGAATCCTTCAGGCTCTGCCAGCCTTCGGTGGTATTGAAGATTAGCGTCACGTCACCGTCGATGATCCGGTCGACAATATGGGGCCGGCCTTCCGCTACCTTGTTCACGGGTTCGACCGGCAGGCCTGCGTCGGCCAGAAAACGCTGGGTTCCACCCGTCGCGATCACCGTAAAGCCCAATTCGATCAATTGCTTCACCGCAGGTAGGATCACCGGCTTGTCGGTATCCTTGACCGAAACGAACGCCACTCCGCCTTCCGGCAAGCGCGTACCGGCACCTAGCTGGCTCTTCGCAAAAGCAACAGCAAAGGTATCGTCGATCCCCATGACTTCACCGGTCGACTTCATTTCGGGCGAAAGCACCGGATCGACGCCGGGGAAACGGGCGAACGGGAAGACGGCTTCCTTGACCGCCATGTAATCGAATTCGCGCTTGAACGGCGGGAAGGTTGAGAGCTTTTCGCCCGCCATGACCCGCGCCGCGATCTTGGCGACTGGCTGGCCAATCGCCTTGGCAACGAAGGGCACGGTGCGGCTGGCGCGCGGGTTCACCTCGATCAGGTACACTTCGCCATCTTTGACGGCGAACTGGATGTTCATCAGCCCCTTTACGCCCAGCGCCAGCGCGAGAGCCTCGGCCTGGCGCTCCATCTCGGCGATGATTTCGGCAGGCAGGCTGTAGGGCGGCAGCGTACAGGCGCTGTCGCCCGAGTGGATTCCCGCTTCTTCGATGTGCTGCATGACACCGGCCACCACGACCTGTTCGCCATCGCACAGCGCGTCAACGTCGCACTCGATCGCATCGCGCAGGTACTGGTCGATCAGCACCGGGCTGTCGCCAGAGACGGATACAGCCGTATTGATGTAGTCGTCCAGCTGCGCTTCGGAATCGACGATCTCCATCGCCCGGCCGCCCAGAACATAGCTGGGGCGCATCAGCACCGGATAGCCGATGCGATTGGCCACGGCGACCGCCTCGTCGCGGCTGCGGGCAATGCCGTTGGCGGGCTGCTTGAGGCCAAGTTTGTTGACCAGGGCTGCAAACCGCTCACGGTCTTCGGCCAGGTCGATCGCGTCGGGCGAAGTACCCAGGATCGGAATTCCGGCGTCTTCCAGCGTCTGCGCCAGCTTCAGCGGGGTCTGTCCGCCGAACTGCACGATCACGCCAACCAGGGTGCCGTTCTTTTGCTCGGTGCGCAGGATTTCCAGCACGTCCTCGCCGGTCAGCGGCTCAAAGTAGAGGCGATCCGAAGTGTCATAGTCGGTGCTGACCGTTTCCGGGTTGCAGTTGACCATGATCGTTTCATAGCCGGCCTCGTCCAGCGCAAAGCACGCATGGCAACAGCAATAATCGAACTCGATCCCCTGCCCGATCCGGTTCGGACCGCCGCCCAGGATGACGATCTTCTTGCGGTCGCTCGGCGCAGCCTCGCACTCCGGCTCGCCGAACAGCGGGCCTTCGTAGGTCGAGTACATGTACGGCGTGACGGCCTCGAACTCGGCCGCGCAGCTGTCGATCCGCTTGAACACCGGATGGACGCCCAGCTTTTCGCGCAGCGCGCGCACTTCATCCTCGGTGGTCGCTCCAGCCATCGCCTTCAGCGCATCGTGGAGCAGGCCCGAACGGCGGGCGGCAGAGGTTTCGCCCAGTCCACCTGCAACGTGAATGCCGCGCACGGCAAGGATCGCGAGCCGCTTGTCGGAAAAGCCCATTGCCTTAAGCCGGCGCAAGCCTGCCGCATCGGTCGGCAGGCCGTTTTCCATGATCGCCTCTTCCTCGGCGATGATTTCGGCAATGTGGCGGAGGAACCAGGGA
Source organism: Alphaproteobacteria bacterium (assembly GCA_046566485.1). Classification (GTDB taxonomy): domain Bacteria; phylum Pseudomonadota; class Alphaproteobacteria; order Sphingomonadales; family Sphingomonadaceae; genus Novosphingobium. The sequence goes on along the minus strand of JBKHWO010000010.1, from coordinate 93,271 downwards.
TCGAAATGGGTGATGGCCTGAACGTCCTCGACCGTGAAGCCTTCACGGAAAGCTTGCGCCACGATCAAGAGCCGGTCTGGCGTCTGCTTCGACAGGGCTGCAATCACGGCATCGCGGCCTGCACCTTCCAGGTGCATAACCCGGTTGAACCCGTCGAGCCCGGTTTCCAGTCCGCGCAGCGCCTTCTGCATCGATTCCTTGAAGTTGCGGCCAATCGCCATAACTTCACCGACTGATTTCATCGCCGTGGAAAGCAGCGGCTCGGCACCTTTGAACTTTTCAAAGGCAAAGCGCGGGATTTTGGTCACGACATAGTCGATGCTCGGCTCAAAGCTGGCAGGCGTCGCACCGGTAATCTCGTTGGTCAGCTCATCCAGCGTATAGCCCACCGCCAGCTTGGCCGCGACGCGGGCAATCGGGAACCCGGTAGCCTTGGAAGCGAGCGCCGAGGACCGCGACACGCGCGGGTTCATTTCGATCACGATCAGGCGGCCATCCTTTGGATTGACCGCGAACTGCACGTTCGACCCGCCGGTTTCCACCCCGATCTCGCGCAGCACGGCGATGCTGGCCGAGCGCATGATCTGGTATTCCTTGTCGGTCAGGGTCAGCGCGGGCGCTACCGTGATCGAGTCCCCGGTGTGCACGCCCATCGGATCGACGTTCTCGATCGAGCAGATGATGATGGCATTGTCGTTCCGGTCACGGACGACTTCCATCTCATACTCTTTCCAACCCAGCAGGCTTTCTTCGATCAAAACCTCTGTGGTTGGAGAGGCATCGAGGCCGGACCTGACAATCTGCTCGAACTCCGCCTTGTTATAGGCCACGCCGCCGCCAGTGCCGCCCAGGGTGAAGCTGGGACGGATGATCGAAGGCAGGCCGGTGCGTTCCAGCACAGCGAAGGCTTCCTCCACCGTGTGAGCCACTCCGGAACGGGCCGATTCCAGCCCGATCTTGTCCATTGCCTCACGAAAGCGCTGGCGGTCTTCGGCTTTGTCGATGGCGTCGGCATCGGCGCCGATCATCTTCACGCCGTACTTTTCCAGCGTGCCATCGTTGAACAGGGCCAGCGCGGTATTCAGCGCCGTTTGCCCACCCATGGTCGGCAGCACCGCGTCGGGGCGCTCCTTCTCGATGATCCGCGCAACCACGTCGGGCGTAATCGGCTCGACATAGGTCGCGTCGGCCATGTCCGGATCGGTCATGATCGTGGCCGGGTTGGAGTTGACGAGGACCACGCGGTAGCCCTCCTCCTTCAGCGCCTTGATCGCCTGGGTGCCCGAATAGTCGAACTCGCAAGCCTGGCCGATGACGATCGGACCGGCGCCAATGACGAGGATCGAGGAGATGTCTGTGCGTTTGGGCATTACGAGAGGCTCTCGACGAATTTCTGGAAGAGGTAGAAGCTATCCTGCGGGCCGGGGCTGGCTTCCGGATGGTACTGCACGCCGAACGCCTTCTTGCCCTTGATCGCGATGCCACAATTGCTGCCGTCGAACAGGGAAACGTGGGTTTCTTCGACGCTGTCTGGCAGCGCGGTGTTATCGATGGCGAAACCGTGGTTCATGCTGGTGATTTCAACCACGCCATCTTCCAGCCGCTTGACCGGATGGTTGGCGCCGCGGTGGCCCTGGTGCATCTTGGTGGTCTTCGCGCCGGCAGCAAGGCCGAGCATCTGGTGGCCAAGGCAAATGCCGAAGACCGGCACGTCCCGCTCCAGCAGGCCCTGAATCACGGGCACGGCATATTCGCCGGTTGCTGCGGGGTCGCCCGGTCCGTTGGACAGGAACACGCCTGCGGGGCTCAGCGCCATGACCTCGTCCAGACTGGTATTTCCGGGAACAACAGTGACATGCGCCCCAGCCTTCACCAGGTTTCTGAAGATGTTGTCCTTCGCACCAAAGTCCAGCGCGACGACATGCGGCTTGTTCGCGCCATCCGCCTGAGCATAGCCCTGCCCAAGCGTCCAGGGGCCGCCGATCCATTCCTCGCGCGATGTGCGGCTGACGACCTTCGCCAGATCCATACCTTCCAGACCCGGCCATTCGCGGGCCTGTTTGAGCAGGGCCGGAATATCGAACTTGCCGTCCTTGCTGTGAGCAATCACTGCATTCGGCGCGCCCGACAGGCGGATGCGGCGGGTCAGGGCGCGGGTATCGACCCCGGACAGGCCGATCTTACCCTTGGTCGCCAGCCACTCTCCGAAAGTGCCGGTCGAGCGGAAGTTGCTGGGCGCGGTCAGGTCCTCGCGGACCACGCAGCCGACGGCGCCATCGACATGGCTTTCCAAGTCTTCCTCGTTCACGCCGACATTGCCGATATGCGGGAAAGTGAACGTGACGACCTGCCCGGCATAGCTGGGATCGGTCATGACTTCCTCGTAACCGGTCATCGCCGTATTGAAGCAGACCTCACCGACCGCAGCCCCTTCGGCACCGAAGCCCTTGCCCCAGGCCACGTGACCGTCGGCGAGCACAAGGACTCCCGTCGCACCCGCCGGTGTGGGTGCGTGCAAAGAGGCGGCGTCAGCCATGAGGGGGCGCTCCGTATCGAGGGGTTCCAGCAATGTCGCTAAGGCTCGGCGGCTAGACCCCGTTGTCCCCAGCGTCAACCTATGAAAATCAGATTCTTTCGGTTAGGTTGCGTCTTTCCCCAGCTACGCAAAGCTATTCACGTTAAACAACAAGGAAAACCATGCTCCGCGACACGATCAAGGCCGCGCAGGTCGAAGCAATGAAAGCGGGCGACAAGCCCCGCCTTGCCGCCGTGCGCCTCATTCTCGCCAAGCTGAAGGACAAGGACATCGAACTGCGCACCGCGTCCAGCGTGCCCGATGACGACGTGGTCGTCGTCGACGTCCTGCAAAAGATGGCGAAGCAGCGCCGCGAATCGATCACCATGTACGAACAGGGCGGACGCCAGGAACTGGCGGACGTTGAAAAGTCCGAACTCGAAGTGATCGAAAGCTTCCTCCCCGCCCAGATGAGCGAGGACGAAGTGAAGGCGGCGATCGCGGCGATCATCGCCGTAACCGGGGCCGAAGGCATGAAGGATATGGGCAAGGTCGTTGGCGCGTTGAAGGCCAAGCATGGTAGCCAGCTCGACATGGGCAAGGCCAGCGGATTGGTGAAGGCAGCGCTTGCCTGATGGCACTAACGCCCCAATGGCTTGATGAACTCCGTGCCCGGGTGACGCTATCCAGCGTCATTTCCCGGACGACGCGGCTCACCAAGGCGGGGCATGAGTTCAAGGCCTGCTGCCCGTTCCACAACGAAAAGAGCCCCAGCTTTACGGTCAACGACCAAAAGGGTTTCTATCACTGCTTTGGTTGTGGTGCCCATGGTGATGTGATCCGCTGGATGACCGACCAGCGTGGGCTTTCGTTCATGGACGCGGTCAAGGAACTGGCCGCGGAGGCGGGCCTGGACGTCCCCGCTCCCGATCCACGCGCTGCCCAGAAGGCCGAGCAGCAAGCTGGCCTTCACGAAGTTTTGGCAGCCGCGCAGAACTTTTATCGCGCACAACTGGAAACTGCCGAGGGAGCGAAAGCGCGGGCCTACCTTGCCTCGCGCCGGTTTGACCCACTGACAATGGAACGGTTTGGTTTCGGCTATGCCCCGGCCGGTCGACAGGCACTGAAAGCAGCGCTCAACCAGTTCGACGAGGCCATGCTGATTGAGGCCGGCATGCGCATTGCGGTCGACGATGATCAGGGCAACAAGCGCGAACCCTATGATCGCTTCCGCGACCGATTGACCATGCCGATCCACGATGCGCGCGGGCGGGTAATCGGATTCGCCGCGCGGATTCTTGACGCTGACAAGAAGGATGCGCCGAAATACCTGAACTCTCCGGACACACCCTTGTTCGACAAGGGCCGGACCTTGTTCAACCTGCACCGCGCCGGGCCAGCCTCGCGCCACAGCGGGCGGATCGTCGTGGTCGAAGGGCAGATGGATGTCATCGCCCTTGCTGCGGCTGGCATTGACGAGGCGGTCGCGCCGATGGGCACCGCGCTGACCGAGCGGCAGCTTGAAATGCTCTGGCGTCTGGTTGAAACCCCAATCCTCTGTTTCGACGGCGATGCGGCCGGACAACGCGCCGCGATGCGCGCCGTGACGCGTGCCCTGCCCCTGCTCCGCCCCGCTCACAGCCTGAAGATCGTGAGAATGCCCGCGGGCAAGGATCCGGATGATCTGATCAAGGAAAAGGGCGTCGCTGCACTGGAAGCCCTGCTGGCCCAGCCCAAATCGCTTCTGGACCAATTGTGGGAACACGAGCGCGATGCCGTGCCGCTGAACACACCGGAAGACAAAGCCGGCCTCAAGAAGCGGCTGATGGCGCATGTTGACACCATTGCCGATCCCGACATCAAGTCCCTTTACCGCCGCGAACTCAACAATCGTTTTTCGGAGTTTGCCTACCCCCCTCGTCCGGAACGGCAGTGGCGCCCCGGCGGTCGGGCAACCCCTGTGCCCCGCAGCGATCCCGCAACAACCCAGTTGTTGCGGGACAAGGCCGGAACACGCGAAGCGCTGGCCGCAGCGGTGCTCGCAGGATTGCTACGTTATCCTGATGAATTGGCGCGTCATTGCGATGCATTGGCCCATGCCGGCCTTGCAGATCCACGCTTTGCGGCACTGGTTGATGCATTCGATGCAGGCGAACCGCTTGAAACCGGGCATTTGTCCACCATATTGGCCGCTCGGGGTCTGGTTGCCCCGAACCCCGTGGAATATGCCCTGCTGCGTTTCGACTTTCTCGTCGACAGCGCAACGCCTCAATCGGCAAGGGAAAGCCTGGCCCAAGCGATAGGCCTGCTGGTTGAACGACCGGCACTTGAGGCCGCTTTGGCCGAGGCAACCGCGCGGTTCGAGCGTGACCTGTCGGAGGGGGCTTATGCAGAACAGCAACGGCTGTTGAAGAGAAAACTGGAATTCGATGCGCGCTTGCGGCAAATGGCCAGCGCGCGGACAGCTGCCCTTGATGGGGTGGCGGCACAGAAAACGGCGGAATAATGGACGAAGACGATATCCAGGGCGGCGAACAGGACGGCGGCGATGCACCGCTGATTGACCTTAACGAAGCCTCGATCAAGAAACTCATTGCCCGGGCCAAGCGCCGCGGAGTGATTACCGTTGATGAGCTCAACGAAGCGCTTCCGGCTGACATGTCGTCTGACCAGATCGAGGACATCACCGCTGCGCTGAACGAGATGGGCGTCAATATCGTCGAGAGCGACGAGGATGCCGTCGACCCCGAGGAAAAGGAAGTCGACGAGATCGACGAGTCCGATTCGATGGGGGCCGAACGCCCGGTCGTCGAGAAGAAAAAGGAAACGGTCGATCGTACCGACGACCCGGTGCGCATGTACCTGCGCGAAATGGGCGCAGTCGAACTGCTCAGCCGCGAAGGCGAAATCGCGATTGCCAAGCGCATTGAGGCAGGCCGCGACACCATGATCCTGGGCCTGTGCGAAAGCCCGATCACTTTCCATGCGATCATCCAGTGGTCCGAGGCTCTCAACGCCGGCGAAATGCAGCTGCGCGAAATCCTCGATCTTGACGCGATGCTGTCGAAGGAACCGGCTCCCGAAAATCTCTCGGAGGACGGTGAAGACGAAGGCGACGGAGAGATTTCCGAAGCAACGGCTGGACCGACCTTCAAGGAAGAGGACGACATCGAGGAAGAGGAATCGGCCGACGGTGACGAGGATGAGGATGGCGTCGAACGCCGTGCGCGCCGCCCGGTCGAAGAAGAGGAAGAGGACAACACCCTCAGCCTGGCCCAGATGGAAGCGCAACTGAAGCCGCAGGCTTTGGAGAAATTCGCCGAAATCACGTCGCTGTTCCGCAAATTTGAAAAGATTCAGGCAGAACGTCTGGACGTAATGGGTGCAGGCAGCGCGTTTTCTCCTGCCAAGGAAAAGACCTATCAGCAGCTGCGCGAAGATCTCACCGCGCAGGTCGAAAGCGTCCAGTTCCACGCAACGAAGATCGAGTACCTGGTTGACAACCTCTATGCTTTCAACCGCCGCCTGACCGCTCTGGGCGGCCAGATGCTGCGCCTGGCCGAACGTCACAAGGTCAGCCGCAAGGACTTTCTGGATAGCTACGTTGGCAATGAGCTGGACGACGGCTGGCTTCAGGCCCAAGCGGGCAAGGACAAGAAGTGGGCCGCCTTCGCGACGAACGAGAGTGACGCGGTTGAGCGGATTCGCGCCGAGATCGCCGACATCGCTTCTGCCACCGGCATGAGCCTTAGCGAGTTCCGTCGGATCGTGAACATGGTCCAGAAGGGCGAGCGCGAGGCGCGCATCGCCAAGAAGGAAATGGTCGAGGCCAACCTGCGTCTGGTGATCTCGATCGCCAAGAAGTACACCAACCGCGGCCTGCAGTTCCTGGACCTGATCCAGGAAGGGAACATTGGCCTGATGAAGGCCGTCGACAAGTTCGAATATCGCCGTGGCTACAAGTTCAGCACTTATGCCACCTGGTGGATCCGGCAGGCGATCACCCGGTCGATCGCCGACCAGGCCCGCACGATCCGCATCCCGGTCCATATGATCGAAACGATCAACAAGCTGGTCCGCACCAGCCGCCAGTTCCTGCACGAACAAGGCCGCGAACCCACGCCGGAGGAAATGGCCGAGCGCCTGTCCATGCCGCTGGAAAAGGTCCGCAAGGTGATGAAGATCGCCAAGGAGCCGATCTCTCTCGAAACCCCCATTGGGGACGAGGAAGACAGCCACCTGGGCGATTTCATCGAAGACAAGAACGCGGTCATCCCGGTCGATGCGGCGATCCAGGCCAATCTCAAGGAAACGGTCACCCGCGTCCTCGCCAGCCTGACCCCGCGCGAGGAACGCGTGCTGCGCATGCGCTTCGGCATCGGCATGAACACTGACCATACCCTGGAAGAAGTCGGTCAGCAGTTCTCGGTCACCCGCGAACGTATCCGCCAGATCGAAGCCAAGGCACTGCGCAAGCTCAAGCATCCCAGCCGCAGCCGCAAGATGCGCAGCTTCCTCGATCAGTAAGGAAAATTTTTCTTGGCTTGCGGGAACGAACCTGGGGCTCCGGGGTTCCAATCTTGCAAAGAGCAAAGACAGACATCTGATTGGTCCGGCTTTTCTTCGGAAAAACGGATCAGGAAGCCCCGCCACGAAAGTGACGGGGCTTACCTGTTTTATGTCCCAAGGTGCCGCCCTACTGGCGCTGCGAGCGAGTCGCGACTAAAGGGGCGGCGAGCGATTCTCCTCCCTGCACAGGCCTGGCCTACCCATGCGCATTGCCATTGCTTCCGATCACGCCGCAGTCGACCTGAAGGCGGAATTGCGTGAATACCTCCTTGGACTGGGCCATGAAGTCGCCGACCTGGGACCAGACACTGCCGATAGGGTCGATTATCCAGACTTTGGTTACAAGCTGGCTTCGGTCGTGGCTGATGGGACCGCACAATACGGCGTTGCCCTGTGCGGGTCGGGCATCGGCATTTCGATTGCGGTGAACCGCGAACCACGCTGCCGCTGCGCGCTGGTTTCCGAACCCCTTTCCGCCGCGCTCGCCCGCGAGCACAACGATGCCAACGTGATTGCGATGGGCGCGCGCCTGACCGGCGTCGATATGGCCAAGGCCTGCCTCGACGCGTTTCTGTCCACCGATTTCGGCGGGGGCCGCCACGCCGGCCGCGTCGCCAAGCTTTCAAACCCCATTTGCTGAGGAGCCACGATATGACCGCGACTGCCGACACCCTGCCGGAAATCCGGTCCAAAGGTTTCTTCACCGCCCCGCTGCGCGAGACTGATCCTGAAGTATTCGCGGCGATCGAGGGCGAACTGAAGCGCCAGCAGAACAAAATCGAACTGATCGCCAGCGAAAACATCGCCAGCCGCGCCGTGCTTGATGCGACCGGGTCGGTCTTCACCAACAAGTACGCCGAAGGTTATCCCGGCAAGCGCTACTACGGCGGCTGCGAATATGCCGACATTGTCGAAAACCTGGCGATCGAGCGCGCCAAGAAGCTGTTCGGCTGCCAGTTCGCCAACGTGCAGCCCAATTCGGGCAGCCAGATGAACCAGGCGGTGTTCCTGGCCCTGCTCAACCCCGGTGACACCTTCATGGGGCTGGACCTCAACTCGGGCGGCCACCTTACCCACGGGTCACCCGTGAACATGAGCGGGAAGTGGTTCAAGCCGGTAGCCTATGGCGTGCGCCAGGAGGACGAACAGATCGACATGGACGAGGTTGCCCGCCTTGCCCGTGAGCACAAACCGAAGCTGATCATCTGCGGCGGCACAGCCTATTCGCGCGTCTGGGATTTCAAACGCTTCCGCGAAATCGCTGATGAAGTCGGCGCTTGGTTGCTGGCCGACATGTCGCACTTTTCGGGCCTGGTGGCGGGCGGTGCCCACCCCTCACCCGTGCCGCATGCCCATGTCGTCACCACGACCACGCACAAGAGCCTGCGCGGTCCGCGTTCAGGCGTGATCCTGACCAATGACGAAGATCTGGCCAAGAAGTTCAACACGGCTGTCTTCCCTGGTCTTCAGGGCGGTCCGCTGGTCCATGTAATCGCGGCCAAGGCCGTCGCCTTTGGTGAAGCCCTGCAGCCCGAATTCAAGGCCTATGCCGCGCAGATCGTTGCCAATGCCCGCGCCCTGGCGGAATCGCTGGGCGAACAAGGTCTGCGCATCGTCTCGGGCGGAACCGACAACCACCTGATGCTGGTTGACCTCACCGCCAAGAACGTCACCGGAAAGGCGGCAGAAAAGGGGCTCGATCGCGCCTGGCTGACCTGCAACAAGAACGGCATTCCCTATGACACCCGTTCGCCCTTCGTCACTTCGGGTATCCGTTTGGGCACCCCGGCCGGCACGACCCGCGGCTTCCGCGAGGAAGAATTCCGCCAGGTTGGCGCTTTGATCGCCGAAGTGGTAGAAGGCCTTTCGCGCAACGGCGAGGAAGGCGACGGCCAAGTCGAAGCCCGCGTCCGCGCGCGAGTGGAAGAGCTGTGTGGGCGCTTCCCGATCTATCCGGGAGTGTAATGCGATGAGCGGAGATTTCGTTGGAGACGCCAAGGCCGAAATCAGCGGCATGGCGAAGGAAGGCATGCGGCACCCCTCGACCAAGCCGGTTCTCACCGGTGCGGCGATTGGTGCGGCTGCAGGACTGGTGCTGCCGGTCCTGTCGATCCCGGCAGGCCTGGCCATCGGCGCGGGAATTGCCTTCTACAAAAGGCTACGCCCCTAAGTGCGTTGCCCCTTTTGTGCCTTTGATAACAGCCAGGTAAAGGATTCGCGGCCCACAGAGGATAACACCGCGATCCGGCGGCGGCGCCAATGCGACAGCTGCGGCGCACGCTTCACCACGTTCGAACGGGTACAACTGCGCGAGATCACTGTCGTCAAAAGCGACGGAACTCGTGAAACCTTTGACCGCTCCAAGATCGACCAGTCAGTGTCGCTTGCCTGCCGCAAGCGGGGCATAGCGCAAGAGCGACTGGACCAACTGGTTTCCGGCGTACAGCGCCAGATCGAAACAATGGGCGAGAGCGAAGTCCCGGCAAAAGCCATCGGCGAAATGGTGATGGAGGGGCTGCGCGGCCTCGATACGGTCGCCTATATTCGTTTCGCCTCGGTCTACCGTGATTTCACCGAAGCCCGAGACTTCGAGGAATTCGCCAGCACGGTGCGCGATGCCGGCAAGGGCTGATGAGGATGGCATTCTGGGCATACATCGTCAGATGTTCTGACGGCTCTTACTACGCAGGCCACACCGACGATCTGGAACTTCGCATCGCACAGCACCACGTCGGTCATTTCCCGGACTGCTACACCTTCTCCAGACGCCCGCTCGAACTGGTCTGGGCAAGCGATTTTCCAAGCCGCATCGAAGCACTGGAAACGGAGAGACGGATCAAGGGCTGGTCGCGCGTCAAGAAAGAGGCTTTGATCCGTGAGGACTGGGCAGCACTTCAACGCTTGGCCGCGCGCAAGCAGTCCTTCGAGACAAACCCTCAGCCTGCGGCTTCGGATTTTCCTCAGGACGAACGGATCAAGGAAATGCCCATTAGCTCAACTTCCGTTCGTGCTGAGGAGGCTGTGAAGCCAAAGGCTGAGCAGCCGTCTCGAAGCACCGCAGCGCCCGTTATCGTTCTCGTCCGTCCGCAGCTTGGCGAAAACATCGGCAAGGCGGCACGCGCGATGCTCAATTTCGGGCTGACCGAAATGCGTCTGGTCGCGCCGCGCGATGGCTGGCCTAATCCTTCGGCTGGTCCGGCGGCTGCGGGCGCGGACATCGTGCTGGAAAAGGCGCAGGTGTTCGAAACGCTGGCCGAAGCCGTCGCCGATTGCGCGCATGTCTATGCCACAACGGTGCGCAAGCGCGGGGTTACCAAGCCGGTCCTGACCCCAGAAGAAGCTGCCCAGGCGGTGCACCGCGATGCGGGGCGCTCAGCCTATGTCTTCGGACCGGAACGCTCGGGCCTGGAAACCGAGGACGTCGCTCTTGCACGTGCGATCGTGACCGTGCCGATCAACCCGGAATTCGGTTCGCTCAATCTGGCCCAGGCCGTGATCCTGCTGGCCTATGAATGGTCCAAGAATGCAGACCTCGCGCAGCCCCCGGCAGAGGATTTGCTGCCCCCTGCCCCGCAGCAGGAGTTGGAAGGCCTGATCGAGCAGATGGAAACCTTGCTTGAGCCGACCAATTATTTCTTCCCGGAAATCCGCGCCGCAGCCACGCGCCTGACCTTGCGCAACATGCTGACCAAGCCGGGCTGGAACCACCTTGAGGTGCGGACCATGCGCGGCGTGCTGTCCGCCCTGGCCAAAGGACCGCGAAAAACCAGGGAAGAGCGCGGCAAGGGTTGACTTTTCGCCGCATCGCCGCAATAGGCCCCGCTTCGCAATTGAGCGGGCACTCCGGTGAAGCCCTGCTCGCGCCTGGTTCATTCAGGCGGTGCGGTTCCGGACCAGAAGCGGAACACCGGGTTCCGCAGAGCAAATTGAAGGACATATTGCGCCATGTCGAAGCGCCATTCGTCGAAGTACAAAATTGACCGCCGCATGGGCGAAAACATTTGGGGTCGTCCGAAGAGCTCGGTCAACCGCCGCTCCTATGGCCCCGGTCAGCACGGCCAGCGCCGCAAGGGCAAGCTGTCGGACTTCGGTATCCAGCTGCGCGCCAAGCAGAAGCTCAAGGGCTATTACGGCGACGTCACCGAAAAGCAGTTCAAGCGCACCTATCAGGAAGCGTCGAAGATGAAGGGCGATACCGGTCAGAACCTGATCGGCCTGCTCGAACAGCGCCTCGACATGGTCGTGTACCGCTGCAAGTTCGCGCCGACCATCTTCTCGGCTCGTCAGATCGTTTCGCACGGCCACATTTATGTGAACGGCGTGAAGTGCAACATCGCCAGCCGCCGCGTCCGTCCCGGCGACGTCATCTCGCTTGGCAAGACTGCCAAGGAAATGGCCCTGATTGCCGAAGCGCAGAGCCTGGCTGAGCGGGAAGTTCCGGACTACGTTGCCGTTGATGGCACCGACAAGGCCACTTTCGTCCGCGTTCCGACCCTGGATGAAGTACCCTATCCGGTGAAGATGGAACCCAATCTGGTCGTCGAATTCTATTCGCGTTAAGATCAGCCGGAATTCCAAACAAAGAGGGCGGTCCATCGGGCCGCCCTTTTCGTTTGCGCGATTTAATCGAACGGTTAACATGGTGGCAAAAGCAGCATTCTAACTTTTGGGGGAATTCATGACCTTCGATGAAGTCGTTCTCGGCCGTCGCTCGATCCGTGGCTACCTGGACAAACCGGTTCCGCGTGAACTGATCGAAGAAGTCCTGACTCTTGCGATGCGCGCACCAAGCTCGATGAACAGCCAGCCATGGCATTTTCATATCATCACGGGCGAGCCGTTGGACCGAATCCGCGCTGGCAATACCGAGCGCAATCTGGCGGGGGTTCCCCACAGCCGCGAATTCCGCACTGGCCACGCCTTTGAAGGCGTCCACCGCGAACGGCAGGTCCACGTGGCCAAGCAGCTGTTTTCGGCCATGGGAATTGCCCGCGAAGACAAGGACGCGCGGCTGGATTGGGTTTTGCGCGGATTCCGCCAATTCGACGCGCCAGTTTGCGTCATCGTTACGTATGACCGCGACCTGGCCGACAGCGATGACACAGCCTTTGATTGCGGCGCAGTAACTACGGCGCTGGTCAATGCAGCTTGGTCGCGTGGGCTGGGCTGTGTGATCAACAGCCAAGGCATCATGCAAAGCCCCGTGGTGCGCGAACATGCCGGCATCCCTGATGATCAGGTCATCATGAAGGCAGTCGCCCTGGGCTGGCCCGATGAAACTTTTCCGGCCAATGCTGTCGTCTCGGAGCGCAAGCCGATCGCCGAAGCAGCCCGCTTTGTTGGTTTCGACTGATCGGCACAGGCTTGGCTGCGTTTTGCAGCAATACCGTCACGTTTCATCGCGGAGCGTTCCATAATGGCGAATTATTGATCTTCCCGGTGAAACCTCGCGGCGCACCTGGCGTTTATCTGGACGATGAAACTGTTCCGCTTTGTCACGCCCCACCGCGCCGGGAAATGGTATCCAGACCTGATGCTGGCCCGCAAGCAGGCTGCCACGATTGGCGCCGGCTTCCTTGACCAGCGCACCGGTATGTTCATAGCCTACCGCGGCACGCGACTGGAGACGCGCAAAGAAGGCTGATACAGCCCTCAAGCCTCAACACATTGACGGAATAGAATAAATCCCTTCAAATGCGTTTTGCCATCGCGCAGAATCGCAGGGAAGGGTCGCCCCATGAGAATCCACTTGAAGGCCAGTTTGATCGCCCTGGCGCTCGTTTCAGCTCCAGCTTTGGCGCAGAGCGGATCTGCCCCAACCACTCAACAAGAACTGATCCAGCAACCCGGAAAGTGGGTGCAGGACTATACCGGACGCACGGCGGACCCCGCCGTGATCTTTGGTACGCTGCCCAATGGCCTGCGTTATGCGATTTTGCGCAATACAACGCCCAGTGACGGGGTGGCGATGCGCCTGCGTTTTGGTTCCGGTGCGATCCAGGAAAGCGACGAGCAGCAGGGTCTGGCCCATTTCCTGGAGCACATGGCCTTTCGCGGCAGCCGGAACGTGGCCGACGGTGAAGTAGTCAAAATACTCGAGCGGCACGGACTGCGCTTTGGTCCAGATACCAATGCTTTCACCGCGCATGACCAGACGGTCTATATGTTCAACTTTCCCAAGGCCGACCCAGCCTCGCTGGATACCGGCCTGACCCTGTTCCGAGAAATCGGCGAGCGTCTTACCCTTGATCCCGCTCTGGTCGAGGCGGAAAAAGGCGTGATCCTTTCCGAAGAGCGGCTTCGCGATGTGGCGCAGTACCGGATGGCCAAGGCAAACCTTGGCAATGCGCTGGCCGGAACACGAGCCGTAACGCGCTGGCCGATCGGCACCCTGGAGACGATCAAGGGGGCGACCGCGCAGCGACTCCGGGCCTATTACGAGGCGAACTATCGCCCGGACAATGCGACGCTGATCGTGGTTGGAAATATCGATCCCGCCGCCGTTGAAGCGCAGATCAAGACCCGGTTCAGCGACTGGAAGGGAATCGGGCAGGCTTCCAACCTTGTCTTGGGCACGCCTGAGCCAAAGGCAAAAGCGACCGAGTTCGTCGCGGAAGGCGCGCCTGACCTCCTGACACTAAGCTGGGTTCGCCCGGTTGACCGCCGGGCCGACACCGAAGCGCGGGACAAGGAGCAACTGGTTGAGCAGGTTGCGCTGACAGTCCTGAATAACCGAATAGCCGAGCGGGCGGCCAAGCCCGGCAGCCCCTTTATCGGCGGGCAGGCAATGGCCATGGCCGAGCTGATGGATTCCGCCTCGTTCACCCAGATCGGCATTGCGGCGGCTCCGGACAAGTGGGCCGCAGCGCTGGATGCGATCATTGAGGAACAGCGTCAGGCCATCGCCTCGCCCATTGGCAGCGCCGAGCTGGAGCGGGCAAAGGCGCAGGTCCTCTCACAATTGCAGAGCGCGGCTGAAGGTGCGGCAACGCGCAACAACGAAAGCCTGGCCAACAGTCTGGTCAACGCGGTCAACACTGACATGCTGTTCACCAGCCCGCAACAGGACCTGGATCTCGGCAAGTCGGTCGTGCCTGATCTGACGCCGGCCGCAGTCTCGCAGGCGCTGGTCAGGACTTTCACCGGCAGGGGTCCGGTGCTGTTCCGTTCGGCGCAGACGGGCCCGATCGGCGTTGCCGCGCTGGAGGCGCAACTTGCCGCAAGCTATGCCAAGCCGGTGGCGACCCGCGCTGCGGAGCTTGCGGTAAGCTGGCCCTACGATAGCTTTGGCCAACCGGCACAGATCCAATCGCGCAAGGTCGACCAGGCGCTGGGCGCGACGATCGTTACCTTCTCCAACGGCAGCCGCCTGGCCGTGAAGCAAACCCCGTTCGAAAAGGACCGGGTCCATGTCAATGTCGCCTTGGGCCATGGCCGCGCAGGCGCAAGGCAGGACCTTGTCCATGCGCTTTGGGCGACCGAGCTGCTACCCGCGGGCGGCACCAGCAAGCTGCCCCCGACCGACATCCAGCGATGGAGCCAGACCGGGGGCAAACTGGTCAGCGCACAGGTCAGCGCCGAACCGCGGGCATTCGAGCTCAAGGCTGTGACCCGCCCCGCCGATTTGCTCAGCCAGATGCAGCTACTTGCTGCTTACGCAATTGATCCAGGGTTCCGCGCTGAACTTGGCGATCAGCTTGCCGCAGCCGGGCCGATGATCGCGGGACAACTGAACGGCATTGCCGCCGCCGTATTCGAACGCGAGGCAGCGCGGGTCTTCGGCGGCGGGGACGCACGCTTCAATGCGATACCCGCTGCGTCAGACATTTCCGTAACCAAACCGCAGGATCTCACTATCCTGCTGAAGTCCGAATTGTCCGGTCCGGCCGATGTCACGATGGTGGGCGACATAGACGTGGACACCGCGATTGCCGTGATGCGCGGTACGTTCGCGGCGGGAACGCCTGCTCCGCGCCCGGTATCCCCTTCTGTTGCTCTGACCATGCCAGAAGGCCGCGACGAACCCTATATCGTCACCCATGGCGGGCGCAGCGACCAGGCGTTCTACGGCATGTTCTGGTCCCTTCCCGATTACCGCAGCGCGCCGCAGCAGAGCTATACCGCCGATGTCGTAGCCGCCATCCTTGGTGCCCGGCTGGTCGACACAGTGCGTGAAAAACTGGGAATGACCTATTCACCGCGCGCCAGTGCCAACACCTCCATCAGTTTGCCGGGCCAAGGGTATTTGCGGGTCGCGATTGAAACAACGCCGAGCAATTTCGCCGCATTTCGCGATCTGCTCAACGCACAGCTTAACGACCTTGCCAGTAAACCGATCACGCCCGACGAACTGGAGCGCGCGCGCAAGCCGTTGGTTGAAGCTGACATAAAAAGCCGCGAGAACAACGCCTGGTGGGCGGCAAACCTGGCCAGCTCCTGGCGCGAACCGATCATCCGCGATTGGATGCTGGAAGAAACGGACCGGCTCAAAGCAGTGACTGCGGCTGACGTCCAGGCCTTCGCGGGCAAGATGCTCGCCGGACGCAAGCCGACGACGATCATCGCGCAGGGCAAGTAACAACCTGCGGACGGAGGGGATTATCTGCGGAGCTAAGTCCGCAGATAATCCCGCCGGAACTGCGCGGCGAAGGCGGCGAACTGGCCCTTGGCGATAGCATCGCGCATCCCCGCCATCAGTTCCTGATAGAATGTCAGGTTATGCTCGGTCAGCAGCATCGCCCCCAGGATCTCGCCGCTCTTGTGCAAGTGGTGAAGATAGGCGCGGCTGTACTTGGTGCAGGCATCGCAGGGGCAACGCGCGTCCAGCGGACCGGTATCTTCGGCATGTTTGGCATTGCGCAGGTTGACCGGGCCGTTCCAGGTGAAGCCCTGCCCGTTGCGGCCTGAGCGGCTGGGCAGAACGCAATCGAACATGTCGACCCCGCGTTCCACTGCGCCCACCAGATCGTCCGGCTTGCCCACGCCCATCAAGTAGCGGGGCCGGTCGATCGGAAGCATATCGGGCGCAAAATCAAGTGTGGCGAACATCGCCTCTTGCCCCTCACCCACGGCCAACCCGCCAATGGCATAGCCATCGAAGCCGATTTCCTGCAGCGCCTCGGCGCTTTCCCGGCGTAGTGCTTCGTTCAGCGCGCCTTGCTGGATACCGAACAGAGCGGACCGCGCCGCATGTTCCTCACCCGAATCAAACCCGGCACGGCTGCGCGCGGCCCAGCGCATGCTCATCCGCATCGAAGCGGCGATGACGTCCAGCGGCGCATCGGCGCGCGGGCATTCGTCGAAAGCCATCACGATGTCGCTGCCAAGCAGGCGCTGGATTTCCATCGAGCGTTCCGGGGTCAGTTCGTGGCGGCTACCATCGATGTGGCTTTTGAAGGTGACGCCTTCCTCGGTGATCTTGCGCAGGGCGGACAGGCTCATCACCTGGTAACCGCCGCTATCGGTCAGGATCGGGCGATCCCAGTTCATGAACTTGTGCAGCCCGCCGAGGCGCGCCACGCGCTCTGCCCCGGGGCGCAGCATCAAGTGATAGGTATTGCCAAGGAGAATGTCCGCGCCGGTCTGGCGGACGCTTTCCGGCTTCATCGCCTTGACCGTCGCGGCGGTACCCACCGGCATGAAGGCGGGCGTGCGGATTTCTCCGCGTTTCATGCGGATCAGGCCGGTGCGGGCCTTGCCATCAGTGGCATGAATGGAAAACTCGAAGCGCGGCTGCATCGCGCTCCGCTAGAGGAAACGGTTGCGTTCGACCAGCCCTACAAGGCCTTCGCGCAAATCCGACCATGCGGCTTTGTCCTCACCCGTGTCCACAGCAACTGGCTCGACCACGTCCAGGAATGCTTCCAGAAAGCCGCGATACCAGTCCGGCGGCACGCCCAGGGCGACCCGGTGATGGGGAACGGAACTGTCAAAGGCAATCCTTGCTTCAGATGGTGCCTCGAACCAGGTCATCACGTAATAAAGCGCATTGCCGACCATTTCGGCTTCCAGGCTCGCCGGGTTGTGCGGCGAATGATGCTGGAAACTGGCGCGCGCGTCTGGGTAGCGGCGATAGAATTCCACCATGACCGGTTCGGTCACGTCGCCCAGAACTTCGGCGGCCCGTTCAAGCCCGGCCTCGATAATCTGTTGGCGCTGCCTATCCATGTCCTCTCCTGCCCGCAGCCTGTGCGGGCAGGAGACGCATGTCTTTGCCCCAAGTCAAGCGTCAGGCAGCCAATTGCCATGGAAGCCGGGCGGAATGCGGTGCGGAATATGCACGCTGGCAACCGCTGGCGCGGACAGGTCCGCTGCGTCCAAGATCACTAGATCGGTCGTCTCGCTGGCCCTGTCGACAACATAGCCCATGATCCACCCATCGCCTTCCGGCGCATTGGCACTGCGCGGCACGAAGACGAACTCGCCCGGAACCTTGCCCGGACCGAAGTCACGCGCCTGGCGCTCCCCGGTTTGCAGGTCATAGCGATAGATCGGTGCCTCGCCGACAAAGGCGCTATCCGGGCCAGGCAGCCCCAGCGACCAGGCATAGCGATAGGGCTGGCCGAAATAGCGTTCGTCCGGTCGGTGGAATTCCTGCGGGGCGCTGTCCAAAGTCTGGCGCTCTACCTTGCGGCTAGCTGGATCAATCAGCCACCGTTCCATCCCCAGAGGCAGTCCGTTTGGCCCATCCGGACCGCCCGCGAACATGGTTTCATGCACCGACATGTCGCAGACCACCACGCCATCTTCCCGTTCATAGGAATTGGCGACGTGGAAGACATAGCAGGGATCGACATCGCACCAGACGATTTCCTGTGCCGTACCATTTCGCGGTAGCAGGCCGACCCGCGCCTTGTGCTGCGGGTTCCACGAATAGGGGAATTGCTGCCCCGCGATCAGCGCCTTCATCGAGAAAGTCACCGGAAGGTCAAAAACCAGCACGTAACTGCGGGTGATCGAGCATTCGTGAATCGAAGGACCGTCCTGCACCGGGATCGGCTCTTGCCGGGTCACCTTGCCATCCTTGGACACGACCACATGCCAGACGGTGTTCTGGCTCATCCCGTCGTAAACGATGGCGTTGAGTTCACCCGTCAGCGGATCTTCATGCGGGTGGGCACTGAAGGGAACCTGCAGCGTGCCGCCAAAATCGGTGTAGGCGACGGTTTCCAGATTTTCGTCCAGTTCAGCGGGAAACGACCCTGCTTCGACGATCGCCAGGGTCTTGCCATTGTGCTGAATGATGTTGGTGTTGATCAGATCGCGCCGTCCGCGGCGCGGTCCGGGCGCGGCCTTCGGCCCGCCCTTCTCCTCCAGGTCTTGCGAGCGGATATAGCGGTTGCGATACCACAGCGCCTTCCCGTCTTTAAGCCTTACGCCATGGACCATGCCATCGCCGATAAACCAGTGATGCCCCCGCGGGTCGGGGTTAAACGGATTGGGTCCGTTGCGGACATAGCGCCCGTTCAGCTGTGGCGGGATCGTGCCGGTCACTTTCAGGTCCGTGATCGTCAGTTCCTTTTTGACCGGGGCGTGGAGCCCGGTGAGGAAAGGGTGTTCGCGGTCCTTGCTTTGCAGGGTGCGGTTCAATTTCGCCAGCGAGGTGACGCCTTTGGTGACCACCGAGCGGATTGCAGTCTCAACAGCACTTGCCATGATTCGGGCTCTCCCCTAATGTTTATGGCGTAAACATATCCGGAATGATAACAGTGTCAACATTGAATGCCCGCCCCCGCGCCTATCATCATGGCGACCTGCGTTCCGCGCTGATTGCCGCCGGACTGAAGGCATTGGAGACAGACGCCATCGCCGACCTGTCGCTGCGGCAGTTGGCGCGCGAAATCGGGGTCTCGGCAACGGCGGTTTACCGGCATTTCCCGGACAAGCAGGCCTTGCTTCGCGCCCTGGCGGATGAAGGAATTTCAAGGCTTGGCGCGGCCCAGCAACTAGCCGCCAGTTCGGCGCGCAACGAAGCCGAAGCCTTCGCCGCGAATGGCCGAGCCTATGTCCGCTTTGCCCTCGCCAACCCTGCGCTATTCCGGTTGGTCTTCAGCCACTGTGCGCCGCTGGGCGAAACGGTCTTCGGACAAAGTCAGGCCGCGCGCCTGTTGCAGGGCCAGGCCAGCATCGCAACCGGCAATGACCCTGCGGCAACCCGTCGCCTGATCATCCAGGCCTGGGCTCTGGTTCATGGGCTGGCCATGCTGATGCTTGATGGTCAATTGCCCGCCGAGGACGCCCTGATCGATCAGGCGATCGATCGGGCGACCCTGTTTCCGGGCGCTACTTCCGGGAAGTAATCCGCCCGGCAAGCCATTGCAGCGAGACGATGAACAAGCCGAAGAACAACCCGCCAACCACCGTTGCCAGGGCCAGTTCGGCAAAATCGACCTTCAGTTGCACAAGCGGTGCAGCCGCGACTGTCAGGAACAGCATTGTTGCCGGGTTAAACAGAAACGGCACGGCATTGATGATCTGCAGATAGATCGCCACGATCATGATCAGCAAGCCGAGGATCAGACCATTCGTTCCCATGAACCCGGTGAGGTAAACGACCTGCCAGGCCAGCGCGATGCCGATCAAGGCCCCCGCAATCGTCGTGGGAAGCCGCTTGATCTCAAGCTGCTCAAGGTTTGCCCAGTGCCACAGCAAAAGAAAGCCGCCGAACAAGGTCGCCTCACTGAAAAGAGCCGTGCCGATGACTGCCCAGGCAGCAATGGCGACGACGACCACGGCAATAATGCCGATTCCCGCAACCGGACCGGGCACTTCGGTCTGCGCTAAATTTGAATCCGTCATATTCCCCTCCTTCCGCCTTAACCGTGCGGTTAATCGATCAGAGGGGAATTTCATGCTGGGCGCAAGCCGGGAATGGCACCAGTTTGCAGAGCCGTCCTGATGCGGGGCAAACTGCCACGGTGGGCAAAAATTCCTAATTGGATATCAACGCATTAAAAACCGTTTTGACGCATTTACTCCGCCAAGGAATCGCGTATGACCATCACAGGTTGTCCGGATTGTGCGATGTTGGCAGAAAATGCTTCGGTTTCATTCCCTTCATCTGGCCTCTCTGCCTGCAGCCTTTGGCAAACTACGTTCCCGGATCACCACCCACCTGCTTCATGCCGTACTAACGGCTGCCCCGGTCTGGGTCGTTCCAGCACCGGCCGTTGCCACACCGCTGAACGGCGCCACTTCCGTGGTGGCGGCCTTTTCCTTACGCAAATTGCGCGAAGCCTACACCGGCCCGTTGGTCAGGATCCGGCGCAGCAGCGATAACAGCGAACTAGATGTCTACGCCGATACTTCGGGCAATCTGGATACCGCAGCAATCACAGCCTTTACCGGCAGCGGCACCGCGTTCGTCACCACCTGGTACGATCAGTCTGGCCAGGGCAACAATGCCACGCAAACCACGCCCTCGGCCCAGCCATTCCTGATGAGCGCAGGAACGATGGTTACCGTCAACGGCCGCCCCGCTATCCAGGCCAACGCCGGTGGCACCCAGTTTCTCTATGTGATGAACGGCAGCATCCTGGGCAACAACCTGACCACGACAATCGAAAACTATATCAACGCGGTGGCGATGTTCGAAGCCTCCACCGGCCATGCAATCATCTCCAACGATTCTCCCAGCAAATTCGGACACGGCATCGGCGCTTCAACCAATGGCAGTACCAGTGGCAGTCTCTATGCCATGTATAATGCCGGTTTTTTGAACGCAGGGTCAGGAACCTTTCCATTCAACCAATTGAGCATCGTTGAAATACAATATTCCACCACACTGGGTATCAAAGGTTGGCGCAATGGCACGCTGATCTGGAACCTGGCCAGAAATGAAACCGGCAAAGGCGGAACGGACAGTGGCCAGGCGGTGATCTTCATCTGTCAGCCGAATGGAGGGGGCTGTTCCAATTCGGGAAGACGGTACATCAGCGAAATCGTCGTCACCAAAGGCACCGCGATGACGACAACGGCCCGCACGGCCCTGGTGCGCAGTCAGGGCGGTTTCTTCGGGATCACCACTGCGGTGTCGGCAGCCAGCGTTGTCCTGAACCTGAACCAGCAGATCGTCACGGTCTCGGACCCGCTCAACGGCACCACCAATCCGAAAGGCATTCCCGGGTCGGTCAGATCGGTCATACTCACGGTTCAGAACACCAGGGATGCAACCGATCCCAACTCGCTCAGCTTCACCTTCCCGATCAATGCCAATCTTGACCTGTTCGTCGGCAACCTGTCCGGCGGAAACCCCTATATCTTCACCGATGGTTCGCCAACCTGCGGAATTTCGCCGAATGCGATCAGCTATTTTGACGCATCGGGCAATCCGATGACCCCGGTTGGCGACGCCAATGGCTATGCCAGCGGGGTTCGCCAGATCAAGATGACCTTCACCGGGCAGCTCTATACCAATTGGGGCACGCCTCCGACCTGCAGTGTCACCATCCAGGCCAGAGTACGCTGAGTGATCCCGGCGGGGTCGGGTGCCTATTCCTCAGGCAACAGCAAGCTGGAATCGCCATAGCTGTAGAACCGAAAGGCCTTGGCAATGGCGTGAGCATAAGCCGCCTGCATCCGCTCCAAGCCCATCAGTGCGCTGACCAGCATGAACAGGGTCGATTTCGGGAGGTGGAAATTGGTCACCAGCCCATCAATTCCTTTGAAACGATAGCCGGGCGTGATGAAGATGGCGGTGTCGCCGGAGAAGGGATGGATCACGCGCGCGTCGTCTGCGGCGCTTTCCAGCAGGCGGAGCGAGGTCGTTCCCACGGCGATGATCCGCCCACCGGCCTTGCGAACCGCATTCAACCGTGCCGCCACTTCGGGTGCGATCGTGCCCCATTCGGCATGCATCTGGTGATCTTGCGTGTCGTCGGTCTTGACCGGCAGAAAGGTGCCCGCGCCGACATGAAGGGTGATCGTTTCGTGGCCAATGCCCGCTTCGGTCAGCGCCGCGATCAGTTCGGGCGTGAAATGTAGCGCAGCGGTCGGAGCTGCAACCGCGCCGTCCCTGGCCGCAAACATCGTCTGGTAATCTTGCCGGTCCTGCTCATCGATGGCGCGCTTGCCAGCTATGTACGGCGGCAAAGGCACCTGGCCCGCGCGGTCCAGCAGGACTTCGACCGGCTCGTCGCCATGGAAGGCCAGTGTCCAGCTGCCGTCTGCATGGCGTTCTTCCGCCGTAGCCGCCACTCCGGCTGCAAATTCGACAAGGTCGTTCGGGTGCAAGCGCTTGCCATTGCGGATGAAGGCTTGCCAGCGACGCAAGTCGATCCGCTTGTGCAAGGTCGCCCCAATCCGCGCCGCACCGCGATAACCTTCCAATTGGGCTGGAATGACGCGGGTATCGTTGAAAACCAGAACATCGCCCGCGCGCAATTGTCGCGGCAAGTCATACATGGTCAGATCACGAAAGGGTTCGTTCCCCCGCACCACCAGCATCCGGGCCGAATCGCGCGGCTTGACTGGCCTCAGCGCAATCCGTTCCGGTGGAAGCTCAAAATCGAAGAGGTCGACACGCATGCCGCGGCGCTAGCTGGACTTGCCCGCTGCGACAAGCTTCACCGAGCGACGTTGCGACCTTCAGCTGGACTTTGAATTGCTGAGCATGTCGGCCGAGATATCCGCTGGAACCACAACGGGTGCGGGTGGACGGGGCAATTTGTCCGACAGCATCGAAGCCTGCAGAATTTTGGTCGGGCTTGCCGGCGGCTCACCGCGGACAATGTTGTCCACCACGTCCATGCCCGAAATCACCCGGCCAAAGTTGGTGTAGCGGCGGTCGAGGGCGAAACGGGGATAAAACACGATGAAGAACTGACTGTTCGCCGTGTCCGGCTGATCAGTCCGAGCCATCGAGATGGTCCCGCGGACATGCGGCATCGCATTGAATTCGGCCTTCAGGTCCGGCAGCGGCGACCCGCCCTGCCCGGTCCCCGTCGGATCGCCCGTCTGGGCCATGAAACCATCAATCACACGGTGAAAGATGATCCCGTTGTAAAAGCCCTGCTTCACCAGAGTCTTGATCCGTTCGACATGGTTCGGCGCCCACTGCGGCATCAGGCGGATCAGCACGCGTCCGCCGTTCGAAAGGTCAAGCACCAGGATATTGTCGGGATCAACCGCAACGTCCGTGCTGACCACCGGGTTCAGCGCCGGCGCCGCCACCGGCTGCGGGGCCTGCGTTTGCGCGGCAATGACAGGGCTTGCGGAAAGCGAAAGACCGAGGACAAGGGAAGCGATCAGGCGACGATTCATGGGTGTCGATACTCGTGTCTTGCGGGAATGAGGGCGGGATAGCGCCCGGAGCCTGTCATGGCAATGAACGGAACGGCAAAGCTCTCCGAAATGCGCAAGCTTAGCGCTTGCCAATCCGCGCCTCGACATCGTTGCGCACGGCTGGGCTGACGAATTTCGAGATTTCACCGCCATAGACCGCGATTTCCTTGACCAAGCGCGAAGCGATGGGTTGCAGAGACACGTCGGCCATCAGAAACACCGTTTCAACCTCGTGGTTGAGCTGGCGATTCATGCCGGTCAGCTGATATTCGTATTCGAAGTCGGTCACGCCGCGAATGCCGCGGATGACAACAGATGCGCCCATCGCGTCGGCAAAGTCCATCAGCAGTGAATTGAAGCCGACCACCCGGATCTGGGCGTTGCCGATACCAGCGACTTCGCGTTCAACCATCGCGATACGCTCATCATCGTTGAACATTGGCGATTTGGCGATGTTGGTCGTCACGCCGATGATCAGTTCGTCGACCAGTTTGGCACCGCGCGCGATGATGTCCATGTGCCCCAGGGTAATCGGGTCGAAAGTGCCGGGATAAACCCCGATCCGCTTCACCATTTCAGTGATCCCTTTCCACGATGTAGCGCGCCAGTGCCCGCAACAGATCCGCCTCTTGCCCGTAAGAACCAAGATAGGCAATCGCCTGATCGACCAGCATCCGGGCCTGTTCGCGCGCGCGGTCTTCTCCCAGCAAGGCCACGAAGGTCTGTTTGCCCGCCTCGGCGTCTTTGCGCAGGGCTTTGCCCGCCTTGGTTTCATCCCCGGCGTGATCGAGCAGGTCATCTGCGATCTGGAAGGCCAGGCCGATATCCCGGGCATAGCCCTTCAAGTGCATGCGCCCTTCTGCGGGCACCTTGCCCAATACCGCACCCATTTCAACGGCCGCGGAAAGGAGGGCCCCGGTTTTGAGCTGTTGCATCCGGGTGATCGCGGCGAGATCCAGCGACTGCCCTTCCCCTTCGATGTCCAGCATCTGCCCGCCTACCATGCCCGGCGCACCCGCTGCGCATGCCAGGACCTGGACCAGTTCCGAGCGGACGAAGGGATCGCCACTGGTGGCGCTATCTGCCAGCACTTCGAAAGCAAAGCTTTGCAAAGCGTCGCCGGCCAGAACCGCCACGGCCTCGCCAAAAGCCTTGTGCGTGCTGGGCTTGCCGTGGCGCATGGCATCGTCATCCATGCACGGCAGGTCATCATGAACCAACGAATAGGCGTGGATCGACTCAATCGCGATCGCGGCGCGGAGCGCTTGGGAGCGATCGACGCCGTGCATGCCTGCCGTTGCCGTCAGCAACAACGGGCGCAGCCTTTTACCGCCGCCGATTGCGGCATAGCGCATGGCTTCGGCCAGCCTGCCTTTGGCCGGCAGCATGGCGTCGAACAGACCGTCAACCTCACGCGCGATCGCCGGAAGCGCTTCGGCGAGCAGCGGATCGAGTGCCACGGTTCAGCCAGCGTCGAACGGAGTGGTGCCAGCAGCCTGGCCCTCGGCGCCGGCCACGATCTTTTCGATCCGCAGCTGGGCCGCATCAAGCCTGGTCTGACAGTGTTTGCGCAGCTTCTCCCCGCGTTCATAGAGGTCCATTGTCGCATCGAGCGGCACTTCGCCGCTTTCCAGCTTGCGAACAATGTCTTCCAGCGCACGCAGCGCATCTTCGAAGGACAGTGCGGCAATATCGGGATCGGTCTCGCTCATGGCGCGGACCATTGACCGCGCGGGCCGCAGCGGTCAAGTTGCGTTGCAAGGCGGCATTGCGCTTCCGTGGAGATTTTTGCGATGTTCAAGTGGTATCTGGCCTATCCGATCGTAGGCGCGCTGTTCCTGGTGCTCGACATGGTCTGGCTTCGTTTCGCAGGTCCGGCACTGTATCGCCCAGCCCTGGGCGACCTGCTGACCGAAAAATTCCGGATCGGTCCGGCCGTTGCATTCTACCTGATCTATTTCGCCGCCCTCACCCTGTTTGCCGTCGCGCCTGGCACCTTGCTGGCGCAAAGCAATTACGGCGTCGCGATCGCCACCGGCATGGGCGCAATGCTGGGCCTGACCGCCTATGCAACTTACAACCTGACCAACATGGCGACATTGCGCACCTGGCCGCTGCAGATGACCCTAGTCGATATGGCCTGGGGCACTGTTGCCAGCGGCCTCGCCGCTGGTGCGGCAACCATGCTGATGATCAAGCTGCAGGGCTGACACGCAATGTTCATCGGGCACTGGGCGCCTGCGCTGATCGCCGCAAGCCGGCGTGGCGCGCCGTCGCTCGGAACCCTGTTCATAGCCGGGCAACTGGTTGACTGGGCATTCTTCGCCCTCGTTCTGCTTGGGGTAGAGCATATGCGCTTCTCACCCGGCATCAGCGTGATGAACCCGATGGACCTGTTTCACATGCCCTACACCCATTCCCTGCTGGGTTCGGGGATCTTCGCCGCGGCCTTCGCGGGAGTGATCTGGCTGGCAACCAAAAGCCGGACCGCTGCATGGCTTGGCGGCGCAGTGGTCCTGTCGCACTGGCTGCTCGATCTGCTGGTTCATGTTCCCGACCTGACGCTTGCGGGAAATCCGCCAAAGCTGGGCTTCGGTCTTTGGAACTACCCCGCGATTGAAATGCCGGTGGAAATTGGCATTACCTTTGGCGCGCTCTGGCTTTACGTGCGCTCCTGCCAGCCCGCTCGCGGCCGGGTGGCCGTGCTTTCGGCATTGCTGGTGCTTTTTCAGGCCTTCAACTGGTTTGCCCCGGTCGAACCGGAAGTTACGCCAGCCACAAGTATGCTGGCCTTCACCGCATACGGGCTTGTTACCATGGCCGCTTGGTGGATGGGGAAAAGCGCGACGTTTCGCGCGCAAACGGGCTAGCGGGATGCGGCTGGCGCCGCTAAGGCCCAGCCATGGCCGAAATCACTCCTGAAGTCGTCGCTGCCCACGGGCTGTCCGAGGAAGAATACCAGCGCGTTCTGAACGCCCTTGGGCGCGAACCGAACATGGTCGAACTTGGTATCTTTTCCGTCATGTGGTCCGAGCATTGCTCGTACAAAAGCAGCCGGATCCACCTGAAGAAGCTGCCGACCGAAGCGCCCTGGGTGATCTGCGGGCCAGGTGAGAATGCCGGGGTGATCGATATCGGTGATGGCCAAGCCGCGATCTTCAAGATGGAGAGCCACAACCACCCCAGCTATATCGAACCCTATCAGGGCGCAGCGACTGGCGTGGGCGGCATCCTGCGCGACGTGTTCACCATGGGCGCGCGCCCGGTCGCCAACATGAATGCGCTGCGTTTTGGTCGGCCGGACCATCCCAAGATGAAATCGCTGGTCAAAGGCGTGGTCGCGGGGATCGGCGGCTATGGCAACTGCGTGGGCGTGCCGACCGTCGGGGGTGAAACCAATTTCCACCCGGCCTATGACGGCAACATCCTGGTCAACGCGATGACCGTGGGCATCGCCGATACCGACAAGATCTTCTACTCCGCCGCCACCGGCATCGGCAATCCGATCGTCTATGTCGGGTCCAAGACCGGGCGCGACGGAATCCATGGCGCGACCATGGCCAGCGCTGACTTTGGCGAGGATTCTGAAGAAAAGCGCCCGACCGTGCAGGTCGGCGACCCCTTCACCGAAAAGCTGCTGATCGAGGCCTGCCTGGAACTGATGGCGACCGACGCGATCGTTGCGATCCAGGATATGGGCGCAGCAGGCCTGACCTCCAGTTCGGTTGAAATGGCAACCAACGGCAAGGCCGGGATCGTGCTCGACATGGACAAGGTGCCGTGCCGCGAAGAAGGCATGACCCCCTACGAAATGATGCTGAGCGAAAGCCAGGAGCGCATGCTCATGGTGCTCAAGCCCGGCAAAGAAGCCATGGCCGAAGCGATCTTCCGCAAGTGGGAACTGGACTTCGCGGTGATCGGTGAAGTGACCGACACCGGCCACATGGTCCTGACCTGGAAGGGCGAGACGGTGTGCGACATTCCGCTCGCTCCGCTGGCCGAAGACGCGCCGCTTTATGACCGTCCTGCGCTCAGCCTTGAGGAATACAAGGCCTGGGCGAAGGTAAAGCCGCTGGGTGAAGTGCCGGAAAGCAAGGACCTGGGCGCAGACCTGCTCAAGCTGATGGCCTGCCCTGATCTCGCCAACCGCAGTTGGATCTTTGAACAGTATGACAGCCAGGTTGGTGCCGACACCCTGCAGAAAAGCGGAGGCGACGCGGCCGTCGTGCGCATCCACGGCACGCGCAAGGCGCTGGCGATAAGCACCGACTGCTCGCCGCGCTATTGCTATGCCGACCCTTATGAAGGCGGCAAGCAGGCCGTGGCGGAAACCTATCGCAACATCTCGGCCGTCGGTGCAAAGCCGCTGGCGATTACCAACTGCCTGAACTTCGCCAACCCGCAGCGGCCGGAAATCATGGCCCAGATCGTCGAAGCCCTGCGCGGCATGGGCGATGCCTGCCGCGCGCTCGACTATCCGATCGTCTCGGGCAACGTCTCGCTCTACAACGAAAGCAAGGCAACCGGCGGCGGCTCGGCCATTCTGCCGACTCCGGCCATAGGCGGCGTTGGCCTGATGGCAGACTATGGCGTGATGGCAACGATCGGGATCAAGGCCGAAGGCGAATGCCTGGCAGTCATCGGTCCGTGCTATCCGGAACTGGGCCAGTCGCTGTGGCTCCGCGAAATCCACGGCCGCGAAGACGGCGAACCGCCACGGGTCGATCTGGTCGACGAGCGCATGAACGCCGAAATTGTCCGCCAGCTCATCGCCGATGGGCTGGTAACGGCAGTCCATGACATCAGCGATGGCGGATTGCTGGTTGCGGCGGCTGAAATGGCCCTGGCCGGCAATATCGGCATCACGCTGGATGCAATGGATACGGCCTTTGCCTTCAACGAAAGCCAGTCGCGCTATCTCGTCACCTATCGTGCCGATCGCCCGCTGGATCGCAGCAAGGTGCCGTTCGAGAAGATCGGCACGACCGGCGGCGATGCGCTGGTGATCAACGGCAAGCCGGTAACGCTGGCTGCACTGCGCCAAGCCAACGACAGTTTCTTCAAGGATTGGATGGAAGGGTAAGGCTTGAGGGCCTTGCTCTTCACCAATGACCGCCGCCAGACCTTATCGTCACCCTCAAGACACGGCTCGTCACCCTGAACTTGTTTCAGGGTCTATTCCGTGTCTCAAACCGAAGCGGAGTTGGCACGCTTAACCAGCGCAGCGCTGTTCTGCACATGTCCGGCAAAACCGCCCGATGGACCCTGAAACAAGTTCAGGGTGACGTGGTAGCGTTGGGGCTGACTCTTGCTTGCCCTCACGCCGCTTTCTGGACTGGCGCCATCAGGTCATAGGGATCGACCCCCACGGCCTTCCACATGGCGTGGGCCTGCCAGTAATAGTGCGGCCGACCGATGTTTAACTTGGCGCGCAATTCGTCCAGCTGTTGCGGAAGCAGCTCCAGGATCGGCTGTTCGACCAGACGCGGACAAGCCTTGCCCATGTTCTGTGCTTCGCGCACCGCACGGAACACCGGCACCTTGGCGGCCTTGTGCTTGCGAATCTGCAGAGCCCCAGCATAGCCCAGGAACAGGTGCGCCAAGGCCGGTTGCTGGCTGTAGGTAAAGGCCAGCACGCACTGCTCACCCAGCGCATCGCGGCCAAAGCCGGTCAGCACATGCAGCAAGTCATGCGTATCGCGCATCCGGTTGAAGTACCAGGTCACCTGATCGTGGAAGAAGAATTCGGCTGGACGATAGCGGTCAAGCTCGTCCACCAGACCCTGAGCCGACAGACCTTCGCTTTCCATGAAGTCGCAATAGGCATGGGCCAGACTGCCCTTGGGCATCTTGCGGAGCCGGTCATGGTCATCGAGGATCGCCACGAGCGAAGGCTCGCTCTTGCGAATCGCCTGACCTCGCGCGCTCGCCAGAAACGCCTTGGCTGCATCATAGGCACCGCGCCATGGCAGGGCCTCGAAAATCTTGGCGACTTCAGCCGTGTTTTCCTTGTCCTTCACCAATTCCTTGAAATGGTGCCATGCCTTGGGAAAGTCATAGCGCATGTCAGGACGCCCCGGCAGCATCAGCGGCAGGTCGTCAGCGGCGAAATCCTGGGCGGTCGGTTTGGCGGTCATCATGTTCATAGCCCGATGATGATGCGAATTACTTACAAAACTGTCAATAGGTCTTTCGTCACGCTGGCACCAGCAACGCTCAGGTGCTAACCTGGATCAAACATGTGGGGAGAGTGCAATGACGCGCCGCTGGCCGCTTTTGCTGGGATTGGTCGCTGGACTGGGCACAATCGCGCTTGGCCTGTGGACCGGGACTGACCTTGCCGATCAATGGTCACGCGCTGCTCGCTGGACTGCGCGGATCGGTCTCCCGATCTTCCTGCTCACCTTCACGGCTTCGGCGCTGGCGAAGCTGTGGCCAAACGCGGTTACCCGCTCGCTTTGGCAAAACCGTCGCTGGTGGGGTCTGGGCTTCGCGGCTTGCCACACCACCCACCTTTATGCGCTGGTCCGCTATCTGCAGATCAGCGGCGAAGACCGGCCGCTGCCCGCCCTGGCCGCGGGTGGAATGGCCTATGTCCTGATGTTTGCGATGGCCGCGACGTCGAACGATGCGGCCATGAAAGCGCTTGGCCGCAACTGGAAGCGGCTCCACACCGCGGGAGCCTATTATCTGTGGCTTATCTTCACACTGTCCTACAGCTTGCGCCTGGCCGAGCCGGGCAAGCTTTTGGAAGCGGTCTATGGCGTGACGCTTTGTTTTGCCGCGCTAGTTCTGCGGATTGCGGCACGGCGCCAACCCAAACGGGCCTAGACCCAGTCCGCTTCCGGGATCCCCAATAGGCGGAGCACATCGGTCAGGTCCCCGCGATCGATCGAGCCATTGGCCGCGGCGCGCGCCTTGGGCTTGGCGCGATAGGCCACGCCATAGCTCGCCGCGACGAGCATCGGGATATCGTTTGCCCCGTCCCCCGTGGCCAGGCTGGCCGCATCGCCTTCTGCAGCGACCGCAGCACGTAGCACTGCCTCTTTGACCGAGCTGTCGACGATGTCGCCCACCAGGCCGCCCGTTAGCTTGCCATGGCCCACCGCCAGGCGATTGCCGACCACCCGCTCAAACCCAAGCCGCTCGGCCACGGGATCAGCGAACTGGTGGAAACCACCGGTCACCAGCACCGTCTTGCAGCCGCGAGCCTTTAACGTGCCGACCAGCGTTCGGGCTCCTGGCATGTCAACGATCCGTTCGCGCAGGCATTGCTCGATCGCATCCTCGCCCAGCCCGCCAAGCAGGCGGACCCGCTCGGTCAAGGCCTCGGCGAAATCCAGTTCGCCCTGCATGGCACGCTCGGTAATGTCGGCAATCTGCGCCTTGATCCCGGCAAAATCCGCCAGCTCATCAATACATTCCTGGCCGATCATGGTCGAATCCATGTCCGAGACGAAAACGCCCGGAACCTGCGGCAGATGGTCGGTAATCAGCATGTCGGACGGAGTGAAGTGGCGATCAAGCACCCCGCGCACGGCGTCGGCATCGCCGTCCTGCGCCATGAACTGCAGCACCTGATCTTGTCCCGGAAGCGGATCGGCACCAAGCACTTGCGCGCCCTGAGCCTCCAGCGCGTGGACCGCGGCATCAACATGTGCGGACAAGACCGCCGGTTCTGCTATCACGCGCGCAATGAGCACAGTTTCATCCCCTGAATCGGCAAAACGTCCGCCGCTCGCGCTCATCGCAGGGCCGACCGCCAGCGGCAAGAGCGATTGCGCCGTGAAGCTGGCACTTATGCTCAGGGCGCAGGGGCGCGAAGGCGTAGTCATCAATGCTGATAGCGCCCAGGTCTATGCCGACCTGGCGGTCCTCTCCGCCCGCCCCTCGCCTTCAGAAATGCAAGGCGTGGAACACTGTCTGTTCGGCGAATGGGACGGCGCCCAGGCTTGTTCTGCCGCTGACTGGGCTGCGCGTGCGCGCGAAGTGATTGCCAAAGTTCATGCACGCAGCGCAGTTCCGATCCTCGTTGGCGGAACCGGACTATACCTGCGCACTTTGCTTGACGGGATCGCGCCAGTTCCACCGATCGACCCCGCCGTGCGCGAGGTTGTCAGGGCGATGGCGGTGACTGAGGCTTATACCGCTTTGCAAAGCGAGGACCCTGCCCGTGCCGCCGCCCTCAATCCCGGCGACACCACGCGGATCGCGCGGGCGTTGGAAGTTGTCCGCTCTACCGGAACGCCGCTGACAGAATGGCAAGCTGAGCGGATCGGCGGGATCGCAGGGCAAGTCGACCTGCATCCCTTGATCCTGCTGCCACCGCGCGACGGGCTCTATGAACGCTGCGACCGACGCTTTGCCCTGATGCTGGACCACGGAGCCATGGATGAGGTTCGTCTGCTTCTCAGCCGAAACCTCGACCCGAACTTGCCGGTCATGCGAGCCATCGGCGTGCCGGAAATCGCCGGAGTTCTGGCAGGCGAATTCGATCGCGATGAGGCGGAAAAGCAGGGCGCGCAGGCAACGCGGAACTATGCCAAGCGCCAATATACCTGGTTCCGCAACCAGCCTCCGGATGACTGGCCGAGAGTCGAGTCATTTGATTACGATTTGCCTGCCGTGTTCGCATCATTATTACACGTTTAGGGGTTGACGCGTTATTTCCTATCCCCTAGGGCACGCCGCAAGATATGCGCTTGCGCATTCGCCCCGAGTTGGAGAAGAGACCCGGCACAGCCCCCTGTGCCGGGTCGGTCCTTTAAGGGCGAAGCGGCGCATCAAGGAAGTATGGAAGGACGTAACGTGAGCGAGGAGCGCAGCGGCGCCAGCATCCTGGTCGAGAGCCTGGTCCGTCAGGGAGTCGAATTCGTTTTCGGCTATCCGGGCGGTGCGGTTCTGCCGATTTACGATGCCCTGTTTGGAGACGCCCGCATCCGGCACATTCTGGTCCGCCACGAAGCTGGCGCTGCCCATGCGGCCGAAGGGTATGCCCGCTCCACCGGCAAGCCGGGGGTCGTGCTGGTCACATCGGGCCCGGGTGCGACCAATGCGGTCACCGGCATCGCCGATGCCTTCATGGATTCGATCCCGCTGGTGGTCATCACTGGCCAGGTACCAACTGGCCTGATCGGTTCGGACGCGTTCCAGGAAGCCGATACCATCGGGATCACCCGCCACTGCACCAAGCACAACTATCTGGTGAAGGATCCGTCGGAACTGGCCGCCATCGTCGACGAGGCGTTTCAGATTGCCACCACTGGTCGCCCGGGTCCGGTCGTGATCGACATTCCCAAGGATGTCCAGATCGCCTCTGCGACCTGGAACGGTGCGCCGCCGCAACGCCCGGTCCGCTACAATCCGCCCAGCACCGGCAGCGAGCGTGACATCGCCAAGGCCATCGAATTGATCGCCAATGCCAAGGCACCGATCTTCTACACCGGCGGCGGCGTAATCAATTCCGGCCCGCGTGCCTCTGAACTGCTGCGCCAGTTGCAGCAACTCACCGGCGCTCCAGTCACTTCGACCTTGATGGGCCTGGGCGCCTTCCCCTCAGACCATCCCGACTGGCTGGGCATGTTGGGCATGCATGGCACCTTCGAAGCCAACATGGCCATGAACCGCGCCGACCTGATCATCGCGATTGGCGCCCGGTTTGATGACCGAGTGACCGGCCGTCTGGACGCGTTCTCGCCGCATTCGACCAAGATTCACATCGATATCGACCGCGCTTCGATCAACAAGACCGTGCCAGTCGACCTGCCGATCCTGGGGGACAGCGCCCTTGTCCTGGAACAGCTGATCGCGGCCTGGAACGACCGCAAGGCACAGGACCTGACTGAATGGAAAGCCCGGATCGACGGCTGGCGTGCGCGCAAGAGCCTGGCCTATCCGGCCAACAAGTCAGCGATCATGCCCCAACTGGCGATTGAACGCCTGTTTGCGCTGACCAGGGACAAAGACCCGATCATCGCCACCGAAGTTGGCCAGCACCAGATGTGGGCGGCGCAATATTTCCACTTCTTTGGCCCGAACAAGTGGCTGACCTCGGGCGGCCTTGGCACGATGGGCTATGGCCTGCCCGCCGCAATCGGCGCACAGCTGGGCAACCCGGATTCGCTGGTCATCGACATTGCTGGCGATGCTTCGATCCAAATGAACATCCAGGAACTGGGCACGGCAACGCAGTTCCGTCTGCCGGTGAAGGTGTTTGTTCTCAACAATGAGTGGATGGGCATGGTCCGCCAATGGCAGGAACTGACCTACGAAAGCCGCTATTCGAACTCGTATTCCGACAGCCTGCCCGATTTTGTGAAGCTGGCCGAAGCCTATGGCTGGAAAGGCATCCGGATCGAGAACGAATCCCAGCTGGACGCGGGAATTCAGGAAATGATCGACTATCCCGGGCCGGTCATCGTCGATTGCTTGGTGGCCAAGGAAGCCAACTGCTTCCCGATGATCCCGTCAGGCGCGGCCCATACCGACATGATCCTTTACGGCGATCAGGTTGCCGGCACGATGGACGACGAAGCGAAGGCGCTGGTGTAATCATGATGAAGATCAAGCACGAAGCATCGGAACGCCACGTCCTGACGATCACCGTCGACAACGAGGCGGGTATCCTGGCCAAGATTGCCGGGCTGTTCACCGCGCGTGGCTATAATATCGACAGCCTGACCGTGGCCGACATTACCGAGAACCACGCGGTCAGCCGCATTACGATCGTGACCCACGGTCCGCCTGCCGTGATCGATCAGATCCACGCCCAGCTTGACCGACTGGTGCCGGTTCACAAGGTGATCGACCTGACCGAAGCCGGTGATCACGTCGAACGTGAACTGGCCCTGGTCAAGGTCTCTGGTACCGGCGACGCTCGGGTCGAGGCATTGCGCCTCGCCGAAGTATTCCGCGCCAAGGTGGTCGACACGACCACCAGCAGCTTCATCTTCGAGCTAACCGGTACCCCGGACAAGCTCGACCGCTTTGTTTCGCTAATGCGCGAACTGGGTCTGGTCGAGGTCGGCCGCACCGGCGTGGTCGGTATGATGCGCGGGGCTAGTGGGATTTAGGAATTCGCCCCGCCCTGCCTCTCACCGTCACCCTGAACTGGTTTCAGGGTCCATGGGGGATCAAGGCTGATGGCGGAATTTGTTGCACGATGGATGCTGAAACAAGTTCAGCATGACGAGTTTGGATAGGGAACGAACATGAAGGTTTATTACGACGCCGATTGCGACCTGAACCTGGTCACGAGCAAGAAGATCGCCGTGCTGGGCTATGGCAGCCAAGGCCACGCCCACGCACAGAACCTGCGCGACAGCGGCGTCAAGGACGTGGCAATTGCCCTGCGCCCCGGTTCGGCCAGCGCCAAAAAGGC
Organism: Alphaproteobacteria bacterium; assembly: GCA_046566485.1. Classification (GTDB taxonomy): domain Bacteria; phylum Pseudomonadota; class Alphaproteobacteria; order Sphingomonadales; family Sphingomonadaceae; genus Novosphingobium. The sequence goes on along the minus strand of JBKHWO010000010.1, from coordinate 58,526 downwards.
TGAAGCCGCCGGGTTCAAGGTCATGTCGAACAAGGACGCTGCCGCCTGGGCCGATGTCCTGATGATCCTCGCTCCAGACGAGCATCAGGCCGCGATCTGGGACAACGACCTCAAGGGCAACATGAAGCCAGGTGCGGCGCTCGCCTTTGCCCATGGCCTCAACATCCACTTTGGCCTGATCGAAGTGCCCGCCGACATTGACGTGATCATGATTGCGCCGAAGGGACCGGGCCACACCGTGCGCGGCGAATACCTGAAAGGTGGCGGGGTGCCCTGCCTGATCGCGGTCCATCAGGACGCCACCGGGAATGCCCATGATGTTGCCCTGGCCTATGCTTCGGGCGTCGGCGGCGGCCGCAGCGGGATCATCGAAACCAACTTCAAGGAAGAGTGCGAAACCGACCTGTTCGGCGAGCAGGCAGTCCTGTGCGGCGGGATCACTCACCTGATCCAGGCCGGCTTCGAAACCCTGGTCGAGGCCGGTTACGCGCCGGAAATGGCCTATTTCGAATGCCTTCACGAAACCAAGCTGATCGTCGACCTGCTTTATGAAGGCGGCATCGCCAACATGCGCTATTCGATCTCGAACACGGCCGAATATGGTGACATCACCACCGGTCCGCGCATCATCACTGCCGAAACCAAGGCCGAAATGAAGCGCGTCTTGGCCGACATCCAGTCGGGCCGCTTCGTGAAGAACTTCGTGCTCGACAACCGCGCTGGCCAGCCCGAGCTGAAGGCGGCCCGCAAGGCTGCCGAAGCCCATCCGATCGAGCAGACCGGTTCGCGGCTGCGCGCGATGATGCCCTGGATCGGCAAGAACAAGCTGGTCGACCAGGAAAAGAATTGATCCCCTGAGCGCTTCGGGGCAGAGTTGCGAACTACTCGCAATTCTGCCCTGGAGATTTCGATGAAATCCTACCTGATCGGCAGCGCCATTCTGGCTGCTGCATTTGCCGCGACGCTTCCGCTTGAAGCGCAGCAGGCCCCCCAGCTTCCCGGTTCAAAGTCCGCTGCCGCCATCACCGGCGGCACCTATCAGGCTGATCCTGGTCACACCCTGGTCGGCTGGCGCGTCGATCACTTCGGCTTTTCCCCTTATTTTGGCCTGTTCGGCGACATCACTGGCACACTGGTGCTCGATCCCAAGAACCCGCAGGCTGCCAAAGTCGATGTGACCATTCCGATCGCCAAGGTGACCACGGCCAGCGCCGGTCTGACTGCCCACCTGCTTCGGCCAGCGGGGGAAAGCGGCAAGGCTGACTTCTTCGGTGCAGCGCCCGCCCCGGCGCGCTTTGTTTCAACCAAAGTGCACGTTCACGGGCCCGACGCAGCGCACATCATGGGCGACCTTACCCTGAACGGCATCACCCGTCCGGTCGTGCTGGACGCGCAGTTCTATGGTGCGGGCAAGGCTCCGGCGATGATGGGTGGCAAGGAAAACGTCGGCTTCACGGCCAAAGCGACCATCAAGCGCAGCGATTTTGGCGTGGGCTACGCCGTACCGTTGGTCTCGGACGAAGTGACGCTGGATATCGCTGCCGCCTTCCAGAAGTAAGCGGAACCGGTTCTGGGCAAGGGCGTTGTTATCAGCGTCCTTGCCGGAGCCGTGCTGATGCGCCTGTCTATTACGATCATCGCTGCTTGTGCAGCCCTGCTTAGCGCTTGCAACGAGGCGAAAGCTCCGGATACCCAGCAGACATCGACGGGAGAGGAAGCGGGTTTGTCCGCAGTCGTCACCCCGGTCCCGGACAGTGACCCGACCATGCAGGTCCCGGTTGGTCCGCCACCGGCCGGAGCAACCGATCCCGCCACGCCCGCCCTGCGCAATGCTGACACATGCGGCGCGGCAAAGGCGCAAGCCCGCCTGAACAGTCTTCCCAGCAAGGACATCCTCACCGCAATCCGCGACGATGTTGGGCACACCCGCATCCGCGTGATTGCGCCAGGTACCGTCGTCACGATGGACTATGTTCCGAACCGCCTGAACGTGGAGATCGGGCCCGATGGACGGATCAAGTCGATCCGCTGCGGCTAACGCATCTTTCCAAAAGCCGCTCGAAGCTCGGAGACAAAGGCCTGCGGTTGCTCCCACGCGGCAAAGTGCCCACCCTGCTGCATGTCGCCCCAGTGGACGAGATTGCGATAGTTCCGTTCCGCCCATTTGCGCGGAGTTGGCAGAATCTCCCGCGGAAAGGCGCTGACCGCCACCGGCAATTCGATCTCCTGCGGCGCAAATGAGCCGAAGCTTTCCCAGTAAAGCCGGGCGGAGGACGCGCCATTGGCGGGGAGCCAATAGAGCATGATGTTATCAAGAACCTGGTCACGGCTCAGCGCGTCGAACGGTGAACCGGAATTGTCGGTCCAGGCCCACATCTTTTCGAAAATCCAGCCCGCGAGACCGACCGGGCTATCCACCAGTCCATACCCTACAGTCTGCGGCCGGGTGCGCTGCTGGGTCGAATAGCCGGAGTCCCATTCCTGATAATGCTGCAAGGCGCCAAGCGCCTTCAGTTCGGCTGGGGTCGGGTTTTGCAGGTCTTCAGGCAAGGGCCGGCCAATCGGCATGTTCAGGTGAATGCCGGTGCAGCCCGCGACCTTTTGCACGCCGATGGCGGTCGTCACCGCGCTGCCCCAATCGCCGCCCTGGGCAACCCAGCGGTCGTACCCCAGACGGGCCATCAATTCGCCCCAGGCGCGGCCAATCTTTTCAACGCCCCACCCGGTCGCCGTGGGTTTCCCAGAAAACCCGAACCCCGGTAGCGATGGCAGCACCAGATCGAACGCCTGCACCGGATCCTCCGGATCGGTCAGCGCCTCGATCACGCCCATGAATTCTATCACCGATCCGGGCCAGCCATGAGTCATGATCAACGGCAGGGCGCCCTTGTGCGGCGAACGGACGTGGATGTAGTGGATTTGCAGCCCGTCGATCTCGGTAGTGAACTGGCCGAGCGCATTCAGCCGCGCTTCGCATCGTCGCCAGTCATAACCGCTGCGCCAATAGGCGACGAGGTCCTGCAACGCAGCCAGCGGCGTGCCTTGCGACCAATCGTCTACCGTTTCTTTTTCCGGCCAGCGGATCAGGTCGATCCGGGTGTTGAGATCATCGAGCTCGCTTTGCGGTATTGCCAGCGTAAAGGGCCGGATTTCAGACATTCCCCGGATCTCCCATCCCGTTTGTTATTTGATCATTTGTCCAAGGCTGCCTTCGATGCTGCCTCGACCCTGCCGCGATCGATCATCGCCAGAGTGCTGGTGGCCTTGGCCAGCAGATTGCCCGCCCCGTCCTTCAGCGCGCCTTCGTAAAAAGCGGTACGCTTGCCGTGCTTGACCACCCAACCCTCGGCAAAGACCGGGCCGGGCCGGGCCGGTGCAAAGAAGCTGACTTTCAGCTCCAGCGTCATCGGCACGATCTGGTCCCCGGTCAGCGCAATCGCGGCGTGCGCCATCACGGCATCGATCCAGCCCGTGACAAATCCCCCCTGCACCACGCCGCCGGAATGGCATTGCGCCGGCTTGGCCTCATATTCCAGAACCGCTCGGCCGTTTGGATCAATCTCGACGATGCGGGTCAGGCCCATCTCTTCATATAGCGCGTTGACCACCGACATCAGATCAGCGCCGAATAGATGAAGGTCTTCAGTTCACGGCGGATCGGATAGACACTGCTGGGTGAAAGCTGGGTCATAAAGACCATGTGCAGCTTTTCGACTGGATCGACAAAGAACGCGGTCGAGAACATCCCGCCCCAGTAATATTCCCCGACCGAACCCGGGATCATGTTGGCCGCAGGGTTGATGCTCACGGCAAAGCCCAGGCCGAAGCCCACGCCCGCGTTGGTCGCTTCGCTGAACAGCGACTTGGACCAACTGGCCAGGTCACCGCCATCGGGCAAGTGGTTCATGGTCATCAGGTCGAGCGTCTTGCGCCCAAGAATCCGTTCGCCTTCCAGTTCGCCGCCGTTCAGCAGCATCTGACAGAACCGGTGATAATCCAGCGCGGTCGAGACCAACCCGCCCCCGCCGGAAAGTTGGCGCGGAGCGCGGCTCCAGGCGCTCTCTGCACCGCGATCGTACATCACCCGACCTTTGCCCGGCACGAAGGTATAACAATCGGTCAGACGATCGATCTTTCCCTCGGGAACCGCAAAGAAGGTGTCATCCATCTTGAGCGGCTTGAAAATCCGCTGCGCAAAAAAGTCACTGAGCGAGAGGCCAGAAAGCCGCTGCACCACGGCACCGAGGACGTCGGTCGAAACCGAATAGTTCCAGGCCGTTCCCGGCGAGAATTCCAGCGGCAACTTGCCCAGCGCGGCAACGAATTCATCGAGATCGAGATTGCCGTGCCAGTTCTCGAACTTGCCTTCGCGCATCGCCGCGTCGATGTTGCTGCGGTTCTGGAAACCATAGGTCAGACCCGACGTATGGCGCAGCAGATCGATCATCTGCATCGGCCGTTCGCAGGCCTTGGTCAGGAAGGGCACCCCGCCCCCGCCGCCGTTGTAAACGCCCAGTCCCTTGAATTCCGGCAGGACCTGGTGGACCGGCGTATCGAGCGCGACTTTGCCCTCTTCAAGCAGCATCATGAACGCAACCGAAGTGATCGGCTTGGTCATGCTGGCGATGCGGAACAGCGAGCCTTCGTCGATCTCCTTGCCGCCCTCGCGCGCAGTTCCCTGCGACGAGAAATGGGCGATCTCGCCATCCCGCGCGATCAGGACCTGCGCATTGGGGAGCAACCCGGTATCAAGATAGCGCTCCTTCACGAAGGCATCGAGACGAGCGAGACGCGAGGAATCAAAACCAGCGGATGAAGGCATGCAATGGGAATCCTGTCAGTTGCTTTGCGCAACCTTATTGCCACTGCCGCACGGCTCGGCAAGCCAGGATCGAAGATCCTGCCGACTAGCGCTTGTTCGACACCATAAAGGCAAAGCGCTTTACCCGGCCTTCGATCAAATGCTTCTTTAACCGCGCACGCATTTCGTCGGCACCTTCGATATTTCTGCAGACCAGGTGGGTGCCACCAGAGGGCAGAGTCTCAATCGCGCTGATGTCGACACTGGCTGCGGCGCACTTTTCGCGTACTTCGGCTTCCGGCAGCCGGATGTTCATCGCGCGGGTCATGCGGCAACTCCATGGTCAAACTGGTTATGCCAAACGCCCATTCTCCCCCGCAGGGCCCGAATTCGCTCATATAGAACCGCGATTTCCGGCCGGTCCGGCTTGCCGCCAGCGCGCGCAAGTTCATCTGCCCGGATCAAGGCAACCTGATGATCGAAAAGCAATTGATTAAGGTCCACGTAAACTCTCCCATGCGGGAGCGCGCGCGGTCTCTCAGTCGCCGGCATGCAGTTTGGCCAAGGCGATAGAGGCTATATGGGCGTTATCAGCAGAATTACAAGGATCGTGCGGCAGTCGTGGGTTGGAATCGGCGTGCTTCTCTCTTTACAAGCCGCGCCTTGCTCGCCATAGGCTTGCCCATGTCCATTCGTCTTGGCCTTACCCTGCGACTTACCCGCCCTTGGGCGTGAGCTTGGCGTGCCGGTAGGGGCCGCCAGCGGCTCCCAAGGGAAGAACCCACCGCACCAGTGTCGCAATTGCCATTATCCGGACCAAACCGATGACCATGCTGAAGAACCCCGCGAGCAAGTATCGCCCCTTCCCGCCGATCAATCTGCCCGACCGCAAGTGGCCGAGCCAGGTAATCACCAAGGCCCCGCGCTGGCTTTCCACTGATCTGCGCGACGGCAACCAGGCGCTGATCGACCCGATGGGCGCGGAAAAGAAGATGCGGTTCTTCGACCTGCTGCTGAAGGTCGGCTGCAAGGAAATCGAAGTCGGTTTTCCGGCATCGGGCGCAACCGACTTTGACTTCATCTCGGGCCTGGTCCGCAATGACAAGGTTCCGGACGATGTCGCCATCCAGATCCTCACCCAGTCGCGCCGCGACCTGATCGAGACCAGCTTTGCCAGCCTCGAAGGCGCAAAGACGGCCATCGTCCACCTCTACAACGCGGTTTCGCCGGTCTGGCGCAAGGTCGTGTTCGGCATGACCAAGGACGAGATCAAGCAGATCGCCATCGAAGGCGCCAAGGTGCTGCGCGACCAGGCCGCCAAGTATCACGGCACCGACTGGGTGTTCGAATACAGCCCGGAAACCTTTTCGACCGCCGAAGTCGAATATTCGGTCGAAGTCTGCGCCGCCGTGATGGACGTGCTCCAGCCGACACCGGACAAGCCGATCATCTTCAACCTGCCCGCCACGGTCGAATGCGCAACCCCGAACGTCTACGCCGATCAGGTGGAGTTGTTTGGCCGCCTGATCCCCAACCGCGACAGCGTGGTGATCTCGCTCCACACCCACAACGACCGCGGCACCGGCATTGCCGCCGCGGAACTGGGCCTGATGGCCGGCGGCGACCGCGTCGAAGGCTGCCTGTTCGGCAATGGTGAGCGCACCGGCAACTGCGACATCGTGACAGTTGCCCTTAACATGTACACGCAAGGTGTTGATCCGGGTTTGGATTTTTCGGATATCGATGCCATCGCCAAGACCGTGGAATATTGCAACCAGCTGCCGATCCACCCGCGCCATCCCTATGTCGGCGAACTGGTCTACACCTCGTTCTCGGGCAGCCATCAGGATGCGATCAAGAAGGGCTTTGCCGCGCGCGAAAAACAGAACGACGCCTTCTGGGAAATGCCCTATCTGCCCATCGATCCGGCCGATCTGGGCCGCGATTACGAAGCGGTGATCCGCGTCAATTCACAGTCCGGCAAGGGCGGCTTCGCCTGGGTTCTCGAGCAGGACCAGGGCCTGAAGCTGCCCAAGAAGATGCAGGCGCACTTTTCCAAGCACGTGCAGGAACTGGCCGACGAAGTGGGCCGCGAACTGTTTGCCGAGGATATCTGGGCGGTCTTCCAGAAAACCTATCACCTCAATACCCCGCAGCATTTCCAACTGCTGGACTATGAGGAAACCAAGGCCGCCGACGGCACGCGCCTGTTCGCCGGCAAGATCGCCGTGGACGATCAGGAACAATCGGTTTCGGGACGCGGCAATGGCCTGATCAGCTCGGTCGTGGCGACCATTGGCGAAACCTTCGGCGTCCAGCTGGAAGTGAAGGACTATGCCGAACACGCCATGACCGCCGGTTCGGACGCGCGCGCAGCAGCCTACGTTGAATGCACCGCCCCCGATGGCAAGACTGTCTGGGGCGTCGGCATCGACGAAGATGTCGCCACGGCTTCAGTCCGTGCTGTGCTCAGCGCCGCGAACGCGGTGGCCGGTCGTTAATTCAAGACCCGTTCGTGTCGAGCGAAGTCGAGACACCGCTTGTGGCATCTCGACTACGCTCGATGCGAATGAATTTCGTTTTCAAACCCTGTTAAGGCGTCAGCACCATTTTGAGCGCCCCAGCTTCGCGCGCTTCGAACAGACGATAGGCCTCTACCCCCTCGCTCAGCGGCATCCGGTGGCTGACATACTTTTCGGGGCGGAGACGGCCTGACTGGACCAGGGGGAACAGCGCTGGCAGCTCTTCCGGGACCGAGCAGGTGCCAATGCGGAAGGTCAGACCCGCCGCAAAAGCGCGCTCCAGCGGGAAAGCAAAGCGGCGGCTTTGCTGGACGCCAATCACGGATACGGTACCGCGCCGCTTGACCAGCCGCAGTGCGAAATCAACCGTCGCATCGCTGCCAACGACTTCAACCACGCAATCAACCTTGTTGCCCCGGGTATCCTGCTTGATCCGCTCCAGCGCCTCATCGGGATGGAGCGCGATGGCACCCGAGGCTTCGGCCATGGCGCGGCGCTCGGCAATCGGATCAATCGCATAGACCACGTGAGCCCCCATGACGAAGGCGCTGTCGACAGCCATTAGGCCGATTGGTCCAAGGCCGATGACCGCGACGCTAGACCCCGGTACGATGTCCGCATTGCGTGCGCCGAACCAGGCGGTTGCCAGCGCGTCGGTCATCATCAGCGCCTGTTCCATGCTGACGCCTTCGGGCACCACAACGGCATTCATGTCAGCAGCCGGAACCCGCACGGCTTCTGCCTGCGAGCCTTGCAACCGCGCGGAAAGTCCATAGCAGGCCCCGGCGTTGAATTCGCAGTTGGCAACATTGCCCGACAGGCACGATCGGCAGGCACCGCAGCCCACGGCCGCGGGCAGCATGACCTTGTCCCCTACCTTCAGCCGGTGAACGCCCCGCCCCACTTCGACCACTTCGCCGACCGCTTCGTGCCCGACGCAGAAGCCGGTGTCCTCTGAAAAGCCGTGGCCGTGGTAGATGTGCAGGTCCGATCCGCAGATCGAACATGCCTCGACCTTGATGATCGCGTCGCGCTCGGTTTGCGGCGTGGGATCGTCCATCGCCTCGAATCGCACATCGCGCGCACCGTAGTATCGCAGAGCTTTCATCGGGTCTTACCGCTCGTTCATCGCGACGTATTCCTTGATCTTCTGTTTGCCGAGCTGGCTCATGTGGACTTCATCCGGGCCGTCGGCGATGCGAACAAAGCGGTTGAGCGTGAAGAACCGCGCCACTGGCGTATCGTCCGACACCCCCATCCCGCCATGAACCTGGATCGCCCGGTCGCACACGGTCTGGGCCATCTGCGGTGCCACCACCTTGATCGCGGCGATCAGGTCCTTGGCCACCTTGTTGCCATAGCGGTCCATCGCGTCGGCTGCCTTCAGGGTCAGCAGGCGCGCCATTTCGATTTCGCAGAAGCTCTTGGCGATATCCTGACGGATTGAGGACTGATCGGACAGCTTCTTGCCGAATGCGGTGCGGCTGTCGGCGCGGCGCGCCATGATTTCCAATGCGCGCTGGGCCTGGCCGATCGAGCGCATGCAGTGGTGGATGCGGCCCGGCCCAAGGCGGCCCTGCGCGATCTCGAACCCGCGCCCTTCGCCCAAGATCAGGTTCTCCTTGGGCACGCGGACATTGTCGAAGCGCAGCTCGCACTCGCCGCCTGGCGAGTTGTGCGATCCGAACACAGTCAGGTGCCGCACGATGGTGATGCCCGGCGTGCCCGGTTCGACCAGAATCTGCGAGTGCTGCGCGTGGCGCGGAGCGTTGAAGTCAGTCTTGCCCATGACGATCCACATGTCGCAGCGCGGGTGCATCGCGTTGGAAATCCACCACTTGCGCCCGTTCAGGACATAGTCGTCGCCATCGGGCGTGATCGATAGTTCGAGGTTGGTCGCGTCGGACGAAGCAACCTGCGGCTCGGTCATGACATAGGCCGAGCGGATCGTCCCGGCGAGCAGCGGCTTGAGCCACTTTTCCTGCTGTTCGGGCGAACCGAACTTGGCCAGTACTTCCATGTTGCCGGTGTCCGGAGCGGAGCAGTTGAACACCTGGCTGGCCCACGGCACCCGGCCCATCAGTTCGGCGAGCGGGGCATATTCAAGGTTGGTCAGGCCGGGAGAAAACTCCCCGTATTCGTGCGGCAGGAACAGGTTCCACAGCCCCTGGGCGTGCGCCTTTTCCTTGAGCGCCTCCATGCCGGGCCATTCTTTCCACATGTTGGCCGGGTCGGTTACAAAGTCGTGATAGGCCTGTTCGTTGGGGTAGATATGCTCGTCCATGAAGGCGCCGACTTGCGCCAGCAGACCTTTGATCTTGTCGCTATGTTCGAAATTCATCTTCCCGGCCTCTCTTCGCATTAATTTTTAATCGCGCGATTAATGCGGGTGCGATCTACGCTTGTCAAACCCGCAAGTGGCCATAAGCTGAAGGGCAAATCATAACCGGAGAGGAACGAGGCGTGAGCGAAGCAATCCTGGAACCAGACCTGCCAATCATCGATCCCCACCACCACCTGTGGGACCTGCGCCCCTTGGTCGGTGCCTTCCCGGAACCGCTCCATCCCTTCATCGCCAGCATCGCGTTGTCATCCTATTACACCTTCAACGAACTTCATGCCGATGCCACCAGCGGGCACAATGTGATCGGCACGGTGTTCATGGAGTGCGGCGCATTCTACCGCGCCGGAGCGGACGATGCCTTCAAGGTCGTCGGCGAAGTCGAATATGTGAACGGCGTCGCCGCGCAGAGCGCCAGCGGCCTTTATGGCAATATCCGGCTGTGTGACGCGATTATCGGCCATGCCGACCTGCGCCTTGGGGCAAAGGCCGGAGATGTCCTCGACGCCCTCATGGCTGCCAGTCCGCGCTTCAAGGGGATCCGCCACCAGGGTGCATGGGATGCCGATCCTGAAGTGCTCGGCCCTCCGTTCCACGCCCCGCCCGGCCTCTATAACGATGCCGCATTCCGCGAAGGCTTTGCCGAGCTGGGCAAGCGCGGCCTGACCTTCGATGCCTGGCTGCTCGAACCACAACTGGAAGACCTGCTCAGCCTGGCACGGGCGTTTCCGGATCAGCCCATCGTGCTCGACCACTGCGGCACTCCGCTCGGCATGGCGAGCTATCACGGCAAGCTGCACGAACGCTTCGACACCTGGCGGGAAAAGATCAGGGCGATCGGACAATGCCCGAACGTTTCGGTCAAACTGGGCGGCCTGGCGATGTCCTTTGCCGGAATGCCCGATCACGGTCCGGCAGCGGGTCTTTCGTCCGAAACCCTGGCAGCGATGTGGCGGCCCTACATCGAAACCTGCATCGAAGCCTTTGGCCCGACCCGCGCCATGTTCGAAAGCAATTACCCCGTCGATAAATGGGGCGCGAGCTATCCGGTCCTGTGGAATGCCTTCAAGCGCCTGACGCTTGGCGCATCCGCCGACGAAAAGCGCGCGCTCTATGCCGGAACGGCTGCCCGGGTCTATGGCATGGAACACCTGTTGGCCTGACCCGATGGCAGCGATCCACCTACCCCGCACGATCCGCATCGGCGGCGGCGTGCTGAATGAATTGCCGGAGGTGCTGAGCGCCTCCGGCCTGTCGCGCCCGCTGATCGTGACCGACGCATGGATCGCCGGATCGGGCATTCTGCGGCGGGTTGAGGAATTGCTGGCAAAGGCCGGGCTCGCGACGCGGACCTTCACCGGGGTAGTCCCCGATCCTACCGTGGCTTCGACCGAGGCAGGCTGCGCATTTCTTGCCGCAGGAGACCACGATTGCGTCATCGGGCTGGGCGGCGGCAGTCCGATAGACAGCGCCAAGATGATTGCGGTCAAACGCGCCCGCGCCATCGAAGTGCGCGACCTGAAAGCCCCGCACCAGGAGGACATCCCCGGGCTGCCGATCATCGCGATCCCGACCACCGCCGGGACCGGCAGCGAGGCGACCCGCTTCACCATCATCACCGATGCGGAAACCGACGAGAAGATGCTCTGCGCGGGGCTTGCCTACCTGCCGCAGATAGCAATCGTCGATTACGAACTGACCTTGACCAAGCCCGCGCGGCTGACGGCCGACACCGGCATCGACAGCCTAGTCCACGCGGTCGAGGCCTATGTCTCGAAACGGGCCAATCCCTTTTCAGACTCGATGGCCCTTTCCGCGATGCGCTTGATCTGGGCCAACCTGGCGACTGCCTGCGCCGCCCCAGACAATCGTCCCGCCCGGGAAGCCCTGATGCTTGGCGCGCTGCAGGGTGGTATTGCCTTCTCCAACAGCTCGGTCGCGCTGGTGCATGGAATGAGCCGCCCGATCGGCGCGCACTTTCACGTTGCCCATGGCCTCTCCAACGCGATGCTGATGCCGCTGGTTACCGCGTGGAGCGCGCCGGCCGCACTGCCTCGCTATGCCGATTGTGCCCGCGCCATGGGCCTGGCGGACCACTCGGAAAGCGATCAAGGCGCGGTTGGACGCTTGATCGAGGGGCTAGAGCGGATCAACGCAGACCTCGGCGTGCCAACGCCCGCTGCCTATGGGATTGCCAAGCAGCGATGGGACGAACTGGTTCCTCTGATGGCACAACAAGCGCTGGCGAGCGGTAGCCCTGCCAACAATCCGCGCATTCCGGGGGCGGACGACATCGAGGCGCTCTATCGCCAGGCCTACGCCTGATTTCCGCAGCTCGAATTGGGGAAATCAGATGCAAAAATCCCATCTGCGCGGCGGCGCTAACCAGTTCTCCCGCATATGCACTTCCGGTCTCTCGACAGATGATTTCCGCGGCTGCTAAGAGCCAAGTTAACTGATTGCTTAAACCGAGGTTTGTCCATGCCCCTTCCCGCTCCGTTCGATCGCCTGCGCCTTCCAGTCATCGGGTCACCACTGTTTATCATCTCTGGTCCGGAACTGGTGATTGCACAGTGCAAGGCTGGTGTGATCGGCAGCTTCCCGGCACTCAACGCCCGTCCTTCGGGGGTACTCGACGAATGGCTCCACCAGATCACCGAGGAGCTGGCGGCCCACAATCGCGACAACCCGGATCGTCCTGCCGCGCCATTCGCGGTCAATCAGATCGTCCACAAGTCGAACAACCGGCTTGAGGAAGACATGGAGGTTTGCGCCAAGTGGCAAGTGCCGCTGGTGATTACCTCGCTTGGTGCGCGTGAAGACATCAACATGGCCGTGCGCGGCTGGGGCGGGATGGTCTTGCATGACGTGATCAACGACCGCTTTGCCCGCAAGGCAATCGAAAAGGGCGCAAGCGGCCTGATCCCGGTTGCGGCCGGAGCCGGCGGCCATGCCGGAACGCTTTCGCCGTTCGCCCTGATGCAGGAAATCCGCGAGTGGTTCGATGGTCCGGTTGCCCTCTCCGGCTCGATCGCTTGCGGTCGCTCGATCCTGGCAGCCCAGGCCATGGGCGCCGACTTCGCCTATATCGGCACGCCCTGGATTGCGACCAAGGAAGCCCGCGCGGTCGACGGCTACAAGCAGGCCATCGTCGAAGGATCCGCTAACGACATCGTCTATTCCAACCTGTTTACCGGGGTGCATGGTAATTATCTGCGCCCCTCGATCGTCGCTGCGGGTCTGGATCCGGACAATCTGCCTGAAAGCGACCCGTCCAAGATGAACTTCGGCTCCGGCGGCAACACCGAGGCCAAGGCGTGGAAGGACATTTGGGGCTCCGGTCAGGGGATCGGCGCGGTAAAGGCAGTTGAAAGCGTAGCCGAGCGGGTCGATACGCTGGAAAAGGAATACAATCAGGCACGGGCCGAATTGGCCGCCAAGGCTCGGTTGAACTTGGCCTAATCCGAACCAGGAAACTCGGTGGCGGGCCACAGTTGGTCCGCCATCGCATCCAGTTCGCCAAAATCGAAACCACGCCCGACAGGGTCGTAACGGTTGAGCCGGAATGAACGCTGCTGCGCCAATAACCGGCGGCGCAGGGCCCGTTGCAGCCACTGCAATCGCTCTGCCGCTTCGGCCAAAGCAAGATCAGGTGCGCAGAGGCGGCGTGTGGACCATCCGGCTTCGATCTGCCCGAATCGCTCGATCACCATCGCATTGTATGCATGATGGGGCCCCCGATGGAGCGGCAGACCAAACCGCAATGCGGTTTGATCATCGGCGGGAAGCAGCATGCCATTGGTGCGAAAGTCATCGAAGTTGAACTGCCCGCGCCCCAATGTATCTAACAACGCATGAAAGCATGTCTTGCCAAGTATCTGACAAGGAAGCAGATGATGCCGCTGCAATCCCGCGTCGTACCCGGCTCGTCGCGCCGATTGACGGACCGGAATGAAAGACGTCCGCGGATCTCGAGGCCAGAGTTCGACAAGCGCCTTGGCACCCTCGTTCCGCACTGGGCCATCGCGCATCACATCGTAATGGAGACCTGCAGCTGGCGACTGTCAGGTGTCGGTACAGCTTCGATCAATTCCCCTTCCGGACCGCGCAGCGTCGCAGGACGTTGCAAGGGACCAGAACCGACCAGATCGTTCACCAGCCGCACAGCGATCCGGGCCAAAGCAGCCGAGGCCAGCCGGCGGTTCGAGGCAAACAGCAGTTCCTGCCCGATAAGGTAGTCCAACCCGACAGAAACCATGGTTCCGTCATCCAGGCGGTAAAGCGACGTCAGGCCAAGGGCCGGGAAAGGTCCACCCGCAAGCCAATCATGAACCACGCCAGAAAAGTACTTCGGCGCCATCCAGCATCTTGCCGGCCGCCAATAGACGCCCACAATTCCCGGCAGTTCACACAAGACGGCGGCAAGTCCAGCCATTGCCCGAATAACTGGCAGCAAGCCTCTGCCCTCTGCCAGATGCGGTGCCGGTTCAAGCGTAACAGTTTCGCCGCGCGGAACTTTTGCCAGGCCCAGCAGTGAAGCCTCCCCCGACGGGACGGCAAAACCGCCAGGTGCCAGACCCCGGCAATCAAAAGCGAGCCCACCCGTCAAAAGCTCAAGCCAGGGATTGCCATGGGTTTCCGCATGGGTGACGGCGAACGGCATCTGCAGCCCTTGCCGCCGGGACAGGTCCAAGATTGCGTCCGAACCAGGACGCTTACCCGGCGCGAAAGCAAGCGCGACAACGGCCGAACTGCTTTCCCAGTCGATGGCGGAATTGTCTGTCACCCGGCCCCTTACAATTAGGTAGTTTCCCGTTCGCTCTGCCATTGTTTCAAGTGGTTAGTCGAGTCCATACGGCACAAATGAAACCACTCTGGATGCAACTCTGGGCGGCCTAGAAAATCCCTTGCTCCAAACCCAGGGCAAGCACCGCCCCCATTTCCTCGGCTTGTCGGATTGCCTCTGTAGCCAATTCCTTTTCGGCCAGGATCGCGGCGGGCGTTTGTGCTCCGGTGACAATTATCAGCGGCTCGGCAACGCGCCTGAGCCGCCACCCGGTGACGATCCGATCCATCTGCACCTGGGCCCCGTGGCCGTCGCTGCCTGCGGCGATGATCGACGCATAGGCCCGCCCCTCGATCCGACCCAGCAACGGGTAATAACAGCGATCGAACATGTCCTTCATCGCGCCGCTCATCGTGCCGAGATTCTCTGGACAGATGAACAGATAACCCGCGGCAGCGACAAGATCAGCCGGAACGACCTGCTCCGCGCGGATCAGCTTGGTGCCCTGTCCGGCCCCGCGGGCTGCCGCCACGGCCAGAGCCTCGCTTGCTCCGGTTCGACTATGCCAAACGATTGCCAACATGCGCCCAGCCTAGCACCTTTGGCGAGCGAAGGGAGAACCCATTGCGCGGGGTCTGAAATCTATGAACAGGGACGGCCATCCTCTTCCACCGGACCGGCGGCTCGGCTACCAGCGGCGCATGGCCGCACCTTCGATCCTGGGAATAGACCGCTCGCTCACCGGCAAGACCTGGCGCTGGCGTGGCGGCAACATGGATTTGGGCGGTGCGATCGGGCTGGAGCATGACATCGTCGCTCAATTGCTGATGTCGCGGGGTGTGGCGGAAGACGATCTGGAACGACACCGCACTCCGTCGCTGCGCGCCTTTTTGCCCGATCCCTCGATCTTCAAGGACATGGACGCTGCGGCAGAACGGCTGGCGCTGGCGATCGAAAGCCGCGAAGCAGTGACTGTTTACGGCGATTACGACGTCGATGGCGCAACCAGCGCAGCCTTGCTGATCCGTTTGCTGCGCGCGCTTGGCCATGAGGCGCAATACTATATTCCGGACCGCCTGCTCGAAGGCTACGGCCCATCGGGCGAAGCCCTGGTCCGCATTGCCGAACAGGGCTCAAGCCTGATCGTCACCGTCGACTGCGGCGCGATGGCCCACCAGGCGCTGGAGATGGCGCGCGATGCCGGGGTGGACGTTGTCGTGGTGGACCACCACAAGTGCGCCGCCGACCTGCCTTGCGCACTGGCTCTGGTCAACCCGAACCGGCTCGACGAAGGCCAGGAAGCGGCCGCGCATGGTCACCTGGCGGCCGTAGGCGTTGCGTTTCTTCTGGCCATTGCCACGGTCCGCACCCTGCGCCAGCGCGGCTATTTCCAAAACCGGCCGGAACCGGACCTGTTCGCCTTGCTTGATCTAGTCGCGCTGGGAACCGTGGCTGACGTCGCTGCGCTCCACGGGCTCAACCGCGCGCTGGTTTCACAGGGGCTCAAAGTGATGTCACGGCGTGACAGCGTGGGCATGGCCGCGCTGATCGACGCCAGCCGGTTGACCCGCGCGCCGACCTGCAGCGACCTGGGCTTTGCTCTGGGGCCGCGGATCAATGCCGGAGGCCGGGTTGGCGAATCGACGCTTGGCGTCCGTCTGCTTACGACCGAAGACCCCGAGGAAGCGCAGGCCATCGCCGTACAGCTGTCCGCCCTCAACGAGGAACGCAGGGCGATCGAGGCGATGGTTCAGGAAGAGGCCGAAGCGCAGGTGGATGCACAGCACAACCGGGCTGTGCTGACCCTTGCCGGGCGCGGCTGGCATCCCGGGGTGATTGGAATCGTTGCCGGACGAATCAAGGAAAAGACGGGCAAACCAACTCTCGTCATTGCTCTCGATGCGGATGAAGCGGGCCACGGGAAAGGGTCTGGCCGCTCGATCGCAGGCGTCGATCTGGGAGCAGCGATTATCGCCGCCCGCGAGCACGGCCTGCTGGTGGCCGGGGGGGGCCATGCGATGGCCGCGGGTCTGACGGTCGAAGCCGGCAAGCTGGAGGCTCTGGGCCTGTGGCTGGACGAACGGCTGGGCAGTACGGTCTCTGCCGCCATGGCCAGCCAAGCCATGCTTCTGGATCTTGCCATAGCGCCTGGCGGCCTGACCCCTGCCTTGGTCGAGGAACTGGAAAGCGCCGGACCCTATGGCATGGGCTGGCCAGGGCCGCGCGTGGCAGTAGGACCGGTCCGTCTGGTCAAGGCTGATCTGGTTGGCACCGATCATGTTCGCTTGATCGCGCGCGGCGAGGATGGCGCACGCTTCAAGGCGATAGCGTTTCGTGCGGCGGCGACGGAAATGGGACAGGCTTTGCTGCACGGAACGCACCAGCGTCGCCTGTGGCTGGCAGGACGAGCGAAGATCGATGATTGGGCCAGCCGACCGCAGGCGGAACTGCATGTGGATGATGCGGCGTTCGCTGACTGAAATTATCTTTCGTTTGCCCCCTTGACCCCCCTCCCGTCCTCTCCTATTGGCCCGGGCCTGCCCACCGCGCAGCCGGTTGGCCCCTTCGTCTAGCGGTCTAGGACGCGGCCCTTTCACGGCTGAAACACGGGTTCGAGTCCCGTAGGGGTCACCAAGCTGCGCAGGTGGGCATTTTCATTTTCGGCCCCGGTAATCCCCAAGGCCGCCCCACCCGCGCCGCCGCGGTCTCATCCAAGTCAAAACGTGGCGGAAAGACCCAGCGTAAGCACGTTGTCGCTGCTGTCGGTGCCGTTGCGAACGAAGCCATGCTGGTTCAGATAGCCCACATCCACTGACACCTTTTTCGCCAGCGGCACGCTTACCGACGCGGCATTGCGCATCCGGTCATAGCCGTTCACGGTCTGGAAGCCGGTGGTGTTGAGATTGATGAAGCTTTCATGGCTGACCGTGAAAGTCGACTTGCCGATGAATGGCATCGAAGCCTTGACCTGTGGCCGCAAGCGCCACCCAGTGCCGGTCTGCCCCTCGCGCCAACGCTCTTCGGTGCGGATTCGTCCGCCCAGCTTGACCTTGCCGATCTGCGCCACATTGTCGAAGTTCACCTGCTGGCGGAACCGGTGCTCGCGCGCGCGGAAATTGCCCTGGTTATAGGTGGGGTTGAATGTGTAACCGAGCCAGACGGTGACCGTCTTGTTGAGCTTTTTGCCGGCCATGAGATTCTGCTCGATCTCATAAAAACCGCGTGCGTCCCCGGTTCGGGCAATCGTTTCGCTGTTCAACTTGAAGTTGTCGGGCAAATTGACAGTGACATTCAGGGTTTCCCAATGCTGGGAATCCTCACTGGCCTGAGCCTGTGCTGCGATTAGCGAGACAGGGACGGCAAGAGCGATGAAAGGCAGGCGCATGTCGAGGTTCCTTGTGTTCGCGCTGCGTGTATGGCCTTTTTGTGACGGTTTCGTGACCCATGGCGTCAAATTTACGACATGACAGTTACACCGCACTGTTCAATGCGCCGCGCCTAATGAAAGTCGCGTGAGCGAGGAATGACCCGCACGTCGCGGGGGTGACTTCCCCGAACCACAGGTAACGGGCGCCGGACCTGATCAGTCCGGTCCGGACGGTGCGGCAACCGGTCTTCGGACAGGCTGTGCAGCATTTCGGTGGCATCGGTCAGCTGCGTCGCGATCACGTGGATCACTTCATCATCGTATTCGACCCGGCCCTTCACTTCGATCAGCCGCGCACTCATGATCACCTTGCGCTGCTTTTCCATCAGGTCGGGCCAGATCACCAGGTTCACTACCCCGCTTTCATCCTCCAGCGTGATGAAGCACACCCCCTTCGCGCTGCCGGGCCGCTGGCGGATTAGCACGACCCCTGCGACCTGAACCGTGGAGCGATATTTGCGGCCGCGCAGGTCGCTGGCCCGGATGAACCCGCGTTCGGCCAGATCGGCACGCAGAAAGGCAAGCGGATGGGCTTTGAGCGATAGCCGCTGGGTCTGGTAATCGGTCACCACTTCCTCGCTCAGCGGCATTTGCGGCAGGCGGGTAATCTCTCGCTCCGCCCCTTCGTCGCGCTGGGCCATGGCCGCGAACAGCGGCAGATCCGGGGCGGCGATCAGGCTGCGCGCGTCCCACAATGCTTGCCGACGGGTCAGCCCCATGGATTGGAAACAATCCGCCGCCGCCAACCGCTCGGCCAGCGCCGGGGACAGCGCGGCGCGTTCTTTCAGGTCGCGCAGATCGCGAAACGGCCCACCCGCCTGCCGCGCCGCTACAATTCGCGCTGCGGCGGCTTCAGGAAAACCATCGACCTGGCGCAAGCCGAGGCGCAGGGCAATATGGGGTTCACACGAAGGCACGAAGGCACGAAAGGGTTGTTCTGCGCCGCAGGCAGTATTTTGTTGATCAACCCTTTCGTCAAACGAGCCCGAGGAATGGCAGGGGGCTTTGCCGCAGGCTGAACCCCTTCGTGTCTTCGTGTCTTCGTGTGAGTCAAAAAACTCCAAGGCATTGTCCCACCCGGAACAGTTCACATCGACCGGCAGCACCGCCACCCCATGTTCCCGCGCGTCGCGGACGATCTGGGCCGGGGCATAGAACCCCATCGGCTGCGAATTGAGCAAGGCTGCGGCAAAGGCCGCCGGGTAATGGCACTTCAGCCAGGACGAGACATAGACCAGCAGGGCAAAACTGGCCGCGTGGCTTTCGGGAAAGCCATATTCGCCAAAGCCCTTGATCTGGTTGAAGCAGCGTTCGGCAAAGACCGGATCATAGCCGCGCGCGATCATCCGGCCGACCATCATGTCCTGCAATTCGTCGACCATACCGCGGCTGCGGAAGGTAGCCATGGCCTTGCGCAGACGGTTCGCCTCGGCGCTGGAAAACTTCGCTGCATCCAGGGCGATCTTCATCGCCTGTTCCTGAAAGATCGGCACGCCCAGGGTGCGGCCTAGGATGCTGGTCAGTTCGTCGGGCGGCCCATGTTCCGGCCCTGGCGCAGGAATCTCCACCTTCTCCGCCCCGCGCCGCCGTTTGAGATAGGGGTGGACCATGTCGCCCTGGATCGGCCCCGGGCGAACGATCGCCACTTCGATCACGAGGTCATAAAACGCGCGCGGGCGCAGGCGCGGCAGCATGTTCATCTGCGCTCGGCTTTCGACCTGGAACACGCCGAGCGAATCCCCCTTGCACAGCATGTCGTAAACCGCCGGGTCCTCACGCGGGACCGTGGCCAGGGTCAGGTCCTTGCCGTGGTGATCGCGCAGCAGGTCGAGGCACTTGCGCATGCAGGTGAGCATGCCCAGCGCCAGCACGTCGACCTTCAGGATGCCCAGCGCATCGATATCGTCCTTATCCCATTCGATGAAGCTACGATCCGGCATCGCGCCGTTGCCGATCGGCACCGTTTCGCTCAGCGGCCCCTGGGTCAAAATGAACCCGCCGACGTGCTGCGACAGGTGCCGCGGCATCCCGATCATCTGTTCGGTCAGGGCCAGCACCCGGCGCAGGTGGGGATCACCCAGGTTCAGCCCGGTTTCGCTTTCGACGTGGGCTTCCTTGATCGAGTGCCCGTGACTGCCCCACACCGTCTTGGCCAGCGCGCTGGTCACGTCTTCGGACAGACCCATCGCCTTGCCCACCTCGCGGATCGCCATGCGCGGGCGGTAATGGATCACCGTGGCGCACAGCCCGGCGCGATGGCGGCCATAGCGCTGATAGATGTACTGGATCACTTCCTCGCGCCGCTCATGCTCGAAATCGACGTCGATATCGGGCGGCTCCTTGCGCTCTTCGGAAATGAACCGGTCGAACAGCAAGGCGTGGCGCGCCGGATCGACCGCGGTGATTTCCAGCACATAGCAGACCGCCGAATTGGCCGCCGATCCGCGCCCCTGGCACAAAATCGGCGGCTCCTGATTTCTTGCAAAATCAATAATATCTTTGATGGTTAGAAAGTACTGTGCGAGGTTCAGCTTGCCTATCAGGGCCAATTCGCGCCGCAGTGTCTCGCGTATCTCTTCCGGAACGCCGTCAGGATAACGCCGCCCCGCCCCTTCCCAGGTCAGCTGCTCCAGATAGGCCTGCGGGGCCATCCCGTCGGGACAGGTCTCCTCCGGATATTCGTAGCGCAGTTCCTCCAGACTGAAGCGGCAAGCATCGGCCAGCTCGCGCGCCGCCCGGATGGCATGGGGCCAGCGGGCGAACATCCGGGCCATCTCTTCCGGGCCTTTCAGATGCCGTTCGGCATTGGGAGCCAGCAAGTGCCCGGCCGCCGCGACCGTGGTCTTGTGCCGGATAGCCGTCATCACATCGTGCAACGGCCGGCGCTGCGCCGCGTGGTAGAGCGGGAGATTGGTAGCGAGGATCGACAGCCCGTTTGCGCCCGCCAGCGCATCCAGGCGGGCGATCCGGGCCAGGTCGTCGCCGGTATAGAGATAGCTGGCCGCCATATGCCGCAACGTCGGCAGCAGGCGGGTCAGGTGGGGAAGAATGTCCGGGAAAGGTGCGGTCCGAACGGTGTAAAATTCCTCACGCAAAGGCGCAAAGCCGCGAAGAGGTTCTGCTGACGGCGCAGCCGCTTGCCGTTCTTCGGGTGCGTTTGACTGAAACGCTGTAAGGGAATCGGGTGCCTGCGGCACAGGGCGGCATCTTCGCGGCTTTGCGCCTTTGCGTGAGAAATTCGTTCCACGCCCCCCCTCCAGCGGCACCACGTTGCTTTCCGCCGGAACCGTAAATTCCGCGGCAAGATCGCCCGGCGGAACGAGCACCAGATGCACGCCCTCGCTGTGCTCAGCCAGCATGGCCAGATTGATCTCGCAGGCACCCTTGCCCTGCCATTCGCCGTCCAGTGTCGACATTCGTCCAGCGGAAATCAGACGGCAGAGACGGCCATAGGCGGCGCGATCGACCGGATAGGCCAGGAATTCGAGCCCTTCGACCGTCTCGATCCGGCACCCGATCACCGGACGCAGACCCAGCACGCTGGCTTCGGTATGAAGCCGCACCACCCCGGCCATGCTGTTGGCATCGGCAATGCCCAACGCGTCATAGCCCAAGCTGCGCGCCGTCGTGGCGAGGTCCACTGCATCGGAAGCCCCGCGCAGGAACGAAAAACATGACACCAGCCCCAGCTCGACAAAAAGCGCGCGGCTGTGCGGCGGCGGCAGCGCTTGCTCCACCCGGCGGCGTTCAGGGGTGAGCGGAGCCTCTGGCATGGGTCACTGCGTCAGCTCGCCCAGCCGCGCGGCCACCTTGCGCAGGTCGGCGGCGAAGCGGGCTTCCTCTGCCGCACGGCCATCATCATGCAGGCGCAGCAGATAGGACGGGTGGACCGTGGGCCACAGCTCGGTCCCGTCCTCCAGCGCATGGGCGCGGCCCCGTTCCTTCTGGACGCTGATCGTCTTGCCCAGCATCCCGCGCGCGGCGCTGGCCCCCAGGGTCAGGATCAGGCGCGGCTTGATCAGCAAGCGTTCGCTTTCCACCCACCAGCGACAGATGTCGATCTCCTTGGCCGTGGGGTTCTGGTGCAGCCGCCGCTTGCCGCGGGCCGCGAACTTGAAATGCTTGACCGCATTGGTCACCCAGGCGTGCTCTGCATTGATCCCGGCATCTTCCAGATGGGCGCGGAGCAGCCGTCCGGCCGGCCCGACAAAGGGACGGCCTTGCTCTTCCTCGCTATCGCCCGGCTGTTCGCCGACGATCATCAGCGCGGCATGGTGCGGCCCCTCGCCCGGCACAGCGCGGGTGCCGTTGCAACCGATCGGGCAGCGGCGGCAAGCCTGGATTTCCCCGGCAATGACAGCCAGGCTGGCCGGACGCTCCCCGCTGAACAGGCTTGCGCCCTGATCCACCATCGCCGCCTCGCGCGCTTGTGCCCCGGCGACCAGATCGGGGATCAGCGCCGCCTCAGGCAGGTTCTTCCAGTATCGGCGGGGCATTTCCTTGAGCATGGCCCCGACCTTCAAACGCGCCGGATTGAAGATGGCTGCGTAATAGCGCTGCCACAATTCTTCCGCGGGGTCGCCGGATGGCGCATCCTCGCGCCGGGCGGGCGGCCCTTCGCGCAACACTTCGCCATCCCAGTGGAGCGAGCCTTGTGGGGTCAGGATCGACCAATGCATCGCGGTAAAGCGGTTGACGAAAAAGGCCGCATTGGCCCGCAGGATATGGTGCTGCGGTTCAAACCAGGCGACGTAGTGTTCTTGATCCTCTTTCTGAACTGCGCGAAACCGCACGAAAGCGCGCATCTTGTGAATGTCGCGCCGGACGACGCGGGCGAGATCGCCCAGCCGCCGCACATCGGGATCGGCGGCATCCTCCATCAGGCGGGGCCGCGCCTGTAAGCGCCAGAGCAGGCGGTAGAGCAGGGCAAAGCGCTGCGGATCGCTGTGCAAGGCCGCTTTTCCGGCCAGTTCCAGGAAGGCGCGCGGAACCCGTGGCGGTATGACGTCACGCCCCGGAGCCGGCGGGCGGCGCGGCTTTCCAGCGGCAAACAGGTCTTCGCTGCCTTCCCCCGGCACTTGCCAGACCACCCGGTCGGGCGGCACCTCAGCCATGATCAACCGCCGCGCCTGTTCGCGCCAGCCATCGAAATCATCCGCCGTGCCCAGAGGAACGGCGCAGGCATCGGCGATGCGGGCGTCACGGAACGAGGTCATGGGAATTTCGAAAGGGGGTGAGATCGGATTGATCACGCAAAGCCGCAAAGGCGCCAAGATGCTGCTCTGCGCCGCAGGCGATTTTATCCATATCAGCGTTCCAGCCAAAGGCATCCGAAGATTGGCGGACGGCTTCGCCGTTTACGGGACCTCTTTGCGCCTTTGCGGCTTTGCGTGAAATATTCATGCCGCAAACAGCTCCAGCTGCTCGCTGCGCCGAGGGGCTACTAGGGTCTTCAAGTCGTCGCGGTCGGTCAAAAGGACCGGACGCCAATCCGCCGTGATGATGAAAGGCCGGACCTTGGCGAGCGAGACGGTCAGCTTGCCCACATCGTCCAGCAGCAGGGTACGGTGGCGGCGGCTGGCCAGGATCGCGCCGACTGCGCGGGTCCCCAGCCCTGGGACCCGCAGCAGCAGTTCGCGCGGGGCTCGGTTGACATCAACCGGAAAGCTTTCGCGGAATTTCAGCGCCCAGGCCAGCTTGGGATCGATGTCGAGCGGCAGCATGCCGTCGGTTCCGGCGGCCTGTTGGACCTCTTCCGGGCGATAGCCATAGAACCGCATCAGCCAATCGGACTGGTAAAGCCGGTGTTCGCGGATCAGCGGCGGGCGTTGGAGCGGCAGGACGGCGCTGGCATCGGGAATCGGACTGAAGGCCGAATAATAGACCCGGCGCAGCTGGTATTGCCCGTAAAGCGTGCTGACCCGCCCAACGATTTGGGCATCGCTCGCTCCGTCCGCGCCCACGATCATCTGGGTCGATTGCCCGGCGGGAGCAAAGCGCGGCGCCGAGCGAAAACGCTTTCGCGCATCCTTCGCCTCAACAATCGCGCTTTTGAGATCGCCCATCGCCCCTTCGATCACCCCGGCGTTCTTGTCCGGAGCCAGCCGGGTCAATCCGGCAACAGTCGGCAATTCGACATTGATCGAAACGCGGTCGGCATAAAGGCCGGCTTGCCGGACCAGTTCCGGATCAGCCTCAGGAATCGATTTAAGATGAATATATCCCCTGAAATCATGTTCCTGCCTCAATATCCTCGCAACTTCTATGAGCTGTTCCATCGTGTGGCTGGAACTCTTGATGATGCCGGAGGAGAGGAACAGCCCTTCGATATAATTGCGGCGATAGAAGCTGAGCGTCAGGTCCACCACTTCCTGCGGGGTGAACCGCGCACGGCGCACGTTCGAGCTTTTGCGATTGATGCAGTAGTGGCAATCGAACACGCAGTGGTTGGTCAGCAGGATCTTGAGCAGCGAAATGCAGCGTCCGTCCGGCGCATAGGCATGGCAAATGCCCATGCCTTCGGTCGAGCCGATCCCCTTGCCGCCCTTGCTGGTGCGCCGGGTGGTGCCCGACGAAGCGCAGGAGGCATCGTACTTGGCCGCGTCGGCCAGGATCGCAAGACGTTCGCTGAGACTCGGTTGGGACATATGTTCACTTTATGTTCTTATTGCCGGGCTGGCCAGTCCTTATGCGCAGAGCCCTTGCAGGAACCATTCGGGCACCCCGCCCCGCCCGTCTCCCGCCAGGCCATTGCGATAGATCCAGTAACGCCGCCCTTGCTCATCCTCGATCCGGTAATAGTCGCGCAGGCGCGCGGTGGAGCGTTCGCGCCACCATTCCGGGGCGATCCGTTCCGGCCCTTCGGCGCGGGCGATTTCATGGACCTGTCCGCGCCAGCGAAACCGTCGCGGCAGGCCATCCGGACTGGCATAGAGCACGGCAATCGGTTCGGGCCGATCGAGCAACTTGAGCGGCCGGGCATGAAAGGCAAACCGGCCCTGCGTCATCCGCTCCGGCTGCAGCGGCGGTACCCAGCGCTGAGCGCGCTCCGGGACATGGCTGGCCACCGGAACCGAACGGCGCACCGCCCCTGCCCCCAGCCGCGCGCTCAGCCGGTCGATGCAGGCTGCCAACGAGGTGCCGTGCGCTTCGGCTGCCTGCTCGAGATCAGCCTGGCTGAGCGCCAGGGGTTCGCACCACGGTGCGGAGAGACGGGCCAGCTCGATCCCGAAACCGGCATCGAGATCGTCCAGCTTGCCAGCAAACAAGCGCGCGATATGGGCCGGATCGCGGCTCGCCGCAGCCAGTTCCAGACGGCGTGAAAGGACTTCGCCATCGACCTTCCATAGTGCCAGATCGAGCCGCCGCGCACCCTGCGCCTGCCCTTCCAACAAGCGCACCATGTCTGCGGCCAGATCGTCCAGCACCTGATCCAGCAGGCGACGGTGGCGAATTGGCTCCATCAGGCGGCGTTGGACGATTGGGACCGGCACCGCCATCACCGGCAGCAGCGGCTCCGGCACCCGGCCGAGCAGCTGGTCAAGCCGGATCAGCGGATTGGCCAGCGGCGCGCGGGTATTGCGAAAACGCCGCGCCAATGCGGGACGGGCCACGCCGGACAGTTCGGCAATCCGCTTCAACCCAAGCCGGCGCAGGATCAGCAAGGTCGCCGAATCCAGCCGCAGGGCAGCAACCGGCAGATCGTCGAGCAATCCAGCCCCTTCCTGCAGGATCGCCGGGTTTGACCCATAATGTGCCAGAGCCCAGGCAGCCCCGGCCGTAGGCGCTATGGCCAGACGGACTGTCAAACTGCGAGCCTGCAAGCGAAGCGCCGCATCCTCGAGCAATCCAGCCTCTCCACCGAACAGGTGCGGCACCCCGGTGACATCGACCAGCAGGCCATCGGGAGGATCCATCGCCGACCATGGCCCCCAGCGCTGTGCCCAGATTGCCAGCCGCTCCAGAAAGGTCCGATCACCCGCCGGATCGCCTGGAGCAACCGTGAGGGCGGGACAAATCGCGCGAGCATCGGCCAGCATGGCGCCGTCCTCCACTCCCGCCTGCCGGGCCGCTGCATTCAGCGCGGTCAGGCGCGGCCCATGAGCGGTTTCAGCGAATAGGGCGAAAGGTTCGGGGCTTGGCCCCGCGACAAGCTGCCAGCGATCCATCGCCAGATTGGGCAGCCAGATCGAAAGGATGCGGCGGGTCATGGCGCTCACCCATGGAGGCGGCTTTCGCCAGCCTCGACTGCCGGAGAATGGGCATCGCGCATCCGCAAATTGCCCCCATCGCCCTCCAACACCCATATGCCCGGAGGGTGGGCACGGGCGCGGAATAGCTCCGCCTGCCAGGCCGGAGCACCGGGGGCTGACCGGTTCCAACGCGGTGGCAGCGACGGTGCAGAGCGCGCGGCCCAACGCTGACGCGCCGAAGACAGGTCCCGCTGTGCATCCAGCCGGACCAGCCACAATGGAACGCCGTGGCGCTCAACCGCGAGACTGAGCCGCCGCGCCGCGGTAAAATTGAGCGCTTTCGGATTGCCGGCAATTTCCCCGATGACAAAGGCCAGGTCGCGGCAGCGCAGCCCTTCTTCCAGGGCGAACAAGGCATCTTCGGGTCGTTTGACCGCAACGTGTACCAAACCCTGTCGCAGCGCGGCTGGCAGTCCCGGTTGATAGGGCCGACCGCCCAGCCGCATGGCGCGGGTATCCTGCACCCACAGCCAATTGCCGGTTTGCCCTTCCCTGATCGAATTCAATGCAAAAGCCAGCGCCAAAGCTGCGCCAACGCCTTCTCCGGCCGGTGCAAAGATCTCTCCATGCAAGGGCTTGTTTTTAATATTGGATTTCCACCAAAGTATTGTTTCTTCATTAAAATTTGAAACACAATCAGGGGGAGAGATTATCGCATTCATAACTGATGGGCCGCCTTTCGTTCTATTTATGTTCTCATTTCGGCGATTCGCAAGGTCTGATTTTCCCTTTTCCGCCCCCTCCTAGGCGGAACCCGGACAAACGCGGTGGAGTTTCCCTGAAGGGCAGCAACGGAAAGGCACCGCACCATGCAGTACAAAGAAAGTAACCCAAATGAATTAAAGCATAAATTCTGGAAAGAGCTGGCCAGCTCTTCTTATGTCATGCTTGAAATCGACAGCCGTAGCGAAGGCGGCGCCCCCATGACCGCTCAACTGGATGAAGCTGCCAATTCCGCGATCTGGTTCTTTACCAGCCGCAGCGGCCCTTACGCCGAGATGGGCCCAGCCACCGCGACCTACTCAGCCAAGGGGCACAATCTGTTTGCCCGCTTCCACGGAGAACTGACCGAAGAGACCAGCCGCGAACGGCTCGACCAATTCTGGTCGAACATGATCGAGGCATGGTTTCCCGCGGGCAAGAATGATCCCGATCTGCTGCTGATGCGCATGGATCTGGGCGAGGCAAAGATCTGGGATTCCAACCTCGGCCTGGTCGGCACGGCCAAGATGTTGCTTGGCCTGGACACCCGCCCCGGCGCATCGGCCAGCACTACTGAAACCCAGCTGTAACAACCAAAGAAAAGGGCCGCTCTCTCCTGGAGAGCGGCCCGATCCTTGTTCCTCAAAAGAGGGATCAGTCGTTGATATCGATCCCACCCGGCAGCGGCGGAACCGGCTGCTGCGGCGCATCAGGATCCCCCTCATGCACTTCAACCTTGCCCAGACCGACATGGCTGCGGCTGCGGCTATAGCCGAAGTACACCAGCAGCCCGATAACCGCCCAGCCAACGAACAGCAGCTTGGTATAGGTCGACAGGCTCCAGAACAGGTAGAGGCAACCAATCGCCGCAACCGGTGCAACCACCATAACCGCCGGGGTGCGGAACGGACGCGCCCGGTTCGGATCGCGCTTGCGCAACACCAGCACCGCAATCGCCACCATGGCGAAGGCGAACAGGGTGCCCGAGTTCGAGATGTCCGCGAGGGCACCGACCGGGAACAGCGCCGCAAAGAACGCCACGAACACACCGGTAATCACCGTCACCACGTGCGGCGTCTTGTACTTGGGGTGAACCTTGCTCAGCACTTCGGGCAGCAGTCCGTCGCGGCTCATCACGAAGAAGATGCGGGTCTGACCGAACATCATCATCAGGATGACCGACGGCAGCGCCAGACCGGCAGCGAGGCCGACCAGGTTGCCAACTTGCTGCCAGCCGATCTCACGCAGGGTCCAGGCCAGGGCTTCCTTCGAGCAGACCACCACTTCGGTCGCCTGCGCGGCACAAGCCGTTGCCAGTTCCTTGCTCCCCGGTGCAATCGCATTGCCCGCAGCATCAAACAGCGGCTGCGCACCAACCGAACCGATCACACCAGCGGCGACCAGCAGGTAGAACAGGGTACAGATCGCAAGGCTTCCGATCAGGCCGATCGGCATGTTGCGCTGCGGGTTCTTGGTTTCCTCTGCCGCGGTCGAAACCGCATCAAACCCCACATAAGCGAAGAAGATCGACGCCGCAGCTGCTGATATCCCGCCAAAGCCAAGCGGCGCAAACGGTTCGAAGTTCTGGCTGTTCATTACCGGAACTGCCAGCACCACGAACAAGGTCAGTGCGGCGATCTTGACCGCGACCAGGATCGCATTGACGAAGGCGCTCTCCTTGGTGCCGATGATCAGCAACCAGGTCACAAACAGCGAAATCAGGAACGCCGGGACGTTGAACAAGCCGCCATCGATAGGCCCGGCCGTCCACATCGTTCCCAGGTCCAGTCCCAAGAACTCTCGTAAAAGCCCGGTAAAATAGCCTGACCATCCAACAGCCACAGCGCCAGCCGCAACCGCATATTCCAGCACCAGCGCCCAGCCGACCATCCAGGCCAGCATTTCGCCCATCACGGCATAGCTATAGGTATAGGCCGAACCCGAAACCGGCACCATCGACGCCATTTCGGCATAGCAAAGTGCCGCCACGGCGCAGACGAAACCGGCAATGATAAAGCTGATCATCATGCCCGGCCCGGCCTTCTGTGCTGCTTCCGCAGTCAGCACAAAGATGCCGGTGCCGATGATCGCTCCAACGCCCAGCATGGTCAGCTGGAAGGCACCCAGGGTGCGGTGGAGCGATTTCTTTTCGGCAGTGGCCAGGATGGCGTCCAAAGGTTTGACGCGTCCAAACATCGAAATCCCCTAAAAATAGCAGCCCGATACAGTGCCGGGCAGCATGTCTTGACTGGCCCGGAAGCTAGCGGCACGCTCCATATTCGCAAGGGCTAACTGCCAACCCTTCCCCAGATTGTGCGGAACGTATAAAGCCGCCCAATGTCCACGACTTTCCAGCTCGACACGGCAACCAGCCGGGCCAACCCAACCCCTGCCCCGATGAAGCGGCTCACCATCCCGGCAATCCGTCGCCGCAAGGTCGATGGGGTAACCGCTGAACCGGTCGTCATGCTGACCGCCTATACGGCCCGTCAGGCACAACTGTTGGACGCGCACTGCGATCTGTTGCTGGTCGGGGATTCGCTGGGCCAGGTGATCTATGGCCTGCCCTCCTCGGTTCCGGTCACGCTGGACATGATGGCCGCCCACGGCGCGGCAGTCGTGCGCGGCTCGTATCATGCAGCCGTCGTGGTCGACATGCCGTTTGGGGCTTACGAAGCCTCGCCGCAGCAGGCCTTTGACAGCGCTTCGCGCCTGCTCAAGGAAACTGGCTGTGCCGCGGTAAAGCTCGAAGGCGGGGCGGCCATGGCCGAAACGGTGGCCTTCCTGACCCAGCGGGGAATACCGGTCATGGGACACGTCGGCCTAACCCCCCAGGCAGTCAACGTGCTGGGCGGCTACAACCCCCGCGGCCGCAGTGATGCAGAGGCGGAGAAGATTGTTGCCGATGCCCAGGCGCTGGATGATGCAGGGGCCTTTGCCGTGGTCGTCGAAGGCGTGGTTGAACCGATCGCCATCGAAGTGACCAAGGCAATCAAGTGCCCGACCATCGGCATTGGTGCTTCAGCACAGTGCGATGGCCAGGTTCTGGTGACCGAAGACATGCTTGGCATGTTTGAGCGCGTCCCCCGCTTCGTGAAGCGGTATGAAAACATTGCCGAGACCATTTCAGGCGCGGCGGAACGCTATGCCAGCGAAGTGCGCGCGCGCACCTTCCCGGGTGTGGAGCAGACCTACCAGCCGAAGTAAGAGCGGACGATCAGCCCTCCAGTTTCGGAATCACAGGACAATTTGATGTTGATGAAGTTTTACAAGGGTTCAATCCTTTTTACCGCGATCTGTCTTGCCCTGGGCGCCTGGTACGGCTGGTCGCAGACCGGCAACCTTGCCGCCACGGCGTCGATGCTGTGGATCATCTTTGTCCTGTCGATCCTGGAAGTCTCGCTGTCCTTCGACAACGCCGTGGTCAACGCCGCCGTGCTGAAGGACATGGACGACATCTGGCAACGCCGTTTTCTGACCTGGGGCATGCTCATCGCCGTATTCGGCATGCGGATTATCTTCCCACTCGCCATTGTCGCGATTGCGGCCGGACTGGGTCCGATGGCCGCGCTCGATCTGTCACTCAACGATCCACGACAGTACGAAGCGATCGTCTCAAGCGCGCATGTCGGCATTGCCGGCTTTGGCGGCGCATTCCTTGCCATGGTCGGGCTGTCCTTCTTCTTTGACGGAGAAAAGGACGTCCACTGGATCGTCTGGCTGGAAAGAAAGCTCGCAGTCATCTCCAACATCAAGGCCGCGGAAATTGCGGTTTTGCTTATCGCCTTGTACCTGATTTCGCGTCTGCTGCCGGCGGAAGAAGCCCTGGTGTTCATGGTTTCTGGTACGCTCGGCCTAGTCTGCTTCATCGCGGTCGAAGCGATAAGCACGCTCCTTGAAATGCGCGATCAGGCCTTGGCCATGCAAGGCGCCGTGGTCCGCTCGGGCCTGGGCGGCTTCCTTTACCTCAACGTGCTTGACGCCTCCTTCAGCTTTGATGGCGTCATTGGTGCCTTCGCCCTGTCGAACAACATGGTGATCATTGCGCTGGGCCTGTCGATCGGCGCGATGTTTGTTCGTTCGATGACCATCCATCTGGTCAAGCAGGGCACGCTCGCCGAGTACCGCTATCTGGAGCACGGCGCGTTCTGGGCGATCATCGTGCTCGGCGCGATCATGCTGCTTTCGGCCAAGTTCCACATTCCTGAAACGGTGACCGGCCTGATCGGCGCAATCCTGATCGGGCTGTCGTTGTGGTGGTCGATCCGCCACAACCGGCGCAATCCCGACGCAGAACTGGAACAGGCGGTCAGGGCTGATTGAGCCGGGACGCTATGGGCGCGGCCAAAACGAGCTGCGCCAAATGGTAGAGCAGGATCGGTAGCAGCACGACCCCTGCCACGGCAGGACTGAACAGCACCGAGGCAAGCGGCGCGCCCATGGCGATGCTCTTTTGCGCCCCGGCAAACAGCATGCTGACCCGGTTGGGCCGGTCGAGCCGCACCAGCCCGCCCAGCAGCCACGCGCCCAGGTGACCGACCACCAGGAACAAGGCAACGCCGCCCAGCAGCCAGCCCCAGCCGGAAGGTTCCACCTGGATCCAGAAGCGCTGTTCGACCGCGCCCGAAAAGGCGACATAGACCGCAATCGCGATCGAACCGCGATCGAACCATGTCGTGAGCTGCTTGTTGTCTCTCACCCACCCGGACAGCCGACCCTGCATCACCTGGCCCAGCATGAACGGAACCAGCAGGATCATTACGACCTTAAGCAGGCCGTCGGCATGAAAGCCCGCCTCTCCGCCCCCACCCATCAAGGAAAACAACGGTGCGGTGACGAACACCCCCAACAGGTTGAGCAAGGCGGCAGCGACGACCGAACTCGCCACATTGCCCCCCGCCAGCGAGGAATAGGCGGTGGCCGACTGCACCGTCGAAGGCAGGCAGCCAAGGTAGAGAAAGCCAAGCGCGATCAGCGGCGGCATCCATCCCTGCCCGGCCTGCCACAGCGCCCATCCGGCCAGTCCCATTCCGCCAAAGCACCACAGGGTCAGCGGCCAGAGCAGGCGGTGGTTGGACAATCCCGCCGCAACCTCGTGCCGCGGCAGGCGCACTCCGTTCAGGAAGAACAGCAGGAATACGGCGGCATTGGCGATTAACTGCGCAATGCCGCGTGCCGCACCGGTCACGGGGACCAGCACGGCAAGAATGATGGCCAGTGTCAGAAGGCGGACCATCGGGTCGATGCGGCTGAACAGGTTCACCCCCGCCCCCTAGTCCGTTCTGTCCGGTTTAGCGACCCGCCAGCTTCGGAGCCGGCGCTGGCGTTGCCGAGAAGCGCGGCGCGGGAGCGGGTTGGACCATACCGCCATCCTCAACGAACGTGCCGCGAGCCACGTTGTGCGGATGCTTCGGCGCTTCCTTCAGGCTCAGTACCGGGGCAAAGCAGATGTCGGTGCCGTCCATGATCGCGCACCATTCGTCGCGGGTCTTGGTCAGGATCAGCGCGGCCATCCGTTCCTTGAGCTCATCCCACTTCGCCGGGTTCATCTGCTGGGCAAAGTCCGGATCGTCCTTCAACCCAGTCTTTTCCATCAGCAGCGCATAGAACTGCGGCTCGATCGAACCGAGCGAGATCCATTTGCCGTCCTTGGTCTCGTACGTGTCATAGAAATGCGTGCCGCTATCGAGCAGGTTGACCCCGCGCTCATCGCGCCACTGGCCATTGCCCAGGAAGGTATAGGTCATGGCCGAAAGGATCGCCGCGCCATCGACCATAGCACAATCGACCACCTGGCCCTTGCCGCCGGACCGGGCGTGCAGAATGCCTGCGACCACCCCGAAGGCCAACATCATGCCGCCGCCGCCGAAGTCCCCCACCGCGTTGACCGGGAAGCTCGGCTTTTCGCCCTTGCGCCCATAGGAGTGCAGCGCACCAGACAGGGCGATATAGTTGATGTCGTGGCCGGCCAGCGGCGCCATTGGCCCGTCCTGACCCCAGCCGGTCATGCGCCCGACCACCAGTTGCGGGTTGACCGCGTGGAGCACGTCCGGCCCAAGGCCGAGCCGCTCCAGCACGCCGGGACGATAGCCTTCGATCAGCGCATCAGCGGTCTTGGCCAGCTCCTTGATCTGCTCGATCGCTGCCGGGTCCTTGAGGTCCAGCTCTATCCGTTCACGGTTGCGGTTGAGAATATCGCGGTTGCCGCCATCGCCGAAACGGCTGCTCGTGCCGGGCCGTTCGACCCGGATCACCCGCGCGCCGTGGTCCGCCAGCATCATCCCGCAGAACGGACCAGGCCCGATCCCTGCCAGTTCGATTACGGTTACGCCCTGAAGTACCCCGGCCATAGCAATCCTCTCCAAAATTTAATCGCGCGATTGAATTGGTCTTTAAGGGGCTGTCGCGCGGATTGTCGAGAGGTTGTGCAACAATTTGCCGGGTTCAACTGCCCGCCTCCGTGATACGCCGCTCTCCAATCGTTATGCCCCGAAGACAAACGGCGTCAGCCCTTGGCTCCGCTCATCAAACTGTAGAGTGGAACCCTGCGGCGGCAAGGATCGCTGCTGACAATCGCTGCGTAGGCACCGCGCGCAGCCTGGACCGGTTTGCACGGCAAGAGGCGCGTCCAAAGCAACGCCGCGGGCCTGCGACAATTGCCGGGCCAATTGGGCATCCAGCCCCAAAATGACGGCAAACTGGGTCGCGTTGCCACCGGGCGCCGTGCTACGCTCGACAGTTCGCGCCATCGTAAACCAATGCGAAACTTGCCCCGAAGCTTCGGCAAAGGCCACCGACTGCACCTGGATCTGACCCGCCTGCTCAAACGCGCGGTGAACATTCCACAACGGACAGGCGACGCCGCTTTCCAACATGGTCGTCCCGCTGGCCCCCGCATAGCGCTTCGAAAACTGTCCGGCACGGTCAATCCGCGCCATAAAGAAAGGCAGTCCGCGCTGACCCACACGTTGCAACGTTGTGAGGCGGTGCGCCAGCTGCTCAAAACCGACACTGAAGCGACGTTGCAGGATCGTCAGGTCGTATCCCGTGGACTCACAGGCCCGCATGAAGCGGCCGTAAGGCATCAGGACGGCAGCCGCGAAGTAACCGGCCAGATGCCGACGAAACAGCCGCCAGGCGGCCCGGTCTGCAAATTGTGCGCCTTCCGCCAGAACGCGGATGGCCTCGCCCTGCTCGAGCAGGGCCAGTTGCAAGGCGATCTGAAAATTCCGCGACGATTGATCCAGCAACTCGGACAGCTGCAATTGCCGCGCATGCAAATCGAGACGGCGCAGCGCATCCGGCATAACGTCATAGGGCAGCACACGAACCGAAAGCTGATGCCTCTGCCGCAATCGTTCGGTCAGTGCCGCACCGACGTCAGCATTGGACAAACGCAATTCATCAGCCAAGGCCTCCGCTTCCGCATCGAGATCGGCAAAATGATTGCGCCATCGTTCGATCTCGCGCCGGGCAAGATCCATCGGATCGCTGGCAACTGATCCTCCGGAGCCACCCGCGGCATCATAAAGCCGCGCAAAGGCCAAGGCCCCCTGCGGAGCCGCCGCGAGCCATTCGGCTATTTCATCGCGGTCGATCGCCAGATCGGCGAAACGCTCATCCGCCAAACGGCGGCGCAAACCATCGACTCCGCCGACAGCTTCGTCCTGACGCAGGCTGCGGGGATCGAAATCGAAGGTTTCGGCCAATTGCACCAGCAGTCGCGCAGAAACCGGCCGTTGGTTGCGCTCGATCAGATTGAGGTAGCTTGGCGAGATTGCCAGGCGCGCTGCCATGGCCGCCTGGGTTAGCCCTTCACGGCGACGAAGCCGGCGGATGGCCGGACCGGCCATGAATGCACTCTCTACCATGGCAGCCTTTTGTCAATTTATTTACACATTTGCAAGCCCGTACTGGGCAATCTCACCAACTGTACAAGTTTTGTTGTAACTTTTTATACGAGAATCACCGCTTCCGGGATTACCCATCGGGCAACCGCTCCCCGAAGGAGGATTTCATGAGCTATACCGACATCATCGCCCAGGCAGATCAAACCATTGGCCAGAATGGCCATTGGGATGGCATCAACGCCGAATCCGTTGCCCGCATGCGCCTGCAGAACCGGTTCAAGACCGGTCTGGACATCGCCAAGTACACGGCAGCGATCATGCGTCAGGACATGGCGGCCTATGATGCAGACCCGGCGAACTACACCCAGTCGCTGGGCTGCTGGCACGGCTTCATCGGGCAGCAGAAGCTCATTTCGATCAAGAAGCACTTCGGCACCACCAAGAGCCGCTACCTCTATCTCTCCGGCTGGATGATCGCCGCCCTGCGCAGCGAATTCGGCCCTCTGCCCGATCAGTCGATGCACGAAAAGACCTCGGTCCCGGCGCTGATCGAAGAACTCTACACCTTCCTGCGTCAGGCTGATGCCCGCGAACTGGGCATGTTGTTCCGCGACCTCGACAATGCCCGCAAGACTGGCGACGAAGTCACCGCCAAGCAGATCCAGGCCAAGATCGACAACTACGAAACTCACGTCGTTCCGATCATCGCCGATATCGACGCCGGTTTCGGCAATGCCGAAGCGACCTACCTGCTCGCCAAGAAGATGATCGAAGCGGGTGCCTGCGCGCTGCAAATCGAAAACCAGGTTTCGGACGAAAAGCAGTGCGGCCACCAGGACGGCAAGGTTACCGTCCCGCATGAGGACTTCCTCGCCAAGATCCGCGCAATCCGTTACGCGTTCATGGAACTCGGCGTTGAAGACGGCATCATCGTTGCCCGCACCGACTCGCTGGGTGCCGGTCTGACCAAGCAGATCGCCTATACCCGCGAAGCCGGCGACATCGGCGACCAGTACAACAGCTTCCTCGATTGCGACGAAGTCGACGCTGGCAAGATCGGCCATGGCGACGTCCTGATCACCCGCAACGGCAAGCTGCTCAAGCCGAAGCGCCTGCCCAGCAACCTCTACCAGTTCCGCGCAGGCACGGGTGAAGACCGCTGCGTTCTCGACTGCATCACCAGCTTGCAGAACGGCGCGGACCTGCTGTGGATCGAAACCGAAAAGCCGCACATCGGCCAGATCGGCGGAATGGTCAGCCGCATTCGCGAAGTCATCCCGAATGCCAAGCTGGTCTACAACAACTCGCCCAGCTTCAACTGGACGCTGAACTTCCGCCAGCAGGTGTTCGATGCCTGGACCGAAGCGGGCAAGGATGTTTCGGGCTATGACCGCGCCAAGCTGATGAGCGTCGATTACGACAACAGCGAACTGGCGGCAGAAGCCGACGAGCGCATCCGCACTTTCCAGCGCGACGCTGCGCGGGAAGCCGGCATCTTCCACCACCTGATCACGCTGCCGACCTATCACACCGCCGCGCTCAGCACGGATAACCTGGCCAAGGAATACTTCGGCGAACAGGGCATGCTGGGCTACGTGAAGGGCGTCCAGCGTCAGGAAATCCGCCAGGGCATCGCCTGCGTGAAGCACCAGAACATGTCTGGCAGCGACATCGGCGACGACCACAAGGAATACTTCGCCGGCGAAGCAGCCCTGAAGGCTGCCGGCGAACACAACACGATGAACCAATTCGCGGCCTAAACAACCGCACCGATCTCCTGGGGAGGAGAAACGACGGCCGTCGGAGCGCCCCTTTCGCTCCGGCGGCCGTTTACGTTTCAATTTCTGGCCCGCTTCCATTTGGGACATAAAAAACGCGCCCCGGTTTTAGGCCGAGGCGCGTTTTTCAGTGAAAGCCAACTGCTAACTCAGAAGCATTCCCGCGCCAGGAAATCCCGGCTCTCGCGGCTGATCAGCGCAGCGTGACCGTAGTTCGGGTGATCGATCAGCAGCATCGCATTGCCTTCTCCGCTCTTCCACGCGGCGATGGCTTCCGGGCTGAAATCAAAGTGCATGAAATGAACGGCGCTGGCCTTGTTGTCGCTGGCCCGGGTGCGTTCAGTATCGCCCTCGGGACGGGCCCGCACAACAATATCGCCGATCTGGATCGCAATGTGGTTCTCGACGCCGCCAATGGTGCGCAGGAATGCGTCGCGGCGCACCGGATCGCCAACCTCGAACAGGATCGTGCAGGTCAGCTCCGAACCCTTTGGCACCATCGGGTCATAGGCCGCCAGTTCATCAACCAACTGCTCCTCGCCACCCTTTTCGATCCGCAGCATTTCCTGGATCTGCAGCCACATCGAATCCCAGTTTTCAAACAGGACAGTCGCGTTGGGTCCCACCGCGATGCGAGTGAGTTTTTTGCGCGCCAGAGCCTCCTGCTTCTTGTCATTGCGGATCAGTTCATACTGATCGAGCGGCATGATGTCGGCAGGTGTGATCGTACGGGTATCGCGGGGCATGGTTATAGTCCGTAGGCTTGGGCCAGAACCTCGATCGGGTGGCCGATGCGCGCCGGGGGTTCGGCACCGTTCGCAGCAATAACCTGCTTCAGGTGCGGACCGGCCAGCGGGCATTCGGAAACGATCAGGTCGGGCTGGTCTTTCACAAGATTGCGGGCGGCGGGCTTGCCCACCTTTACCGCGCGGTCGAAGTTTTCCTTAAAGATGCCCCACTTGCCTCCATGACCCGAGCAACGCTCGGTCAGGGCGGGCTTGGCCTCGGGGATCAATCGAAGCATTTCCATCGCCTTTGGCCCCATGTTCTGGGCCCGGGCGTGGCAGGCAAAGTGCACGGAAATGCGCTTGTCCATGGGCTCGATCGGAGCAAGGCCGCAGTCCTTGGACAGCGCGACGATATATTCCGAAACATCGAAGGTGTGCTTGCTGAGCAGGGCAACATGTTCGTTCTCTGGCTCGATCAGCGGCCATTCGAACTTAAGCATCAGCGCGCAGGAGGTGGTCAGCGCAACGACATCCCAGCCATCCGCCACCAGCGGCGCAAAGTGCGCGGAAATCCGCTGGGCCGCGCTGGCCACGGCGGGAAGGTCGCCGTTTTCGAACTTGGGCATGGCGCAGCAATCGGGATGCTCGATCCGCACCTGTGCGCCGTTGTGAGCCAGGACCTTAACCATGGCGAGACCCGGTCCGCCATCATTGAATTCATCGTGGCACCCGGCATAGATCGCCACCTTCTTGCCAAAGGCGGGGCCATCCGGGTTGGGCGGCGGAATGATCCCTGGTGCCTGGCGGGTCAACGACACGTCTATGAATTTGGGCAGATGGGCACGACGATCGATTCCGGCGACCTTTTCCATCACCGGACGGGTCAGGCCGTTTCCTTCCTTTGTCGCCCAGTTGGCAATGCCAGACAGCGCCGTGCCGAGACGACCGTTGCGGTCCATTTCGGAAAGCTGCTCATCCGCGAGCGAGGTCATCCCCTTGCGGTGCTCAACCGCGCGGTGGCGCAGCATCAGGTGCGGGAAATCGAGGTCAAAGCTATGCGGTGGGACATAGGGGCACTTGGTCATGAAGCACATGTCGCACAGCGTGCAGGCGTCGACGACGGCCTTGAGCTGCGGCGCGGTCAGGTCTTCGACCTCCTCGTTCGGCGCTTCGTCGATCGCGTCGAACAGGATGGGGAAACTGTCGCACAGGTTGAAGCAACGGCGGCAACCGTGACAAATGTCATAGACGCGGCGGAGCTCGGCTTCGAGCGCGGCTTCATCGTACCAGCTTTCGTCCTGCCACGGGATCGGGTGGCGAACGGGTGCTTCGAGGCTGCCTTCCATGACTTCCCCCTGAAATTTGGAAATAGAGTTGAAAAAAGGAAGCTTCGGCAGGCAGGATTCACCCCGCCTGCCGAAGACCATACTTTTATTCGTGATTAGGCGTCGGCGAGAAGACCGTCGAGGGTCTTCTGGAACTTGCCAGCGTGGCTCTTTTCAGCCTTGGCAAGGGTTTCGAACCAATCTGCGATCTCGTCGAAACCTTCGTCGCGAGCCGTCTTGGCCATGCCCGGGTACATGTCGGTGTACTCGTGGGTTTCCCCGGCGATCGAAGCCTTCAGGTTGGCAACGGTGTCGCCGATCGGCTCGCCAGTGGCCGGA
Source organism: Alphaproteobacteria bacterium (assembly GCA_046566485.1). Classification (GTDB taxonomy): domain Bacteria; phylum Pseudomonadota; class Alphaproteobacteria; order Sphingomonadales; family Sphingomonadaceae; genus Novosphingobium. Next base: position 19,675 of record JBKHWO010000010.1, on the reverse strand, counting down.
TCGCCGCAGGCTTCGAGATATTCGAGGTGGCCGTGGGCGTGGCCGGTTTCGCCTTCCGCAGTCGAGCGGAATACGGCAGCAACATCGTTATGACCTTCGATATCGGCCTTCTGTGCGAAGTAGAGATAACGACGGTTGGCCTGACTTTCGCCGGCAAAGGCGGCCTTCAGGTTTTCTTCGGTCTTCGAGCCCTTGAGTTCCATGTTCACTCTCCATGCTTGGGTGGAATCTGACGAAGCCTAGATGCGCCCGGAACCGATCTCCCGCCATCGGGAAATTCCGCGCTTGGTAATCGGATAAGCCGATCAACTTATTGCGAATAATTCGCAAATCCGTTTTTTGACGAAATAGGCCGCAAAAGGTGCGCACCTGGGCCGTATCGGTTCGTCCGTTCTGGCCCTCAGGCAAGGCGTGGAACCGCCCCCTCTCCCCATGGTTCAAGGATTGGCAACGCAATCCATGGAGGACCCTATGGGACAGTATGACTACACCGGCACAACCGGTGCCGCGAACTATTCGGGTGAGAGTAACGAATACCGGAACGGTAGCAGCAGCGACCGCATGGGTGCATCCTATCAAAGCGGCTATCGCGGCGAAAACCGGACCAATACGAACCGTTGGTCAAAGGACGAAGGCGACGAAATCACGGGGAGCGGCCAAGGCGGTTCAACCCGGCGGGGCAGCTATGGTTCGGGCTCCAGCGACAGCGATTCCCGTATGACCGGCAATCGCTATGGCTCAGGCAGCGGCGGCTATGGCAGTTCCAGCAGTTACGATGCCGAAGATTATGCCGCTGGCGGCCGTTATGGCACCACCGGCAACCGCTACTCCAGCGGCGGCTACGGCACTTCGAATTATGGCGCCTCCAGTTATGGCGGCAGCCGCAGCAGCCAGGCTCCTTACGGGCGCAGCTATGGCTCGGGTCAGAGCTATGGGTCAACCGGCAGCTACGGCACAGACGAGGACTATACCACCGGCACCAGCTATGGTCGCGGCAGCAGGTATGGCAGTTCCACCAACACCAGCCGCAACGATGATGGCTATGGCTCATCCTCTTCGTCGGGCTCGTACAGCGGTCGCTCAGAGCGTGACTACGATGATGATAACGAAGAGATGAGCTTCGGCAGCGACGATTACCGCGACGGCCTGGCCATCGACGAGACCCGCACGCTGATTTCATCGAGCAAGGTCGAAGGCACCGCGGTCTATGATCGCGACGGATCGCGCATGGGCACGATCCACAACTTCATGGTCAACAAGCGCTCGGGGCGGGTCGACTATGCTGTCCTGTCATTCGGCGGGTTCCTTGGCATGGGGACGCGCTACTATCCGCTCCCGTGGGACATGCTGGAATACGATACCAGCATGGGCGGCTATGCGGTCGACATGGACGAGGATGATCTGGAGGAAGCGCCCAGTTTCCGCAGCGGCGAAGAGCCCGACTTCAGCGATCGCTATGGCGAGTATGTCTATGGATATTACGGGATGCGGTACTGACCGCATCCCTGGTGCCCCTGGCCCGACTCGAACGGGCACGTCTTGCGACAAACGATTTTGAGTCGTTCGCGTCTACCATTCCGCCACAGGGGCACTGTGGGTGAACCCGGCGCTTAGCGGCGTGGTCGGTTCACTTCAAGCACGGATCGCCGTGCAAGCAGATTACAGGGCTGGTCTGGAAATCCGGATCAGCCCTTGATCGCACCAGCTATCACCTTGTGCAGGCGCGAGTGGAGCGAATCGTTGCCAGCCAGAACCTGCGCATCGCAAATCGGTTTGCTCAGGCCACGGAAGTCCGAGACGAAGCCGCCGGCTTCGCGCACCAGCAGGCAGCCTGCGGCCGTGTCCCAAGGGGAAAGCTCGCTTTCCCAGAACCCTTCGTAACGACCCGCCGCAACCCACGCGAGGTCAAGCGAGGCTGCTCCAAAACGCCGGATACCCGCCACCTGCGGCGCCAGTGCGGCATAGATCCGGGTCCATTCCGGCGCGTCGCCGCGGCCGGCAAAGGGAATCCCCGTGGCGATCAGGCTTTCATCCAGGTGACGCCGGGCGGAAACCCGCAGCCGCGCATCGTGAAGCCAGGCACCGCGGCTTTTTTCCGCCCAGAAGCTTTCGTCAGTGATCGGCTGGTAGACCAGCGCGGCGGTGACATCGCCCCAGCCCGAACCGTCCAGCTTTGGTTCCTGCACCGCGATCGAGATGGCAAAATGTGGAATCCCGTGAAGGAAGTTACTGGTGCCATCCAGCGGATCGACGATGAAGCGCGGCTTGCCCTCTTCGCCTTCGATCTCGCCGCCTTCTTCCATCAAAAAGCCCCAACCGGGGCGGGCCACGCGCAGTTCGTCCCAGACGGTGCGCTCGGCCCGCTGATCGGCCTTGGAAACGAAGTCTGCCGGGCCCTTGCGGCTGGCCTGGAGATGCTCGACCTCGCCGAAATCGCGGCGCAGCCGGGCACCCGCCTTGCGGGCCGCCTTTTCGATGACGCGGATGATGCCGGATACGACGGCCATGCCGGGTTAGTCCGCCTTTCCGACGTAGGTGCGCTCGTACACGTCGACGATGATGCGCGTGCCGCTGGAGATGTGCGGCGGAACCATCACACGCACCCCGTTGTCGAGAATGGCTGGCTTGTAGCTCGACGAGGCAGTCTGCCCCTTCACCACGGCATCGGCTTCAACGATGGTGGCCTCAACTTGCTCGGGCAACTGGACCGAGATCGGACGCTCATCGTACATTTCCAGCAAGACGGTCATACCGTCCTGCAGAAACGCGTCAGCGCCGCCGAGAAGGTCCTTGGGCAGGTTGATCTGGTCGTAGGTTTCGACGTCCATGAACACCAGGTCATCGCCCTCGGCGTAAAGGAACTGGAAGTCCTTGGTGTCGAGGCGGACCTTTTCGACCGTGTCGGCGCTGCGGAAGCGGACATTGGTCTTGCGGCCGTCGATCAGGTTCTTCATTTCAACCTGCATGAACGCACCGCCCTTGCCGGGCTGGGTGTGCTGGGTCTTGGCGACCTTCCAGATGCCGCCTTCGTATTCCAGAATGTTGCCGGGACGGATGTCCACGCCGCTGATCTTGGCCATGATGCCTGCCTTCAAGGATGAGAAAGAAACCGGCACAACGGCCGAGAGGCGGGCCATTAGCGCGAAGGACCCATCGGGGCAAGGTGTGGCGTAGCGGCAAAAGCGGTGCTACGAGGTGAAACGATGCTGAAATACGCCCTTCCCGTCCTGCTCGTCGTCGGCTCCGGTAGTGCCCTGGCCGTTCCAGGCGGACCGATTGGCGTACTCGCCCCCGCCGCTTACGCCTGCGAAATGCCTGGCGATGCGACCAATGCCGCTGGTTACCGGGTGGACGCGGAAAACTTCGCCATTGCGAATTCCACCTCGTACTTCACCCCCGAAGGACGCGGAACCTATCTGCTGACCGGCGATGACCTGGTGCTGACCAGTGGCCCCAAGAATGGCAACCGCTATCGACGGATCAGTGACAATTTCCTGCGCAAGCTGGGACCCGACGGGAAAGAAACCGCGCTGCGCTGCGTACGCAAGGTCCTTAACAACACCAACACCCCGCCCTGCACCGGCACCGACGGTCAAAAACTCGCCAGCTGCCAGAGCAAGGGTCCGGTCCGGCTTTAGCCGCCGCTGACCGCGCCGCGCGTCCAGCGATAAAGCCACGCAACCGCGCCGGCGAACACTGCCAATCCCATCAGTTCGGCAAACCGGTTGTTCTCCACTATCGCCAATGCTTCGGGGCTACCGGTTGCAGCGGCAATCCCGGCAAAGGCCACCCCGAACAGGCTTTCCCCAACGATCAGGCCGGTCGCCGCCAGCACGCCCATGCGCTCGGCGAATTCCCGGTCCGCCTGTCGTTCGGCCCAGCGGTTATAGAAATGGCCGGCGAGCGCCCCCAGCGGGATAAGCAGGGTTAGCGCCATGGGAAGATAGATGCCCATTCCCACGGCCAGAGGCGGCAGACTGCGCGTTCCGGCCTTACGCAGCACTTCGTCCACGACAATGACGGCACCTCCAATGGCAGCGCCGAGACCGATCAGTCCCCAATCGAGGTTGCCGCCCAGCACCCCTTGCGCAATCGCGGTAATCAACGCGGCTTGCGGCGCTGCCAGCGCATCCTCGCCCGCGCCGGGCGCACCCTGGAAACCGAAAGTGGTGTTTAGCAGGTCGAGTATTGGGGGAATGACGAGTGCGCCGAAAATCACCCCCAGCACCAGAGCGACTTGCTGCCGCCACGGCGTTGCGCCCACCAGCTGCCCGGTCTTGAGGTCCTGCAGGTTGTCGTTCGAAATTGTCGCCACGCCAAAGATGATCGCCGTGACGAACAGCGCAAAGGCGACCAGTGCCTTGGTCGTTGCTGCATCCCCGCCCTGCCCGAACAGCGCGACCAGGATCAATGAAATGCCCAGGCTCGAAAGGATGCCCACACCGGAAATCGGACTGTTCGACGCACCGATCAGGCCTGCCATGTAACCGCAAACCGAAGCAATCACGATCCCGGCAAGCAACACATACAGGATCGAAAGAGCCAAGGTCGGGCCAAACGAGGCTGCGATCGGCCCGTTGGCGGCGAACCCGGCAAGCAAGAGACCAATCGGCACCATCGCCAGCAGGATCGTACCTCCGACCACGCCGATCGGCATGTCGCGTTCGGTAATGTCGAGGCTCTCGCCCAGGCCGCTCTTGCGAGCCTTTGCTGCCGCCAGCGCCCCGGCGATGCCCTTGCCGATCGGGCCGAGCATCTTCAGCAGCGTCCAGATCGCAGCTACGCCGATCGTCCCTGCGCCGACAAAGCGAACCTTTTCCCGGAATGTCGCAGAGACGAATTCCGCAAGTCCGCTTCCTGTCGGCGCCCCACTAGCGGTGAACGCCGGCAACAGCACGATCCAGCCGATAAACAGCCCGACCAGCATGGCGATGCCCACCGCCAGGCCAACCAGATGGCCAACGCCAATCAACGCCAGGGAAAAACTGGCCGAAAAGCTGGTCGCCCCGCTGCCCAGCTTGACCACGGTTCCTGCTTCTTCGGCAACAAGCTTCATTTTCGCGAGCAAGGTATATCCGGCGGACAGAACCGCCGCGAGGACGATGGCGGCAAGCCCTTTGCGATTTTCTTCCGCCCCGCCCACGCCAGCGCCCACTTTCAAAACTTCGGCGGCAGCAACGCCTTCAGGATAGGGCAGCTTCGAACCGGTTACCAATGCCCGGCGCAAGGGCACGGAATACATCACGCCGAGAATGCCGCCCACCGCGATCACAGCCACCGAGTGCCAATAGGGAAAGCCGGTCCACCACCCAATCATCACAAGACCCGGCAAGACGAAGATGATCGCCGACAGAGTCCCCGCTGCGGAAGCGATGGTCTGGACGATGTTGTTTTCCTGGATCGAGCTGTCGGCAAAGGCCTTGAGCAAGGCCATCGAAATGACCGCAGCCGGAATGGAAGTGGCGAAGGTCAGGCCGATCTTCAGTCCGAGATAGACGTTCGCCGCCGTGAACAGCACGGTCAGCACTGCGCCCAGCGCAACGCCGCGCAAGGTCAGTTCACGCGGTGACTTCGTTTCGCCAGCCATGTTTTCCCTCCAGACGCGCGAGGATGGCATAGCCTGGGCCAAGCCGAAAGATCAGTCGCGGCGTAGCAGGGATAAGGGTTCACCGCCTCGCCTTGGCCGTACCACGGGATTTCCGGACGAACTTTCCAGATCGCGAAGTGCAGATGGGGCGCCGATGGATTGCCGTTGCCGCTGTAACCTACGCGTCCGAGCAACTCGCCCGCGCCCACCATGCGCCCTTCCCGCAGGTCGGGTACATAGCTGTCGAGATGGGCGTAGTAATAGATTGTCCGCCGGTCTTGCGACCGGACATAGATCGTGTTGCCGCCGTCTCGCGACAGGAACACCTTTTCCACCTTGCCAGGCGCCGCAGCCAGCACCGGCGTTCCGAGCGGGGCCATGATGTCGATGGCATCGTGGCGCCGCGCACCGTTGGCGCGCGCCTGGCTGAAGGTATCGGTCAGCTGCTCTGGCCGAACTCCGCCGACCGGGATTACCAGCGCATAAGGATCGGCTGCGCTTGCCATATTTTCTCGCTGCACAGGTGCTGGCTCGGCCTGGCGCGGAGGAGTAATTGCGGGTCCGGTCTGGTGATCCAACTGCGACGGCGCATCGCGGTGCAGCACCATCATGTCTTGCAAGGCCCCGTTGCCCACCGCCACCAGCGCAAGCCAGCCGACTGCCGCGCCGCCCAGTGCGGTCGCAATGACGTTCAGCGGGGCAAGCGCGCGCGGCATGGTCTAAGCCTCGAACACCAGTTCGGTCCGTGCCGACACCATCTGCGCCAGCCGCGCCGCATCCCAGTTAGTGAGACGCACGCAGCCGTGGCTCTCTGCACGGCCGATCGTTTCAGGACGCGGCGTGCCGTGGATGCCGTAATGCTCTTTGCTGATGTCGATCCAGACGACCCCGACCGGGCTGTTGGGTCCGGGTTTCAGAAGAGCTTTCTCATCACCCGCCTTGGCATCCCAGAACAGGTCGGGATTGTAATGGAACGCGGGGTTGTAGTCGGTGCCAAGGATTTTCCATTTCCCCAAAGGCAGCGGATCGTGCCGCGATCCCATCGTCGCTGTAATCATCGCGACCAGTTGTTCCGAGGCATCATAGACCTTCAGTGTCCCCTTCGACTTGCTGACCACCACCCGCGCGGCCTGCGGCTGGGACGATGCGACCCCAAGCGACGACAGAGTGGCCGCCCAGTCCGCTTCTTTCACTGCGCCGGGATCGACCCGGTCGTTGCCAACATTGGGAACCCGGATCTGCTGCCAGGCAGCGAATTGCGGCTGATCCGGCTTGGGCACGCCCCCGCCTGGCGGATTGAGTTCGCGCAAGACATCGACCGTGGTGTGGAACCGCTCGGCCAGCTTTTCGTCGAGGCTTGCATAGCAAAGGCAATCCAGCTTCGCCTGCTCGGCAGGATCATCTGGTATTTCCGTGTACTTGGCATTCGCGAATTCCGGCGGGATGGTGACTAGACGTGTCGCGGGAATATTCGACCACTGTGCCAGCAGCTTGCGGGTTTCAGTATCCAGCTTTCCGGTTTGCGGCAGGCCTCGCGCCTCCTGGAAGCCCAGCAAGGCATTCCGGGTGGAAAGACCCTCCTTGCCGTCGATCACCCCGGGGGTGAAGCCAAGGCGGTCGAGAACGACCTGCGCTTGCATCATCTCACGCGGGCGATCGTCCGCCGATCCGGGGTCAAGGGGAGTGCCTGGGGCTGGATCATGCGCAGCCAGAGGATCACGACTGCCAGCCTGCGACGCGTCTCCGGCGGCCGCGCTTGGGCTGGCCCCATCACTCCCCTCGCCGGCTGGTTTGCAGCCGCTCACCAGCACGGCGCTGGCAAGCCCGAGGGCCAGGACTGCTTTGCTTGAGATCATGCGCGCTATCTCCCTGTGAACGGGAGACGCAACGCGGATCGATCGATTTGGCTCCGCGCGGCGGGTCAGCCCGCGCTCAGTACCCGGTGGAATGCACCGATTGCCTCTGCTTCGTCGCCATTCCAGACCGCACCGGATACGGCAATGAAATCCGCGCCCGCTTCGACCAGGGGTTTGCAGTTGTCCGGCGTGATCCCGCCGATGGCGACGCAGGGAATTTCCATCAGCTCCTGCCACCAGGTGAGCAGTTCCGGTTCGGCATGGTATTCCGTCTGCTTGGTCGTGGTAGGAAAGAAAGCGCCGAACGCGACATAGTCAGCACCGGCCTCACCCGCTTCCATCGCCAGGTGGCGGCTGTTGTGGCAGGTCACCCCGATCTGCGCTTCACGGCCCAGCCGCTGGCGCGCTTCCTCTACCGTGCCGTCGTCCTGGCCAAGGTGCACACCGTCAGCCTTGATCCGCTTTGCCAGACTGATCGAATCGTTGACGATGAAGGCGACGTCGCGTGCCGCGCAAGTTTCCTGCAAGGGCGCGGCAAGGCGCGCGGCCTCGTGCTCATCGACACCCTTCACGCGAAACTGGAACGCCGCCACTGGTCCGGCATCGAGGGCGCGGACAAGGCGGTCCGGGAAATCACCGCCGACATTGAGCGGCGAAATCAGGTAGAGCTGGCAATCGGTCATCACGCGCCCATAGCCGCTTCAATGCGGTTCCGGAACCGTTCATCGCGCCGGGGCATTCTTTCCCCATGACTGCTTTGCGATTGCTTCCGCCTCTCGTTGCCCTTGCGGCTTTGGGTGCATGCGCCACGATCCCGCCTGATGCGGATGGCATTGCCCGGGCCGGGATCGCGCAGACGGCTTATGTCGACGGCCCCAAGGTCACGCCATTGGCCGTTCTGGAAGATAGCCGCTGTCCGCTCAGGGCGCAGTGCATCTGGGCGGGACAGGTCCGCGTGCTGGTCCGGCTCCAGACCGCGCAGGGCTATCGCAATGAAGAAATGACCAGCGGCAAGCCGATCCCCGTGATGGACGGCTCGCTCACGCTGGTCGAAACCCATCCGGAACCTGTCGCGGGCGGAGCGCCCATCGACAAGTCCGACTATATCTTCGGGTTCCGGTTTACGCCGCGCGCTTAGGCGGTCTTGACGGTCGAACCGGTATAGATCTGCTCGATCGCTTTACCCAAAGCCGCGTCGAATTCCGCGTCGCTCATCTGGGCGCGGAGGTCTTCCAGCAGGGCGCGGCTGAAGCTGGCGATGATGCCGCGGTTCTTGGACAGTTCCACGCAGGCTTCCGGACGCTTGTAACCACCCGACAGGGCCACGACGCGCAGCACCTTGGGGTGATCGACCAGTGCGTCGAAGGTGCCGGGCTTAACCGGCAGCGACAGCTTCAGCATGACCTGCTGGCCTTCCGGCAGGGCATCAAGGTTTTTGAGGATTTCATCGAGCAGGATCACGTCGCATTCGGCGCGGGTCTCGCTCTTGATGTTCACTTCCGGTTCGATGATCGGCATCATCCCGTGCGAGAGGACCTGCTGGCCCACTTCGAACTGCTGCTTGACCACGGCGGCAATGCCTTCGCGGTTGGCCGAATTGATGACCGAACGCTCCTTGGTGCCATAGACGCCCAGCGCCTTCGAACGGCTCAAAAGCGCATCCAATTCCGGCATCGGCTTCATCAGTTGCACGCCGTTTTCTTCGGCCTCCAGACCCTTGTCGATCTTGATGAAGGGCACGATGCCCTTCTCGATCAGCGCGGCGGGCACCGGCTTGCCGCCTGCTGTCCCGTCCATGGTCCGTTCAAACAGGATCGCGCCGATCACCTTGTTGCCGTCAAAGGCAGGCGAAGTGATGATCCGTTCGCGCATGGCGTGGATCAGGTCAAACATTTCCGCTTCGTTGGTCCAGGCATCTTCGCCAACACCATAGCCGGCCAGCGCCTTAGGCGTTGAACCACCCGACTGATCGAGAGCTGCGATAAAGCCGTTTCCGGCGGCCATCTTTGCGGTCATGTCGGCAGTGTTCATCGGATGGTTCCCTGTCCTTGGATCATGATTTGCATACGTATGTGTAGCGGCGCGCATAGCGGCGACGCGGCCTTGCCGCAACCTCGCCCGGCCGCTTTTCTTCAGACTGTCTGGAGCGCCACCACGCCCGGCAGTTCCTTGCCTTCCATCCATTCGAGGAAGGCACCGCCAGCGGTGGAGATATAGGTAAAGTCGTCCGCAACACCGGCATGGTTGAGCGCGGCGACCGTATCACCCCCGCCCGCCACAGATGTCAGCACGCCTTCCTTGGTCAGCGCGGCGGCAGAGCGCGCCAGAGCAACCGTGGCCGCATCGAACGGCTGGGTTTCAAACGCGCCCAGCGGTCCGTTCCACACCAGCGTACGGCAGGTCTTGAGCACGTCGGCCAGGGCTTCGACCGCCTGCGGGCCGACATCGAGGATCATCTCGTCCCCGGCCACTTCGTGCACGTTGCAGGTGCGCAAGCTGGCAGGATTGGCCGCGAATTCCTTGGCCACCACCACATCATACGGCAAGTGGACGGTGCAGCCGGACTTGTCCGCCGCGCCGAGGATGCCCTCTGCGGTTGCGGCAAGATCATGCTCGCACAGCGATTTGCCCACATTCACCCCGCGCGCGGCGAGGAAGGTGTTGGCCATGCCGCCGCCGATGATCAGGTGATCGACCTGGGTGACAAGATGGGTCAGCACGTCCAGCTTGGAGGAAACCTTGGCCCCGCCGACCACCGCCGCCACCGGGCGGACCGGCTGGCCGAGCGCGGCTTCCAGCGCCTTCAGCTCTGCTTCCATCGACCGGCCAGCATAGGCTGGCAGCAGGTGGGCCAGCCCCTCGGTGCTGGCATGGGCGCGGTGCGCGGCGGAAAAGGCATCGTTCACGTAGATATCGCCATTGGCAGCAATCGCCTTGGCCAGGTCCGGATCGTTCTTTTCCTCACCCTTCCAGAAACGGGTGTTTTCCAGCATGGCAATGTCGCCCGGACGCAGGATGCCCACAGCCTGTTCGACGACCGGACCAGCGATTTCGGGCACGAACATCACTTCCTTGCCCAGCACGGTCTGGACTGCATCCAGCGTCATCGACACCGACATGGTCGAGACGCGTTCACCCTTGGGCCGCCCGAAGTGGGCGAGCAGTAGGACCTTTGCGCCCTTGGCCGCCAGTTCCAGGATCGTCGGCGCCGAAGCCCGCACGCGCGTATCGTCGGTCACGGCCCCCTCCTGCATCGGCAGGTTCAGGTCCACCCGGACCAACGCTACCTTGCCGGTCAGGTCCTCGAGATCGTCGAGCGTGCGGAAAGTGGTCATTCGTATCCTCCGTCATCCCCGCGAAGGCGGGGATCGCTGGCCGGCCGGCCCCTGCTTTGCGAAGGCCAGCGGTCCCGGGTCAAGCCCGGGACGACGCCAAATTACAGCAGCTTGCCCATCGCGCCGGCCGTGTCGACCATGCGGTTGGAGAAGCCCCATTCGTTGTCGTACCAGCTCAGCACGCGCACCAACTTGCCGTCGATTACCGCCGTTTCCAGGCTGTCGATGGTGCTGCTGTTCGGGCAGTGGTTGTAGTCGATCGACACCAGCGGTTCGTCCGAGAAGCCGAGCACGCCCTTGAGCGGGCCTTCCGCCGCCGCCTTGAGCAGGGCATTGACTTCTTCCTTGGTGGTGTCGCGCTTGGGCTGGAAGGTCAGGTCGACGACCGAGACATTCGGGGTCGGCACGCGGATCGCCGAACCGTCCAGCTTGCCCTTCAGTTCGGGCAGCACTTCACCCACCGCCCGGGCGGCGCCAGTGGTGGTCGGGATCATCGACATCGCGGCTGCGCGGGCGCGGCGCGGATCTTCGTGGATCTGGTCGAGGATCTTCTGGTCGTTGGTATAGGCATGAACCGTGGTCATCAGGCCGCGTTCGATCCCGATCGCATCGTTCAGGACCTTGGCAAAAGGCGCGAGGCAATTGGTGGTGCACGACGCGTTGGAAACGATGGTGTGGCCCGCTTCCAGCTTGTCGTGGTTGACGCCGTAAACGACGGTCAGATCGACGTTCTTGCCCGGGGCCGAGATCAGCACCTTCTTCGCACCCGCAGCCAGGTGCTTTTCGCAGCTAGCGCGGTCGGTAAAGAAGCCGGTGCATTCCAGAGCAATGTCGACGCCATTGGCGGCGTGCGGCAGGTTGGCCGGATCGCGCTCAGCGGTCACGTGGATGCGCTTGCCGTTGATGATCAGGTCATTGCCATCGACTTCGACCGTGCCGCTGAACGGGCCGTGGACACTGTCGCGCTGGAACAGCATGGCGTTGGCCTTGGCCGAAGCGAGATCGTTGATCGAAACGAGTTCGAGGTCATGGCCGGTCCGCTCGAGGATCGCACGCGCAACATTGCGCCCAATACGTCCGAAACCGTTGATCGCAACCTTGATCGCCATGTGCGGTACTCCTTCTTACTGACCCAGCCGGGCCTTGATCTGGGGAACAATGGCCTCTGCGGTGAGGCCGAAATAGCTGTAGAGCTGCTCGGCCGGAGCCGAAGCGCCGAAGCGGTCGATACCGAAACGCAGACCATCAAGGCCCGTGTAGCGCTCCCACCCGGTCGTCACGCCAGCCTCAATCGAAACTTTCAGCACGTCCGCTGGCAGGACATCGGCGCGATAGGCCGCATCCTGCGCATCGAACAGTTCGGTGCACGGCATGGAGACGACATCGGCGCCGATCCCCGCAGCTTCAAGCTCAGCCGCGCAGGCCACAGCAATTTCGACTTCCGAACCGGTGGCGACCAGCACGACCTTGCGTGCGGCCTGGGCAGTACGGAGGCGGTAGCCACCCTTGGCACTGAGCATGCCGCCCTCGCCGCGCAATTGCGGCAGGTTCTGACGCGACAGGGCCAGAACCGATGGCGTTCCCTTGGCTTCCAGAGCCAGTGCCCAGCATTCCGCCGTTTCGACCACGTCGGCCGGGCGGAAGGTCAGCAGGTTCGGGATCAGGCGCAACGACATCACGTGCTCGATCGGCTGATGGGTCGGTCCGTCCTCACCCAGGCCGATCGAATCGTGGGTCATCACATAGACCACCTGGGCATGCTGCAGCGCCGACATGCGGATCGCGTTGCGGCAATAGTCCGAAAAGACCATGAAAGTGCCACCATAGGGCACCACGCCGCCATGCAGCGCCATGCCGTTCATCGCAGCGGCCATGCCGAATTCGCGGATACCGTAGTGCACGTGTCGACCGGCATAGTCGGCCGCGCTGAAGGTGGTGGTCGCCTTGGTCTTGGTCAGGTTCGAGCCGGTCAGGTCAGCCGAACCGCCAATCAGTTCGGACAAGCGCTCGGTCAACGGACCCAACGCCATTTCCGACGCCTTGCGCGAAGCAACTTTCTGCGGCTCTGCAATCAGGCCCGCAATGTAATCGTCAATCGCGGGACCTACGCGGCCAGCAAGACCCTGCTGAGCTGCCTCAAAAGCGCCGCGACGCGGCGAAGCTGCAAGGCGCTTTTCCCATTCGGCACGCGCGGCGGCACCCTTGGCACCTAGCGAACGCCAATCGGCCAGAATGTCAGCTGGAACCACGAACGGCTCCGCAGTCCAGCCCAGCGCTTCACGCGTGGCGGCCACTTCGTCACCGCCCAGCGGGCTGCCGTGGACCGAGTGGCTGCCGGCCTTGTTCGGCGCGCCCTTGCCGATCACCGTCTTGCAGGCGACCAGCGACGGGCGCGGATCGGCCGCAGCTTCGGCCAAGGCGCGGGCGATGTCGGCATAGTCATGCCCGTCGCAGCGCGTGACGTGCCAGCCGCTGGCGGCATAGCGCGCCGGAATGTCTTCGCAGGTCGACAGCGCGGTGTCGCCATCGATGGTGATGTTGTTGTCATCCCACAGCACATTGAGCCGGCCGAGCTTGAGCGTGCCCGCCAGGCCGATCGCTTCGTGGTTGATGCCTTCCATCAGGCAGCCGTCACCGGCAATCACCCAGGTGCGGTGATCGACCAAGTCGTCGCCGTGCACTGCATTAAGGTGCCGTTCGGCCATCGCCATGCCGACGGCCATGGCCAGACCCTGCCCCAGCGGCCCAGTGGTGCATTCCACGCCGTCCAGCTCGGTGTTTTCCGGGTGGCCTGCGCAGGGGCTGTGCAGTTGGCGGAAATTGCGGATGTCGTCGATTGTCGGCGCAGCGTAGCCACTCAGGTGCAGCAGTGCATAAATCAGCATCGAGCCGTGCCCGGCCGACAGAACGAAGCGGTCGCGGTCAGGCCACTTGGGCGCGGCCGGATCGAATTTCAGGAACTGGCTGTACAACACAGTGGCGACATCGGCCATGCCCATCGGCATGCCCGGGTGCCCGGAATTGGCCGCCTGGACCGCATCCATGGAAAGCGCGCGAATGGCATTGGCCATGGGCGCAAGGCGGTCTGGGCTGAGGCTCATCGATTTGGGCTCCTGAAGAAAAGCAGGAAAGTGCCGCGATTCGGCGCGTGGTCTCCTTTGCGAAGGCAGGCCCCCCCCGTCAAGGCACGGCACCAACGCTGTTCTGGCAAAATGGGGGAAATGTAAGAGCCAAGGCTTTGCGCGATAGCAGGTTTGCGCTAGCCAGCCGGCATGAGCGAGGACCGCAGCAACCGCGCGCTCGCGCGGATCGAACAGGCATTGGCCCGGATCGAGGCCGCGGCACGTTGCCCCGGGCCGGCATCGCACGCGGGCGAATTGTCGGAACTGCAAGCCCGGCACGCCCAGCTTGTCGGCACCGTCCAGGAAACACTGGGGCAGCTCGATCTGCTCATCGAAAGCACGCAGGGATAAGCGATGAGCAATGTCTCGCTGCAAATTGGTGGTCGTTCCTATTCGGTAGCCTGCGCCGCAGGAGAAGAAGACCATGTCGCCCGCCTCGGCCGTCTGATCGACGCGAAAGTCCAGGCCATGGGCGGGGGACATACCGAAGTGCGCCAACTGCTGTTTGCCGCATTGATCCTGGCGGACGAGCTGCACGAAGCCCGCCAGGGGATTGTTCCAGCCCCGCCGCCGGCCGCACCAGATCACTCTGCTGCCCTGGAAGCAATTGCTGATCGCCTTGAAAAATGCGCCGCGGCCCTTGAGGGCTAGGCTGCAACCGCCTATCTACAGCATCGACGGGTACTGCCCGGTACGAACCGACAGAACATCCCTGAGGCTATAAGCAATCCAATGGGGGCTGTCCCTGGCCGGACCCTGGTCCGGCACATATGGTTCCCACCTGACGTTCAGGCGTCAGAGGATTTCCCGGCAACGGCCCATGGTGGTCCCGTCACCCTTCCCCTTCCTGACCGGAGCGGCGCGTGAGTGAAAAGAAACAACTGCGCGCCCTGCTGAAGCAGCGCCGGGCTGACCACGTGGCGGCCATTCCTGAATTCCAGCGCGCCCTGCTGTTCCGCCGCCCTCCCGAACCGGTGCTGAGCTTGGTTCCAGAGAGCGCGATCATTTCCGTGTTCCATGAAATGGAAGGCGAGGTTCCCGCCTCCAACTATGCCCGCTGGTTCTTTGAACGCGGCCACCGGATCGCCTTGCCCTGGTTTGCCGAACGCGGCGCACCCATGCAGTTTCGCGAATGGAGCAATCCTTTCGTCGAAGACCTGCTCGAACCGGATCCCTACCAGGCGCTGCAGCCCCGCGCTGAGGCGGAATTGCTGATCCCCGACGTGGTCTTTTGCCCCCTGCTCGGCTTTACCAGCCAGGGCGGGAGGATTGGCTATGGCGCGGGGCATTATGATCGCTGGCTGACAAGCAAACCGCCCCGCGCTGCAATCGGGCTTGCCTGGGACTGCCAGTTGGAGGAAAGTCTGCCCATCGAGCCGCACGACGTGCCGCTTGATGCCGTAGTGACCCCAACCCGACTGTATGGACCCTTCTGATGCGCACCGAACCGACAATGCGGATTCCGCTTGGCATCCTTGGCCTGTTCTTGGCGCTGATGGTCTATGGCGGCCTGGTCGCGCGCTATGTCGCCCCGCTGATGAACGGATGGCACGCCCTTTTGCAGACACCGGTCTACATCCTGCTCGGCGTGGTCTGGCTGCTGCCGCTGCGTCGCTTCCTGATCTGGATGGAAACCGGGCGCTGGCGCTAACCTGGATTTAGCGTTAGCCTCCCCGCAAAGACAGGGAGCGACGTGAGATGAAACGGAAACTGGCGATAGCCGTGGGCGTGGTTGCTGTGGCGCTTGGGCTGTTTGCCCTGGTGGGTCGCGGCTGGTTGGCTGAACGTGCTTTCCGCTCGGCGCTCGACAAGACCGTGGGGGTCGACCAGACCGCAACATTCGCCGATGGCCTCCACCTGTATGTCTGCGGGTCCGGTTCGCCGATGCCGGATGCCAGCCGGGCCGGACCGTGCCTAGCCGTCCTGGCCGGAAACCAGGCTTTCGTCTTCGATGCCGGTTCAGGCTCAATCCGCAAGCTGCAGCGCATGGGTTTCCCCATGCCGCGAATCCAGGCTGCCTTCCTGACACACCTCCATTCCGACCATATCGACGGTCTGGGTGAACTTTTGTTGCAAGCCTGGGTAGCCGGCGGACGCGAGGCTCCCTTGCCAGTCTACGGTCCAGCCGGAACCGACAAGGTCGTTGGCGGGCTTCGCACTGCCTACGAAATCGACGAAGGCTATCGCATCGCACACCATGGCCCCAAGCTGGTTCACCCCACTGGCTTTGGCGGCAGCACCCAGATCATCGCCCTGCCTGACGGGACCGATACGCTGGTGGCCTACGATCAAGGCGGTGTAAAAATCACTGCAATCCGGGTCAACCATGCACCGATTAGTCCGGCTTTCGGCTATCGCATCGACTACAAGGGCCGCGCGATCACGCTTTCGGGCGATACGGTCTATTCACCCAGCTTCACCGCCGCGTCCAAGGGTGCCGACCTGATGCTGCACGAAGCGCTGAACAAGGACATGATCGCAGCGCTCGGTGCCAAGCTGGCGGAGCGTGGCCAGGCTGCCAATGCGCAGATCATGAACGACATCCAGAACTATCACGCCAGTCCCGAAGATGCCGCCCGTTCGGCCAAGGAAGCTGGGGTAAAGGCTCTAGTGCTTTACCACCTGGTCCCCGCCCCGCCCGTGCGCCTGATCGAACCGATGTTCCTGGGCAATGCGCCCAAGGTATTCGCTGGAACACTGCGCCTTGCCAATGATGGTATGCTGATCCACTTGCCAGCCGGATCCAGCGACGTCGAGATCACGTCCGCGTTCTAGGCAAAACGACGCCCGCTTTAACCTTCCAGCGATTTGAGGAAACTTCCCAAGTGGCGCGAGTGACGGGGCTCGAACCCGCGACCTTCGGCGTGACAGGCCGACACTCTAACCAACTGAGCTACACCCGCGCAGCCACTTGGGAGACGCGCCACTAGGCCAGCGTGCCGGGGCTGTCAACCGCCTTCGCGCAGGTTTCGAAAAGCTTTTTTGCGGCGCCGCGTAAACCTTCGTGATGCGCAGCAATCTGCGGGTTATGCGCAATCTCCCTGAAGTTTTTAACGATCGCGTTAACCATTTGTTTGCCCGGTTTTGCGACGACCAGCCCTGCTTCGAGGGGAAGCAGGAATTTTTCAGGGGCATTCGTTACCATGACCATCCGCCGCACCATTGCCAAGCTGGCCTGCGCGCTGGCGCTTGTTGCTCCAGTTGTTGCCGCGGCTGCGCCGATGGTTGCTTTGGATAGCGACGTGTTCGTGGAACGCTATGTGCCAAGCAAGGGCCGCTTGCTCCAGCCGGCCAGCGCTCTGAAGCGCGGCGACCGCGTGGTCTATATCGTCAGCTGGACCCGGATGGGCGGCGTCGGCGGGTTTACCGTGACCAACCCCCTGTCCCGTCAGGTCTATTTCCAGGGCAGCGCCGATGGCCGCGAGGAGGTCTCGGTCGACGGCGGTCGCACCTGGGGCAAGCTCGAATCGCTCCGCGTCACGGGACGGCTCGCCACGGCCGAGGACGTGACCCACGTTCGCTGGAAGGTTGCAGCCAGCGAAGCCGCCCGCGGCACCGGCCAGATCACCTACAGCGCAATCGTGCGGTAAAAATGTAGCGCGTCGTCCCCAGCTTGACCGGGGACCGCTCGCCTCAAGCGCTCTTCACCCAGCGCCCCCGGCTTTCGCGGGGATGACGAGTGCTGCTTCAGTCTGCCAGCAACAACACCGGCGTTTCGATCAGGCGCCTGACCGCCTGGACGAAGCTGGCCGCATCCCAGCCGTCGACCACGCGGTGATCGCAGCTGATCGACACGTTCATCAGCTTGCGCTTTTCAATCCGCTCACCGCCCATGCCATCGGGCACGAACATCGGTCGCTCGACAATGCGGTTCGGTCCGATGATTGCAACCTCCGGCCGGTTGATCACCGGTGTTGTTGCCACCCCGCCCAGCGGGCCAAGCGAGGTGATCGTCAGGGTCGATCCTGATAGCTCCTCGCTTTTGGCCACACCGCTGCGCGCCGCTTCTGCAAGGCGGACGATCTCGCTCGCAAGCTGCCACAGGTTCTTGTCCTGGGCGTCGCGGATGACCGGCACCATCAACCCGCCATCGGTCTGGGTCGCCATGCCCAGGTGCACGGCGCCATAGCGCTGGACCACGCCGGCTTCGTCATCATAACGCGCATTGAGCATCGGAAAGTCCGGAAGGGTCCGGCAAATCGCCGTGATCAGCAAGGGCAGCATGGTCAGCTTGGGGCGGTTACCCCGCGCCGAATTGAGCTGCGCCCGCATTTCTTCAAGCGCGGTCACGTCGCATTCCTCGACATAGGAGAAGTGCGGGATACTACGTTTGGATGCGGCCATGTTCTCGGCAATGCGGCGGCGCAGGCCCATGACCTTAACGGCCTGATCCACACCCTTCGCGCCTGCGGGGCGGAAGCCACCAGCAGCATTGTAGGACAGGAAAGCGTCCAGATCCGAATGGCGCACGCGGCCATCCTCGGCGGGTTTGATCTGGGCGAGATCGATCCCCAATTCAGCCGCGCGGGCGCGCACGGCAGGACTGGCCAGGACCTTGGAGTGAGAATGCGCCCCTTCCACCGCTCGCCCTGAGCTTGTCGAAGGGCTGCTTTCCTGCGTTCGCGAAGCGGCTTCGACAGGCTCAGCCTGAGCGGGTTCTGGCTGGACCTGCGGTGTCTCGACTTCGCTCGACACGAACGGTTGGGTTACTGGTTCGGGGTTTGGCGCGGAGGCCGGTGCCGGAACCGGCTCCTCAGCAACCACTTCATCCCCTTCGGTCTCGATCACCACCAGCGGCGAACCGATGGCGATCATGTCACCTTCAGCACCCGCCACGGAAAGGACCACGCCCGAAACCGGGCTTTCCATCTCCACCGTGGCTTTGTCGGTCATCACGTCGGCAATCTTGCCGTCTTCCTCGACCCGGTCGCCAACCTTGACGTGCCACGCGACGATTTCGGCCTCGGCGATACCTTCACCAATGTCGGGAAGATTGAAAGTGAACTTGCCCATCGTGTTACGCTTTCAAAAGCCGGTCCACCGCCTCGCCAATGCGGACGAGACCGGGGAAATAAGCCCATTCGAGGCTGTGCGGATAGGGAGTGTCAAAACCGGTCACGCGTTCGATCGGCGCTTCCAGGTGATAGAAGCAGCGTTCCTGCACCAGAGCCGAAAGTTCCGCGCCAAAACCGCCGGTCCGCGTCGCCTCGTGGACGATCAGGCATTTGCCGGTTTTCTGCACCGACTTTTCCACAGTCGCTATGTCGAGCGGAACCAAGGTGCGCAGATCGATGATTTCGGCATCCACGCCCTTTTCCGCCAGAACCGCCTCGGCCACGTGAATCATGGTGCCATAGGCGAGGACCGTCAGCGCCTCCCCTTCCCGCACCACGCGGGCCTTGCCCAGCGGAATGCGGTAATAGCCTTCCGGAACGACCGAGCCTTCATGCTTGGCCCAAGGCTCCACCGGCTTGTCGTAATAGCCGTTGAAGGGGCCGTTGTAGATTCGCTTGGGTTCGAAGAAGATCACGGGATCGTTGTCTTCAATTGCCGCGATCAGCAGTCCCTTGGCGTCATGCGGGGTGCTGGGGATGACGGTTTTCAGGCCAGCGACGTGGGTGAACAGCGCTTCGGGGCTCTGGCTGTGGGTCTGCCCGCCGAAGATGCCGCCACCGGTCGGCATCCGGATCACCAGCGGACACGTGAAATCTCCCGCCGAGCGATGCCGTATCCGTGCCGCCTCCGATACGATCTGGTCGTAGGCCGGATACATGT
>JBKHWO010000009.1:0-2946 GCA_046566485.1 Alphaproteobacteria bacterium | reverse complement strand
GGATCGCGCCCGCCCGTTCGCGGATGATCGGCTCAAGCAGAAGCAGGTTCGATGGTGCAACCACCGGGCTTACCGCCTTGCGCTGCTGGTCGTGCTTGGGCTGATCCATCGCGATGAACATTTCGAGTTCAAGCGCGCCCTCGACGCTATGCATGTCCTGAACCGAGATGCCGCCAAGCTTGGCTTCCGACGAAAAAACCTTGTGATTGGTGTCCACCGCCATGATGTCGTTGAATTTTGTTACCGACCAATAGGGCCCGAAGCGACTCGCAGCGCAATAATGGACCGGATCCTCTCGCCGAAGCCTGGTAAAATATTCCCCGACGGTGTCATTCTGGAAGAGGTAAGGATTCGCAACGTTGATCGCTTCCAGCGGGATAGACTCGACGGAATCGTAGTGGACTCTGTCCTCGTTTGCCGCAGTCGCCATTAATCAGACCTTTCTCAATGCCGCCACCTAAGGCCGAACGATGCTTGCCGTCAATAAAGATTATCATCTTTGAACGCCTTCCTCAAGACCCCGGTCACGGTGGAAATGTCTATTCACTACCACAAATGGCCGCAATTGGCCCATTTCTGGTGCGCCTGCCATTGCCTCCAAGACAGCTCTAGACACGCCCGCTAATTAATGCTTATACGCTTTTATGGCTTTTGCTCTATCTCGTTCACCGAAACACAATGCGGCCTCGACCACCAAGGCGAAGCTCGCACTTCAGGTCGCGCAAGCCATCGTTTCCGATATCCAGCTTAACGCCCGCGAAGCCGGAGACCGGCTACCGCAGGAAGAAGACATGCTGGCGCGCTATGAAGTCGCGCGCGCGACCTTGCGAGAGGCGCTCAGGTTTCTCGAACTGCAAGGGGTGATCCATCTGCAACTTGGTCGCGGAGGCGGGCCAGTTGTGTCGCGGCCCCAGACCCGCGATTTTGCGAGTTCTCTGTCGTTGATCCTGCAATTCATGGATACCGATCTGCAGGCCCTGCTCGAACTGCGTGAAGCAATTGCACCCGATATGGCAGCGAGGGCGGCGTTGCGGGCGACTATCGCCGATCTCGCCGCGCTTGGCGATTGCTACGCTCAGCTCGAGCGCGACCGCGATACCGCTGCATTCGAGGAAACCAACCGGCGCTTTCACGATTTGCTGGGTTGGGCCAGCGGCAACCCGACGTTTGGATTGCTCACATCGGCACTGCATTTGCTGACTCGCGATCTCGCGGTGGGATTGGGCTATTCCGCACAGGAGCGGATCAACCAATTGCGCTGCCTTGCGCGCGTGCTGAACGCGCTGCGCCTGCGTGATGCCGATGGTGCGCGCCGGCACATGGAGCGGCTCGTCAAGGGATCGTCGGAATATCTGGCGGCCCGCAGCCCCGAGCTCGTTACGCAAAAGGTCAGGTGGGGAGACCCGGGCTAGCCCAGAACTTTTGGAGAGGACAATGGCACTGAACAGTCGAATCTGCGGAATGCTCAAGATCGAGCATCCGATCCTGCTGGCCGGCATGGGCGGCGCCAGCGTGCCAAGGCTGGCCGCGGCGGTATCCAACGCCGGCGGGCTGGGCGTTCTGGGCGCGGCGGCCTGCTCGCCTGAACGGCTGCGCAGCTGGATCCGGGAAACCCGCGCGCTGACCGACAAGCCATTCGGGGTCGATACTTTGCTGCCCGCTTCGGTGCGCCGGGGCAAGGCACCGGAAGCCGGGGCGGCTCCTACGGATCCGATGGCGGTGTTCGGCGAGTATCAACAATTCGCGCGCGACTTCATGGCCCGCGAAGGGCTGGGCGAAGTCGATGCCGCCGCGGCAATGCGCGCCGCAGCCGGGGCGGAAAGCGAAGGCGGTCCGCCGCTGTTCTCAAAAGAATTCTTCGAAGCGCAGATGGAAGTGGTGATCGAGGAAAAGGTGCCTGTCTATGCGGCGGGACTGGGAAATCCCGGTCCGTGGATGGACCGCTTGCACGCCAACGGCACGGTAGTGATGGCGGTGGTCGGCAAAGTCAAACACGCCATACAGGTGGTCGAGTCCGGGATCGACATGATCGTCGCGCAGGGCCACGACGGCGGCGGTCACAATTCGCCGATCGGGACGATTTCGCTGATCCCGCAGGTGGTCGACGCCGTGGGCGACCGGGTTCCTGTGCTGGGTGCCGGTGGCATAAGCGACGGGCGGGGTGTTGCAGCGGCCTTCATGCTGGGCGCCGAGGGCGCCTGGGTGGGAACGGCCTTCTTGGCGACCGAAGAGGCTGGAATCGAGGACTTCCAGAAACAGGCCATAGCCGAAGGCGGCGATGGCGACACTGTGGTCAGTCGCTCGATCACTGGCAAACCGGCCCGGATGATCGCCAACAAGTGGGCCAATGCCTGGATCGAAGCGGGCAAGGAGCCGCTCCCCATGCCCTACCAATCGATGATTGCCGGCCCGGTCATGGCTGCAGCGATCCGCGACAAACGCATGGATGTGCTCCCCGGGTTTGCCGGGCAGGGCATTGGGCTGATCAAGGCGGTGCGCCCCGCTGCCGAGGTGATGCGCGATCTGGTTTCCGATGCCGAGCGGGCGTTGGCCGGAGCCAAGCGGTTTGGGTGATTTGGCCGCATCGAAATGGCAAGCGAGGCGAAGATGCAGGGACAAGAACTGAAGCGCAGGATCCGCCCGGGAGAGGCGCTCTCGGCGATGAAGATCCTGCTCCGCGACAAGGAAGATACCGCACAGGTATTCAGGATTGTCGAGGCCTTGGCTGGAAACAGCTATTATCGCCATTTCAGGCGGTTTGCGGGATCCGAAGGCGGGAGGCGCATCCTGGCCTGCCGTAGCAATCTGCTCGATCGCCTGCGCGACCGCGAACGGTTGGCGCGCTGCCCGAAGGGGAGCCTGGGACAGCAATATCTGGCCTTTGTCTATGGCGAAGGCCTGAGCGCTGAAGGCCTGGTTGAGGCGAGCGAGGAGGGTGGTGTCCGG
>JBKHWO010000008.1:0-36153 GCA_046566485.1 Alphaproteobacteria bacterium | reverse complement strand
TGCAGGGTGAAATCCTGCGCCGCAACTTCGACGCCGCCGTCGCCACCGGTTCGAAGAACTCGGAAAAGGCCGTGAAGCTCGCCAACGAAGCCTTCGCGCCGATCCAGAACCGCGTCAGCCTGGCGATCGAAAAGGTCAAGCAGGCCGCCTGAGGGCAGCCGCTCCTCGCGGCCCGGCGCCCTCTCTCCACGCCGGACCGCGAGATCCACGCCAAAGGCCGGATGGTGCAGTTTGCGCCGTCCGGCCTTTCGCTTTATCGCGTCGCCCCTTGTCCTGACCCCCTCCGATACGATATTTCATGCTGATGCACTTTGCCCCTGACCTTGCCCTGGAACCAAACCGCTGCGCCGAAGACGGCGAAGGCGAAGGCCCGTCCGATGGCCAGGGACAGGTCGGCATTGCCACCAAGACCCGCGCCAAGCCCAAGAAGCCCAGCCAGTTCAAGGTGCTGATGCTGAACGATGACTATACCCCGATGGAATTCGTGGTGATGGTGCTCAAGCGGTTCTTCGGCATGGACCTGGAACAGGCGACCCGGGTCATGCTCCACGTCCACCAGCGCGGCGTTGGCGTCTGCGGCATCTATCCCTACGAAATCGCCGAAACCAAGGTGAACCAGGTGATGGATTTCGCCCGGCAGAACCAGCACCCGCTGCAATGCACGCTGGAAAAGGCGTGAACTGAGCCCTGGCGGCTGCAACCACCCGCATTTACCCTTTGCCGCCGGCGCCTGGCTGGCTATGGATCGCGCATGAGGCAATTCCGGGCACCAGGTCCCCAGTGAAGTCGATCCCCGCCATCGACCGCTATATCTTCCGGCTGGTGCTTGGCCCCATGCTGGCGGTCTTTGTCGTCGCCGCGTCGCTGCTGGTGCTCGACAAGATGCTCAAGCTGTTCGAATTCGTCGGCAACGAAGGCGGCCCGATCTCGGTCGTGTTCCGGATGCTGGCCAACCTCATGCCTGAATATGCCAGCCTGGCGATCCCGCTGGGGCTGATGCTGGGAATCCTGACGGCTTTCCGCAAGCTGGCGACGACCAGCGAGCTGGATGTGATGCGCGCGGTCGGGCTCAGCTACACGCGGCTGCTGCGCGTGCCCTATGCGATCACCCTGGTCCTGGCCGCGGCCAACCTGCTGATCGTTGGCTATCTCCAGCCATTGTCGCGCTATTGGTACGAACAGCTCGACTTTGAACTGCGCTCGGGCGCGCTCGGTGCCTCGATCAAGGTTGGCGAGTTCACCACCCTGCAGGACCGCGTTGCCCTCAAGATCGACCAGAGCCGGGACAATGGTCGCCAGCTCAGTGGGATCTTTGCGCGCTTCTCTTCGCCGCAGGGCCAGGTGCTGACGATCTCCGCGCGCGAAGGCCAGTTCCTTGCCCTCAAGGGCAGCCCGGACACGATCATCCTGCGGCTGACCGATGGTCAGATCATCCAGGACGAACCCGGTGCCAGCCCCCGGGTGCTGAGCTTCTCGCGGCATGATCTGCCGATTGACCTGCCAACCATCGAACGCTTTCGCGAACGCGGCGGCAAGGAACGCGAATATATCCTGCCCGAACTGCTGCGGATCGGCTGGAGCGACACGGCCACCCGCGAACTGCGCAACGAGACCCGCGCCAGTCTGAACTTCCGCCTGGTCGAAGTGGTGATGATGCTGCTCTTGCCGCTGCTTGCCGTTGCCTTGGCGGTGCCGCCCAAGCGCTCGACCTCGCCGCTCGGCGTCTTCGTGTCGATCGTGCTGGTGGTCGCCTATCACAAGATCAATGAGTACGGACAAGCCGCCGGAGCGCAGGGACGCTTTCCGCCGGAACTGATCCTGTGGGGGCCTTTCGCCCTGTTCGCCGCGCTGATCGTTTGGATGTACTGGCGCGTGGCCTATGTTCCCGGCGGTCAGCCGATCGGCGCGCTCGAGAAATTCTTCAACACCCTCGGCAAGAAGATCGCCACGCTGTGGAAGCGCAGCCAGCGCAAGGCAAGGACCGCGTGATGTTCGCCGCCATGTTCCCTTCGCGCACGCTGACGCTGTACCTGGCACGCCTTTTCATCACCCGTATCCTGGGCTTGCTGGTCCTGCTGGTCCTGGTCCTGCAAATGCTGGATTTGCTCTCGGAAAGCGGCAACATCCTGGCCGTTCCGGGCAACGGCCAGGCTGAAATCCTGTACTATGTCTCGCTGCGCATTCCCCAGCTGATCGCCCGGTTCCTGCCCTATTCGGTCCTGCTGGCAACGCTGTTCACCTTCTGGCCGCTCAACCAGAACAGCGAAGTGATCGCAATGCGCGCAGCCGGTCTTTCGGCTCATCAGGTGCTTGCACCCATGCTGCTGACAGCCAGCGTGGTAGCGCTTGGCAGTTTCGCCTTCAACGAAGCCGTGGTCGCCAATGCGACCGGCAAGTTGAAGCAGTGGAGCGAACTCAAATATGCGCCAATCCCTAAAGATACCGGGGTCAAGGCCAACGTCTATCTGCGCGACGACACCAATATCCTGACGGCGGGCACGGTCACCGGCAGCGGCGCCGACATCGTCATGACCGGTGTCACCTGGTATCGCCGCGACAGGGGCGGAATGGTGGTCGAACAGATCCGCAGCGATCGGGCGACCTATGCCAATCCGGGTTGGCGGATGGACAATGCCCGGCGGTTCGATGTGCGGACCACCGTGCAAGAACCCGTTGGCACGCGGATCGTCGCCCCGGCTGTAACGCCGATCCAAGTCACGATCGGCAAGGTCGATCCAGACGGTCAGAACATCTTCGAACTGCGCCGCTCGATCCAGGCGATGAAAGCGGGCGGGCGTCGGACCAGCGAGCTGGAAGGCAAATGGTGGCACAAGTTCTCTGGCCCCCTGTCGGTCCTGCTGATGCCGCTGCTCGGGTCGGTTGCCGCCTTTGGTCTGGCGCGCTCGGGGCAGCTACTGGTCCGCGCGATTGCCGGCATGGCACTGGGCTTTGCCTATTTCGTCGTCGACAATGCGGCGCTGGCGATGGGCAATTTCGGCGGATACCCGGCGCTTATCGCGGCATGGGCGCCGTTCATGCTATTCTATCTGGTCGGCGAGACCGTTCTGGTCAGGACCGAGGAATAGGCCCTAGCGCCGCACCATGGTCGAACGCGCGATCTTGCCCAGCAAAGGCATGAAACCGGTATAGCTCGCCTGCTGATAGGTCGAGCCCGTGCCAAGGTGCGCGGTGATCCGGCGGTGCGCTTCGCCCAGCGAGTGGTACGGCATCGAAGGCAGCAGATGGTGCAGCGCATGATAGCGCAGGCCCACCGGCGCCCACAGCGGTGCAAACAGTTCCGGCGGCGGCACGTTGACCGAATCCAGGTACTGCGCCGTAACGGTCATCGCCTCGCCCTCGTTTTCCCAGAGATGGGCCACCAGGGTGCGCACCTGGTTCAGTACGGCCACGGCCGAAACAACCGCAATGGCGATCAGCAGCGGCCGCCAGCCCCATACCTGGGTGCTGGCGAGCAGAGCCAGCGCCCAAACACTGGCGCCAAGCTCCTGCCACCATACCATCCGCGCAAAGGTGCCTTCCGGCGGGCGGCGGCGAAAATCGGGATTGATCGACAGCGACGAGGCCCGCTCCCACACCAGCTTGCGCAGCGGCGGGATAACTGCACCGAGCGGCACCAGGATTGCCGAGCGGATCAGCAGGCCGAAAGGCAGCAGGATCGCGACCACAATGAACAGCGGCAGACTCCACGGCTTCATCAGGGCGAGCGGAAGATATTCCGGATCCTCTGCCGTGCCGTAACGGGTGCGGGCATGGTGCAGCGTGTGCACGCCTTCGTACATGAAGGACGGGGTGAGCATCGGAATACCGACCAGCAGGTTCCAGCCAAAGCGGAAGCCCGGCAGGGCATTCTTGTGGATATGGGTCAGTTCGTGGATGAACAGCAGCGCGCGGTAGAGGGTGAAAACCGCGACCGCGGCACAGGCCCACGCGTCCCACCCGGACAGCAGGATGGCCCCCGCAATCCCGGCATAGCCCACCACCGCCGACACCAGCATGTCGGGCCAGTAGATTTCCGGTCGCGCCACCGAAATGTCGCGGGTCAGTTCTACAGCCGCGCGCAGCATCGCCATATCGTCGGGAATGGCCGATTTGGGCTGCGGTGCGGTAATCTTTTCCTGAACAGTCATGCGCAATCTGATCCGTATGAGGCCGCCCCGGCGGGTGCTTGACAACCGGCCCTAACCATAGACAGGTCGCATTGACCCTGAACAAAGGCAGCATCGTGGCAAAAAACGAGATAAATGTCGCACCGGTAACCGGCAAGTCCGACCTGAATGCTTTTATCGATCTGGCTTATCGCCTCAATCGATCCGATCCCAACTGGGTGCCGCCGCTGCGCAACGAAGTGACGGAGCTTCTGACCAAGGGCAAAAACCCGTTCTTCGATCACGCGGACGTGCAATTGTTTCTGGCGCGGCGCGCCGATCAGGTTGTCGGGCGCATTTCTGCTCATATTGATCATCTGGCGACGGCCATGGACCCGGCGCAAGGCATGGGGCCCGGCACCGGCAACTGGGGACTGCTGGAGGCCGAGGACGAGGCCGTTGCCGCAGCGCTGATTGCGCGAGCCGAACAGTGGTTGCGGGACCAGGGGATGAACCGCGTCCTTGCCCCGCTGTCGATGTCGGTGTGGGAAGAGCCGGGCCAACTGACCAAGGGCTTTGACCACCCCCCGACGGTGATGATGGGCCACCAACCGGAACGCTATCAGCACTATATCGAGGCCCAGGGCTATAGTCCGGCCAAGCTGCTGCGGACCTACGAGCTGGATATCACCAAGGAATTTCCTCCCCTGATCCAGCGCATTGTCCAATCTGGCGAACGCAATGCAAAGATCCGGGTGCGCGGCGTGGACAAGTCGAAATTCGACGCCGAAGCCGCGATCATCCTGCACATCCTCAACGACGCATGGTCGGACAACTGGGGCTTTGTGCCCTTCACCGACCGCGAAATCGCTTATGCGGGCAAGAAGTTTAAGCCGATCGTCCGCGAGGACCTGATCATGATTGCGGAATATGAAGGCGAACCAGTGGCCTTCATGATGACCTTGCCGGATCTCAACGAACAACTGAAACCGATGGGCGGCAGCCTGTGGCCGTTCAACTGGGCCAAGCTGCTGTGGTGGCTGCGCCAGCCCCACGCCCGGACCATGCGCGTCCCACTGATGGGCGTGCTCAAGAAGCATCAGGGCAGCCGGCTCGCGAGCCAGCTCGCCTTCATGATGATCGAGGCGATCCGGCGCAATGCGGTCACCCGATACGGCGCGACCCGGGGCGAGATCGGCTGGGTGCTGGACGACAACCAGGGCATGAATGCCATTGCCGATGCGATCGAGAGCCGCGTCAACAAGGAATACACGATCTACGAAAAGGCGCTGTGACGGGGCAAGTTCACCTCCTGTATGCATG
The DNA here is from genome assembly GCA_046566485.1 of Alphaproteobacteria bacterium. Taxonomy (GTDB): domain Bacteria; phylum Pseudomonadota; class Alphaproteobacteria; order Sphingomonadales; family Sphingomonadaceae; genus Novosphingobium. The sequence continues at coordinate 30,724 of JBKHWO010000008.1, read as the reverse complement.
GCAGCGCCGGGTTAGCCCGAAGGGGTTCGCGCAAAGACACGCCTGTTGGAAGAAGTTGACACAGTTGACACCCAGTCCACTTCTTCCAACAAGCTGAAACTGGCAGAAATGCTGGTCGCCCGGGTCATTTCCGGAGCAACCGTGCAGCCGGGGGAGTAAAAAAGCAGCCCCCGCGCACAGAACTGGCCCCGCCAACGGGCGGCGTGACAGAACAACGATTGCAAAGAGCCGCCGCGAATTTAGCAGGCAGTAGCGCTGTAGGAAAACAAAGCCCCCGTCATCCCGGCGCCGGGACACAGTCCGACGAACAAGATCGCCGCCACGCTGCGGCGTTTCTGGAAGAGCTGGGCTCCGGCCTGCGCCGGAGTGGCGGTGGGTGGTTGCTCTGCGCTCTCGGCGCGAAACCTTTTAATGGGTTTCGGCCTCACCCTCATCAGCGGCGTGGCGATCCACCGTTGCGGCGACCGCCACGTCCATCGTCACATTGCCAAGCGTGCGCATGATGTCGGGCAAGACCTCGACCGCAACCAACAGCGCCAACGGCCCGATCGGGACGCCCATGGCGATCGCGATCGGGCCCACCGCCGTGACAAAGCTGATTGCGCCGGGGAGCGAAACCGAACCAATGGTGGTCGCCAAGGCGACCATAACGCCTGTCGCCAACACCAGCGGGGTCAGCTCGACGCCGACCATGCGGGCAATGTAGATCGCGACAGCCAGGTTCATCACGGGACCGGTCGCACGAAACAAGGCAACCGCCAGCGGCAGAACGAATTCCCCGGTCGTTTCCTTCAATCCCAAAGTGCGGCATGCCGCCAGCATCGTCGGCAGGCTGGCCAGCGATGATTGGGTCGAGATTGCCATGGCCTGGACCGGCAGAACCGCCCGGAAAAAACGGGCCAGGGGCTGCCGCGCCGCAAAGACCGCAACGCCATAGGCCATAAGCAGTACCACACTGCCCATCGACGCTACGGTCAGGATATAGTGCACCAATGCTCCCAGTGCGGCCACGCCACTTTGCCCGGCAACCGTGAGCGACAAAGCAAACACCCCCAGCGGTGAAAGCCACAGAACCCAGCCGATGATCACCAGCATCGTTCCGGTTATCGCTTCAAAGAAAGTCATCATCAGCTGGCGATGCGCGGTGGGCAGGCGAACGATGGCGAGTGCAAGCAGGCTGAAAAAGACGATGATCGCGATCATCGCCGTCTCGGCCGCTGCGGCAAAGATGTTCGACGGGATCAGCGATTTGAAGAAGTCGGCGATCGACGGCACGGCACTTGCCTGGTCCGCTGTCAGCCCCTGCCGCAGGGCTTCGGCCGCAGCAGGCGGGATCGGAAACAGGTCGAGCACGGCGGGCATGGCAAAAGCCGCAAACATGGTTCCAGTGGTCAGGACTGCCGCGAAAAGCGCGAGCGATGTGGCGGCCACGCGCCCGGCATTGGCGGCCGCGACTGTCTGGACAATCCCGATCACCAGCAGAGCCGCGACCAGCGGCACGATGGTCATCTGCAATCCGCGCAACCAAAGCGTGCCAACCACATCGGCGACGGGCAGCACCCGGGCCGCAATGTTCGCCCCCTCCAGCGCAATGCCCAAGATCAGGCCAGCGGCAAGACCGCCCAGCGTCCAGCCCACCGGAACCCGGACATCGGGTATGAAGCTGCTGGCGCGGCCGGCAGAATGTGAATCGGCAGTCATGGATGCTCCCTTGGGGGTGACATTGATCGCGTGACTTTAGCGCCGCAAATCGACATAGCAATTTTTGAAGGTCACGCTGCAAGAGTACACCGATGGCACGCAACTATTTCGGCACCGACGGCATTCGCGGGCTGACCAATTCCGGAGTCATGACCGCCGCGGTCGCCATGAAAGTCGGCCAAGCTGCTGGAACCCGGTTCATGCGCGGAAAACGCCGGCACCGCGTGGTTATTGGCAAGGATACCCGCCTTTCGGGCTACATGCTCGAAAACGCCCTCGTCGCCGGTTTTACCAGCGTAGGGATGGACGTCATCCTGACTGGTCCGCTGCCCACCCCGGCGATTGCGATGCTGACCCGCGAGCTGCGCGCTGACGTTGGGGTGATGATCTCTGCCAGTCACAATCCCTACGAGGACAACGGCATCAAGCTATTCGGGCCCGACGGGTTCAAACTGTCCGACGCCGATGAACTGGCAATCGAAAAGATGCTGGGCGAGGAACTCCGCCTAGCTCCTGCAGCCGAAATTGGCCGCGCCCGGCGTATCGACGATGCCAGCGGCCGCTATATTCACGCAGTCAAGGGATCCTTGCCCGATGATGTCCGGCTTGATGGCCTCAAGATCGTGATCGACTGCGCTCATGGCGCGGCTTACCAGGTCGCTCCATCCGCAATGTGGGAACTTGGCGCTGAAGTGATCTCGGTCGGGGTCCAGCCCAACGGCACCAACATCAACAACAAGTGCGGCTCTACCCACCTTGCCCTGATCAAGGAAACCGTGGTGGCGAGCGGTGCCGATATCGGCATTGCACTGGACGGCGATGCCGATCGCCTGATCGTGGTCGATGAAAAAGGGCAGACTGTCGATGGCGACCAGATCATGGCGTTGATCGGCACCCAGCTGGCCAATCGCGGAGCACTGCGCGGCGGCGGCGTCGTTGCGACCGTGATGTCCAATCTTGGGCTCGAACGCTTTCTGGCCACGCAGGGCCTTACGCTTGAGCGGACCAAGGTCGGCGATCGCCATGTGCTCGAAAAGATGAAGACCGATGGCTTCAATGTTGGCGGGGAGCAAAGCGGTCACATGATCCTGCTCGATCATGGTACCACCGGTGATGGCACGGTTGCCGGCCTGCAGGTCCTGGCCGCGCTGGTCCAATCGGGCAAGCGCGCCAGTGAACTGCTTCATCTCTTCGACCCGGTGCCGCAATTGCTCAAGAACGTCCGCTTTGCAGGCGGCAAGCCACTGGAAAACCCGGGCGTTCAGACGGTCATTGCCGAAGCCGAAGCCGCTCTTGCCGGAAAGGGCCGTCTGGTGATCCGCCCGTCCGGGACGGAGCCGGTCATTCGGGTGATGGCCGAAGGCGATGATGCCGAGCAGGTCGAGCAAGTGGTTGATGCGATCTGCGCGGCGGTCAAGGAAGCTGCCGATGCTTGAAATGCGCCCTGATTGCGAAACGTGCGGAGCCGACTTGCCGGCCGACTTGCCGGGTGCCTTCATCTGCAGCTTCGAATGCACCTTTTGTACGGAATGTGCCGATCGGTTGGACGAGCGCTGCCCCAACTGCGGAGGTGAGTTGCTTGACCGCCCGACGCGGGCAAAGAACCTGCACGCCCAGCATCCACCTTCAACGGTGCGAAAGTTCAAGGGCTAAATAGTCTTGGTGACCCCATGAACAGACCTGTTCGCGTGCTCTCGATTGCGGGGTCCGACAGTTCGGGCGGAGCCGGAATTCAAGCCGACATCAAGACCATAACCCGGCTCGGCGGCTATGCCATGACGGCAATAACCGCAGTAACAGCGCAAAACACGCTGGGCGTAACCGCGGTTTATATCCTGTCGCCTGAACTGATTGCGGCGCAAATCGAGGCCTGCATCAGCGACATCGGCATAGATGCCGTGAAAATCGGGATGCTCGGCTCCCCCACTGTCGCGCATCTGGTGGCCGACCGGCTCGAAAGTCTGACCGTACCAGTGGTCTTTGATCCGGTGATGATTGCAACAAGTGGCGCCGCCCTGGCCGATGAAGCAACCATCGCCGCGTTCGAACGCCTGATGCAACTGGCCACGCTGTCAACGCCCAACGTCCCGGAACTGGCGGCTCTGGGTGGCCATGCGGGCATGACGGCCCGCGGCATTGCATACCTGGCCAAGGGCGGCGATGCGACCGGCGAAATGGTCGACGATGTGCTTGTCCTTCCGGACACGAGCCCGCGCGTCATGTCCTCGCCCCGGATCCACACGCGGCACACACACGGTACCGGCTGCACCATGTCGAGTGCGATTGCGACATACCTTGCCGCAGGCCACGACCTCGTCGAAGCCGTTGAGCGTGCACGGAGATTCGTCCGCTCAGCGCTGCTGGCCGCTCCCGGCCTTGGCGGCGGAAGCGGCCCCTTGGGCCATACCGAAGCTTCGGATCAGTCCAGCGAATAGAAATCCCGGATCACGGCCCAGGCTTCCTGTGCGGTTTCGACCCAGTGGAACAGCTTGAGGTCATCGGGACTGATCACGCCTTCCTCGGCGAGCGCATCGAAGTTGACCACGCGGGTCCAGAATTCCTTGCCGAACAACAGGATCGGAATCGGCTTCATTTTGCCGGTCTGGATCAGGGTCAGCAGCTCGAAGAACTCGTCGAACGTCCCAAATCCACCCGGGAAAACCGCGACCGCCCGCGCGCGCAGCAGGAAATGCATCTTGCGCAGGGCAAAGTAGTGGAACTGGAAGGCCAGCCGCGGGGTGACGTAGGAATTGGGAGCCTGTTCATGCGGCAGCACGATGTTGAGGCCGATCGTCTCGGCCCCTGCCTCAACCGCGCCGCGATTGGCCGCTTCCATGATCGAAGGCCCGCCGCCCGAACAGACGACGAACTGGCGCATGCCCTTCTCGACGATGCCGCAGCTCGACGCGATCCGCGCCAGTTCGCGCGCTTCCTCATAGTACTTCGCCTTGGCCGCCAGACTTTCTGCGACGGACCGCTTTTCCTCGGTTACCGTGGCCAGGAAGTCGTCTACCGCCTCAGGCGCGGGAATGCGCGCGGAGCCATAGCATACCAGGGTCGAACCAATGTTCGCCTCGTCCAACAGCATTTCGCATTTCAGCAGTTCCAGCTGGAACCGAACCGGGCGCAGTTCCTCGCGCAGCAGGAAGTCGGTATCGCGGAACGCCAGCATGTAGGCGGGGCTGCGCGTCTGGGGGGTGGAGTGGTCTTGCGATTCGACAAAGCCGGCTTCCTGCTCGGCCTTGTAGAAACGGCGCCGGTGCAGCCGTTCTTGCTTGTCTTCTTCTGTCATTGATCCCTTTTCGTCCCTTGCGACGCGCCTGTCAAAGCCGGCTTGAAAACGACGAAACCCGGCGCTCAAAACGAGGCCGGGCAAGCTTGGTTCCGTTGAAAAACTGGATGCCCCGCGAGGATTCGAACCTCGATAGACGGAATCAGAATCCGTAGTCTTGCCATTAGACGACGGGGCAACAGGCGGGTGCCTCTAGTCGGGCTGCGCCGCGCCGTCAAGCGCACCGGAGACCCGCCACTTGCCCCCTGCGCCAGAGCGGTCTACCATCGCGTCAGGTGTGCGGCCCGACTGGCCGCGTGAAAACGATAAAGAGTGTGAATGATATGGCGGACTATTCTCCGCCGCCGCGTGGTACGAACGGGCAGAATGCAAACAAGCGACCCGCGGCTGCGGCCAAGGATCGCGTAAACAGCCCTTCTCCGCACCGCTCCGGTGGTTCCGGCCGGCCCGAGCCCGGATGGCATCAGGCGCAGCGCGCCGCCCCCTTTCAACGCCAGGCTTTTGCCGCGATCGACCTGGGCACCAACAATTGCCGGCTGCTGATCGCCCGCCCTCAGGGCGACAGCTTTGTCGTGGTCGACGCGTTCAGCAGGGTCGTGCGCCTTGGTGAAGGACTGGCGCAGACCGGTAGGCTCAGCGACGCCGCAATGGACCGCGCGCTGGGTGCATTGCAAATCTGTGCCGACAAGCTGAAACGTCGCAATGTTCACCTCGCGCGCTCGGTTGCGACCGAGGCCTGCCGCCGGGCAGAAAACGGCGCCGAATTCATCACCAGGGTGCGCCAGGAAACCGGCATCCTGCTCGATATCATCAGCGCCAAGGAGGAAGCGCGCCTCGCGGTGATGGGCTGCCATATTCTGCTCGAAGCAGGCGAAGGTCCGGCCATGGTATTCGACATCGGTGGCGGGTCCACCGAACTCGTTCTGGTCGAAACGCGCCCCGACGATACGCCGCTGATCCACGATTGGCAGAGCGTTCCATGGGGCGTGGTATCCCTGACCGAAAGCTGCGAGGAAGAGCCGGACGACCCGGTTGGCCGCGCCGTGCGCTATGACCGGATGAAACAGCTGGTGCGCGATAGCCTTGCGCCCTTCGCGGCCCGTGCGCTCGACTGGATCGACCGCGCCGCACCCGAAGCGCCGCTGCGCCTGCTGGGCACCAGCGGCACCGTAACCACCCTTGCCAGCCTGCATCTGGAACTGCCGCAATACGACCGCAGCGCTGTTGACGGGTTGATTGTCCGGAGTGATTCGATGCGCAGCCTCTGTGGCTCTCTGGCTGCGATGACCCCGGCACAACGGCGTGCACAACCGTGTATCGGACGCGAGCGCTCGGACCTGGTAGTGGCGGGCTGTGCAATCCTCGAAGCGATCCTGGACCTGTGGCCCGCGCACAAGCTGGGCGTTGCCGACCGCGGCATCCGCGAGGGCATCCTGCGGGGACTGATGGCTTCCGGAGATGCTGCGGAGCGGGCTCGCGCCGCTTTCAGACAGATGAAGCGACGAACATCATGAGCCGTTCCGGAAAGGATCCGCACGAACGGCTGCGTACCGCGAAAAAACGGTCTACCAGTTCCGCACGCTGGCTGACCCGGCAGCTCAACGATCCCTACGTCAAGCAGGCGAAGGCCGAAGGCTGGCGCAGTCGCGCCGCGTTCAAACTGATCGAGCTGGATGAAAAGTATGGTCTGATCAAGGGTGCGCGCCGCGTGGTTGACCTGGGCATCGCCCCCGGCGGGTGGAGCCAGGTGGTCCGCCAGCGCAACCCCAAGGCAGCGGTCGTGGGCATCGATCTGCTGCCAACTGACCCGATCGAGGGCGTCACCATCTTCCAAATGGATTTCATGGCTGACGAAGCCCCTGCTGCCCTAACCGACGCACTGGACGGTCCACCCGATCTGGTCATTTCGGACATGGCGGCCAACACAGTGGGGCACAAGCAGACTGACCACTTGCGGACGATGGGCCTGGTTGAAACAGCCGCCCACTTTGCGATCGAGAACCTTAGTCCGGGCGGCGCCTTTGTCGCCAAGGTGCTGGCAGGCGGCACCGACACCGACCTTCTGACCCTGCTGAAAAAGCACTTCACCACGGTCAAGCATGCGAAACCGCCGGCCAGCCGCAAGGATTCTTCCGAGTGGTACGTCATTGCCCAAGGCTTCAAGGGATAAAGCCCTTACGGCGTCGCCACCGGCTTGACCGGGGGCCGCTGGCTGTAAACCGCAACGCCGCAAGTTTTGGCCACCGATCCCCGCTTGCGCGGGGACGACGCAAGTGGCGCGCCCATGCGAAAAGGGCGGAGCCTTGCGGCCCCGCCCCTTCGCTTGCTCTTAAAACCGGCCTTACTTGGCGGTCTTCAGATAGGCGATGATATTGGCGCGTTCCTGAGCGTCCGAAAGACCGGCAAAGCTCATCTTGGTGCCCGGAGCGAACTTGGCCGGATCGGTCAGCCATGCATCAAGCGTGGCGTCGTCCCACTTGCCGCCCTTGGCTTTGAGCGCGTCAGAGAAAGCATAACCGCCACGGCCCTGGGCAACGCCCTCACCGAAAATGCCCGCAAGGTTCGGACCGATGCCATTGGCACCGCCAGCGTTGATGGTATGGCACGCCGCGCACTTGGCATAGCTCTTCTGGCCTTTTGCCGCATCACCGACAACGGCGGCCGGAGCAGCGCCGGCAGCGTCGCCAGCGGGCGTAGCCGGTACCGGCGGCAAGGGCAGGTTAGAACCCTGTGCGTTCATATAAACCATCAGATTTGCGCGTTCCTGGGCGTCGGACAGGCCCGCAAAGGACATCTTGGTGCCCGGAGCATGGGCTGCCGGATTGGTCAGCCACGAATTCATCGCGGCCCAGTCCCACTTGCCGCCCTTCGACTTCAGCGCATCAGAGAAGGCAAACCCGCCGCGGCCTTGGCCCACGGCCTCGCCCATTACGGCATAGAGATTCGGACCGATGCCATTGGCTCCGCCCTGGTTGATGGTGTGGCAGGCCGCGCACTTGGCGAAGACCTTCTCGCCCTTGGCCACGTCTGCCGTGGCAAGGAACGATTCAAACGGGGCTTCGGCCTTGCCGCCTTCGCCTTCCTGGACGACACCGGCGATCTCAAAGCCCATCTTTTCAGGGCGCTGTTCCTTGCCAGCATGGAAATAACGCGAACTTACGGCCGAAAGGCCCAGCAATACGACGCCGGAAAACAGCGTCCATCCGGCAATGGTGTTGAAACGGTCTGACATATGGTTGCCCCGTTGGGATTTCGCCTAGGAGATTTGCGGTCGCTCTAGTGTCGCGTCGCGCCGTGCGCAAGGGGCATTGCAGCACCCTGATTTGCAGCCTAGCCACTGTCCCCATGTTTTCGTCATCTTGAACGGCGGGACGGGAGGCATTGGGAGGACGAATGACCTGGAAACCGGAAGTCGAGGAACTGCGCACCCGCCGCAAGTTGGCAGAGCAGATGGGCGGTCCGGAAAAGGTCGCACGCCAGCATTCGCGCGGCAAGCTGGACGCGCGCGCCCGGATCAAGGGACTGGTCGATCCCGGCTCCTTCCGCGAAATCGGCAAGATTGCCGGCAAGGGTCACTATGGGCCGGATGGAGACTTGCTCGATCTGTCGCCATCAAACCTGGTCTTCGGCCGCGCCAATATCGAGAATCGTCCCGTGGTCGCTTCGGCCGATGACTTCACGGTGCGTGGCGGGGCTGCCGATGCGGCGATCCACCGCAAGTTCGTGCAGTGCGAACAGATGGCCCATACGCTGAAAATCCCGTTGATCCGGATGATCGACGGGACGGGCGGCGGCGGCTCGGTCAAGACGCTGGAAGACATCGGCGCAACCTATGTCCCCGCCACGCCCGGCTGGGGGGAGATCGTCAAGAACCTGGAGACGGTGCCGGTCGTCGCCTTGGCGCTTGGTCCGACAGCGGGTCTAGGCGCGGCACGGGTCGTTGCCAGCCATTACTCAATCATGGTCAAGGGCCTGTCGCAGCTGTTTGCCGCCGGACCCGCCGTGGTCGAAGCGATCGGCGAAGCCAGCGACAAGGAGAGCCTGGGCGGCAGTGCGATCCATACCCGCAACGGCGTGGTCGACGAAGAAGTGGGCAGTGAACAGGAAGCCTTTGCCCGCGCCCGCCGCTTCCTCTCCTACCTGCCCAGCCATGTCGGCCAACACGCGCCGCGAATCGCCAGTGCCGACCCGGTCGACCGGCGTGAACAAAGCCTGGTGGACCTTGTTCCGCGCGAAGCGAAGCAGGTCTATTCGATGCGGCGCCTGCTCGATGCCGCGTTTGACAAGGGTTCAGTGTTCGAAATGGGCCGCCTGTGGGGCCGCGCCGCGATCACCGCCTTTGCCCGGCTGGATGGCTGGCCGGTGGCCGTCGTCGCCTCCGACCCCAGCTTCCTTGGTGGATCGTGGGAAGCCAAGACCAGCGAGAAAGTGGAACGCTTCATCAAGCTGGCCGACCAGTTCCGCTTGCCCGTGGTCCACCTGGTCGACAACCCCGGCTTCATGATCGGGCTGGCGGCAGAGACCAGCGGCACGATCCGGTACGGCGTCAACGCGATGAACGCGATCTACAAGGCCACGGTGCCGCTGTGCTGTGTGGTAATCCGCCGCGCCTATGGCATTGCCGGCAGCGCGATGAGCAACGCCGAAGCGTTCCAATACCGCTTCGCCTGGCCCAGCGGCGATTGGGGCAGCCTGCCAATCGAGGGCGGAATCGAAGTGGCCTACAAAAGCGAGATCGAAGCGGCGAAGGACCCGCAGGCCCACCTCGAAGCGATTCGCGAGCGGCTCAACCGAGTCCGCAGCCCGTTTCGCACGGCGGAGAAATTCGGGATCGAGGACATCATCGATCCGCGGGAAACCCGGCCGCTGCTCTGCGAATTTGCCGACCTGGCGTGGCGGGCCCTTGGCGCAAACGCATAGATCCTCCCTGTGCGCGCAGCGCATGGGGAGGTGGCAGGCGCGAAGCGGCTGACGGAGGGGCTTTGACGCAACGATGCAGGCCCCTCCACCATCGCCTGCGGCGACGGTCCCCCTCCCCATGCGCTGCGCGCACGGAGAGGTTCTCTAGCCGCCGAGGTATTCCGCCAGCGCGGCCTGCTCCTGCGCGTTGAGTCGCAGGCCCAACTTGGTCCGGCGCCACAAGACGTCTTCGGCGGTCTTTGCCCATTCCTTGGCGACGAGGTAGTCAACTTCGGCCTGGCTAAGTCCGCCGCCAAAGTCCCGTCCGCGGGGATTGGCCAACCATTCGCGCGCCAGGGTGCCATAGGCACGGCCAATGCGATCCGCATCATCGGCGGAGAGAAACGGGAATTCCTGGCCCAGACTGCGGATCAAGGCAGGCAGGCCGTCGATCGCGAAGTCGCCCCCCGGCAGCGCTTTCTTGCGCGTCCAGGGCTTGCCTGACAGCGCCGGCAGGCGCGCAGCCATCAGATCGACTGCTTCTTCGGCCAGGTGGCGATAGGTCGTGATCTTGCCGCCATAGACCGAAAGCAAGGGTGCGCCTTCGCCGGTCGGTGACAGTTCGAGACGGTAACCGCGGGTCGCCTCTTCCGGCTTGCCGCTGTTGTCGCTGACCAGCGGGCGCACGCCGGAATAGGTCCAGACCACGTCTGCCGGGGTGATGGTCTTCGAAAAGTACCGGCTCGCCCCGTCGCACAGATAGGCGATTTCCTCGGCACTCGCCTCCACCTTGTCGAGCGACTTGTCGTGATCGACGTCAGTCGTGCCAATCAGAGTGTAGTGGCGCTCATAAGGGATCGCGAAGAATATGCGGCCATCGGGCAGTTGGAAGAAATAGGCATAGTCATGGTCGAACAGGCGCGGCACGACAATATGGCTGCCGCGCACCAAGCGCATCGCATATTCGGGTGCGTCCCCGGCGATCCGCTCCACTTCCAGCACGCGCGGTCCGGCGGCATTGATAAGGGCGCGGGCGTGGAAAATCTCGTTGCCCGCCTCGATCCGCCACAGGCCGTCCTCGCGCCGGGCGGAAGTGACCCGGGTCCGGGTGCGCACCGTGGCGCCATGCTCAACGGCATCACGAGCATTGAGAACCACCAGCCGCGCATCGTCGACCCAGCCGTCGGAATATTCGAACCCGGTCGAAAAGCCGCCCTTCAGCGGACCGCCCGCCTGATGGCGGCGCAGGTCGACCGTGCGGGTGGCGGGAAGCCGCTTGCGCCCGCCGATATGGTCGTAAAGGAACAGCCCGAGGCGCAGCAGCCAGCGGGGGCGCAGCCCCTCGACATAGGGCAGCACGAACCGCATCGGGTGGATGATGTGCGGCGCGATCCGCCACAGCGCTTCGCGCTCTGCCAAGGCTTCGCGCACCAGTGAGAATTCATAATGTTCGAGATAGCGCAGCCCGCCGTGAATCAGCTTGGTCGAAGCGGAACTGGTTCCTTGTGCCAGATCGCCGCCTTCCAGCAGCAACACTTTGGCACCGCGGCCTGCCGCATCGCGGGCAATGCCAGCTCCGTTCACTCCGCCGCCGATAACGGCCAGGTCAAAGACTTCGCTCATGTGTCTCAATGTACCTCTGGATCAGCCACTGGCCGGGCCTGACCCGGCGGGGTCAGGCGGCGGAACAGGCGCCCGCGTTCGCTATAAAGCACCAACCCCAGCGCGATAACCCCCATGGCAAACATGGCCGTGACAAGTGGTCGCGGTGTGCCGTCGAAAGCCTGCCCGATCATCCCGCCCAGCAAGGCTCCCACAGCCATGCGCAAGAAGGATTGGAACGAACTGGCCGCCCCGGCAGTCCGGGCAAAGGGCTGTAATGCGAGCGATCCGAAATTTGCCCCGATAAAGCCCATCAAACAGATATTGGCCGCCATCAAGGGCACAAATTCCCACAGGGTTTCCCCACCCGAAAAGGCGCGCCAGACCTGGATCAGGCTGATCAGGATATAGGCGAGTAATGCCGTATGACTGACCCGCCGCGCGCCGAAACGCTCGACAATCCGGGCATTGGAAAAATTGGCGACCGCCATGCCCCCTGACAACAGGGCAAAAATCAACGGGAACAGAGCACCCGCGCCAAAGTGCTCCGCGATCAGTTGCTGCGATGAATTGATGTATCCAAACATGGCGGCAGTCAGCATGGCGCTGCCCATCGAATAACCGAACGCAATGCGGTCTTTGGCTGAAGCCCACATGTTGCGCGCGACGTTCCCAAACGCGATTGGCTGGCGGAAATCGGGGTTCAGCGTCTCGGGCAGACGAAGGAACATCCATGCCCCGACCATCGCCGCCATGACCGCAATTCCGCCAAAGATCCAGCGCCAGCTCGCAACCAGCAGAACCGCTTGACCAAAGCTGGGCGCGATCATCGGCACAAACATGAAAACGACGATGATTGTCGACATGAGCCGCGCCATTCGATCCCCAGCAAAGCGGTCGCGAATGATCGCACTGGGAAGGACGGCCAGGCCCGCGCTAGCCAGCGCCATGAAGGCGCGCAGAACCAGCAGCATAGTGAAGCTGGTGGCGAGTGCACAGGCGATCGCGAATAGGATGTAAGCGGCAAAGCAGATGAGCAAGACCGGGCGGCGCCCGTAACGGTCTGCCAGAACTCCAGGCACAAGCGAACCAAAGCCCGCAGCGAATAGAAACACCCCAACCACCAGCTGCCGCTGATTGGGATCGGCCACGGCCAAATCCCGCGCAATCCTGTCCAGGGCAGGCAGCATGGCGTCAATGCCCAGCGCCTGCAGCGCCATCATCATCGCCATCAGCGCGATGAATTCACGCTCTCCGATCCGTTCGGGCGCAATTGAAGCCAGTTTTGCAAGCACGCTGGCGCCTTGGCCCTTTCGCGATTGCAGCGCTACCCCCTTAATCGCTCTTTTCGTATGCAGCGCCGGCAAGCTAAGGCGGAACAATGAGCACTGCGCCGTCAGAGATCGAGGAAGAATTCGACACGGCAAGCCGCCTGCGGAAAATCATCCATATCGACATGGATGCCTTCTATGCCAGCGTCGAGCAACGTGACGACCCAACCTTGCGGGGCAAGCCGGTCGCGGTCGGAGGAGACGGCGCGCGTGGCGTGCTAAGCACCTGTTCGTATGAAGCGCGCCAATTTGGCTGCCGGTCGGCGATGCCATCGGTAACCGCCAAGCGGCTGTGCCCACAGTTGATTTTCCGGCCACCCCGTTTTCCGGTCTACACCGCCATTTCGCACCAGATCCGTGAGATCTTTATGGATTACACCCCGCTCGTGGAGCCGCTGAGCCTGGATGAGGCCTTCCTGGACGTGACCGACGACTTGCGGGGCATTGGCTCGGCCACGCGGATCGCGGAACTTATCCGCGAACGGATCAGGAAGGAAACGCGGCTGACGGCGAGCGCTGGGGTATCCTACAACAAGTTTCTGGCCAAACTGGCCAGTGACCAAAACAAGCCGGATGGCATTTGCGTGATCCGTCCAGGCGAAGGGGCCGCCTTTGTTGCGTCACTGCCGGTCCGCCGGTTTCATGGGATAGGTCCCCGCGGGGCGGAAAAAATGGCCAGCCTGGGGATTGAGACGGGCGCCGACCTTGCGCGTTGCGACATCCACTTTCTGCGCCAGCACTTCGGCAATCAAGCCGACTATCTCTATCAGGCAGCTCGCGGCATCGACCTGCGCCAGGTCAAGGCCAACCGTCCGCGCAAGTCGGTTGGCGCGGAACGCACGCTCGACCGGGATGTCTCCTCCGGCATGGCTTTGCGCGAAGTGCTGGAACGGATCATCGAGCTCAGCTGGACCCGGATCAAACGGGCAAACGCCAATGGCCGCACGGTCACGCTCAAGCTCAAGCATCAGGATTTCACCAACCTGACTCGCTCTCGCAGTTTGACCGAAGCGGTATCTGATCTCGCCCAATTCTCCCGCATCAGCCACGAACTTCTCGACGAACTGTTGCCGCTGGCACAACCGGTGCGCTTGATGGGCCTTACTCTTTCGGCGCTCGAAGAGGATGAATCGGCCGAACCGATCCGGAACGGTGAAGTTCAGGCCGAACTGCCATTCTGATCGCCCGAAAACCGCTTTTAGATTGGACAGGGCGCGCCTAATTCCTGAAGCTCGCTCCACTCGATTCTTGTCCTCTCCGCAAGGTCTCTCCTTCGGTCGGGTCCAAGCGCTGCTGCAACCCGCAATTAGGAACCTCACTTGCACAAAATGATCTCGGGCCTCGCCGGCGCCACCGCCTTGATTGCCTCAAGCGTGTCCGGGGCCGCGCGGGCCGAAATGACAAGCGATGATCTGTCCTATGCGCGCTTAACCTACTGTGCTGCGCTGAATATCATGCTTGGCCAGGCGCTCGGCGCAAGCGAGGACATAGACAAAGCCGAAGTAAAAGCCCAGTCGGACATCTTCATTGCTCAGGCGGCGGCACTCACGATGGTTGCCGCAGCGATGAACCAGATCGACCCGCGTGAGGTCGAGGGCGACGTTTTTGCCCAGCATCAGGCCATGGCCCAATCGTTCTCTCGAGATGGTGCCCCCGAGGAACTGCTGCAACGCGATCTGGGATCGTGCAACGATTTGGGCAAGGCTGCCTATGAAGCGGTCGAAAGCGCCAACAAAGGCTAACCCGACCCGGGCTTGAGCAGACCAATGGCGGCAAACCATCCGTCGATATGGGGAGCCACTGCCGGAGAAAGCGGCTGCGGCAAATCCTCGCGCGCGAAAAAGCCTAACGCGATGATCTCGCGTCCATCGGCTCTCGGCTGGCCGGATGCTTTGCCGGCGATCATGTGGACCCGGTTGACCGTCCCATAAAGCGGCTCTTCAACCACCGAGTAAGTGATGGCTTCGGACAGGGTGCAGCCCGTCTCCTCAAAAAGCTCCCGGCATGCCGCCGCCAGCGGCATTTCTCCCCGGTCGATGCCGCCTCCGGGCAACATCCAGCTGCCGCTGCCATAGGAATGCCGGATCAGCAGGAGCCGTCCGCCTTCGTCGAAGGCCAGCACCCGGCACCCGTTGAGCTGGACTTTCGCGAGCCTCCACCAGCGCTTGCGCACTGCGTGGGCCAGGCGCAGCCCGGCCCGGTGCAGCCAAGGGGGGATCAGGTGAAGCATGTCACCGGTTGATGCGCCGCGCCCAGCAGCCGCGCAACCGGCAAATCGTTTTTGCCGGCCAGGGCGGCCTCGAACAGCGCCCGCTTTTCCGCTCCCCGGATGACGAAAACCAGAGCGTCGCTGTTCAGCAGCGCCGGCATGGTCAGGCTGAAGCGGTCAAACGGAGCCTCAGGCGGCAGGGGATGGGGCGTCAGACGGCGCAGAAGCTGCGCATCCCCGACTTGCGGATCGGTATTGGGAAACAGCGAGGCGATATGGCCATCGGTCCCCATGCCCAGCCAGGCGAGCGCAAACCGCGGTGGGGTCAGCCCCTCGGCCAGAGCCACCACCCGCGCGCCAAGCGGCTCCAACGCGGCGCGAATCCGGCCGACATTGCTGGCGGCGTGATCTTCCGGGACGATCCGGTCGTCGCCCGGCCATACCGCGATCCGGCCCCAGTCCAGGCCAAGCTCTGCCAGGCTGGCGAGGATCGGGAAAGGGGTCGATCCCCCCGGGATGGTGATCGCAATCGGACCGCGCGACGCCGCCAGGGCCTGGTCCAGCCGTTGGTGCAGCCAGCGCGCGATTTCAGCGTCGCTCGCACCCGGAATGATTTCAGCCTTGCTCATCCTTTGCACGATAGCAGCAAGGACTGGGCGGCGGAACGGCTGTGCAATGCTATGCGAGAAGCGACGTGAGGAACCACACCCGCTGCTCGGCCTGGTCGGTCCAGTCGTCGGCCGCGCCTTCGGTGGCATTGTCGCCAGCGGCCCCGGCAGCGGCCTTGGCCTCGCGCAGGGCGGCAATCAGGGTGCGATTGTCCTGCGCCAGTTCGGCGATCATCGCCTCGGCAGACAAGGTCGCATCGTCCTGATCGGCAATCCGGCTCTGCGCGGCAATCGCGCCGATCGAGGTCAGCGTCGCCGCGCCATTCTTGCGCACGCGTTCCGCCACCAGATCGGTCAGGGCGAAAATCTCTGTCGCCTGTTCATCGAACAGCAGGTGCAGGTCGCGGAACTGCGGGCCGCGCACGTGCCAGTGAAAACTCTTGGTCTTGAGGTAGAGCGCGAAGCAATCGGCGAGAAGACGGTTCAGGCTGTCGGTCAGCGCGGCCTGGGCATTGGTCGTGGTCATCGGGGTGTCTCCCTTGTTGGCGGTGGTTTACCGCAGCACTTCTAATCGCTCCAGGCGATTGAAATGCTCACAATCATCGTCAAGGACGATTAACGCAGGATAAGCGCCAAGGTTCCCGCGACCCCAAGCAGAATGCCCGCAATCCCGCGCCAACGGAGCAGCGGGAAGGAGAGCAGACGGGCGCCACTGCCCCACCCCAGCCCTACGGAAGCGAGTGCGCCCGCAATCAGGCCGAACATGGCTGCACCGGGGCACACAGCGGCCAGCGTCAGTCCGAACAGGACGATCCGGACCGCGTCGAAGATCTGCACCAGCACAAAGGCCAGGCCCATGGCGCCGAGCGACCGCGTCGGCTCTTCAGGGAGAGCGCCGGGCCGCCGCAGGATCATCTCCAGACCGGCGAAGATCAGCGCGAGTCCGGCAAGCAAAGACGACGCAGGCAGCGCCAGCGCTTCCCCTGCCCATATCGCCAGCGCCGAAGTCAGTGCAGTGGCCGTCAGTGCGACAATCAGCAGGCTAAGTCGCTTGCCCAACCGCAGGGAAAGCCCCGCAACCAGCATCTGGTCGCGCGCGCCCATGCCCAGCAGAAGGGCGGCGGCAAAAGCGGATAGGAAAGCCAACATCGCCCTGCTGCTGCGGCGGCGGGCGGTTCAGGTCAAGTCCCGGCCCTCAGGCCGCGTCGTCCATCGCGTATCCGGCCGAGCGGACAGTCCGGATCAATTCGGGAGAGCCTGGACGGTCCAAGGCCTGGCGCAAGCGGCGGATGTGGACGTCGACCGTGCGCTCGTCGATTTCCTTGTCCATGCCCCAGACCGCGTCGATCAGTTGCTGACGCGAATGGACCCGGCGCGGCTTTTCCATGAAATGGCGCAGCAGGCGAAATTCGGTCGGACCCAGGTGCAGCACTTCACCGCCGCGCTTGACCCGGTGAGCGGCCGGATCGAGTTCCAGGTCGGAAAAGGTCAACATCTCCCCCGTCAGGGCAGGACGGCTGCGACGCAGCAAGGCTTCGGCCCGGGCCAGCAGTTCGCGGGGGGAAAACGGCTTGGTCAGGTAATCATCCGCGCCGGTTTTCAGGCCGCGAATCTTGTCCTCTTCCTCGCCCCGCGCGGTCAGCATCATTATCGGAACGCGCGCACTTTCCTTTGCCTTGCGCAGCTGGCGGCAGACCTCAACGCCGGACAGCGATTCGATCATCCAGTCGAGCACGATCAGATCCGGCAATTCCTCGCGCACCATGATCAGCGCATCTTCGCCATCGGCGGTGGCACGCACCTGATAGCCTTCGGAATTGAAGTGCCATTGCAGCAATTCGGACAGCGCGGTGTCGTCTTCGACGATAAGCACTGTGGGCTGCATCAGATCACCTTTTCGTTGCCGCCCGGCAGCTCGCGCTCCGAATGATAGAGGCCGGTCGCAGCGAAATAGACCATTTCGGCGACGTTGGTGGCGTGGTCGCCCACCCGCTCAAGGTTGCGCGCCACGAACAGCAGCTGTGCGGCGGAACTGATCGTGGCCGGGTTTTCCATCATGTGGGCCACCAGGTTGCGGAACAGGCTGTCGTAGAAGTTGTCGAGCTTTTCGTCGCGGTGGATGACTTCCACCGCCAGTTCCGCATCACGCGCGCCATAGGCGTTGAGTACGTCGCGGACCATGCCCTGGGCAATCTCGGCCATGGCCGGGATCAGGGTGAGCGGGCCGAGCTTCGACCGCTCGATATCGCCGACGCGCTTGGCGATGTTCTTGGCATAGTCGCCAATCCGCTCGATCACCCCGGAAATCTTGAGCGCGGCGATCACGTCGCGCAGGTCATCCGCCATCGGTGCGCGCAGCGCAATCACCCGCACGGCTAGCCGATCCACCTCGGCCTCGAGCGCGTCGAGCTTCTTGTCGGTATCGATCACGACCTGCGCCGCGGCTTCGTCCGAGCGGGCGAGCGCATCGACCGCGTCGCGGATCATCGCTTCGGCGAGGCCGCCCATTTCCGCAATCAGCCCGCGAAGCTGGCCGATCTCGGTATCGAATGCCTTGACTGTATGCTCGGCCATCGTGCGTTCCTTACCCGTACCGTCCGGTAATGTAATCCTTGGTGCGCTCTTCGCGCGGATTGGTGAAGATCTGCTCGGTTGGGCCGTATTCGACGACCTTGCCAAGGTGGAAGAAAGCGGTGCGCTGCGAAACGCGCGCCGCCTGCTGCATCGAGTGGGTGACGATGACGATCGCATAGCGGCCGCGCAGGTCGTCGATCAGTTCCTCGATCCGGGCCGTGGCAATCGGGTCGAGCGCGGAGCACGGCTCGTCCATCAGGATCACTTCGGGGCTGACCGCGATGGCGCGGGCGATGCACAAGCGCTGTTGCTGGCCGCCGGACAGGGCCGTACCCGCATCGCTGAGGCGATCCTTCACTTCATCCCACAGGCCCGCACGGCGCAGCGACTTTTCGACGATCGCGTCCATTTCCGCCTTGCCGTTGGCCAGGCCATGGATGCGCGGACCATAGGCGACGTTCTCATAGATCGACTTGGGAAACGGGTTCGGCTTCTTGAACACCATGCCGACCCGGGCGCGCAGCTGCACCACGTCCATTGACTGGCCGTATATGTCCTCTCCGTCGAGCTTGATCTCGCCTTCGACGCGGCACCCGGGGATCGTGTCGTTCATCCGGTTGAGCGTGCGCAGAAAGGTCGACTTGCCGCAGCCCGAGGGGCCGATGAACGCGGTGACATAGTCCGACGGAATGTCGATCGACACGTTATCGATCGCTTGCTTTACGCCATAGAAAACGTTGACGTTGCGGGCAGAGATACGGTTGGTTTCGGTCATGGGATTACCAGCGGGTCTCGAAACGGGCGCGCAGGTAGATCGCGAGGCCGTTCATGGCGAGGAGGAAAACAAGCAGCGCGATGATCGCTGCCGAGGTGTTCTGGACAAAGGCGCGGTCAATCTCGCCCGACCACAGGAAGATCTGCATCGGCAGCACAGTGGCGCTGTCGGTGATACCCTGCGGCGGCGTGGCCGCAAACATACGCATGCCGATGATCAGCAGCGGAGCGGTTTCGCCCAGCGCCCGCGCCATGCCGATGATCGTCCCGGTCAGGATGCCAGGCAGCGCCAGCGGCAGGACATGGTGGAACGTTGCCTGGACCGGGCTTGCGCCCACGGCCAGCGCCGCATCGCGGATCGACGGGGGCACGGCCTGGATCGCATTGCGCGCCGCAATTACAATCACCGGCATGGTCATCAGCGCCAGGGTCATGCCCCCGACCAGCGGCGATGAGCGCGGCATGCCGAACAGCTGGATGAAAATCGCGAGGCCCAAAAGGCCAAAGATGATCGAGGGCACGGCCGCCAGATTGTTGATCGAAACTTCGATCCATTCGACCCATTTGGCGCGCGGGGCAAATTCCTCAAGCCAGATCGCCGCCAGCACGCCGAGCGGGAACGACAGGACCAAGGTTACGCCCATGGTCAGGAGCGAGCCTTTGAATGAGCTCCAGATCCCCGCCGTCGCTGCATCGGTCGAGTCCGATCCGGTGAGGAACGCCAAGTCGATACCGCCGATGCCGTTTTTCAGCATGGTGAACAGCAAGAAGGCGAGGAAGGCGAGCGACACGGTGATTGCCGCCATGCCCAGCAGGCGGAAGCGCCGTTCCGCCGCATAGCGCCGGCTCAATCGCCGCACCATTTCGGGCGACTGCCATTGGGATGCAGGATTACTCATAAGCCTCCCGGAAGCGCTTGACCACGCGCAGTGCGACGATGTTGAGGGCAAGGGTCACGACAAACAGGACCAGACCCAGCGCAAAGGCCGAAAGCGTCGCGGGGTGGGAAAAGTCGCCGTCACCGGTCAGCAGCCGGGCAATCTGGTAAGTCACCGTCGTCATCGAATCGAACGGATTGGCCGAAAGCCGCGCGGCCGCACCGGCCGCCATGTAAACGATCATGGTCTCGCCGATCGCGCGGCTGATCGCCAGCATGACCCCGGCGACAATCCCGGGCAGCGCGGCCGGAATCAGGACCTTGCGGATGGTTTCCGACTTGGTCGCGCCCATGGCCAGGCTGCCATCGCGCATCGCCTGCGGGACGGCAGCGATCGAATCGTCCGCCATCGAGGAGACGAAGGGAATGATCATCACCCCCATCACCAAGCCCGCCGCCAAAGCGGATTCAGTGGTTGGATTGGGGATGCCGATCGCCGCGGCAAAATCGCGCACCAGCGGGGCCACGGTCAGCGCTGCGAAATAGCCATAAACCACGGTCGGTACCCCGGCGAGGATCTCCAGCGCGGGCTTGACCCATTTGCGGAACTGGGCCGAGGCATATTGCGTCAGGTAGATCGCGCTCATCAGGCCCAGCGGAACGGCCACGATCATCGCAATGATCGCGCCGATGAACAGGGTTCCCCAGAACAGCGGAACCGCCCCCAGCTTTTCGCCCAGTTCGGCATTGATTGGCGCGAAGGGATCGGGGTTCCAGTTGGTTCCGAAGAGGAAATCGATCGGGCTGACATGGGTGAAGAACAGAAAGGCTTCGAAAACCAGCGATCCAATGATCCCCAGAGTGGTGACGATCGCCACGCTCGATGCGACCAGCAATAGCCACAGCACGCCGCGCTCGACCTTGGTCCGCGCAGGAAAGTCCTTGGTCACGCGGGTATAGCCGAAAGCTCCCCCGGCCAAAGCAAGGACCAGGGTCAGCCCCGCGCCAATCCATGCAAACCGCTGGAGAATCTCGGCAACCGGCGCGGTCAGTGCAGTCGCTTCGGGTCGAAACGCCCCAAACCCGTTGTTCCGGGCCGCCGCCAGGGCTTCGTTGATGATCGCGGCCCGTTCCATGTCCATCACCGGCAACAGTTTTGCCGCTGGATGAGCCATGATCGCGCCATTGATCAGGCCCGGCGCAATCGCGTTCCACACGAACCAGCCGACCAGAGCAGGAACCACCACCCACAGCGCCATGTGCAGCCCGTGGTAGTTCGGCATCGCCTTCAGCGAACCGCGCCCGGTGTAAAGCGCCTGGGCCCGGCGGCGCGCGGCAAACCACGCGGCACCGCCGAGCACCAAGAGCACTATCAGGACAATTGCCGGAGACATGGATGCCTTACTTCAGGGTCGCGGCGTCCATCGCCACCGGATTGGCCGCGATGACGGCGTTTTTGTTCCGCACGTCTTCGGGCGAAATCACCATACCCTTGCTCTTCAGCAGACCATCGGGGCCCCAGACCTTGGCCCAAGCCGCGACGAAGTCCTTCAGGCCCGGAACGGCATTGAGGTGGGCCATTTTGACATAGATGTAGAGCGGGCGAGCACCGGGATAGCTGAAGTCCGAAATCGTCGCATAGGTCGGTTCGACGCCGCCCATCGTGATACCCTTCAGCTTGTCCATATTCTCTTCCAGGAACGAGAAGCCGAACACGCCAATAGCATTCGGGTTTTCGGCCAGCTTCTGGACGATCAGGTTGTCTTCCTCACCCGAATCGACATAGGCGCCGTCCTCGCGCACTTCGGTACAAACCTTCTTGTGCGCGTCGGAGTCCTTCTCCTTGAGTGCCTTCATCGCCGGATCAGTGTCGCAACCCTTGGCCAGGATCAGCTCGGCCAGGGCATCACGCGTTCCGCTGGTCGTCGGCGGACCATAGACCAGGATCGGAAGAGCGGGGAGGGCCGGATTGACATCCTTCCAGGTCTTCGCGGTATTGGGCTTGCCAAAGGGATTGGCGGCAAGCGCTTTATAGACATCGACCGGCGTGAGCGCGATGCCGGGACCGCGGGTGGCTTCCGCAAAGGCGATACCGTCGAGGCCAACCTGAATTTCAGCGATGTCCTTGACGCCGTTCTTCTGGCAGTCCTCGAATTCGGACTTCTTCATCCGACGCGAAGCATTGGCGATGTCCGGGTGGGCCGCACCGACTCCGGCACAGAACAGCTTGATCCCCGCGCCCGAGCCGTTCTGTTCGACCTTGGGAGCCTTCACGCCGCCCTTGGCGACTTCTTCAGCAACCGCAGCCGCAAAGGGATAGAGCGTCGACGAACCGACGGCCCAGGCCGCGTCGCGGCTGGCACCCGAAGAGCCGCCGCCGCAAGCCGCCAGGGCAAGGGAGGAGATTGCAGCAAAAGCAATGGTCTTGAAACGGGTCATGGCAGCCTCTCAAAAAATGAGTCGAACGGCAGTTAGGCCCGCTCCATGACACTTATGTGACAATCATCCTGCAAGCAGTGGCAGAATGATCGAGGCAGTCGTGCCCTGGCCGGGAAAACTGGAGATATCGAAGCGGCCGCGATGGCGCTCGACAATGTGCTTGACGATCGCAAGGCCAAGGCCGGTCCCGCCAGCAGCACGGCTGCGTCCGGCGTCGGCACGATAGAATCGCTCGGTCAGGCGCGGCAGATGCTCGGGCGAAATGCCTTCGCCCTCATCGCGGACAGTGATCGCCACCCGCCCGGTCGGCGTGGCTTCAAGGGTCAGCATCACGGGCACGTCCGAATTGCCGTATTTCAAGGCATTGTCGATCAGATTGCGCAGAACCTGTGCGAGTTGCCCCCGGTCACCCGCAACCATCGCGCGCTGGGCATTGCTGGCAAGCACCACCTCTCCGCGCTCGCGAACTTCGCCAATCGCCTCCTTTGCCAAGGCAACAAGGTCGACCGGATCGGTTGGCGCATCGTGTTTGACGGCTTCGATCCGCGACAGGCTCATCAGATCTTCGACCAAGGCACGCATCCGCTGTGCCTCGTGCCGAATAATGCCAAGAAACCGTTTTCGAGTCAGCTCGTCCCCGCCCGCTTTCGGATCTTCCAGCGTTTCGACATAGCCAAGGATCGCCGCCAGCGGAGTGCGCAGTTCATGGCTGGCATTGGCGACGAAATCGGCATGGGCCCGGGCCACACTCACCCGCACGGACATGTCCTCAAGCAGAACCAGCCGCTTGTCCTCGTCAAGCCGCTGACAGGTCAATTGCCACCGGCTTCCCGGCACTGACAACCCGTCAATCCGGATCGGCACGCCCGCGGGAGCCAGCACTTCGGCCAAAGCTTTCGGATCCCGGACCGCAATCCGCACGTTCTCGCCGACGATATGGGCCCCCAGCAGATCTCGGGCAGCGGCATTGGCAAAGGCAACCTGGCCCTGATCCACCAACAGTGCCGGGGACGGAACGTGCTCAAGCAAAGCGGAACCGGTCAAAACCATTGCCTGAGTCTAACGGAAAGATGAGCAGCGCTCAACAGCGCACGCCCTACCCGTTCCGCCGACATTGCGTTCCTCGGCGCAGCAGGTAATCTCATTTCAAATTTGAGATAAGTTGGAGCGGGGTGTGGCAAAGCCGAAAGCAGCATACACGAAAAGGCAAGGCACGGTCACCAGCAAGGCAGCGGCCAGGCAGGAAGAACGAGTTGATTTGGCAACTGCGGACACTGACGACGAGAAAGTCGCTGCCGCTGGGGATCAAACGCTGAACGACCAATCTGCTCCGAGCGGAGGGGGTGCGGGGTCAGCGCCGGTCATCTTGGGCGGATTGGCATTGCTGGGAGGTGCAGCCGCTGCTGCTGGCGCCGGTAACGGCTCGGAGCCCGTGCAATCAACACCCGCGCCCGCACCGGCTCCTCCTCCTGCGCAAATCACCTACACCAGTGCCACACTCACCAAATCATATCAGATTTACCAGATATCCTCTTCAGACGTGGTGCCTGAATATGTTTATGCCGGAGTTACTTATCCCAAAGGGATCGCCGACATCTTCCCCCAAGGCAGCATTTCAGTCGACTTCCAGAAGGATCGCTTTCCCGAGCTGATTATCCCGTTGAACAAGGCCTATGGCACGCCGGTTTTTGCCCGCCTGCCTTTCATCTATCTCTCCAACGACAACGGAAAGCTGGAGTTCCGCAAAGCGGAAAACGAACAGTTTCCTTCCGTTTTCGGCGCGCGGCGGTCTTCGTTCTTGACCGTGGATGGCGCACCGGCTGCATTCTTCGTCGCCCATAACGTTTCAGGAATCTACAACGACCCGACAGCCCATGGAACTGCGGTCCTTGTCGTGGGTGGAGCGACCGGAGCAAAGGTGCGCGCGGACCTGGTCCCGCCCATGACCACTCGGACGAATGTCGCCGCGAATGGCACCGATGCACATGCGATGGCAACTGGCGACATCAACGGCGACGGCAGGCAAGACATCCTGATTGCAAACTGGAATCCGTTCGGTGGAGCGTTTGCACCGATGTTTCTGATCCAGAACCAGGACGGTTCTTTTACATCCAGGACCAGCAGCTTCCTGAACCAGCTGAACACCATGCCATTGCTGAACCCTGGGAAAGTGCCCGAGGGCCAAAACAACCTGTGGCTGGATGTCCACATCGCCGATCTCAACGGAGACGGATTTGGCGATATCGTTGCGGGATTTGGCCACGGTTCCAGTTACAGCTACATTTTCTGGAACAACAAGGGCGAGTTCAGCTTCGAAAACAAAACGGCCCTTCCGACGTCCGTATATGGCACAGAAAACTCTCTCCATATGGAGACACGCACGGCGGACATAGACAATGATGGGGACCTGGACCTCATCATATCCTATTCACGATACGCCCCCTACTATGGGGGCGACTATCTGCAGATATTACGGAACGATGCAGGACAGTTCCTGGACATCACAAGTACTGCAATCAAGCAGGCCGATGCAGACGTTTACGGCCAGCGGCTGGATTGGTCCCCCGCGCTCTACATCACTGACCTGAACAAGGATGGAAAGGCCGACATCGTATTCGCGCGCCAGGACGGCACGCTTCGAATGTACATAAACGAAGGCGGTTCAACTTTCCGGAACGTCAATGCTTCGCTGCCGAAAAATGAAGGTTGGGGGAAGCTCATCGGGTTTGACGACTTCGACGGCGATGGCAGCCCTGAGGCGGTCTACTGGCAATATGGCGGCACCCCCGACCGCAAGGATTACTTCATCAACCTGTACGAGCTGACGTTTGCATGAATGGCGCGTGCTTCTCTGCACTCGCTGAATCAAAATCCGGGCGGGCAGGAATTCTGGCTGCGGGACATGCAAAACTGGCGCGGGCGAAGGGATTCGAACCCTCGACCCCAACCTTGGCAAGTGACGGGGCGACGTAAAACTCCCTGAATCACAAAACTTTTGCGACCGTTTGCAAATCCGTTTATTAAACGTTTACCGCAAAATCCTGCTGCGACCCTAGCGAACGACCCGCTGGCGGTGCAGCATTTTTCGCTGGGTGGGTTTGCAGACCTTTTGAAATTTCAAGGTCGCCCTCAATGAAAACAAGTCCCCATTAAACCCCCGTTCTGTGATCGGTGAATAAGTATGAACGCTTGGGAGAAGTCTTCCAGGACAAACGGGTCCTTATTTTATCGCTCGTTCAGAACTGGTTGATTGGACCTGCACTCATGTTCGCGCTGGCAGTCATCTTTCTGCGCGATCAACCCGAGTATATGACTGGCGTAATCCTGATTGGACTCGCTCGGTGCATCGCCATGGTTCTCGTATGGAACCAACTTGCAGGCGGAAGCAGTCAGTATGTGGCAGGTCTTCGTCTCCAACTTGCTGGTATAGGTTGCATTGGCCTGGAGCATCAGCCTGCCGATCCCAAAGTCCGGGAAGCGATAGTTCAGCTCCATGTCGACCCCCCGGGTTGTCTGACTGTTTAGGTTCAGGAGCGGGGAACCGACCTTCGAGATGCCGATTGCGGAATTGTCGTATGTAATGAACGAATCGAAGCTGGTATCCCCACGCCCGAAGCGCCGCTGTATCACTTCGTAAGCTGAGAGGCTGGCGATGACATCGTCAATGCGGATGTCGAAGTAGTCGACTGAAAGGCGCAGTCCATCGAGGGCTCCGCCGGGTTGAAGCACGACGCCCACAGTGAAGGTATTGGCTTTTTCGGGCCGCAGGTTCGGATTGGAAACCTGCTGTGTTCGAACGCCGGCGGTGACCAGCGTGTCAGGCCGAGTGAATGTAGCCAGGCCTTCGAGGCCGGGGATTGCCAGTTCGGGGATGTTCGGCGCGCGGATATCCCGCGAGTATGTGCCGCGGAAGCGGATGGCGTCGATCGGTTCAAAGACAAGGCCAGCCTTCCAGGTCGTTACACTGCCGCTTGTCGAGTAGTCAGTATAGCGCACGGCGCTGTTTAGATCTAACGTGCCGATGCCGCTGCTGTCGTCGAGCAGGGGCACGCCCACTTCGACATAGCCTTCGTTCACGCTTACCTTGCCGCTGCCAGGTAGGAAATTGGTGGCGAAAAAGCCGCCGCCCGCAGAAAGCGCAGCGATGTCTGCCGGAATGGTCTGCGTTACGCGGTCCTGACGGTGTTCGTAGCCCGTGGCGACGCTGACAGGGCCTGCCCAGGTCGAAAAGGGCGAACCGGCAAGGTTAATCTGCGCATTGAAGCGCTTGAACACTTCGGTACGCGATGACGTGCCATAGATGTAGTCATACACGCCAGGCAACTGGTCGCTGCGGCTGGCTCCGAACGGGTTGAAGGGAACGCAGCCGGGCTGAATGACTGGACGCTGGGTCGCACTGATGTTGGCCGCCATCGGATTGGTGTCAAGCGATCCGCAGACGATGTTGCCACTGCCGTCGCGTACGGCATGGAGTGCCGACCAATAGTTCGGCAGGATCATGAAATCGGAGGCGCTGTATGTGAACGAACTGCGTCCGTAGGAGGCTGTAGCGTCCCAAGACCAGTTTTCAAAGATGCTTCCCTCTAGCCCGAAAGCTGCTTGGTAATAGCTACTTTCGTTGTCTGGCTTGATCCCGCCACGATCCTCGTTCTGTCGCGCCATGCGGATCTGGGTGATGCCCGCCGCGTCCATCTGCGCTGCAAGCGAGGTAGGAATGAAGGGGTTGTCGCGATTGATCCGGATGGAGTTGGCCTGCGAAATATAGAAGACCGACTGGCTCTTGTTATTGAAGCTCCCACCCATAACATCAAGATGCGCGGTTATCGAGTCGCTCAGTTCATACGTCAGCATGCCCATGACGGCCCAACGATTGTAAGCCTGACGCAGATTGACGTAGTGTTCAGGATGGTGGAATTCGTTGCCACCACCAAGCATCGTCGTTGAACCAACCAGCGAACCGAACTCGAAAGCGCCGGGCTGGCCATTGTTATTGAACGTCGTCCCATAAATCGGGCAAGCCCCGCCAGCTTGGACCGTTGTGCCTTGAACACAGGACGTGATCAGCCCCCCCGCCGGAATAGCAGACTGCACATTCTTTGCGAAAATATTCGCTGGTGTACCGACGGGCCGGTTTGAACTAAGGGTCAGCAACGCGCTCTGCTCGCGCGCCCAGGGGCGATTGAACTGGTCAGTTGCGCCATTGCTCTTCGCATATTCACCGCCAATCACGAAGTTGCCGCGATCGCCCAGCTTTATTCCTGCGGCAAGACCGACGAGATATTCCTCATTGTCGCCATACTTAGTGACACCATACTGAGCCCTGCCCGTGACGCCCTCACCAATTTCGAATCCGAACACGATCCGAACATGCGATCTTTTTGTCGTTTGGGGAACAGGGGCCTCTCAGGCCATCCCGATTTTACCGCCTGCGGCTTCGTGTCGCATGATGCTGAATTAGCAGCACTGTCGTTCAGCGTTGGAGAATCCAGCGGAAACGAGCCTCCGGGAATCCGTACATTCTCCGGAAAATCCGAACACGATCCGAACATAGCAAAATCGGCACTCCCCGCTGGGAAGTGTTTTTCTAAATCGCTGATTTTCCGAGGAAAACTGGAGCGGGCGAAGGGATTCGAACCCTCGACCCCAACCTTGGCAAGATTTCAAATTGCCCTGAAGCGACTTTCTGATCCTACGCCAGAGCCCTACAAAACCCTTGGTTTATTGACACTTTCTATGCCCGCGAGCAAGTTTGTCTACGCCACGAACCGCCCTCACGGTGGTATACTGGTGGTATACTGAGAGCGAGCAATGCCATGGGTGTACGAAGCCAACTTTCCCTGACCAAGCGAACGGTGGATGCCGCTCACCCGACCGACAAGCGCTATCACATCTGGGACAGCGACCTTAGAGGGTTCGGCCTCAGGATCGAGCCATCCGGGATCAAGACCTTCGTCACCAAGTACCGTGTGAACGGTGGCGGTCGCAACGCACCTCAACGGATCCAGACGGTCGGGCGGTATGGCACCCTGACCCCCGAGGAGGCCCGCAAGAAGGCGAAGGCCATTCTCGGCAGCGTCGCCGCCGGTGCTGATCCTGCTGGCGACCTGGCCGCCCGTCGGCGCGAAATGACCATGGCCGCGCTGATCGACTTCTATGAAACCCATGGCTGCGTGGTTCAGCGCGGCAAGCGGATCGGCGAGCCGATGAAGCCCCTGACCAAGGCCTACACCCTGGCCCGGCTTCGCCATCACGTCGTCCCACTTCTCGGCAATCGCCGCGCGAAGGATGTGACCAGTGGGGACATCGAGCGGTTCGCGGCCGACGTCCTCGCCGGCAAGACGGCGAAGAATGAGAAGATCGGCCCGCGCAAGCGCATCATCGTCAAGGGTGGCCCGGGCGCTTCCCGCAAGGTCGTGCGCGACCTCTCGGCAGTGTTCAGCTTCGCTAAGCGAAGCGAGATCGTCGAACGCAATCCGGTCGAGAACGCCGCCGTGCGCAAGACAGACGGCCAGAAGACCCGTTTCCTCACGCTCGAAGAGGTGGGACGGCTTGGTAGCGCGCTAGATCAGCTCGAACGCGAAGGCACGAACATCAAGGCGATCAATATCGCCAGGCTTTGGGCGCTGACGGGCTGCCGCCGCAACGAGATCGCCGGGCTCAAATGGGATGAGGTCGACTTCGACAACGGTCTGCTCGTGCTGGAGGACAGCAAGACGGGCCAGTCGATGCGTCCGCTTGGTACAGCGGCTCTAACCCTGCTCCAACAGATCGATCGCGACGAAGACAGCGAATACGTCTTCCCCGCCGATACCGGAGAAGGTCACTTCCAGGGAACGAAGACCCCATGGGCGCGGGCCATCAGAATAGCCCAGTTACCTGGCGTGACGCCGCACACGTTGCGCCACACGATCGGGTCGACCGCGATTTCGACCGGGGAGGCGATTGCGCTCACCGGGGCGATCCTCGGCCACTCCAATCCTCGCTCGACCGCGATCTATGCCCACATCCAGCATGAGCCGTCACGCAAGGCCGCCAATCGCGTCAGCAAGAAGATCGCGGCAGCCTTGCTGCCCAGTGCCGCGCAAACCGGGCCATTGACGCTGGAAGACCAGAAGCTGCTTCAGGCACTGAAGACCCGGTTCGGCAAGGACGACACGAGCGGACGAAAACTCCGCGAAGCCGTTATCGCCCTCGTCCACCAGCACAGCGCTGCGCAGGACGCATCCAATGCGGCCTAGACGGATGGTAACGAATATGTTACCAATTGCGGTGCAATGTGATTGTTGAGGAGTATGTCCGCGAGGATGGCACCTGCCCGTTTCGGGGATGGTTCGATGATCTCGATGTCCAGGCCGCAGCCAAGGTGGCGACTGCCATCGTCCGGATGGAACTGGGCAATCTGTCGAACGTCAAATGGATCGGCGGCCGGCTGGGTGAATACCGGATCGATTGGGGGTCCGGGCTACCGGCTCTATCTGACCCAGGACGGCGATCAACTTGTCATCCTGTTTGTCGGCGGGACCAAGAAGCGGCAACAGTCCGATATCAGGCAGGCAAGTGCGTTGCTTGATGAGTACAAGGGCCGGAAAGCCCAAGCGAAGAAGGCAAGGGATTAGGCAACGTGGCGCTGACACGCGATTTCAAGGAAACGGTGATGGAGCGCGCGGCGCGCGACCCGGCTTTCGCCAAGGCCATGCTCGATGAAGCGGCAACCGCCTTTCTCAATGGCGAGCCCGAAGTCTCTCGCCTGATTCTGCGCGATCTGGTCAATGCCTCGGTTGGCTTCGAAGACCTTGCCGCCGAGACCAAGCGCCCAAGCAAGAGCCTGCACCGGATGCTGTCCGAAAAGGGCAATCCCAGCATGGACAACCTTGCCGCCATCTTCGGAGCTGTGCGCAAAAGGCTTGGTGTGTCGTTCGAAGCCCATGCCATCGAGGCCTCCTAAGTCAGATCTCTCACTAACCTGATGGCAGAAATCCTACGACCGAGCCTCGCCGCCCTTGCCCATCGACCTTTCGCATCAGGCGCGACAGCTCCGGATTAAAGGTGCCTGCTGCAAAAAGCGGCGACGGAATAGCGCGGCACGTGGAACGTGTGCCCGACCGCACTTTTGGCCCCTTTCATTGTCTCGAATGTGGCGAAGCGCTGCTCTACAGGCAGTCACGCCGTGCTCGGACCCATTTCGCACATCGCCCAGACACCACTTGTACTGGCGAGTCCGCGCTGCACTTATACGGTACGCACAGCATGCGCCGGACCAAGGTGGCGCTGATCTACAAGAAGACCGGAAACCTGTTCCCCGTCAGCACCAATGGCACAGATTTGAGGTTGTGATTTAAGGAGGATTTGGGCTTCGTCGTAGTGATGAAGGAACGAAGATGAAGCCCAAATCCTCCAATGCAAAATCGCCGACCAAGG
>JBKHWO010000007.1:0-28649 GCA_046566485.1 Alphaproteobacteria bacterium | reverse complement strand
TCCAGGTACGGATCGAGGACGCTGACGCTCACGATCTGTACGGGGTGATCGAGCAGAACTAGGCTTTGCGCAATTTCCTTGCTTTCTTCCGCAATGCAACATAAAGGCGGCGCAACACGACCGGACCTGCGGACCATTCCCGCACGGTAACTCGGCGCAGCGTGAGGCCCCCTTTCCAGGATGGCCGCCCCGATTGCCCGGTCGATCCGAACCAGAAGCCGCCTTCTTCACGCAGGGTCGCATCGAAACGAACCTTGCTTCGTCTCGTGCGGTTTCCCGTGCGTACGTGGCTTATTTGAGAGATTTTTCATGTCCTATTTTTCCGACCTTGGCCTGGCCGAGCCGCTGATCCGTGCGCTTGACACCAAGGGCTATTCCGAACCCACCCCGATCCAGCGCCAGTCGATTCCGGCCCTGCTGGAAGGCCGCGACCTGCTAGGCATTGCCCAGACCGGTACGGGCAAGACCGCAGCATTCTCGCTGCCCTCGCTCCACCGTCTGGCCGCCAATCCCAAGGCACGCAGCAATGCCTCGTGCCGTATGCTGGTCCTTTCGCCGACCCGCGAACTGGCCGCCCAGATTGCCGAAAACATGCGCGGCTATGCCAAGTACCTGAACCTGTCGGTCCAGTGCGTGTTCGGCGGCATTCCGGTCGGCAAGCAGGCCCGCGCCCTGGTGCCGGGCTGTGACATCCTGGTCGCCACCCCGGGCCGCCTGCTCGACCTGATCGATCAGCGTGCACTGACTCTGCGCAATGTCGAAATCTTCGTGCTCGACGAAGCCGACCAGATGATGGACCTGGGCTTCATCGTCCCGCTCAAGCGGATCGCCGCGCTGCTGCCCAAGGAACGCCAGAGCCTGTTCTTTTCCGCGACCATGCCCAAGGCAATTGCCGATCTGGGCAAGCAGTTCATCCAGAACCCGGTGCGCGTCGAAGTAACGCCGCAGGCCACCACGGCAGAGCGCGTCGAACAGTATGCGATCTTCCTGAACCAGGCTGAAAAGCAGGCGCTGCTGAGCATCAGCCTGAAAAAGGGTCTGGTCAGCAACGAGATCGACCGCGCTCTGGTCTTTACCCGGACCAAACACGGTGCCGACCGCGTGGTGCGCCACCTCAATGCTGCCGGGGTCAACGCAGCGGCGATCCATGGGAACAAGAGCCAAGCACAGCGCACGGCCGCCCTGCTCGCTTTCCGCAAGGGCAGCACTCCGGTGCTGGTCGCCACGGACATTGCCGCGCGCGGGATCGACGTTTCGGGCGTCAGCCACGTGTTCAACTTTGAACTGCCCAACGTGCCGGAACAGTACGTCCACCGCATCGGCCGCACCGCCCGCGCTGGCGCGGATGGGGTCGCGCTGAGCATGGTTGCGCCGGACGAAAAGGCCTATCTGCGCGATATCGAGCGCCTGACCGGGGTGACCCTGGCCCGCGCTCCCTTGCCGGAAAACTTCAAGGAAGAAGCCGCCCGTCTGCCCGCTCCGGCCCGTCGCAGCCCGGCGGAAATGGAGCAGGATGCTCGCCGCGACGAACGCGATGCGCGCGGTCTGGGCGGTGCGCGCGGCGGCCAGCGTGGCCGTGGCCCGCGCCCCAACAACAACCGCAGCAATGGCGGGCAGAGCCGCGATGGCCAGTCGCGCGACCAGTACATCCGCAACGAGCGCATGGCCGACAACCGCCGCGCCACGGCTCCGCGCGGACCACAGTTCGATCCGCTGGCCAGCGAGGACCGCGAAGCCCGTGCCGCCGCAGCCCCGCGCCGGGATGAACGCCCCGTGCGCTCTGGTCGTCCGGACCAGCGCGGGGAATTCCGCCGCGACCGCCGCGACGATCGTCCGCGCGAGCGCACCGAACGTTCCGAACGTCCGGATCGTCCGGTAAAGATCCATCGCGATGCGGTGCGACCGGTCGGCAATGCCCCGCGCGGCG
This sequence comes from Alphaproteobacteria bacterium, assembly GCA_046566485.1. GTDB lineage: Bacteria > Pseudomonadota > Alphaproteobacteria > Sphingomonadales > Sphingomonadaceae > Novosphingobium. The sequence goes on along the minus strand of JBKHWO010000007.1, from coordinate 26,722 downwards.
ACAAGCCGCAGGGCACCGAACAGCGCCGCAAGCCGGCCAAGAAGCCGAACGGCACCCAGCGCCGCTGGGGCTGATCACCGCCTCTTGCCAATTTCTGCAAAGGCCGCATGATGCTCTCCCACAGGGGGAGTAACCATGCGGCCTTTGCTATTTGCGCCGATACTTGCGCTGGCCGCGTGCGGGCAGGCCGAACCGCCACCGGTGCCGCTTACCGAACAGCAAAGCGCCGCACTTGCCCCGAAGGACCCGCGTCTTGCCCAGCTTTACGCCGGTTCGTGCAAGGCCTGCCACACGGTCAGGGACTCGCTGGCCCCGCTGTCTGGCGACCGCACCCTGTGGGATCCCCGCTGGGCGCAAGGCGAAGAGGCGCTGCTCGCCTCGGCCATCCAGGGCAAGGGCGGCATGCCTGCTGGCGGGCAATGCTTTGAATGCACGCCGGATGATCTGAAAGCACTGATCCGATTCATGGCCGGCCGCGAGGGCTCCAAATGACTCCCCGGCGCAAGGTCCTGCTCGGCGGTGCCGGCCTGATCGCTCTGGCCGGCACGGGCCTGGCGGGAAGGCGCTGGTGGCTCGACCGGGAACCGCAGGCCCCTCCGCCTACAGATGACAAGGGGCATTCCTTGTGGTCCAATTGGGCGGGGAACGAGCATGCCTATCCCGCCGTGCGCACCGCTCCTGCCAGCGAGGCCGAACTTGCGGCCCTGTTGCCGCAAACCGCAGCGCCGATCCGCCCGGTCGGTTCAGGTCATTCCTTCACCGCGCTGGTTCCCACCGATGGAACCCTGCTGTCGATCGACCGTATTCAGGGCCTCGTCAGTCACGATCCGGGCAATTTGACGGCAACCGTGCACGCTGGAACCAGGCTTTCCGCGCTGGGTCCACTGCTGGCGCAGGTGGGGCAGGAAATGCCCAACCTGCCGGACATCAACAAGCAGACGCTGGCTGGCGCCATGGCGACCGGGACCCACGGCACGGGCAAGGGGCTGACTGCCTTGCACGGCGAAGTGCTTGCCATGCGGCTGGTGCTGCCTTCGGGCGAAGTGGCGGAGTGCAGCCGTGCGGAGCGCCCGGAACTGTTCCATGCGGCCCGCGTCGGACTGGGGGCATTCGGCGTGCTGTCCGAAGTGACGCTGCAGAACCGCCCACTCCAACGCCTGAAAAAGATGGTCTCGCTGGTCGATACCGAACAGTTGCTGCAGGACTGGCCCGCCTTGGCCGGCCGCCACCGCAACGCCGAATTCCTGATTCTGCCCTTCACTGGCAAGTCTGCGCTGATCACCCATGATTCAACAGATGAGCCGGTTCGGCCGCGCGGTCCGGACAACGACGCCAGTACGCTGATGGACCTCAAGCGGCTGCGCGACCTGTTCGAATTCACGCCGCACCTGCGCCGTCAGGTGGCCGAAAAGGCGATGGCCGACATTCAGCCCGAAGTGGCCATCGATGAAGGCTGGAAGCTGCTTTCCAACGAGCGCCCGGTGCGTTTCAAGGAAATGGAATACCACGTTCCCATCGATCAGCAGGTCGGGGTGCTGCGGGAAATCCTGGCGCGGATCGAGCGCGACGCAAGCGAGGTGTTCTTCCCGATCGAAGCCCGGATCATCGCGCCAGACGATGCCTGGCTATCCCCATTCTACCAGCGCGAATGCGGTTCGATCGCGGTCCACGCCTGGTACAAGGACGACCATGACTGGATGTTCCAGCTGGTCGAACCGATCCTGCGCGAAGCGAACGGGCGGCCGCATTGGGGCAAGCTGCATTCGCTCAGCGCCAACGAACTGCGGCGGCTCTATCCGATGTTTGGCGAGGCGGCACGGATGCGGCGCACAGTCGATCCACAAAACCGCATGATGAATCCCTTCCTGCAGCGGATCTTCGGTGATGGTTAAAGCATGGCGGCCAAACCGTCGCACGGTTTTGATCGGAACCGGCGCCCTGGCTGCAACCGGGATCGGGATAGGGGCGCTGCAGCCCAAGGAGAACGGCGCCATGCACGATGCCTATTTCAGCAACCTTGCCGCAGCCTTGCAGCGCGCCGGGCTGAACCGCCCGACGCTGGTGATCGATCAGCAGCGTCTGAGCGCCAACCTCCGCGCAGTCCGCAGCAGCGTCGATGCGGCACGCCTGCCGCTGCGCGTCGTGGCCAAATCGCTGCCCTCGCCCGGCCTTCTCCAAACAGTGCTTGGGGGCATGGCGTCCCAGCGGCTGATGGTCTTCAGCGCGGAAATGCTGCTCCAGCTGCTGCCGCTTTATACCGGCGGCGATTACCTGATGGGCAAGCCGCTGCCGATCAGCGAATTTGCCCGCATCGCGGACAAGGCGGGCGCGCCGGCTGCCGCTCGCGTCCAATGGCTGATCGACACGCCGGGGCGGCTGGCCCAATATGCCGAGGCCGCAAAAGCGCGGGGGATCACGCTTCGCGCCAATCTGGAAATCGACGTGGGCCTGCATCGCGGCGGCTTCGCCGATCCGGCCGCGCTGGCGAGCGCGGTGGCCCAGGCGAAGAGTGCGGGGGTGCAGGTTTCAGGCCTGATGGGCTACGAACCCCACGTTCCCAAGATGCCCGATCCGGACAGTGCCTATGCCGATGCACAGCAGGCTTATGGCAAAGCGATCGAAGTGCTGCGGCAATCCGGGCTTGATCCTGCCACGATGACCTTGAACAGCGCTGGAAGCCCGACCTTCCGACGCCACTGCAAGGGGACCGTCGCAAACGAGGTCTCGGTCGGTTCGGCTTTCGTCAAGCCGGGGGACTTTGACTATGACGACCTGGCCGATCTCGTCCCCGCCGCCTTCATCGCCACCCCTGTGATCAAGGCCAGCGCCGACCAGCCCTTGCCAGGGATCGAGGCCCTGTCCGGCGCGATGCATTGGTGGGATCGCAATACCCAGCGCGGGTTCTTCATCCACGGCGGGCATTGGCTGGCCAAACCGCTGTCCCCCACCGGGCTGGAATATTCCAAACTGTTCGGGCGCAGTTCGAACCAGGAATTGCTGACCGGTTCAAACCGCATCGACCTTAAACCGGACGACACGGTCTTCCTTCGTCCCGATCAGAGCGAGGCGCTGTTCCTGCAATTCGGCGACATTGCCGTATTCGACGGAAAGGAGATCGCCGAATTCTGGCCCAGTCTGCCGATCAGTGCGTGAAGATCCGGGTCAGCGTATAGAAGATCGCCCCGACCGCGGCGCTCATCGGGATAGTGATGAACCACGCGGTGACCACGCGGCCCGCAACCCCCCAGCGCACTGCGCTCGCCTTGCGCGCGGCGCCGGTGCCGATCACCGCGCCGGTGATCGCGTGGGTGGTTGAAACCGGAATCCCCAGATAGCTGGCGCTGAACACCACCACCGAACCTGCCGTGCTGGCGCTGAAACCGGTGTGATGGTTCAGCTTGGTGATCTTGGTCCCCATGGTCTTGATGATCTTCCACCCGCCCGACAGCGTGCCCAGCGAGATCGCCAGATAGCAGGAGATCACCACCCAGGTAGGAATGTGGAACTCACCCTGCATGTACCCGGTCGAATAGAGCAATACGGCGATGATCCCCATCGTCTTTTGCGCATCATTGCCGCCGTGGCTGATCGAATAGGCCGCGCTGGAGAACAGGTGCAGGGTCTTGAACACGCCTTCGGCACGGCGCGGCTGGAATCCCTTGAACAGCCACGAAGTGATCAGGACCATGAACATGGCCAGCGCAAAGCCGATCATGGGCGAGAGGAAGATCGCCACGATCGTTTCAATCGTCTTCTTGCTTTCGACCGCTCCCAGCCCGGCATGAGCGATGCCGGCGCCAAGCAGTCCGCCGAGCAGGGCGTGGCTTGAGCTGGAAGGGATCCCCTTGAGCCAGGTCACGATGTTCCAGAACATCGCCCCGATCAGCGCGCCAAACACCACACCGGGGGTAACCATGTCCTTGTTGATGATCCCTTTGCCGATTGTGTCGGCAACATGGAGGGGGACCAGCCAATAGGCCGCAAAGTTGCCGGCAGCAGCAAAGACAACCGCCCAGACCGGCGACAACAGCCGCGTCGAAACCACAGTGGCGATCGAGTTGGCTGCATCATGCAGGCCATTCAGAAAGTCGAAGGCCAGGGCCATGATAATCAGGCCGACCAGCAACGGAAAGGCAAGCTCGTGCATTGCCGTTCTCCTTTTCCTTGTCGGCCTCAGCCGTGGTCGATGACCAGGCTGTCGATCTCGTTGGCGACATCTTCGAAGGCGTCGGCAATCCGTTCGAGATGCTTGTAGATCTCGCGCTTGACGATGAAGCCCAAGGGGTCCGGATCTTCCTTCTGAGCCTGGAACGCGTTCTTCATCCCGGTATCGTGCAGAATGTCGACTTCGCCTTCCAGCTTGACCAATTTCGCGGTCAGTTCGTGCAGGCGGTGACCGTTGCGTTCCACGTCACGCAGCAGCGGAACCGCTTCGGCAATCAAGCGGCTTGCATCCTGGACCAGCACGCCGATCTGGCGCATCTGCGGGTCAAAGGTTTCGACTTCGAGCAGCTCGATCGCGCTGGCCGAGCGGTTCATCTCGTCGATCGTATCGTCCATCGCCCCGATCAGGGCAGTGATCGCACCGCGGTCGAACGGGGTAAGGAAGGTCTGGCGAACCTCGTGCAGGGTCTGGCGAATCACTTCGTCCGCATCGTGTTCACGGTCGCGGATCGTGCGCAGGTGCGCGGCCCGATCGCCTTGTCCAGAGGTCAGCTGGGCCAGAGCATCGGCTGCCCCGGTCATCGCGGCGGCGTGCCGTTCAAACAGAACGTAGAAATCGCCCGAGTGCGGCAAGAGCCGCTGAAACCATCCGAACATCGCAAACCCCTCTTTGCGCAAGTGTGACCGCGCCATGACAGGATTGCGACAGATTCGCTACAACCCTCTCACCCTGTCCACCAATAAACGCTGCTGTTCACAGCCAGCCGATACGGCGGAACCTGAGCCACAGACCGCCGCAAATCCCCGCAATCGCGGCAAGAACGGCGGGATAACCCCAGCGGCTGTGCAGTTCGGGCATATATTCGAAGTTCATGCCATAGATCCCGGCAATCGCGGTCGGCACGGCCAGAATCGCGGCCCACGAGGCAAGTTGCCGGGTCATGTCACCCTGCCGGTGCTGTTCCAGCAGGCTAGCGGTCTCGACGATGCTGGCCAAGGTGTCGCGCAGTCCGTTCATCCGGGCGAGCGAGCGCCGCACGTGATCCAGCACGTCCCTGAACCAGATCCGCGCCGAAGGATCGACCACCGGCAGCTCGGTATGGGTCAGCCGCTCACAGACTTCCTCCATCGGGCCGATGATGCGCGTAAAGCGGCGGAACTGGCGGCGCAGGCGAAAGATGCGGCGAATCGTCGAAGGTTCTGGGAACTGCTCGATCGCGTTCTCTTCCATCGTCTGGACTGAATCCTCGAACTTTTCGAGGATCGGCTGGAACCCATCGACGATGAAATCCAGAACTGCGTGGGCCACGTAGTCCGGTCCTTCCGCAAGCCGCTCGGCATCGATCTCCAATCGTTCGCGCAGCGCCGAATGGGCGCGGGTCGAACCCATGCGGACCGTGACGATGAAGTCGTGGCCTAGGAAGATCGCCGTCTGGCCAAAAGCGATATTGTCGCCCTCCTGGATCGCAGCGGTCCGCGCGACAATGAACAGCTGATGCCCATAAACGTCGATTTTGGGCATTTGCGTTGGGTTCAGCGCGTCCTCCACCGCCAAGGGATGCAATCCGAACTGGGCGCGAACCCGTTCCATCTCTTCCTGCGAAGGGTCAGCCAGGCCGATCCAGTCAAAACTGCCTTTGGCCAGCGCGAGGCGGGGCTGCCCGTCGACCGGCAGCGAATTTTCGGATGGCTTTCCACCAGCATAGCGGCGCGCGGCAATGATCGGCATTGCCATGGTCTGCCAAACGCGCATGATGCTGGCAATCCCGCGCAAGAGCGGTTATTGCTGACACAAGTGTAAATGAATGGGAGATGCAGGAGCGATGAACGCCCAAACGCCGATCGAGCAATGCCTCGACATGATCATCGTCGGGGCCGGAATTTCCGGCATTGGCATGGCCGTCCACATGAAGCGCGAATGCCCGGACAAGAGCTTCGTCATGCTCGACCGGCGCGAGGCCCTGGGTGGGACCTGGGACCTGTTCCGCTATCCCGGCATCCGCTCCGACAGCGACATGCACACGCTGGGCTTCTCGTTCGAACCCTGGACCCATGAAAAGTCCATCGCCGATGGCCCGTCGATCCTGGAATACCTGAACCGCATCACCGACAAATACGAACTGAACGAGACCATGCGCCTCGGCCAGAAGGTGATCAGCGCCGACTGGGACAGCAAGACCGCGACCTGGACCGTGGTCACCGAAAGCGCCGACGGGCAGCACAGCCGCTACAAGGGCCGGTTCCTGTTCCTTGGCGCCGGTTACTATGACTATGACGATCCTTATGATGCCGGCTTCAAGGGCCGCGACACGTTCAAGGGGCAAGTGATCCACCCGCAGTTCTGGCCGAAGGATCTGGACTATACCGGCAAGAAGGTGGTGGTGATCGGCTCGGGCGCGACGGCCGTTACCATCGTTCCGGCCATGGCCCAGGGCGGTGCTGCCCACGTCACGATGCTGCAGCGCACGCCGACCTGGATGGTCAGCCGTCCCGCCCGCGACGGCTTCAACAAGCTGCTGCGCCGCTTCCTGCCGGAAAAGGCGGCCTATGCGGTGACACGGGCCAAGAACATCTTCATGCAGGACCTGATGTTCAAACGGGCCCGCGGCGCACCGGAAAAGGTCAAGGAATTCCTGACCAAGCAGCTCAAAGGCCATTTGGGAGACAATTACTCGGCCGCCGACTTCACTCCGCCTTACGATCCGTGGGACCAGCGCTTGTGCCTCGTGCCCGATGCCGATTTCTTTGCCGCGATCAACGAAGGCAAGGCCAGCGTCGTCACCGACCACATCGACAGCTTCGATGCCAAGGGGATCAAGCTGAAGTCGGGCAAGCACCTCGACGCCGACATCATCGTCACCGCAACCGGCCTGCGCATGACCTTTGCCGGCAAGATCAACGTCGCGGTTGACGGCAAACCGGTCGATTTCGGGCAGACCTATTTCTACCGCAACTGCATGTTCTCGAACGTGCCCAACATGGCCGGGGTGTTCGGCTATCTCAACGCCAGCTGGACGCTGCGGGTGGACATCATCGCCGAATATCTGACCCGCCTGTTCAAGCAGATGGACGCAATCGGCGCAGTGGCGGCGACCCCGGCCATGGCACCGGGCGAAGAACCGGAAGTCGACGACATCTTCGATTTCTCGTCCGGCTACATCCAGCGCGGCAAGCACCTGATGCCCAAGAACGCGCCGGCCCTGCCGTGGCGGCTCAATCAGGAATACCGCAAGGACCGCCAGGATATGCGCCAGGCCCCGATCGACGACGGCGTGCTGCATTTCACCCGGGCCCGCGAAGTGGCCGACGCGTAACGATCTTTCGCCAGGGCGGATCTGGTTTTTGGACCAATCCGCCCTCGCCAAGCTTGTCGAAGCGGCCCGGGCAACCTAACGTCGCGGCATGACCGAACCTTCCCGCATCTGGAAAGCCGCCCTGCTCGTCATCGGCGACGAGATCCTCTCTGGCCGCACCCAGGACAAGAACGTCGCCCAGGTCGCGACCTGGCTGAACGTCCAGGGCATCCGCCTGGCCGAAGTGCGCGTGGTGGCCGACGACATGGCGGCCATCATCGAGGCCGTGAACGCCTTGCGCGCCCGCAACGATTACCTCTTCACCACCGGCGGGATCGGACCGACCCATGATGACATCACGGTCGATGCCGTCGCCGAAGCTTTCGGCGTGGGCGTGGTCATCCACCCCGAAGCCCGGGCCATTCTGGAGCGTTATTACGAACCGCGCGGCGGTCTGAACGAAGCGCGCCTGCGCATGGCCCGCGTGCCCGACGGCGCGCAGCTGATCCCGAACCGGATGTCGGGCGCGCCGGGTATCCAGATCGGCAATGTCTATCTGATGGCCGGGGTGCCTTCGATCACCGCCGGCATGCTCGATGCCCTGACCGGGACGCTGGAAGGCGGCCTTCCGGTTCTGTCGCAAACCATTGGCTCCTGGGTCCAGGAAAGCGAAGTGGCCGACCTGCTCCGCACAACCGAACAGGCCCACGAAGGCTGCGCCATCGGCAGCTATCCGTTCTTCCGCGAAGGCCGCATTGGTGCGAATTTCGTTGTCCGTTCGACCGACGCCGAAGTGCTGGAATCCTGCTGCGCGGCGCTTAGCGCCGGGTTGACCGCTTTGGGCAGAGAGGCTGTGCCGGGCGGTGTCTGATCCGGTTATCGCCCTCGCACTGCTGGGCGCGGCGGCCTCTTCAGCCGCGACGATCGAGGAATTCGAACGCACCCTGGCCGCGCAGGACAGCGCAACCGCTGCACTGGGGGAATGGTGCGAACGGCACAAGATTGCCGCCGCTTCGTCGATCCGGGCCAGCGTGGTCGAACGCAGCGCCAACGCCAGCGCGGCAACGCGCCAGATTCTGAACCTCGGCCCTCAGGACCCGGTCGGCTATCGCCATGTCCGGCTGTCGTGCGGGCATGCCGTCCTGTCCGAAGCCTACAACTGGTTCGTGCCGGCCCGGCTCACTCCGGACATGAACCAGGCGCTGGGCGAAGGCGACACGCCCTTCGGCAAGATCGCCGCGCCGCTCGGTTTCCGCCGGGTCCGCCTGCTGGAGGAACGCGGCACGGCAGAGTTCTGCCCGCCCGACACCATCCTGGTCCACCGCGCGCTGTTGCGCCTGCCGGATGGCCAGCCGCTGGCCTATGTGGTGGAATGCTACACCGCTGCCAACCTCAAGCTGGCGCGCTGATCCTCGCTTAGCCGCGGAACCTTTGTCCGGCCGCGGCAGTTTGCCGGCATATGGACGACCTGTTCAATCCCGCGCAGTGGAACGTGGTGCCGCACGGCGCGGCCCTGCTGATCGCCTATCTCCTTGCCCTGCCGATCGGCTGGAACCGCGAACTGGAGGAACGCAGCGCGGGCTTGCGCACCTTCCCGCTTGTGGCAGTGGCGACCTGCGGGTTTGTCCAGGCGGTCGAGCCGGTCACCGCACAAAGCCCGGAGGCCCTCGCCCGCGTCATCGAAGGGCTGATCACCGGGATGGGCTTCATCGGCGGCGGCGCGATCCTGCGGCGGGGCAATTCGGTCAAGGGCACGGCAACGGCGGCAAGCCTGTGGATCACCGGCGCGGTCGGGGTGGCAGTCGGGACCGGCAGCCTCGACGTCGCGATTGCGCTGGCGCTGATCACGGCGGCAACGCTGTGGTTCATCACCCCGCTGAAGGAACGGGAAGACCTGTCCAGCGACGACCGGCCGCCGGATGAAACAGAAAAGGGCCGGGAAGCATGACGCTCCCCGGCCCTTTTCTTGTCTCTGGGAAGAGAGAGCTTAGGCGCCCTGCACTTCGGCCAGGTCGATCTTCAGGCCCGGGCCCATCGACGAGGACAGGCCGACCTTGCGGACGTACTTGCCCTTGGCGCCGGCAGGCTTCGACTTGACCACGGCATCGACGAAAGCTTCGAAGTTGGCCTTCAGCGCTTCGTTCGAGAACGACAGCTTGCCGATGCCGCCATGGATGATCCCGGCCTTTTCGACGCGGAATTCGATCTGGCCGCCCTTGGCAGCCTTGACCGCTTCGGCAACGTTCGGGGTGACAGTGCCCAGCTTCGGGTTCGGCATCAGGCCCTTCGGACCCAGCACCTTGCCGAGACGGCCGACCACGCCCATCATGTCCGGCGTGGCGATCACGCGGCCATAGTCGAGGTTGCCAGCCTGCATGTCTTCCAGCAGGTCTTCGGCACCAACCTTGTCAGCGCCAGCGGCGAGAGCGGCTTCGGCCTTGTCGCCACGGGCGAAGACCGCGACCTTCACGTCCTTGCCGGTGCCCGAGGGCAGCACGACCATGCCGCGCACCATCTGGTCGGCATGACGCGGGTCGACGCCCAGGTTCAGCGAGACTTCGAGGCTCTCGTCGAACTTGGTGGTCTTGAGGTCCTTGAGCAGCTGAATAGCGGCTTCGACGCCATAGTGCTGCTGGTTGTCGCCCAGCTTTTCGGCGAGCGACTTCTGCTTCTTGGTCAGCTTTGCCATGATCTTAGCCCTCCACAACCTGAAGGCCCATCGAACGGGCGGAGCCTTCGATGATCTTGGTGGCCTGTTCGATGTCGTTCGCGTTCAGATCCTTGAACTTGGTCTGGGCGATCTCGGCCAGCTTCGAGCGGGCGATGGTTCCGGCCGAAACCTTGCCCGGCTCCTTCGAGCCCGACTTCAGGTTGGCAGCCTTCTTGATCAGGAACGACGCCGGGGGGGTCTTGGTGACGAAAGTGAAGCTGCGATCCGCATAGACCGTGATGATGGTCGGGATCGGCATCGCCTTTTCCATGTCCTGCGTGGCGGCATTGAACGCCTTGCAGAATTCCATGATGTTCACGCCGCGCTGACCCAGCGCAGGGCCGATCGGCGGGGACGGCGTGGCAGAGCCCGCGGGCACCTGCAGCTTGATATAGCCTTCAATCTTCTTGGCCACGATGGGCCTCCTTTCTTCCTGTTGGCCTGGAAAACCAGGCCGCAGAGTAAGCGGTCAAACAAAGGACCGAAGCCCTTCTCCCGCACGGAATCGCCTCGGCAAGCCAAAGCGAAGGGGGGCGCCTAGGCGAAGACGCGCACAAATGCAACAAAACTCCGCAAACGCGTCACCCTGAACTTGTTTCAGGGTCCATGCCGCGGCTATCCCTGCCACCCCTTGGAGCAAGCGAGGCCGCGTCCTTGGCCTCTTTGGGCACGCATGAGGGCTTCCGGCCCAATGGACCCTGAAACAAGTTCAGGGTGACGTATGGGTCCCGGATTTAAGCTCCCCGCCATCCTGAACTGGTTTGAGGATGACGGCCTGCGGATCGTATTACTTGACCAGTTCGACCTGTTCGAAGTCGAGTTCGACCGGCGTGGCGCGGCCGAAGATCGAGACCGAGACCTTGACGCGGTTCTTGTCGAAGTCGAGTTCCTCGACCACCCCGGTGAAGGTGCTGAACGGACCGTCGAGAACCTTGACCGAATCGCCAATCTCGTAATCGACCGAAACGTGCTTCTTCGGTTCTGCCGCGGCGGCATCGCGGGCACCGAAATAGCGCGCCGCTTCGCGGTCGGAAATCGGCTGCGGCTTGCCGTTCGGGCCGAGGAATCCGGTGACCTTGGCGGTGTTCTTGACCAAGTGGTAGACGTCGTCGTTCATGGCCAGCTTGGCCAGAACGTAACCCGGCATGGTCTTGCGTTCGACCTGAACCTTCTTGCCGCGCTTCACCTCGGTGACGGTTTCGTGCGGCACTTCGACCGCTTCGACCAGGGCTTCAAGCCCCTTGCGCTCGGCTTCGGAAAGGATCGCTTCCTTCACCTTGTTCTCGAAACCGGAATAGGCGTGGATGATGTACCAGCGGGCCATGGAAAATCTCTATGCTGCGTGCCGGGCCGATCAGGCCAGCGACAGGAGGAACTGGACGATCTTGCCGAAGATCGAATCGATGCCGAGGAAGAACAGGGCAAGGACCACCATCATGATCCCGACAAAGATCGCGGTGGTCACGGTTTCCTGACGGCTGGGCCAAACCACCTTGCGGGCTTCGGCTTGTACCTGGCGCATGAATTCGCCGGGATTGAACTTGGCCATCTCTTGCTCACTCGCCTTGCTGAAATTCCTCGTGCCTTCCGCCTAGGGGATAGCGCCGCCCCGGCCTAGGTGCCGGGAGGGGCGATGATAATCTCCGATGTCGGATGACAAACCGGCACTTAGCTATCCGGGCAAACTTTTGCAAGTCGCGCCTGAGCACAGGTGAAGGGTGACGGACTTATTCCGGCTTCGGGGTCGGACCAACCCGGCGCGCCAGGAACCAGGTGCGGCCGCTCCGCTCGACAACATAGCCTTCCGGGATCTTCACCGGCCAGGTCTGGCCGACATACCACAGATAGTCGGTGAAATAGGCCGGGCTGTAGTCCGAAATGTCGATCTTGCGCCCGGTGCGGTGGTTCAGGCGGTGGAACGGATCGCGAAAGAACGGTCCCCCGCCCTTGATCGTCATCATGTGGATCCCGGGCAGCGCAAAGTTGCAGTTGGTGAAAGCATCCAGCCGAACCACGGCATAGCCGCAGATATGTTCCTTGCCGTTGAAGCCCCATTCGCTACGCTCGGTAACGACATAGCTGGCCACCTTGGCGCCGCGCGGCAGGCCCTCAAGCGCGGATAGTGCCTGTGCGGTCTCACGCGAATCGCGTTCCCAGTCGATCGTGGTATAGCCCAGGCGGAACAGGAACACGGCGGGAACCAGCAAGACCACCCAGCGCGGCGCTCGCCACGACAGGCACAGACAGCCAACCATCAGGCCGGCCGAAATCATCCGCGCATCGACCAGGTCGCCACCGAAAATGTGGCGCGGCAGAACCAGCGAGGAGACCAGCATCATCACTGCCGCCCAGCCCAGCTTGCTGTCCCATTTGCGCAGCCACAGCGAGACCGCCATCAGCACCACGACGGCGATGGTCATCGCATAGTCGACCCACTGGAACGTCCCGCGCATCGCCTGCTTCCAGATCGCCCATTTGTAGAGCTGCGGCGCCGGGCCATAGCTGGGCGGCTTGCCCGGATTGTCCCCAAGGATCAGGGTCAGGAACGGGAAGAACAGTGGCCAGGGGGCAAGGAACGCGCGCCACGACTTGTCCTTGGACCATTCGTAACCGAACACCAGAATGCCAAGGATGCCCCACCCGGAAACGTGGCCAAGCCAAACGAAGATGCCGATCGGGACGAACAACGGCGCGCGCCACGGTTTGCCATCGAGCATCACCCACAGGGCAAAAGCGAACAAGGCAGCTGCCTGGGCAAGACCGAAATTCAGGAAACCCAGGATCGCGGAGGGCGACCAGACAAAGGCGAAGGCCAGCATCGAAGCCAGGCCAATGCGCCGCCGTACCGCCCATTCCGCAGCCAGGATCGACAGCGCGGTGAGCGGCGGAATCAGCCCGGCCATGATCCGCCCGGCGGTCTCCAGATCGACGAACCAGCTTAACGGCCAGACCAGGATGTCGGCCCCGAGATTGCCCATCCAGCGCCAGGTAAAGCCATAGTATTCCTGCAGGAACGGGCTGCTGTCGCGGGTCAGCATGATGTGCATCCGCGCCAGGTGCGCCGGATAGTCGACCATTTGCGGATAGGTCGCGACCAGGACCGGCAGCGCCGACAGGAATGCCAGAAACAGGCCCAGCCACAGGAAATCGGTCGGCGCGGGTTCGGCCCGCAGCCAGGCGCGTGCCGTCAGGCGATGCAGGCTGGACGGCACTGAAGAAGCGTCATCGGGCATCGCGGCATTCGAATGAGTTGGAAAAGATGCTTGGCAGGAGTGGCAGGATTCGAACCCGCGGCCCTCGGTTTTGGAGACCGATGCTCTACCAACTGAGCTACACTCCTGCAGGCGCTAGGCGCTCTAGTCGCAAGACTGCCCAATGACAAGCGTGTCGCAAAGGTCCATACGAAGAATCGCCGTGCACGCTCCCAACACCCCTTTGCCGATCGACCCGGAAATGCTGCTGATGGCCTATCGCGCCGGGGTATTTCCGATGGCGGATTCCCGTGATGATGCCGAAATTTTCTGGGTCGAGCCACGGCGCCGGGCGATCCTGCCACTGGGCGGGTTTCACTGTTCGCGCTCGCTTGCCAAGGTTTTGCGCAAGGATAGCTTTGCGGTCACCTGCAATGCCGCATTTGCCGAGGTGATCCGCGCTTGCGCCGGTCCACGGCGCGACGGGGCCGGAACGTGGATCAGCGACCGAATCGAAAGCAGCTATCTGGCCTTGCACGAACTCGGCGCTGCGCATTCGATCGAATGCTGGCGCGATGGCAGGCTGGTCGGCGGGCTTTACGGGGTGGGTTTCGACCGGGTGTTCTGCGGCGAATCGATGTTCAGCCGCGTTCCCGATGCATCGAAGGTGGCGCTGGCCTGGCTGGTTGCAGCGCTACGGCGGGCCGGAATCCACCTGCTCGATTGCCAGTTCATGACCGAACACCTCGCCACGATGGGCGCGGTCGAGATCAGCCAGGCGGACTATCTGAAGCGGCTGGCCGCTGCTCAGAGATCGACGGAGGGCGAAGCGGCCGGCGCGGCTTTTGGCACAGCGCTGGGCGATGGCTTGGGTGCCGGAGAAGCGGACGCTGCAGGCGCGACGCTCTCGCTGCCGGAAGGTTTCGGCGCGCTGCTGGCCGATGCGGCGGCGGGATTTTCTTCCTCGCCTGGGAACTTCATTGCACAGTCCTTGACCCAGACGTCATAGACCGGGTGCTCAACCACGTTGAGCCCGGGCGAATTCTTGAACAGCCAGCCGGAAAAGACCTTGCGCCAGGCGAGCGGCTGGTCGGCAGTCGCCCGTTCCTCGACAAAGACCTGGACGAAAGCGCCCGTTTCCGGCGGACGCTCCCACGGCAGGCTGCGCTCGCAAGTGGCCAGCTTGATCGTGACATTGCCGATGCGCTTGGCCTCACCGGTCTTGAGCACCACGTCCTGCGAGAAATTGTTGCGCTTGTTGAGCAGGCCGAGGGTGGCGACGCGATCCTTGACCGGCGTGCCATATTCGTTCTCAACGACCTGACCGGCAGCCCCCTGGCCCGCGACTTCGCTGGGAATCTCGGTTGCCTCGGGATCAGCTCCATCGCCCCCGCCGCACGCTGTCAGCGCCAGAGGTGCCAGCGCGGGCAGCAGGACAGGCAGGAGCTTGCGAAGGCGCATCAGGCGTCCGGCGACCAGGCCTCATATGCCGTGTCCTGCAGATCGCGGTGCGGACGGTGCGCCTTGGCCGTGCCGGTAGCATTCGGGGAATATTCGGCTTCCCAGATCCGCGGTGGCGGCAAATTCGATTCCGGCACGCCATCGAACGAACCGTGCAGCCAACCATGCCATTCGGCCGGAACGCGGCTGGCGTCGTTGGCGCCGTTGTAAATCACCCAGCGGCGTTCCTTGCCAGCAAAGGGATGGCCTTTGGGATAGGGCTTCTTGGCGCGGTAATAGGTATTGCCCTGCGCGTCCGTACCGACCTTTTCACCGGTCAGTGCGGAGTTGAGCGAAGTGGTGACGGTCGCGCCGTTCCACCAGGTGAAGAGCTTGCCGAAGAATCCCATGGCCGCCCGTTAGCCTTTCTTGCCCCCCGCGCGCAAGGCGCAGCTTACCATTCGACGCGATCCCCGGGCTTGATCCCCAACTGCGCCGCGCGGCCGCCATTGAGTTCAAGGACGGCCTTGGCGTCCCCCGCGGAATAGAGCGGAGTTTCATCATAGGGCACGGCATTCGCAGCGATATTGCTGATCCGGCCATCGCGGCCGACGAAGATCAAATCGAGCGGGATCACCGTGTTGCGCATCCAGAAGCTTGCCCCGCGCGGCGGATCGAAGGGGAAAATCATGCCCTCGTCCGGTCCCATCTGCGTGCGAAACATCAGGCCCTTGGCCTGTTCTTGCGGGGTCCGGGCCAGCTCGACCCGAAATTGGTGAACCCTGCTGCCGCTGGTAACCGTCAGCGGGACAACGGACAGGCCGGACACCGGGTGAACGGCAGGGGCAGACTGGGTCGACTGCGGCGTGGCATCCCCCGCGCCGGGAGAGCAAGCAACCAAGGCTGCTGCTACGATGCCCAGCAAATATCCCCGCATCATTCGTCTCCATCTGCCTGGCTGGCCCATTCCAGCGCTGCTTCGGGACTGGGGGCATTGACCAATTCACGGGCGCTGTCCAGCCGATGTCCGGCGCGGAGCATCGCCGCAATCTGCTTTTCGCGCACCGCCCGCTCCGGCTCGTTCCGCCCGAACGGACCAAAGCCGCGCTTTTGCGCCATGGCCAGCGCGGCCTGTCGTTGCGCCGCCTCGCCAGCGCGCACTTCATCGCGGACTTCGCCGCCAATCCCTGCCGCGTGCAGGGCTTGCCCCACCCGCCGCTCGCCATAGCCGCGCCGCAGCAGGCTGGAACTCTTCATCCGGGCATAGGCAAGATCGTCAACGTAACCGCTTCGCACGAACCGTTCGACCAGCGCTGCGACAGGAGGGGCATCCTCGCCATCCCACCCCCGCTCGCGCAGCTTGCGGGCCAGATAGCCCTCCAGCTTGGCCGCACTGGTGGCAAAGCGGGCGACATAGGCAAGCGCCAGTTCCTCTAGCCGTGCCGAATCGAGTGGGCGCGGGGATCGCCGCTCGCTGCGCTTGTTCATCCTGCCGCCAGTCATCGGCCATATTCGTGCCACACTGTGGCGCGATTGGAAAACATTGAGAAAACGGGCTACAGGGACCCGTACTTTGGTATACCCGCGCGTTAATGCCGAATTGCCGGCATAAGGCCATGAAAGAACAGGTTTTTCGCATGAGCGATGCTTCCGTGCTGGAGCCCGATGCTGGCATCACGCTGGTCCCCACGCCGAACGAAGACGATCTGCCGCGCCGTTTTTCCGATTTCGCCACGTTCAACGAGGCGCTGGATTATGCCGCAGAGGGCAAGCGGGGGATGAATTTCCACGACCCGCGCGGAACGCTGAAGCGGGTCTACCCCTACAGCGAACTGCGCGCGGATTCGCTCGCCATGGCCCGCCGCCTGATCGCGCACGGCATTGGCAAGGGCGATCGGGTGGCCCTGATCGCCGAGACCGGTCCGGAATTCGCCGCCCTGTTCTGCGGCTGTGTCTATGCCGGAGCCTGGCCAGTACCGCTGCCGCTGCCGACCAGCTTTGGTGGCAAGGAAGCCTATATCGATCAGTTGGCCGTGCAATTGGCCAGCAGCGATCCGAAGGTGCTGTTCTATCCGGCCGAGATCGCGGAAATGACCAAGGCTGCGGCGGATCGGCAGGGCTGCGAGGGGATCGTCTGGGAAGACTTCGCCGCCGGTGAAGCGCCTGACTGCGCCCTGCCCCAGGCCAGCCCCGACGACATCTGCTATTTGCAGTATTCCAGCGGTTCGACCCGGTTCCCGCATGGGGTTGCCGTGACCCACGCCTCGTTGCTCAACAATCTGGCGGGGCATAGCGAAGGGATGAAAGTGCAGCAGTCGGACCGCTGCATTTCGTGGCTGCCATGGTACCATGACATGGGTCTGGTCGGTTGCTTCCTGTCGCTGATCGCCAACCAGATTTCGGTCGACTACCTCAAGACCGAGGACTTTGCCCGGCGTCCGCTGGCCTGGCTGGACCTGATCAGCCGCAATCCGGGAACCTCGTGCTCCTATTCGCCGACCTTTGGTTATGACATTTGCGCCCGCCGCATTTCCAGCCAGAGCAACGTGGCCGAACGCTTCGACCTGTCGCGCTGGCGGATTGCCGGCAACGGCGCCGACATGATCCGACCCGACGTGATGCAGGGCTTCGTCAATGCCTTTGCCCCGGCCGGGTTCAAGGCCAGCGCCTTCCTGCCGTCCTATGGCCTGGCCGAAGCGACTCTGGCAGTCACTATCATGCCGCCGGGCGAAGGCATCCGCGTCGAACTGGTCGAGGAAGAGCGCCTGTCTGGCACCCCGCGCGACCTGTCGCGCCCGGCCCGCTACCGCGCCATCGTCAACTGCGGCAAGGCCGTGAAGGACATGGCAATCGAAATCCGCGGCGAGCGGGGGGAAGTGCTGAACGATCACCAGATCGGCAAGGTCTGGTGCAAGGGCCCCTCGGTCATGGTCGGCTATTTCCGCGATCCTGAAGCGACCGAGGCTTGCCTGGTCGATGGCTGGCTGGACACGGGCGACATGGGCTATCTGGTCGATGGCTACCTGTTCATCGTCGGCCGCGCCAAGGACATGATCATCATCAACGGCAAGAACCACTGGCCGCAGGACATCGAGTGGGCGGTGGAACAGCTGCCCGGCTTCAACCATGGCGACATCGCGGCCTTCTCGGTCGAGACTGAAACCGGAGAGGAATCGGTCGCCGTGCTGGTCCACTGCCGCGTATCCGATCCGGAAGAGCGCCAGAAACTGCACGATACGATCCGCGACAAGGTCCGTTCGATCCTGGGCCATTCGGCCATCGTCGAACTGGTCCCGCCGCGCACCCTGCCGCGCACCAGCTCGGGCAAGCTGAGCCGTGCCAAGGCAAAGAAGCAGTACCTGTCGGGCGAGATCGCCCCGATCAAGCTGGCGGCCTGAAGCCTACCAAAGATCACCCGACCCCGGTGCGGACCAATAAGGTCCACGCCGGGGTTTTTCCGCCCACGTGTCTTATTCAAACAATACAGCTTGCATAGCGCGGGCAGTACCCCCACATTGGCGGCATCGTTTTTTCGCAAGGACACGGAACGACTGCCATGGCCACCACGCCGACCGGAACCGAAGCCCCCACGCTGACGCTTACCCCGCCCGAGCCCGTGCCGGTTGTCCCGGCAGAGAAAGCCGCAGGGCTGGTCCCGGTATCACCCGAGCACAAGTCCAAGCTGGAAGAAAAAGTCGATGCCTTCGTTGCCGATCTGGTTTCGGCGGACGCCAATTCGCCTGAATTCGGCAAAAAGGTGGACCAGATCACCAATATGGGCCGCAAGGAAATCATGGCGGCGGCGGGCATGTCGAACCGCTTCCTCGACCGGCCAGTCCGCGCGATGGACAAGGATTCGGGCGTCGGCGCGAACCTTGCCGAACTGCGCAAGACCGTGGAAACGCTCGACCCGGGCAAGCAGGGCAAACTGTCCAAAGGGCGCAAGTTCCTGGGCATCATCCCCTTCGGCAATTCGATGAAGCGCTATTTCCAGTCCTACGAAAGCGCGCAAGGCCACATCCAGGCGATCCTCAACCACCTCAGCTCGGGCAAGGACGAGCTGCTGATGGACAATGCGGCGATCGACGTCGAACGGCAGAAGCTGTGGGAGGCGATGGGCAATCTGGAACAGATGATCCACATCTCCAAGACGCTGGACAGCAAGCTGGAGGAAACCGCCGCCGATCTGGACGCGACTGATCCGGCCAAGGCGAAGGCAATCCGCGAAAGCGCACTGTTTTATGTCCGCCAGCGCACCCAGGACCTGCTGACCCAGATGGCGGTGACGGTCCAGGGCTATCTCGCGCTTGACCTGGTCAAGAAGAATAACGTCGAACTGGTCAAGGGCGTGGACCGCGCCAGCACGACCACCGTTGCCGCACTGCGCACCGCAGTGACGGTATCGCAGGCCATGGCCAACCAGCGCCTGGTGCTGGAACAGGTCACCGCGCTCAATTCCACCACGGCAGGCCTGATCGATTCCACCGGCACCCTGCTGCGCGAACAGACCGGCAAGATCCACGAAATGGCCGCATCCAGCACGATCCCGTTGGAAACGCTGCAACGCGCCTTCCAGAACATCTATGACACGATGGACAACATCGACACCTTCAAGGTCAAGGCGCTCGACAGCATGAAGCAGACCGTGACCACGCTGTCGGCCGAAGTCGAAAAGTCCAAGGGCTATATCGCCCGAGCCGAGGGCGCGACTCAGGCCCAGGTTGCCAGCGATGCTCCCAGCCTGCTCAGCCTGGAGGGCTGACTTGGCCGGCGAATCCCACCGTTCTGACCAGATCCTGACCGCTGCGCGCCGCTCGCTTCATGACCAACGCGCAGGCGGCAGGCGCAATTCGATCGGACGGCGCTCTGCCGCGCTCAAGCGCGAGCATGCGCTGCGCCAGGCCAAGCGTGCGGCCATGGCCGTGGTCGGCATCCTGTTTGCGGCCATGGCCGTGGGCGTGGTGATCGACGGGATCGGCTGGGGCGGGATCATCGTCACCATGCTGGCGATTTTCGCGGCGGTCACCGCCTTTGCCGTGGTGCCCAAGGTCAAAGTGCCGACGCGCGATTCGCTGACCAAGGGCGACGTCAAATCGCTGGTCGGGCGGACCGAACTGTGGCTGGAAAGCCAGCGCGCCGCCCTGCCCGCACCGGCGGTGCAGCTGGTTGACCACATCGGCCTGCAGCTTGATGCCCTGGGCCAGCAGCTCGACGGGCTGGACCCCAATGCGCCCGCAGCACGCGACGTGCGCCAACTGGTGGGCGAAACGCTGCCGGGGCTTGTCTCGACCTATACCAGCATCCCGCGCCACCTGCGGGCAGAGGCCAGTGCAGGCGCCAGTCCCGACCAGCAATTAACCGACAGCCTGGGCAAGATCAGTGCAGAGATCGACAGCGTGACGCGCCAGCTGGCGGCAGGCGCGATCGACAACCTGGCGATCACCACCCGTTACCTCGACTACAAATATGGCGGTGCGATCGAAGCGCCGAAGGAGACCCATTGATGCGCGTGCCGATCCCCCACCAACTCGGCAAGGAAGAGGCCAAGCGCCGTCTCAAGGCGCGCAGCCACGAAGCCGGCGGCCTGATCCCGGGCGGCGCGGACGTGGCGGTGGACTGGCCCAGCGAGGACCGCATGACCATGGCGGTCAGCGCGATGGGCCAAAGCATCAACACGGTGATCGACGTCGAGGAAGAGGCCGTGATCTTCCAGCTTGACCTGCCGCCCGCGCTGTCCTTCGTCGAACCGATGATCCGCGGCGTAATCGCCGAAAAGGGCCAGAAGCTGCTGAAGTAGCCGGACCCTTACAGCTCCAGGTACATCCGCGGGATGCGCAGTTGCTGGGCGGATACCTGGATTTCGCGCAGGAACAGAACCAGCGCCCACATCAGCAGGCCGACCGCCAGCAGGAAGGTTGCCGCCGCGAGCCGCTGCAGGTTCAAGCGCACCAGCTCTTCCAGAAACAGGACGGCAACGGTCACGCCGATCGCAAGGCCGCCGATCACCATCAGGCGGATGGCTCGGGTGATCAGCGAAATGCGTTGGTCGATCATGCGGATTTCGGCGACCAGTTCCTCGCGGTCCGGTCCCTCGGTGCGGGTGAACCGGTCCTGCAACTGGCGCGAGCGATCGACCACCCGGCCAAGGCGTCCCGACAGCAGGTTCAGGATGTTGCCGATGGCGACAAGGACGAATACCGGCGCCAAGGCGAGCTGGATGGTCTGAGCGATCATGAAGCGAAGGCTAGCGGCAGGCGCTGCTGGTGAAAAGCCCGGTGCATTCCTATGTTCAGGCCAACACTGCCAGAGAGATACCGATGAACCGCAAACTGCTCGTACCCGTTCTTGTCCTTGGCGCGCTGGCCCTATCGGGATGCGCCACGGTCTTTTCGAAGCACCCGGTCGGCAACCGCGCTGTGCCGCAGCCGGCCAAGCCGGTCGAGATCAGCCGCTATCTCGGTCGCTGGTACGAACTGGCACGGTATGAACAAGGCTTTCAGAAGGACTGCGAAGGTGTTTCTGCCGACTATGCCTTGCGCGATGATGGCAAGATTTCGGTGCTCAACCGCTGCCGCAAGCCAGACGGCAAGATCAAGGACGCCGCAGGCCGGGCCAAGATCGTCGATCCCGCGACCAATGCCAAGCTGAAGGTCAGCTTCTTCGGTCCGTTCTATGGGGACTACTGGGTGCTCGACCATGCCGACGACTATTCGTGGTCGATCGTCGGGGAGCCGTCCGGTCGTTACCTGTGGCTGCTGAGCCGCGATGCGACCCCGGGCAAGGAGCGGCTGGATGCGCTGATCGCTCGGGCCCGGGCGCTGGGTTATGACACCAGCATGCTGCGGATCACGCAGCAGCCCTAGAAAAAGAACTTCTGCTGCCAGTAAAAGGTCGAGGTCACCGGCTCGCCTGCCGCGTTCGTGGCAGGCTTGAACCGCAGCCGTTCGATCGCGAGGCTGCAGGCGCGGGCATCGGTTTCGGGAAACCCGCTTGAGCGGTAGACCTGGCAGGCCGTGGCGCGGCCGCTGGGCGCAACGGTCAGTGCCAGGATCACCGACTTGCCGATGCGCGCCTCGCGTCCGCCCGGAGGCACCGGAAAGTCGCGGGCATTGCTGATCTGGCCAGAGATATGGACGGCCTTGCCAGCCCCGCCGCCGCCCTGACCGCCGCCCGCTCCGCCGGAACCCGTACCATCGCCGTTGCTGCCCGCACCGGTTCCTGTCCCCTGGTTCGCCGCGCCCGCGGTGACTGCCGAACCGGTCGAACTGGCGCGCGGCGCGGGGGGCTGGGCAATCGGTTGTTTCGGCAGGGGTGCCTTGGCCGCAGTGGGCACGGCCTGCTTGCCCGCTTCACCCTGCGCGCCTGCCGCCTTGGGCTGCGGCGCGGGCGGTGGCGGTGGGGGCGGCGGCGGGGCAGTGATCGTTACGGTAAAGCTGGACAGCACCCGGTCCACCGTCTGCCGAGTAAAGTCAGGGGCGAATGCCCGGATCAATCCAAGGATCGCCGCCACGTGCAGCGCGGCGACCAGCAGAATAACGCCAAGGCGGGTCCGGTTGGGTGCGGCCATCAGGTTCCGCAATAGGTGACGTGGGGCGGAGTTCCCTCAGGCGCGCCAAATTCAAAGCGCTCCAGCCCCTCGCAGCGGGCATAGGGCCGGGTAACGACATCGAGGAGGTCGCTGAACGGCTGCATGTCGCCGCCTTCTGCTGCCTTCAGTGCAGCGTCGGTCAGATGGTTGCGCGGGATGTATAGCGGATTGACCGCGTCCATTCGCGCGCGCCGCTGTTGCGGCGAGAGCGGCTCGCGGCCCAGCCGCGTCTGCCACTGCTCCCACCAGCCCTGCAGCGCATCCGGGTTGGCGCATTCGGCGGCCACCGCGCTATATCCATCCTCAAACGAAGCACCGAGCGCGCGGAACAGGCGCGTAAAGTCCGCGCCCTGTCCTTCGAGCGCGTCAAACAGCGCCTTGCCCAGCGCCAGGTCGCTTTCCTCGGCCACAGACAGGCCCAGTTTGGCGCGCAGACCGTCGATCCAGCGCCGTTCATAGCGGGCACCCCATTGTTCCAGCATGATCCGCGCCGCTTCGTTGTCGGCTTCATCCACGGCGACGATCGCTTCGATCAGGGCCGAGGCGAGGCGATAGAGATTCCAGCGGCAGACCACCGGCTGGTTGGCAAAGGCATAGCGGCCCTGCCGGTCGATCGAACTGAACACCTGCGCGGCGGAATAGGCATCAAGGAAAGCACAGGGGCCATAGTCGATGGTCTCGCCGCTGATGGTTACATTGTCGGTGTTCATTACGCCGTGGACAAAGCCGAGGTTCATCCACTTGGCGACCAGGGCGGCCTGCACCTCACACACCGCGTCGAGCAGCGCCAGGGGGCGATTGCGTTCGCCCATCCGCTCGGGAAAATGGCGTTTCAGCGCATAGTCGGTCAACTGCTCAACCGCTTCGCGCCCTTTGTGCGCCGCCGCCCATTCGAATGTGCCGATGCGCAGGTGGCTGGCGGCAACGCGGGTCAGCACCGCCCCGGGCTGCGGCGTTTCGCGCCATACCCCCTCACCGGTCAGGACCACGGCAAGGCTGCGCGTGGTCGGAACGCCCAGCGCGGCCATGGCTTCGGAAATCAGGTATTCGCGCAGCGCCGGACCCAGCGCGCATTTGCCATCGCCCTGGCGCGAATAAGGCGTGGGGCCGGAACCCTTGAACTGCAGATCGAACCGCGCGCCATCGCCGGTGATCACCTCGCCCAACAGCAAGGCGCGGCCATCGCCCAGCTGGGGATTGAAATGCCCGAACTGATGCCCGGCGTAGGCCAGGGCCACGGGCTGCGCTCCGGGGACCTCTTCCGCGCCGGAGAACCAGCGCGCCAGCTGTTCCTCGCCGCTTTTGGAAAGGCCAAGCGCTTCGGCCAGCTCGGCATTCCACACGGCCATGCGCGGCGCGGGCGGCTGTGCCGCCTGCCAGGGGACGGTGAACTCGGCCAGTTCGCGCGCCAGGCTATGGTCGAAATTGAGCATCAGGCGGAAATCTTCTCCAGCGACAGGGCATTGATGCAATACCGCAGCCCGGTCGGCGGCGGGCCATCGGGGAAGACATGCCCCAGATGAGCGTCGCACACGTTGCAGACCGCTTCGACCCGGACCATGCCGTGGCTCTGGTCCAGGTGATAGCCGACCACGCCTTCGGTCACTGGCGCGCCAAAGCTGGGCCAGCCGGTGCCGCTTTCAAACTTGGTCGTGCTGTCGAACAGGTCGGTCCCACAACAAGCGCAAGCATAAAGCCCAGGCTGGAACAGGCTGCACATCTCGCTCGAAAACGGGCGCTCGGTTCCCGCCAACCGGGTCACCTGATACTGGTCCGGGCTCAACTGCGCGCGCCACTCCGCGTCGCTCTTCTCCACGCGCCGAGGGGGCGGATTTTGGGCACCCTTGGCCAGCTCGACGACTTTAGCCCAATCCATCCGACAATCTCCATGCAGTCCGGTGCGACCCGTCTCTGCACCATGGCGCGGTCCACCGCCATAGGTCTTGTCCACGCATCACGCGTCAGAATGGGACGTGGTGATTGCCAGCACCGGATTCAACACGGGAGCACCTTTATCGCAGACCATAAGCTGCAGGGCGATTGCCATCGCCGTTCGATAGA
Source organism: Alphaproteobacteria bacterium (assembly GCA_046566485.1). GTDB lineage: Bacteria > Pseudomonadota > Alphaproteobacteria > Sphingomonadales > Sphingomonadaceae > Novosphingobium. The sequence continues at coordinate 2,275 of JBKHWO010000007.1, read as the reverse complement.
AGAACCAAAGCGGCTTTTCGAAGCAGCTGTTTAGAATTCAAAATGCACAGTTTGTGCCATGCGGTTCGTCGTTTCGGACTTTGTTATATACTGAACGGCAGCATCCTTAATATTTAAAAATATACCGGGCACGAGAGTAGGTTTGTTCACCTAATGAAAAGCACATCTCGTACAACATTGCCCTTTTCGGCTGGAATTTGCTTCAAATATCTGAAGTCCCGCCTGACAGAGCAGGGCATCACCATCGTTTCTGCCAATGAGCTGTTCCATCAGGTTAGAGTGGCAGTCCGCGCGACATGGTTGGTCCCACGCATCTGTTTCGACATCAAGATTCTGGGGAAATCGGACAAATCGGATATATACATCACGCACCGACAGCTGATGCCGTTCCGTTTCCGTCCAATCGATGATCTCATTACCAGACAGATCGACAGGATTGCCTCAATCATCGAACCTGAGTCCTGAGCCATGGAAAGCAGTCAATCGGCAGCAAAAATTCCGACCCGGTTCATATCAGCCGCGATGGCGGCCGCCTTGACGGATTTCATTAAATCCGTGGTCATTTTGAAAGGATTTTCGGTCGAGGACATCGCGATTATCAGCTTGGTGGCGTCCGAAAGCACCAAGGCGCTGACTTCCGACAAATACTCCCGTGAATGCTATGGCTACGAAACCAACGTCATTCCAAACTCCGAGCGACATCCCACCGCGCTTAAGGCAATCTACACCTCGCTCGGGCTCAATCGCGAAACCGCACGTCGCAAAGTCAAGGGATTGGTCGAAAGCGGCTATCTGCTCAAGGTGAAAGGGGGATACATCTTCCCCCAACAGGACGCAGAATTCGATTACACAGCCGACCTTAGACGCATTGCTTCCCAGCGCATTATCGACCTTTGCCGGTTGCTGCAGCGCTCCGGCGTCCTGGACGATTAAACCAAGCCGCACTGGCCGCGCCAAGAGCGCACCAGGTAATGACTCGCTCCTGTGGATAACTTTTGTTATTCTTAATCGATTCGGACGCAATAATACCGAACTTCAAGATGTTGAGCACTCGGGGGATGACGTGGGCGCAAGATGCAGCACTGTAAAGAGACGCTCCAGGAGCGTCGGTGACACGCTCCTGTCAGCCCGTCTGGCTGGCGGAATGTCCCTTCAGGATGTGGCTGGCAAGACCAAGATCAGCTTGCGATTTTTGCGAGCGCTTGAGGAAGACGACCTTTCGGTGTTTCCTAGCCGGGTTTTCGTTTTCGGTTTCGCAAAAGCTTATGCAAAAGCCGTGGGCCTAAACAGCACCGAAGTTGTCATGAAACTCGGTCAGGATTTTGAAAAGGATTTCCTGGCAACCCGGTCGCTGTAACCAGGCTGCTTTCCCTTTGAATTAAGAACCTAGTGCTGCCGGGCTGGCCCTGTCCAGCAGGCCGAGCGTAGGCTCATCCCCGTTCTGACCCGGGACGCCTTGCCATAGCGTCCTTTGTTGATCTGCCAGCCATTGATCACCGGACGAACGCACCAAGCCACCTCAGAACGGACCTCTGGACCAAAGGCCGGTAAAATCATCTCACTTGGCCAAACATGACATTCTATAATTTCAGATGATTCATTGAAATATTTGTCACATGCACAGAATGTGCAAAAATATTTTCTTGGATAATATTATTTATTCCTTTAATATAATGGTCGACCGACTCAAAGTAATCCGTGACGAGTTGAAGAGCGGTCACTTGTCCTGCGACATTGTCTTTATATTTAGGGGTTAAGATAAAATGCGTAATAAGTATTTCATTGTAGCTGCAATCGCTGCATCGAGCACGATGCTCAGTGGCTGCGCGACCACCGAAGCCGTCAAGCAGGCACAAGCTACTGCAGATCAGGCGCTTGCATTGGCCAAGCAGGGCAATGCTGCTGCCGAAAAAGCCCAGACCACGGCTGATGCCGGTGTGAATGCGGCTCAACGCGCCCAAATGACCGCCGATGCTGCCAACGCAGCGGCTGCTGTCGCGGATGGCAAGGCTGAGGCTGCTGGCGCGAAGGCTGACAAGAACGACAAGACGTTTTGGCAACATCACGAAACGCACCACCGCCATCGTCGTCCGTAATTAGCGCGGAAAACTGAGAAGAGGGGGCACGTGTTGGCCCCCTTTTTTTTCGTTCTGGACCTGGTTTGACCACACCAACCAGCCGGCAAGAAACGATCCAGGAAACTTCTGTCCAAGACTGCTGGGGTAAACTTGGTGAGCCCTGCTGGATTCGAACCAGCGACCTACTGATTAAAAGT
>JBKHWO010000006.1:0-35196 GCA_046566485.1 Alphaproteobacteria bacterium | reverse complement strand
CCGCTGATGGCGTGCGCGAACTGCAGAACCGCCGGGTCGAAATCACCTACGGTCCGGGTTCGGGCATGTAAGCCTGCCAACCGGCAAAACAATTGGGGGACCGGAGCAATCCGGTCCCCTTTTTGTTAGGGTGGGAGGAGAATCACATGTCTGGAGGTTTCATGAACCGCATCTTCGCCCTGCTCGCTCTTTCCGCTAGCTCGCTTGCCGGCTGCACCACCTTGGGCGGCGTTCCGACCGAGAAAGTCGCCTCCGCCACCCTGCGCCAAAGCAATGGCGCGCCTGCCGGTACAGCCGTCCTGACCCAGGCCGGCGAAAAACTGACCCTGTCCGTAGCCCTGGCGGGTCTGCCCGCCGGTACCAAGGGCATGCACCTGCACATGGTGGGCCAATGCGAAGCCCCTGGTTTCACCAGTGCCGGTGGGCATCTGAATCCGCACGGCAAACAGCATGGCAATGAAAATCCGGCCGGGAGCCATCTCGGCGACTTGCCCAACATCACGGTCAACAGCAGCGGTATTGGCGCGACTTCGGTCGAGCTTGCCGGTCGCGCCGCTGACCTGCAAGCGATCCTGTTTGATGCAGACGGCACCGCGATCGTGGTGCACGCCGCCGCGGACGACTACAAGACCGACCCGTCCGGCAACAGCGGCGCCCGCATCGCCTGCGGGGTTCTGACCCGCTAGGCTCGGCTATTCACCCGCGCGCTGGCTCAAGGTCGCTTCGGCCTTGGGCACCGCGCGGTATGCGTAAACCAGCAGCGCAACCGCAATCGGAGCCACCCCGATCAGCGAGAGAATCCCCGTGCGCAGATCGCCCACCGGTTTCCCGTTCACCATGGTGCCCGCCAAATCGGAAATCTGCCCGACCATGTAAGGCCCAAAGGAAAGCCCGACGAGGGTGGTGCCCAGGAAGAATGATGCCGTCGCCGTGCCGCGCATGCGCGGCAAGACCAGGTCCTGAGTCGTGGCCGCGGCTGCGCCCAGTGCTGCCGCGCCGAACATCCCGGCAACGAAATTCATCGCATAAAACAGCACCGCGCTCTCCGTCGTGTAACCGATCCAGATCGGCACGACCGGAGCCACGACGCCAAACAGGATAACCAGGATCCGGCCGGCTGGATTGCGTTTGCGCAGGGCATCGGCGACGTGCCCGCCAATGATCACGCCGAGGAACCCGCTAAGCGCCCCACTGCCGCCAAGGACAAAGGCCAGTTCCGCCTTGGGCAAGCCGAGGACGATCTCCGCATAGGGCGGCGACCAAAACGCGAGCGCATAGGCCGTCAGCGACACCAGACCATAGCCCAGGGTGGTGCAAATGAATGCAGGCGTCCCCCAGATCAACCGGAATGTCGCGGGATCCTTGGAGCGAAGCGAACTGGCCCAGGAAAACACGGCATAATAGCCAAAGGACACCGCGCTCCATTGCGGGAGATTTCCGGTCAGCCGGATCATCGTCCAGGCAAAGGCCGCCAGCAAGCCTGCGACGGCCAGATTGATCAACAAAGCGGCCATCCCGCGACGCGCGGCACCCCATGCGGTCAGCGGCGGAACGATCGTCGAAAGGTCTGCAAAGAAATCCGCGAAGGGGCGGAGTGAACTTGGGCTGGCAACCCCGTCCATGGCCCCGCGGATCGGTTCGCGCAGGCTCGCCACCCACAAGGCCAGCAACAGCCCCGGAATGCCGACCACCAGGAAAGCAGCCTGCCAGCCAACCAGATCCAAGGGACCGCCGCCGGGATAGGCCTTGTTCCAGGCCTGGACAACCATTGCGCCAATGAACAACGAGACGCCGCCGCCCAGATACAGTCCGGAAGAGTAGATCGCCAAAGCCGTCGCGCGCTGCTTCTTGGGAAAATAGTCCGAGATCAGGGAGTAGGCAGTGGGGCTTGCAGTGGCTTCCCCGACACCTACCCCCATACGCGCCAGCGATAGGGTCAACTGGTTGCGGGCAAAGCCTGACAACGCGGTCATTGTAGACCACAAGGCAAGACCAACGCTGAGCAACCGCACCCGGTTCCAATTGTCGGCCAGACGTCCCAGCGGGATACCGAACAAGGCATAAAAAACCGCGAATGCCGCCCCACCCAGGAAGCCCATGTCCGCATCGGTCAGGTTAAGATCGCGCTTGATGTCGACCGCGAGAATTGAAACGATCTGACGGTCGATGAAGTTCAGGATGTAGACCACCACCAGAACTGTAAGGACGTACCAACTGTAACCGCTCGCTTTCGGCTCGGGGGAAGGGTTTCCCTGCAGATCTTTCACCCGGTCTCTCCTGACAATGAATTCGAATAAGGCGTGGTATCGACAATTCCCGCCTTGGCAAAGCCTTCTCGGCGCAAACGACAGGAATCGCACAAGCCACAAGCTGATCCATCCGGCTGCGGGTCATAGCAGGACCAACTCATTGCCGGTTCCAGGCCGAGCCGTCCTGCCTCCGCCGCACTCTCTGCCTTGCCCCTATATTGCAGCGGAGCATGAATACGAAAGTCGTCTCCTTCCGCGCCTGCTTTGGTTGCCAACCGCGCAAGATCGGCAAAGCCGGCGATGAACTCCGGCCGGCAATCGGGATAACCCGAATAGTCCAGGGCATTTACCCCGATCACCACGTCACGGGCACACAGGGCTTCCGCCCAGGCCAGCGTGAGCGACAGAAAGACCAGATTGCGCGCCGGAACATAAGTGACGGGGATTTCGGAACCGACACCCTGCTTTGGCACAGCAATGTCGTCGGTCAGGGCCGATCCACCGAACTGGCGCAGATCAAGCGGCAAGACCACATGGCGTTTCGCACCAAGATGGGCAGCGATCGCATGCGCGGCGTCCAGTTCGCGGCGGTGGCGCTGGTTGTAATCAATAGTCAGCGCATAGAGGTCATACCCCGCCTCGCGTGCAAGAGCGGCACAAACCATGGAATCTAGGCCACCTGAAAGAAGCACCACGGCCTTGCGGCCATTGCCAGCGGGAAGTCTTTGCATGGGTCCGGGCTAGCTGCTTCGGTCGGCCATGGCAACGGGATCAAGTGCCGCCGCAGTTTCCAATGCGACGCGCTTCTGCGCTGAATTCAAACGGCAGGCCATTGGCGATACCACGGCTGTCGATTTGCACCAGGCGGCCCGTCTCGCGGCGGATTTCCGTACGACCATATCCACGCCCGCGACAGGTATACTGTACCACCACTTCGCTCGCATTCCCTTCGATCACGAACCGCTCACAGGCGGGTCCGGGATGGCGCAGCTGGAGCAGGGCCTGTCCGTTCGACAGGCACATGCGTTGCGGCACAGTGCCGGATTCACGGGTCCGCACCTCCCACTGCCCGGGTTCGAGCGAATTGAGCATCGCAAGCGAGGGCCCACCACCGATCGCTGGCCCAGCCAAGGCTAAAAAGCCTGCAATGGCGACACCAGTGATACGAATTGCAGCTTTCACGTGATGACTATTCTTTCCCGATTGGGTCAGCTGCCTGCCAGCAATCCGACTCTCTGCGCTCAAAAGTGCATTTCGGCAGACGAGCAGAGTATTTCAAGCCGTAATCTCAAACAAGCGCGAGCAAAACGCGCAGTCGACGACGATAAAGCCTTGCTCATTGCGCATGTCGCTCCGGTCCTCCTCGGGGAATTGTGACAAGACCGCCTGATAGTGTTCGATCGAGCAGCGACAGCCCCGCGACAGCGGCTTGAAGGGTTCGACCCGCACTTCCTGCTCGTCGTGGAACAGGCGCCAGATCAACGCCTCTAACGAGAGATCGGCATCGACCAGCTCGTCGTGTCTGGTGCTGCCGGCAAGAACCGAGACATGCTCCCACTGCGGATGATCCATCCGCACGTGGAGGCGCTCGCGTCCCTCCTCTCCTTCGGGCAGATGCTGGACCAGCAGCCCACCGGCGACGCAGCCCTGGCCGTCAGACTTGATCGCCACCCGGATCAAGGTCGGCACCTGTTCGGACTGCGCGAAATAGGATTCACAGGCTTCGGCCAGCGAATGTCCCTCCAACGGAACAATGCCTTGATAGCGCTGTCCGGTCTTGGCCAGGTCAAAGGTGATCGCCAGATAGCCACTTTCGCCAAACAGCGCGTGGAGCGAAGGATTGGCTCCCAGCTCCAGGAACCGCTCGGCATCATGGCGAACATAGCCCCGCACTTCACCGCCGCGGTAATCGCAGACCAACAGGTCGACTGCCCCGCCGCCCTGGGTCTGGGCCTGCATGGTCAGCTGCCCTTCGCCGTCTTTCAGCAGCGAGCCGACCAGCGCGGTCAGCACCAAGGCTTCCGCTAGCAGGTGCTTGATCGGTATGGGGTAGTCGTGTGCGGCCAGGATGGTCTCCAGCACCGGGCCAAGCCGAACCACGCGGCCACGCGCGTCGCGCGCCGGGATGGTGAGGCCAAGCACCTGGTCATAGCCGGTTTCGCCCGCCGCAATATGCTGAGGCGCGCTCACAGCTGACCAAAGGCCCAGCGCAGGACGCTTTTCTGGGCGTGGATCCGGTTTTCGGCCTCGTCCCAGACGACCGACCGGGGACCATCGATCACGCTATCGGTCACTTCCTCGCCGCGGTGCGCGGGCAAGCAATGCAGGAAAAGCGCATCATCCTGGGCCAGCGCCATCAGCGCATCGTTGACCTGGAACGGGGTCATCGCAGCAATGCGGGCTTCAGCGCCCTGCTGCCCCATCGAAACCCAGGTATCGGTCACAATAACGTCGGCACCGCGGGCCGCTTCGGCAGGGTTTCGGGTGATCGTGATCTGCGAACCCAGCGCGCGGGCACGATCGATGTAGGCGGCATCGCTATCGTACCCATCGGGCACCCCGATCCGCACGTTGAAGCGCATCAGTCCGGCCGCCTCGACGATCGAGTTGAGCACATTGTTGCCATCGCCCAGCCAAGCAACTTCCAGACCCGGAAGGGCCTTGCCGCGTTCGACGATCGTTTCCAGATCGGCGACGATCTGACACGGATGGGAACGGTCGGTCAGCCCGTTGATCACCGGCACAGAAGCATAGGCCGCCATTTCCTCGATCTTGGCATGGTCATCGGTGCGGATCATGATCGCGTCCGCCATCCGGCTCAGCACCCGGGCGGTGTCGGCCACCGTCTCGCCCCGGCCGAGTTGCGTGGTCCCGGCATCCAGGACGATAGCGGAGCCGCCCAACTGGCGCATCGCCATGTCAAACGAGACACGGGTACGGGTCGAATTCTTTTCGAACACCATGGCCAGCACGCGCCCGGCAAGCGGCGCGTCGGGATCAGGTGCTCCCTTTGGCAGTGCCGCACGCGCCGCCTTGCGGGCGATGGCATCGTTGATCATCGCGGCCAGGGCATCGCCCCCCGCGTCGCTGAGGTCCAGAAAATGCCGGGTCATTTGTCGGCAGGCTCGGTGACGAAGCTCGCCGCCCCGGCGGAGAGCTTCTCGATGAATTCGTCGATGTGGCTGTCGTCAATCACCAGCGGCGGGACCAGGCGCAGAGTGTTGTCCCCGGCGGCAACGGTCAGCAGCTGATGATTGTCGCGCAGGTGTGCCACCAGCCCGCGCGGCTCGGTCTTGAGCTTGAGGCCGAGCATCAGTCCCATGCCCCGCACACCCTCGAACAGCTCCGGATAATTGCCGATGAATTGTTCGAGCCGGCTGCGCAGGCGATCCGACTTGGCGCGAACCTCGCCCAGAAATTCATCGTTCGCAACAGCATCGAGGACTGCTTCCGCAGCAGCCATCGCCAGCGGATTGCCGCCATAGGTCGAACCGTGCGTGCCGATCACCATGCCGCGCGCCGCCGTTTCCGTCGCCAGACAGGCGCCGATCGGAAATCCGCCACCAAGACCCTTGGCCGTGGCCAGAACGTCCGGGACAATTCCGAACTGTTCGTGGGCATAGAAAGTGCCGGTGCGCGCTACCCCGCATTGCACTTCATCCAGGCCCAGCAACAGGTCGTGCTCATCCGCCAAGGCCCGCAGACCGCTCATGAACTCTTGAGAGGCCGGGCGGATTCCGCCTTCGCCCTGAACCGGCTCGACCAGGAAACCAGCCGTATTCGGCCCGATTGCCGCCTTTGCGCCGGTCAGATCGTCGAAATCGACATATTTGAAACCGGGCAACAGCGGCATGAAGCCTTTGTGCATCTTTTCCTGGTTGGACGCGCTGATCGTCGCCATCGTCCGCCCGTGAAAGGCGTTCTTGAAAGTGATAATCTCGAACTTGTGATCATTGCCGACATGCTGATGGAAAGCGCGAATGGTCTTGATCAGGCACTCGACTGCTTCGGCCCCGGAATTGGTAAAGAACACCGTGTCGGCAAAGGTCAGATCGACCAGACGCTGGGCGAGATGCTCACCCTGTGGGCTGCCGTACAGATTCGAGACATGCATCAGCGTCTCGGCCTGCTTCTGGATCGCGCCGATCAGGCCCGGATGCGAATGGCCCAGCAGGTTCACGGCAATGCCCGCGGCAAAGTCTAGGTATCGGCGTCCATCCTCCCCGATCAGATGGCAGTGGTCACCGCGCACCGGCCGGAAGCCGCAACGTGGATAGACTGGCATAAGCGGGGTAATTGACATCGGTATATCCTTCGCTTCGCATTTTGAATTTAAGGGAAAACGAAAACGACAAATGGCGGCCCCCTGAAGGGCCGCCATTTGCACGCGTTAGAACTTGGCAGGTTCCAGGACAAGCCTGGAACAGTGCAGCGGGATCAATCCTGACGCGGCACCAGGTTGACCGCCGAGTACTTGCCTCGTCGATCGACCTCGATATCGAATTCAAGCCGGTCCCCTTCGTTAAGGCCGGACATGCCCGAACGCTCAACGGCGCTGATGTGAACGAACGCATCCGGCTGACCGTCGTCGCGGGTGATAAAGCCGAAGCCCTTCATCGAGTTGAAGAACTTGACCGTACCCGTAGCGCGCTCACCAGTCAGCTGGCGCTGCGGAGCCACTTCGCGCTTTTGCACGGGGATCACGTCGCCGACGACTTCGAGTTCACTGGCCGAGACCTTGCCGCCGCGATCGACGAGCTGGAACTTCAGCTGCTGACCTTCGGCCAGCCCTTCAAGACCGGCGCGCTCGACCGAGCTGATGTGGACGAACACGTCCTCACCGCCGCCATCCTGCTGGATGAAGCCGAAACCCTTTGCTGCGTTGAAGAACTTTACCGTGCCGGTTCCTTCGCCAACCACCTGGGCCGGCATCCCGCCGCCACGCGGACCGCCGCTGAAGCCGCCGCGATCACCGCCACCGCGGGGAGCCCCGCCGAAGCCGCCACGATCGCCGCCGCCGAAACCGCCGCCGCGGGGAGCCCCGCCAAAGCCGCCACGATCACCACCGCCGAAACGGTCGCCGCCGCCAAAGCTGCCGCGATCACCACCGCCGGCAAATGGATCGAAATTGTCTTCTCCGAAACCGTCCCGCTTGTCGCGCCCGCGTCCGCGGCGCCCTCTATCAAAACCCATAAACCCGATCAAACCTTCGTTTCGCCCCATTCAACGCAGCCCGGCGGCGCGGACGAATCGCACCGGGTGACAGGGCAAAGCGCCCTCAGGCCCCTTCCGCTGCACTTTTCCACATAGCTGAATTGAATCGTAATAGCGAATCGAATCACCGTCTTCGCCGCGAATTGCTTTTCGGCGCCTCCTATGTTCCATTTTTTGCAAGGAATATTGCGTGGCACAGCCAGTTGGATAAAGTGCTTTCACACTCGGGTCGGCACGTTACTTACCTGCACCACAAGCCTTGGGCCCAGCGCCGCGCATGCCAGGAGAATGAAATGTTCCGCCAACTGTCCGATCGCGTTTATGCCAGTCCGCAAATCGGATTGGCAGAAGTGGCCGAAGCGGCCCGCATGGGCATTGGCCTGATCATCAACAACCGCCCCGAAGGCGAAAGCGACGACCAGACCCCGGGCGAGGAAATCGCTTCCGCCGCCCGCCGCGCAGGCATGGATTACGTGGCCATTCCAGTAACCCACGCCGGTTTCTCGGAAGGGCAGATGAAAGCGATGACCGCCGCGCTTGCAGGGACGGACAAGCCAATCCTGGCTTATTGCCGCTCGGGAACGCGCTCAACTTTGCTTTGGGCCCTGGCCGAAGCCAGCACCGGCCACCATCCGGATGATCTGGCCCAGGCTGCCGCGGATGCCGGCTACGATCTGACTTCGATCCGCCCGCTGCTCGACATGCTGGCCGCCGGCAAGCAATAAGGCTTGGGCGTGGAGGGAATCGCTACACTTCTGATCCAGCCCGCCATCTCGCTCGTGGCGATCCTCTGCCTGGCATGGCTTGCGCACAAGATGGGGCTGGGGGCTGACGTGCGCATTCGCAGCGCCGACCATGCCCGGCAACTCGCCGGCCAGGCCGTGTTTGGTTTTGAGCCGGTCGACCTGGCGCTTGATCGTGCAGGGATCGGCGCCCTGCTACGCGATAGCCGCGGGCGGGTGCTGCTCATCAAGCGTCACGGCGCGCATTTTGCGGGCCGACTGCTTGACGCTCACGCCGACGCCCGGCTCGACCGCAATTTCCTTACCATTGGCAGCGGCGAAAAAACGTTTGGTGAGGTCACGCTGGACCTCGGCGCCGATGCTCAGGTTTGGGCCGGCAGCCTGCGCCGGTTGGGAGGGTGAAAATGGCACCAGGGTTCAATCCGGTCAGCTATGCAGTTCCAGGCTTCGTACTGCTTGTCCTGCTCGAAATGCTGTGGGCCTGGCGCAAATCCCCCGACAGTTATGAACCGCGCGACACTCTGACCTCGCTGGCGATGGGTCTGGGCAGCACGATTGTCGGTTTGCTTACTGCGGGCGTGGTGGGCAGCGCCTTTTTCGCTGTCTATCAGTACCGCTGGTTCGAGCTTGGCTGGGCCTGGTGGGCGTGGATCGCCTGTTTCGTGCTCGACGATCTGGCCTATTACTGGTTCCACCGCACCGCGCACCGGGTCCGCTGGTTCTGGGCCAGCCACGTCAACCATCACTCTAGCCAGCATTACAACCTGTCGACTGCGCTGCGGCAGACCTGGACCGGAACGATCGCCTTCAGCTTCATTTTCCGACTGCCGCTGCTGCTGATCGGTTTTCCCCCGGCGATGATCCTGTTCTGCGCCGGGCTGAACCTCATCTACCAGTTCTGGTTCCATACCGAAGCGATCGACAAATGCCCGCGCTGGTTCGAAGCAGTGTTCAACACCCCCAGCCATCATCGGGTCCACCACGCGACCAATCCGCTCTATCTCGACCGCAACTATGCCGGTGTGCTGATCGTGTGGGACCGCCTGTTTGGAACGTTTCAACCTGAACTCGCTGGGGTCAAGCCGCATTACGGCATCGTCAAGCAGCTGGGCAGCTTCAACCTGTTGTGGGCCGTGTTCCATGAATGGATCGGGATTGCCCGCGACGTCTGGAATGCCCCGTGGGGCAGCAAGCTGGGCTACGTCTGGCGCACTCCGGGCTGGAGCCATGATGCCAGCCGTGACACGTCGGATGCCATCCGCGAGCGCTGGTTGGATAGCTCGACCGGGGTGCCAGCCGAATAAGATTGCACCCTTTTAACCGAGTGATTAACTCCTTCGGCAAAAGCTTCGGGGAGTTGGATCAATGAATGAATTTGACATTATTGTGATTGGCGGCGGAAGTGCTGGCAGCGCTGTGGCCGGACGCCTGGCGGAAGACCCGCGCCGCTCGGTCTGCGTGCTGGAAGCTGGTGGCAGCAACGACAATTTCCGGATCAAGACACCGGGGTTCCTGGCGTTCCTGCCCAAGAATGCCAACTGGGCATTCGACACCGTCCCGCAAAAGGGTCTCAACGGCCGCACTGGTTATCAGCCACGCGGTCGCGGCCTGGGTGGTTCCTCGGCAATCAACGCGATGCTCTACATTCGCGGCAACCGGTTCGACTATGATCAGTGGGCCAGCCTGGGCTGCACCGGCTGGTCCTATGATGACGTCCTGCCCTACTTCAAGCACGCCGAAGGAAACGAGCGCGGCGGCGATGCCTATCACGGCGCAGACGGGCCACTCTCGGTCGTCGACCAACATTGGCCCAACCCCGGCACCAAGGCGTTCGTCGCCAGTGCGGAAGCCCTCCAGCTGGGTGCAAACCCGGACTTCAACGGCGCCAACCAGGATGGTTTTGGGCTCTATCAGGTGACCCAGAAAGGCGGCGAGCGCTGGTCTGCGGCGCGCGCCTACCTCTCCGCCAAGCCCAATCTCGCCGTAAAGACCGGCGCGCTGGTCGAACGCATCGTGATCGAGAACGGGCGGGCAACCGGCGTCGCCGTGCGCTTCGGCGATCGCCGCGAAGTGCTGCGCGCACGCGGCGGTGTGGTGCTGAGCGCGGGCGCTTTTGGCAGCCCGCAGATCCTGATGCTTTCGGGCATGGGTCCGGCCGCGCACCTGCGGCAGCACGGGATCGAGGTCGCGGTCGATAGCGCCGCGGTGGGCGAGGACCTGCAGGATCACATCGACTACGTCCACGGCTGGAAAACCGAATCCAAGGACTTTGTCGGGGACAGTCTGGCCGGCGCCTGGAAGATGCTGAAGGCAATTGCCGAGCACCAGATGAAGCGCACCGGGATGATGACCACCCCCTTTGCCGAAGGGGGCGGGTTCTGGCGTTCACAGCCTGACCTGCCGGCAGCCGATATCCAGTATCACTTTGTCCCGGCGATGCTGGAGGACCACGGACGCGAGAAGGTCAGCGGGCACGGGTTCTCGATTCACGCCTGTGTGCTGCGTCCGGAAAGCCGTGGCACGGTGCGGCTTTCCTCGGCCGATCCGGCGGCCGCACCACTGATCGATCCGAATTTCCTTAGCGATGATCGCGACATTGCCACCCTGCGGCGCGGGGTGCGGCTGATGCACCGCATCGTCGAGGTCGCGCCGCTTGCGAACTATAACCCGGAAAACCGCCACCCGGTCGATCTCGATGACGACGCCGCGCTGGACCAGTTGATCCGCAACCGGGCGGACACGGTCTATCACCCGGTAGGAACCTGCCGGATGGGCGGGGACGCCGGGTCGGTGGTCGATCCCACGCTCAAGGCACGCGGTGTCGACGGGCTGTGGGTAGCCGATGCCAGCGTCATGCCGCGGCTTGTATCGGGCAACACCAATGCCCCTTCGATCATGATCGGAGAACGCTGCGCCGACTTTGTGAAGGCAGCACTGGCCTGAAACGAAAAGGGGCCGGCTGCCCAGGCAGCCGACCCCTGTTTCTTGTCGCCTGCGGTCCCTTAGAACTTCTGGCGCACGGTCAGACCGACCTTGCGCGGCGAACCAATGTTGTAGCCGATACGAGCGCGGCCACCCCGTTCGCGGTCAAGCGAAAGCAGCGGGTTTTCATCAAACAGGTTGTTGACGAAAAGCGTGACCGACAGTCCGCTATCCCAGCTCAGCCCGGTCGAGAGATTGACCAGGTTGTAGCTCGGCAGCAGGTACGAACCGAAGTTGTAACTGCCCGAACCATAGGCATTGTTGGCAAGGTTGTACCACAGCGAGTTGGTGAAGCTGCCCGAACCGGCTTCCTGGTCGCCCGGCTGGGTGTAGCGGTCACCGACATGCTGGAAGCTGGCCGTCGCCGTCCAGTCGAGACCATCCGACACAGCAGTGGTGTAACTGCCGGTTGCAGCCATCTGGAACTTCGGCACGGTCGGCAGACGGTTGCCATCGCGCATGCCCGCGATCACCACACCGCCGGCATCTGTCACCGAGCTGTCAAACTTGGCGTCGATCAGCGAGCCATTGAGCGAAAGCTCAAAGCCCCGAGCCGGACGCGCCGACAGTTCCATTTCCACGCCCTTGCTGTGCGCCTTGGGGACGTTGAACACGACGCGCGACGAACAGCTTCCGGCGTCAGCCGTGACCTGCAGGTTCTTGATGTCGTTGTAGAACACGGCAGCGTTGAAGGTGATGCCGCCGGCAGAGGCCTTGACCCCGGCTTCATAGTTCCACAGCGTTTCGTCCTGATAGGTCGGACGACCGCCATAGGTCTTGGCATCCGCACCAGTCGCCCCGCCCGAGCAGAGCGGGATGTTGAGCGGATCGTTGACCCCGCCCAGACGGAAGCCCTTTGATGCCTGGAGATTGACCGTGACATCCTTGCTCAGTTCGTAGCTGGCAATCACGCGCGGCGTGAACCCGTTCGAGCTGGTCTTGTCGCCGCGGAAGGTATCCCCGTTCGAGAAGATCCCGCCCGAGATGAAGTCACGGGTTTCGTTGAAGTCGTAATAACGACCACCAGCCGTCAGCTTGAACTGGCCGAACTTGTAGCTGGCTTCGCCAAATACGGCCACCTGCTCGATCTTGTAGGGGATATCGGCATTGTACGGCGAGTTTGCCGGGAAGCCGTTGTAGGTTTTGGAAACCGCCAGGCCGCCAGCGGCAGCATTCAGGAAGATCTGGCTGTAACCATCGGCCCCCGGGGTCGGCAGACGCTGGGCGTAGACCCGGTCGACATTGCTGTAAAAACCGCCAATCACCCACTGCAGCGGGCCATTGCCGCTTGAGGCAAGGCGCAGTTCCTGGGTCCACTGCTCAAGCGAAGTGGTGTCGAGCAGGTTCGAGTTTGTCGTGGCGCCGCCAGCAGCACCCGCGGCACCCGGGGCGCCAGCAAACGAGACATAGACCGAGCCGGTAAGCGCCGATGCGTCACGGCTGACCAGGATGTCACGGTTGATATAGCTGGAGACCGACGTGAGCTGTGCCATATCCCCCAGTTCCAGGTTCATGGTCAGGTCGGCCAGCGTGGTGCTGTCCTCGAACGCCTCGCGCAGCTTGAGGTATTGGGTCCGCTCGGGGATCACGTTCGTAGCAGCCGCCAGCGGGCTGTAATAGAAATTGTACTGTTCCTGGCGGTTGAAGCCGTTGGCGCGAATCTTCTGGTGGATCACGCGCGGGGTCAGGACCAAGCCTTCAACCGGCTCGAGCCGAACCGCGGTGCGGAAGCCCCAGCGATAGCCGTCGTTGACGTTGTCTCCGGCGGCCGGACCGATTGCATTGATGAACCCGCCAAAGTGTTCGCCATAGGCAACGATACGCATCGCCAGCTTTTCACCCAGCGGCATATTCATCGCTGCCTTGGCCGAATAGCCGATGTCACCGCCGGCCAGGGTGTTGACGTTGGCTTCGACTGCGCCTTCGGTGCGCTCGGTGGTCGGTTGCTTGGTGATGTAGCGAACGGTCCCGCCGACCGAACCCGAACCAAACAGCGTGCCCTGCGGACCGCGCAGCGTCTCGACCCGGTCGAGGTCAAACAGGTCAAAGTCAGGGGTGAACAACGACAGCGAGATGACGGATTCGTCGAGGTAGACGCCGACCTGCTCCTTCACGCCCGGCTGGTCGCGGACGACCTGACCGGCGGAAACGCCGCGCACCGAAACCTGGCTCTGGCCGGGCCCGAGGTTCTGCACGGTAAGACCGGCAACATTGCGGGAAACGTCTTCAAGGTTGGTCGAGCCATTCTTCTGCATGGCCTCGGCGGTCTGCGCATTGATCGAGAACGGGACGTCCTGGATCGTTTCGTTGCGCTTGGTCGCAGTGACGACGATTTCGTTGCCGGCGGTTTCGTCCGCAGCTTCCTGGGCCATGGCCGGAGCCGCGAGTGAAACGGCGGCGATGCCAGCCAGCAGATGGTAACGGAACGGCGATGTGATGGTGTGGGAGCGTCGCATGCTTCCTCCTTTTTATCTGTTTCCCGCGTCAAAGCGCGATCCGCAGCCCCTCCAGGCAGCGGGTGGGGGCGTGCTGGACTCTTTGATTCGCCGGTGCAAGTCGCCTCACCCGCGGGGGGAGCGATTTGGAGTGGATTGTCGCGCCCTTGCAACACAACAGCGCGTCATGCGCCCGCAAGATCAGGGTTAATGCCTACAAGCCAGCGCTTCGACCACGTCTTCAAGCCGTGCCGGATCGCCCAGAGCGAGAACATGCCCATCGCTGGCAGCATGCAGCGGCTCGCCGTTCCAATCGGACATGGTTCCACCGGCCCCTTCGACCACGGGTACCAGCGCCGCCCAGTCGTGCAGCTTCAAGTTGGCTTCGCACACGATGTCGATGTGGCCGGAAGCGAGCATGGCATAGTTATAGCAATCGCCGCCCATGACCATGCGCTTGTGATCAGTCTTCGCGGCGAGCCCCATGAAATGCTCGCCGTCATGGTTGTCGAAATAATGCGGACCAGTCGTGGCAATGGCAGCGTCCGCCAGTTCGCGGCAGGTGCGGGTGCGGACTGGCTGCCCATTCAGCGTGGTGGGTTGGCCGGTTACGCCGAGCCAACGCTCCTGCAGGATCGGCTGATCGATCACACCCAGGACCGGCCAGCCTTCAACCACCAACGCAATCAGCGTGCCGAAAATCGGGCGCCCGGCCATGAAGGCGGTCGTGCCGTCAATCGGATCGAGTACCCAGGTCCGGCCTGATGCACCAGTTTCGGCACCAAACTCTTCGCCATGAATGGCGTCATCCGGAAAAGCCGCCCGGATCAGACGGCGCATCGCATCTTCCGCAGCCCGATCGGCTTCGGTTACCGGCGTGCGGTCGGGTTTGCGTTCGCTATCAAGGGGGCTGCGGAACAGCGGTGTAATCGCCGCGCGGGCGGCATCGGCCAGGCGATGCACCAACGCAATTTCCGCATCGAGCCGCATCAGTCGAACAGGCTGGAGACCGAGCTTTCCTCGGCAATGCGGTGGATCGCTTCGCCGATCAGCGGCGCAATCGAAAGCACCCGGATCTTGCTACCATCGGCGCAAGCCGCGTCGCCCGCTTGAATCGTGTCGGTGATCACCAGTTCCTTGAGCGCGGAGCTATTGACCCGCTCCACCGCCGCACCCGACAAGACACCGTGGGTCAAATAGGCGGTCACGCTCTTCGCGCCGGCATCCATCAGTGCTCCCGCGGCATTGCACAGGGTACCCCCGGAATCGATGATGTCGTCGATCAGGATGCAGTCCCAGCCCTTCACGTCGCCAATGATGTTCATCACTTCGGACACGCCGGGCTTGTCGCGGCGTTTGTCCACGATCGACAGCGGCGCATTGTTGAGCCGCCGCGCCAGGGCCCGCGCCCGCACCACACCGCCGACGTCGGGCGAAACCACCATCAGGTTTTCCCCGCCGGTACGCTGGAGGATATCGGCCGCCATGACCGGCGCGGCATAGAGATTGTCGGTCGGAATATCGAAGAAGCCCTGGATCTGCCCGGCGTGGAGATCGACCGCAAGCACCCGGTCGGCTCCGGCAGTGGTGATCAGGTTGGCCACCAGCTTGGCCGAGATCGGGGTGCGCGGACCGGGTTTGCGATCCTGCCGCGCATAACCGAAGTAAGGGACCACGGCAGTGATCCGCTTGGCCGAAGCGCGGCGCAGCGCGTCGATGCAGATCAGCAGCTCCATGAGGTTGTCGTTGGCCGGCGCGCTGGTCGACTGGATGACGAAGACATCTTCGCCGCGCACATTTTCATGAATTTCGACGAATACCTCGTCGTCGGCGAAGCGGCGCACATCAGCATTGGTCAGCGGCAGCTCAAGGTAACCAGCAATAGCCCGCGCCAATGCCAGGTTGGAGTTCCCGGCCAGGATCTTCATGTATCGCCCTTCCCCGCAAGAATCAGCCCTCCGCGGCCCTTAAACAAGGGACCGCCGAATGCAACAGGCGGGCGGTGGAAAGGGGTGGATCAGCTCTTGTTGCGGTGCTCGCCGGAAACCCAGCGGACCGTACCGGAACTGGCCCGCATCACGACCGAATGGGTCGTCACCAGACCGTCCTTCAACCGCTTTACCCCCTTGAGCAGCGAACCGTCTGTTACCCCCGTGGCAGCGAAGATGCAGTCGCCCTTGGCCAGTTCGTCACGGGTATAGATCTTGTTCAGATCCTCGATCCCCCACTTGCGGGCCCGGCCCCGCTCATCATCGTTGCGGAACAGCAGGCGGCCATTGAACTGCCCGCCAACGCAGCGCAGCGCCGCTGCAGCCAGCACGCCCTCCGGTGCACCGCCCGACCCCATGTAGAGGTCGATGGTTGTTTCCGGGTTGGTTACGGCAATGACCCCTGCCACGTCGCCGTCGCCGATCAGGACCACGCCGCAACCCAGGCCGCGGAGTTCGGCAATCAGGTCCGCATGACGCGGACGATCAAGCACGCAAACGATGATTTCGTCGGGACGGACACCCTTGGCAGCGGCGACGGCCTGGACATTCTCTGTCGGTGTCTTGGCCAGATCGATAATTCCTTCGGGATAGCCCGGACCCACGGCAAGCTTGTCCATATAGACATCCGGCGCGTTGAGCAGGTTGCCTTCCTCGGCTACGGCCAGAACCGCCAGGGCATTGGGACCGGCCTTGGCGGTGATCGTGGTCCCTTCGAGGGGATCAAGCGCAATATCGATCTTGGGTCCGGTGCCCTGGGCCGATCCGACCTTTTCGCCAATATAAAGCATCGGCGCTTCATCGCGCTCGCCTTCACCGATGACCACGGTGCCGTCCATCGCCAGTTCGTTGAGCGCGGCGCGCATCGCCTCGACTGCCGCCGCATCAGCCGCTTTTTCGTCCCCCCGCCCGATCAGCTTCGAGGCGCCGATCGCCGCGGCCTCGGTCACCCGGACCATTTCGAGCACCAGGACACGATCGAGAACCTGCGAGGGAGGCGTTGAGGGCTTGGTCATGGTGCTTGTCGGACTCCGATGAATAGGTATGTGGCGCAGGCGCTTAAACTGGCGCAGCGCCGCTGTCGAGTGGCAGTGGTTCATGCCCGCTTAACCGGGCCCCACTAACCCTTGCGTATCGCGCATCAAGAGAGCGGAACGTGTTCAAGATACTTTTCGCTTTCCTGGCGCTCCTGCCGACGATGGCCATGGCGCAAAGCGATACCCTGGATCTGGACCGCAAGGTGGCAGAGCGGATTGAACAGAGCCGGAATCTTTACGGAGTGCCGGACCCGCGGTTGAGGTGCCGTCCAAAACCGGGCAGCGACGAGATCGTGGTCTGCGTTGACCGTGGCGAAGACCAGCGCGTCGACCGCGGTGCGCCGGATCCTGCCACTCTGGCAGGTCGCCGCGCGCTGGATGGCGGCATGCCTCGCGCCCCCCAATTTGATCGCGGATATTGCGCGCAATGTCCCCACTTTGGATCGGTTCCGCCAGCGGTCTATTATATCGACCTGAAAGCCATCCCCGAACCACCGGCGGGATCGGACGCCGACAAGATCGCGAAAGGCGAAATGGCTGCACCCTGATCAATCGCCAAGGATTTGCAGAACCAGCGGAGGTTCGGTCAGACTGTCCGCCCCTTCGAGCAGTTCCAGCGCCTTGCGCACCGCACTTTCCGGACCTTCGTGGGTGACCATTGCCACCATCACCGCGTCGCCGGCGCGCCCTTTTTGGATCAGGCTTTCGATCGAAACCCCGGCATCCCGCAAGGCTGCGGTGATTTCGGCCAGCACTCCGGGACGATCGGCAACCATGAAGCGAACATAGGCACGGCCAAGCCGGTGCCCGGTTTGAGCCGGACCGAGCGCCTCCAGTTCTGATACCGGCATGGAGAAGGGGTGCCCCACTTCGCCGCGGGCAATGTCGATCAGGTCAGCAACCACCGCGCTGGCCGTTGGTCCATCCCCCGCACCCGCACCCTGGAACAGCAGACGGCCAGAAAAATTGCCTTCGGCGACGACAGCATTGGTTGCACCATCGACATGCGCCAGCGGATGATCGACCGGCACCAGATGCGGCTGGACCCGCTGGAACAGGGCCGTCGAACCGTTGCTGCCCTCGGTCTCGGCCATGCCAATCAGGCGGATCACATAACCAAGAGCACTGGCCTGGGCGATGTCGGCCGCGCGAAGGCGGGTGATACCGACCGTGTCCACCGCGCCGAAATCGATCCTCGATCCAAACGAGATCGCCGCAAGGATTGAGAGCTTGTGGGCCGCATCAGTCCCTTCGATGTCAAAGGCGGGATCGGCTTCGGCAAAGCCCTTGGCCTGGGCTTCGGCCAGGACATCGGCAAAATCGCGACCGGTGTCCTCCATCGTCGAAAGGATGAAATTGCAGGTGCCGTTGAGGATCCCATACACACGTTCGATCTCGTTGGCCGCAACCCCTTCGCGCAGGCCCTTGATCACCGGAATGCCCCCGGCAACCGCCGCTTCGAACTTCAAGGCGACCTTCTTCTCTTCGGCTCTGCTGGCAAGTTCCAGCCCGTGATGGGCTATCATCGCCTTGTTCGCGGTGACCAGGGCCTTGCCTGCGTCGAACGTCGTGCGCGCCAAAGCAAGCGCCGGACCATCGGACCCGCCAACCATTTCGACCACAACATCGACATCGTCCCGCTCACCCAGGATGACCATGTCGTCTTCCCAAGCATAAGGAGACAAGTCGACGCCGCGCGCCTTGTTGCGGTCGCGGGCTGAAACGACGGTAATCTGAATCGGACGCCCGGCCCGCCGCGCGATCAATTGCGCATTGGCCTCTACCAGCCGGATCACTCCGACCCCGACAGTCCCCAGTCCGGCAAGCGCAATCTTCAGCGGTTCGGCCATTTTGCTCCCTTTCGCGCTGCGCCTTAGGCGGGGAGCGAAAAGCGGGCAAGGGACAGAATGCGTTATCCTGGGCTAGGTCCGGCTGCGCGAACAGGGTCCGAGTTGTTCGATGACAAAGCGATAATCGTTCGCCGCCGCGTTCCGCTCTGCAGGGGTCGCGGAAATGTTGGCCTCCGCAGGCAGCTCGCGGGGGAGGAAACAGGCGAGACGATACCAGGCCAGACTATCGCGACGGGGGGGTTCAACCTCGGCCGCAACCAGTTCCGAGAACGAAACCGACCAGCGCGGAGCCTGTCCGGGCGAACGGTGGACCGCGATCGCCGCGGGCTCGCCATTGGCCGTGGCCAGGAAAAACTGGCTTTCGCTTTCCCCGGCCAGATTGCCCGGAACATAAATCGCCTCGCGCACACCGGTCACCCGATGCGGAGCGCCCGGCGCATAAAGCTCTTGCAGCACATCGCGCAGACGCTGATCGAGCGACGCGTCCCACAGCAACTGTCCGTCGGTTCGGACCAGCTGCAGTTCACCCGGGCGGCCAGCGACTGGCCGGGCAAACAGGACAACACTCTTCTTCTTGATCGCCGGCGGCTTTCCTTTGGCATCAAGCGGCAGATCGACCAGATAACGCAGCAATGCGCCGAGCGGCTGGGTGCCTGCCACGATCCCTTCGGTCTTGGCTTCGATGTAATAACGACCCCACCCCGGCTTCACCCCACTGGTCCGCGCCGCCTCGACCACCACAAGCTTGCGCGGCTGAGCCCGGATCACCATTGGCGCCTGGTCGGCCAGGTCGGCCAGATCCGCATAACTTAATGCAGCCGAAGCGGGCGGCACGACAGCGCGCGAATCGGCCTGGGCGGCAAATGCCGGGAAAGAAACCGCAGAAATGGCGGCAAGTTGAAAAAGAATGTTCCGGTTCAGGTGCATTGGTCGGGTTCTGATCGCCTTGTTTCCGTTCCGCAAGCGCAGACTTGCGGGGGACTTGGGGGTTTTTCAAGCAACCTTCCAGCTTAACGAACGTGAATCGGGAGTTAATGGATAAAGCGTTGCACCGGGCGGAAACGGCGGTTAAAGCACGGCCGAATACGGGCCAAACAACAACAAAGGCTCGCAATCCGGACCTGTGGGCCGTTTGTGTCCACGCTGTTTCGTGATTGACCCGCAGGGTGGAAATTAACAATCTGGCCGTCTGGCGTTGGCGATTCTCGCTTGCGGCAGGCGTCGGGACCGGGCTTCGGCCCGGTGGGACTGGTTTTAGGAGTGATGCGTCAGAATGGCTTACGCTGACCAAGAAGTTAGTGGCAATCGTATTGCCGCCTTTGTCATCGTCGCCTTGCTTCACGTGGCTCTGGGCTATGCGCTGGTTACCGGCCTTGCCTACGAAGGGGTCAAGCAACTTGTGAAGAAGGTGACTACCGTCGACATTAAGAAGGACGAGCCCAAGAAGGAGCCGCCGCCGCCGAAGAAGGTTGAGGCAGCGCCCCCGATTGTGGCTCCGCCGCCGAAGATGAACATCGCCACGGTCTCGCCTCCGGTCGAAATCGTGCAGACTGTTCCGCCGCCAGCGCCTCCGCCAGTCTTTGTGGCTCCGGCTCCGGCCGTTGCCCCTGCGCCGCGGGTCCAGCCGAAGTCCGCAATGCCCAAGGGCAATCCGGCCAACTGGGCGACCACCAACGATTACCCCACCCGTGCCCTGCGTGAAGAGCGCGAAGGGACCACCGGCTTCCGCGTCACCGTCGGTACTGACGGCCGCGTGACCAGCTGCACCGTCACCAGCTCGAGCGGAAGCGCGGACCTGGACGAGGCAACCTGTTCGAACGTGACGCGTCGTGCCCGGTTCAACCCGGCCACGGACGGGGAAGGGAACCCGACAACCGGCCAATACAGCAGCCGCGTACGTTGGGTGATCCCGAAGGATTGATCGTAGGGAATTTCGGATTTTCGGCCCCGCGCGGGCCACAGAGTTTCAACTTATTTCTCTTGAGAGGACTATCGCATGTTTTTTGAACTCCTCAACGCCGCTGCCAATGCGGCTCCGCAGAACAAGTTCGGCTTCAAGGAAGCTCTCGAACAGGGCGGTTTCATTGCCTATGCAACCGTCGTGATCCTCGGCGTGATGTCGTTTGGTTCGTTCTTCATTCTGATCACCAAGTGGATCGAGCAGAACAAGATCATGCGTCAGTACAAGGACGTCCGCGGTGCCTTTTGGCGCGCCGCTTCGATCAAGGAAGGCGCCGCCAAGCTGGAAAAGAACAGCGCATGGCGCCAGATCGTCGACGATGGTCTTGCTGCTGAAGAAGCGCACGGCAAGATGACCGACGCCCTGGAAGCCCATGACTGGCTGCACGGCTCGCTTGCTCGTTCGGAAGCTTCGATCAACGCCCGTCTGGCTGGTGGCCTGCCGTTCCTGGCGACCGTCGGTGCTACCTCGCCGTTCATCGGTCTGTTCGGTACCGTGGTCGGCATCTACCGCGCGCTGATCAACATCGGTATCGCTGGTTCGGCCTCGATCGACAAGGTCGCAGGTCCGGTTGGTGAAGCTCTGATCATGACCGCGCTGGGTCTGCTCGTCGCCGTTCCGGCCGTGCTCGCCTACAACTACCTGCAGGCTCGCAACAAGCGCATCGCTGAACTGCTTTCGGGCTTCTCGACCGACGTGCTTGCCTACATCAACTCGAAGGGCGCAGTGAAGCCCGCAGTTGCAGCCGCTCCGGCTGCAAAGCCTGCCGCTGCTGCTTCGGTTGCTGCCAAGAAGTAAGAACGCCAGGCCGGTGCCGGGCTTGCCTGGCGCCGGTTCCTAACCGGACCGGCAGGCAAAGCCCTACCAGTCCGCACCAATTGCAAGGATAGGAACTAGCCCATGGCTATTTCGATGGGAGGCGGCGGCGAGGAAAAGCCGATGTCGGAAATCAACACCACGCCCCTGGTGGACGTGATGCTGGTTCTCCTCATCATCTTCCTCATCGCGGTCCCGGTTGCGATCCAGACGATCCAGAAGCTCAAGATTCCGGTGCTTGCCACTCAGGAATCGAAGGATAAGGTCGAAAACCTCCTGCTTACCGTCAGCACCACCGATGGTGCCGGCCGGAGCGCAGGCGACCCAGGCTTCGAAGGAGCCTCGCTGGGTGGCGAATGCCGGATCTACTTCAACAACATCACGCCGGTGGACTCCACCGAGCTGCAGAAGGCGGCCTACAAGCGTCTCGATTCGATCGTGAAGCGGGCTGGCGGACCGGAAGCGCTCAAGGACAATCCCGAACTGATCCCGCAGGTCCACATCCGTGGCGACGTGGCTGCCCCGTGGCGTTGCGTCGCGGGTGCGATCTACAACGTCCAGCTGGCCGGTTACCCGACTGTTGGCTTCATTTCGACCCCGGTCGATCCGAACGGCTAAGGCCGTAACGGATCAGAACGAAACCTTTCAGGAGTAACCACCATGGCAATGTCAGGCGGCAAGGACGATGGCGAGCCGATGATGGAAATGAACACGACGCCGTTGATCGACGTCATGCTTGTTCTCCTCATCATGTTCATCATCACCATCCCCGTGGCCACCCACGCCGTGAACATCGACCTTCCCAACCCGGCAGCTCCGCCGCCGGATGTCATCATCAAGCGTGACAAGAACAAGGTCGTGGTCATGCCGAACAACGCCATTCTCTGGAATGGCAGTCCGGTAACGGTCAACCAGCTGACGTCGCTGCTGCAGTCGACACTGGCGATCAAGCCCGAGCCGGAACTTCAGTTCCAGCCCGACGCCCAGGCCCCTTATGACACCAGCCTGCAAGTGCTGAACATCATCAAGGGATCCGGCGTTACGGCGTTCGGCTTCGTCGGTAACGAGCAGTATGCCGGCTTCGGCAAGGACCCCAAGGAGCCACCGCTCCAGGGTCTGGACTGATCAGGTTCACGAACCAACGGAACAAGGGGCGGAGCGATCCGCCCCTTTTCTTTTGCCCGTCAGCCAGACCAGCTGAGGCGCCCGCCGCTCAATCCGCTTCGAGCCCGGAGACCGGATCGCTGCGCATGGCCCGCGCGGCAATGTCCTCAGCCTCCAATAGCAATTCGTCGTCCGCACTGCCCTGCGGCAA
Source organism: Alphaproteobacteria bacterium (assembly GCA_046566485.1). Taxonomy (GTDB): domain Bacteria; phylum Pseudomonadota; class Alphaproteobacteria; order Sphingomonadales; family Sphingomonadaceae; genus Novosphingobium. Next base: position 12,607 of record JBKHWO010000006.1, on the reverse strand, counting down.
ACTCTCCCGGCCGATCATCACCAAAAGCGGCACGGCCAACGGGCTGACCCGGTCCAGCACTACATGGCGAACTTCACGGGCTGCACGGTCCAGTACCCCTGCAAGCCGACCAATATCGGTCATCCGGGCGCGGGCATCGGCCCAAGCTGCCTCGAGCAGAACATGATCGGGTTCGTGTCTGCGCAGGACGTCATAAATAAGATCGGTCGAGAAGGTCACTTGCCGTCCGGTCTTGCGCTTTCCCGGCTGCTGGCGTTCGACCAGCCCGGAAATCACGGCCACTTCGCGAAAAGCACGGCGCAGCAGGTAACTGTCTTCGACCCAGTCGACGAATTCCTCGGTGAGAATGTCAGGGGATAGCAAGGCGACCGGATCGCGGACCGCGCGCAGTCCCCAGACCGCAAACGCATAATCATTGGCGACGAAACCCAGCGGCGACAGGCCACGCTGTTCCATGCGCCGGGTAATCAGCATGCCCAGCGATTGGTGCGCCGGCCACCCTTCGAAGCAATAGAACACGGTGTAGTGCAGGCCTTCGTGGGGAAAGCTCTCGACCAGCAAGCGCCCCGGGGCTGGCAGTTCCGAGCGCCAATCTTGCACTTCAAGCCATTCGCGCACGTCATCCGGGAAACGGGCCCAGCCCGCCCGGTCATCAAGCAGCGCCTGCACGCGCTCCGCCAGATGCGTCGTCAGCGCAAGCCGTTGTCCCATATAGCTGGGAATCTGCCCGGCCTTCTTTGCGGCACGGACAATCAATTCGCTTTCGCGCATGGCTTCGACTTCAAGGTCTAGGCCGGCGAAGCGGATCGTATCCCCCGGACGCAGCGCGGCAGAGAAGCTCTCTTCGACGCGGCCCAGCGCGCGACCATTGCGGAACCGCACGTCGACCATTTCACTATCAACGATGATCCCTGCATTCAGGCGAAACCGGGCGGCATGTTCAGGGTGGGTCAGGCGCCACAGGCCATCGCGGCCCTGGGTTATGCGCTGGAACCGGTCATAGGCCCGCAGCGAATAGCCCCCTGTCGCCACGAACTGCACCACCCGCTCAAAGGCAGGCGCATCGAGCCAACGGTAGGCTTCGGCTGTCTGGACCTCCTTCAGAAGATCGGCCGCGGCAAACGGCCCGGCACAAGCCCGCGCCATGACGTGCTGCGCCAGCACATCAAGGGCGCCCGGACGAAACGCCTCGCCATCGCGTTGGCCTTCTTCAACAGCCTGCTGCGCCGCCATGGCCTCGAGGAACTCGAAACGATTGCCCGGCACCAGCAACGCCCGACTTGCCTGATCAAGGCGGTGACCTGCCCGGCCGATCCTTTGCAACAGACGCGAGGACCCCTTGGGCGCACCCATTTGCACGACCAGATCAATGTCGCCCCAATCGACCCCCAGATCGAGACTGGCGGTGCAGACCAACGCACGCAGTTCGCCGCGCGCCATGGCCCCTTCGACCTTGCGCCGCGCCTCCTTCGACAAAGAGCCATGGTGGATGCCGATCGGCAGCACGTCGTCGTTGACGTCCCACAGCTGCTGGAAAATGAATTCGGCCAGAAACCGGGTATTGCAGAATATCAGTGTGGTGCGGTTGGCCTTGATTTCTCGGTAAAGCTGCGGAACCGCCCAGGTTGCAGCGTGGCCGCCCCAAGGGACCCGGGCCTCCTCTGGCAACAGGATCGAAAGCTCCGGATCGGCACCCTTCTCGCCCTCGACCACCACAACGCTGTCTGCGCTTCCGACCGGAGCCAGCCAGCGCGCGAAGTCGTCCGGATTGGCCAGTGTGGCCGACAGACCAACCCGTTGCAGGTTAGGAGACAACGTCTGCAACCGGGTCAGGGCAAGCGCCAAAAGATCGCCCCGCTTGGTCGGCGCGAAAGCGTGGATCTCGTCGATCACGACCCGCTGTAATCCGGCAAACAGAGTCTCGGCCTCGGGATAGGACAACAGCAAGGATAGCGATTCGGGCGTTGTCAGCAGCACATGGGGTGGATTGGCCCGCTGCCGCGCCTTGCGCTCGGACGGCGTATCCCCACTGCGCACTTCGACCCGCATCGGCAGGCCCAGCTCCGCCACTGGAGCGAGCAGATTGCGTTGAACATCGTGGGCCAGCGCCTTGAGCGGCGAGACATAGAGCGTGTGCAACCCTTCGGGTGGCGCCACTCCAGCCAGACGCGATGGGCAGAATGCAGCGAGACTGGGCAGGAACCCGCCCAGGGTCTTGCCCGCGCCCGTATCGGCCACCAGCAAGGCGTGTGACCCTGCTGCCGCCACCGCCAGCATGTCCGCCTGATGCCGCCGCAAGCGCCAGCCGCGGGCGGAAAAGAACTGGGCAAGTTCGGAGGGAAGGGCAGCGGCCATCGTCCCTGCAAGATGGGCGTGCTTGTCCTTCACGCCAAGCCCTTCCTTCTCGCAGCAGTCAATGTCACAAGAGGTCATGCACCCGTTCAACTATGCAGAACTGATCGCGCTGGGCCTGGCGCTTGCTTTGGGCATGCTGATCGGGTTGCAACGGGGGTGGGCATCGCGGGCTGGCGCTCCGGGGAGCCGCTTCGCCGGAATCCGCACCCATGCCCTGTTCGGGTTAGCCGGCGGCATTGCCGGAGCAATGCAGGCGCGCGCAGCGGGAATGGCCACGGTGCTGCTCGCGGCTTCCGCCGCGCTCATCGTCCTGGGATATTGGCGCAGCACCAATGCCCGCGCTTCGGTAAGCGGAACGGCCAGCCTGACCGGCCTGATCACCCTGTCGTGCGGTTTTCTCGCCGGCAGCAACGAATTCGCGCTGGCCAGCGCGCTGACCGGAACGACCGTGCTGGTCCTGTCCCAGCGCCACCGCCTCCATCACTGGCTGCGCCATATCGATGAAACCGAGATGATGGCGATCGCCCGGTTTGCCTTGATCGCGCTAGTCATCCTGCCGCTGCTCCCCAACGACCCGATCGGCCCCTATGGAGCGTGGAAACCCCGGCAGTTGTGGCTGGTCGTGGTGCTAGTCTCGGGCTTTTCGTTTGCCGGCTATGCAGCGGTCAAGCTCCTCGGCCCGGCGCGCGGCGTGCTTGCCACTTCGGCCGCAGGCTCGATGGTCTCGTCCACCGCCGTAACCGCTTCGCTGGCCAGCAAGCTGCGCGATGATGCGGGCCGTAACATGGTACTCAACGCGGGCGTCGCTCTGGCCAGCGCGACCATGTTCCTCCGGGTGATGCTGCTGACTGCCGCCCTCGCCACTTTTGCCGCACCCCGCTTCGCCGTTATCGCTGGACCGGGGATGGCGATCAGTCTGCTCGCTTGCTGGTTGATCCTGCGGCGTCAGACGGACGTTTCGAGGCAGGTCGAAGACGGGGTGAAGCTGCGCAACCCATTCGATCTGGCCCCGGCCATCTTGCTGATGTTCCTGACCATGGCACTGACCCTGGCGGCGCGCTGGGTGCTGGAAAGGTTCGGCCACGGCGGATTGGCTACGGTTCTGGCGATCTCCGGTTCAGTCGATGTTGATTCGGCGATCATCACCATGGGCAATCTGCCGACGGGCACACTGACTGCGCGTGTCGCCGCGCTCGTCCTGGCCCTGCCCGTGACACTCAATACCCTGTTCAAAACCGCAACGCTGGTGTCGATTGCCGGCTGGCGCAAGGCATGGCCAGGAGCAACGGCAATGCTCGCCAGCCTGGTAGGGCTAGGCGGCGGCGTGCTGCTGGTATTCTAGTGACCGGCCTGCGGGCCTCTTTCCAGTCCGCTCGCGGCAAGCTGCGCATCGATCTGATCGAGCAGACGATCCAGACCTGGCTGGTCACCGCTTTCCGCCCGGGCGACCAGCACGTCCTGCGTGTTCGAAGCGCGCAGCAGCCACCACCCATCGGCGGTTGAAACCCGCACTCCATCGGTCGCGTCGACATCGGCTCCAGCGGCAGAAAGGCGTACCTTGACCTCGTCAATCACGGCGAACTTGCGGCTCTCGTCGACCTGGAAACGCAGTTCCGGCGTATTGACCAGTTGCGGCATCGCGCCGCGCAATTCGGTCACCGACTTGCCCAGCCGGGCCGAAGCCGCAATCAGCCGCACGGCGGCATAAAGTGCGTCATCAAACCCGTAATAGTCATGCGCAAAGAACACGTGGCCGCTCATTTCTCCGGCCAGCGGAGCCCCAATCTCCTTCATTTTGGACTTAATCAGGCTGTGTCCGGTTTTCCACATAAGCGGACGTCCACCCAATTGAGAGACCCGTTCGAATAGCGCTCGGCTGGCCTTGACGTCAGCGATAATCGCGGATCCGGGCGCCATGCGAAGGAGGTCTTCGGCATAGATCATGAGCAGCTGGTCGCCCCAGATCACCCGGCCCTGCCCGTCAATCGCGCCAATCCGGTCGCCGTCGCCGTCGAAGGCAATTCCGAAATCGAGCTTCTTTGCCGCGACCAACGCCTTGAGGTCCGCCAGGTTCTTTTCTTCGGTGGGGTCCGGATGATGGTTGGGAAAGGTCCCGTCCACTTCAGTGAAGAGCAGATGATGTTCGCCAGGAAGAGCCTGCGTCAGGAGTTCGAGAGCGGGACCAGCGGCCCCGTTGCCGGCGTCCCATCCGATGCGGAGGGAGGAGAGCGCGGCCGGGTCAATTCCGGCGAGCCCTTGGAGCATGCGGGAGACGTAGGCGCCAAGGACTTCGCGCCGCTCGTCGGTTCCCTGCCCTACGGCCCAATCGCCCGCGGCAGCCATCCGGCCCAATTGCTGGATGTCATCGCCAAAGAACGGACGTCCAAGAAATACCATCTTGAAGCCATTGTAATTGGCGGGATTGTGGCTGCCAGTTATCTGAATGCCGCCCTGCACATCTTCGGTTGAGGCTTCGGCGTAATAGAGCATAGGGGTTGGGCCCAGGCCGATGCGAACCGCATCCAGCCCGGCATCGTTGATCCCCCGGACCAGGGCCTCTTCAAGCATCGGCGAACTGATTCGTCCGTCATAACCGACCGCAATCTTGCGCCCGCCTTGCCGCCCCAGCAACGTCGCAAAGCCGCGTCCGATGGCATAGGCATCTGCCTCGCCCAGAGTCTCGCCGATGATCCCGCGAATATCGTATTCGCGCAGGACGGTGGGATGGAACTGATGGCTCATGATATCTCCTACTTGCCGTCTGCGAGGCGGGCCAAGAGCAGATCGCGGGCGGCATTGGCCCGGTGAACTGCGTCGTGGCTGCCGCCCCGGTCGGGATGGACCCGGATCAAAAGGTCGCGGTGGGCTGCGATGATCTCCTCGCGGCTTGCCTGTTGGCCCAGACCGAGCAGTAGACGCGCTGCCTCCGCCGCGTCGCGATTGGGCGTCGGGGCCAGAAACTGCCATGGCCAGCGTCCGGTCGCCATGCGCAGCACGACACTGGCAAGGATCAGATATAGCAGGAGGCGCCCCATTGCGGTGCTCTATCAGACCGCTGCCGACAGCGCCAGTTCGGCCGGACGCCCAGGCGTTGGCAGGCCCAGCGAGGCGATCAGCGACCGCAGCTCCTGCCGCGCCACCAGATGGCTGGTCCCCAGCTCGCCCAGATGCCCTTTGTCGAGCAGGGTCAGGCCCGATGGAAAAAGCTCGCGATAAATGACGCGTTCGGACAGGCCGTTGGCAACGCGGAAACCCACCCGCTTGGACAGCTCGGTCAGCGCCTGGTCCAAGCGGCGCATGTTGCGGGCTTCGGTGTGCTGGGTGCGGTTGCGCACCACCACCCAATCCATCTCGCGGCGTTTCTCGGTGATCGTGGTCAACGCGCGCTTCTTGCGCGCTTCCCAGATCAGTTCGGCATAGAACGACAGACGGCGGACCTTGAACGTTTCTGCATCGACCTGTCCGATCAGATCGAAATCGACGAAACTGTCGTTGAGCGGGGTGACCAGAGTGTCCGCCTCGGTCGCGACATGGCGGGCAAAGGGATCGTCGCGGCCAGGCGTGTCGAAGATGATGAAGTCCATCCCCTGGGCCAGTTCCGCCGCCTGGGCATTGAGTTCCTCGACCGTCGTGCCAGTGAACACGCCATAACGCGCATTCGGGAGGCGGATGTTGCGGCGTCGCTCGGTCTCGCTGCGGTTTTCGAGGTAGCGATGCAAGGTGCGCTGACGCGGATCAAGGTCAAGCGCTGCGACGCGGGCCCCCTGATAGGCCAGGGCGATCGCGGTGTGGACTGCCGTGGTCGACTTGCCGGTGCCACCCTTCTCGTTGGCAAAGACGATCTTGTGGGGAGCATGGAGCAAGGACACGGTCGCAGGGTCTTTCGGGTTGTTGTTGCGGTTGCCGCGGGTACAGCGCTAGAGCGGCCAAACCGTTCATATCGCAGGGGCCTGCCCGGGTGCAAACCGTTAGCCAGCTTGATCCACTACGCGATGCGGTCGCGGCCCTGAAGGCCGATGGACCGCTTGCCCTAGTCCCGACCATGGGAGCCCTGCATGAGGGCCACCTGACGCTGGTCCGTGCGGCAAAGCAGCGCGCCGCCCACGTGGCCGTGTCGATCTTCGTCAATCCGCGCCAGTTCGGTGCAAACGAGGACCTCGACAAGTACCCGCGGCAATTGGCAGCCGATTCCACCTTGCTGGAAAGCGAGGGCGTCAGCCTGCTGTGGGCCCCGACCCCCGAGGCGATGTATCCCGCCGGCTACGCCACCAATATCTCCGTCGCTGGGGTCAGCGATGGCTTGTGCGGCGCAGCGCGGCCGGGCCATTTTGACGGCGTGGCAACAGTCGTCTGCAAACTGTTCAACCAAGTCCGTCCCGACATGGCGTTTTTTGGCGAGAAGGATTGGCAACAACTCGCAGTGATCCGGCGCATGGCGCGCGATCTCGACTTGGTGGAACCAAGGGTGGACGCGATCATCGGCGTACCGACGGTGCGCGAGGCGGACGGCCTCGCCATGTCCTCGCGCAATGCCTACCTTTCCGCAGAAGACCGCGCGCGGGCTGTCGTCCTGCCGGGCGGCATGCGCGCTGCGATTGCGGCGGTACGCGCAGGGGGCGCGATCAAGGACGCCCTGACCGCACTCAGATCCGACCTTGCGAATGGCGGCTTCGCTCAGATCGACTATGCCGAGTTTTGCGATGCGACGACTCTTGCGCCACTGGCCGAGCTTGGCGTTCATCATTCCGCCCGCCTGCTCGTCGCCGCCCGCATTGGTGGCACGCGGCTGATCGACAACATGGCGGTTTGAAGGCGCACAATGCTGTCGGGTTTCGGGTTGGTTGATCTGGAAAGTGGAGCGGTAGCGGGAATCGCATAATACTTATATATTATTGAATTAAATGTCTTTGATTATCATCAATGCTGAGCTGGCCCCCTATATGGCCCCCAAATACATCGGTTGCCAGCGGACAAGGGCGAATTTCGCCGCATCCCCATACCTAGTTACCTCTGTGCCGCATTAGCTCCGAGGTTTCTTCAGAAGGGAGCATGTGGCCTTCCAGACTAGTTTTCTGACCAGCCCAGGGAGGCAGCTTTTCAAACTCAGCCCCTGTTTGAAAACTTACGGGACCATCTCACCCTCGTCAGGGCCCCGCCAGTTGGTGTGCTTTCCAAGGTAGCACAGACTAACGACTCTCAAGCCTAAAGCCAGAAGGCGGCAGCAAGCGCAAGCCTGCTACCGCCTTGGGGTTAGCTTAGTGTGTTACCTTTCAACCGAAGGTAGCAAAGTTAGCCGGGATCAACTGGGCAAGCAGTTCAACGCTGACAGGACCATGGCCTTCAGCGATTTCAGCCCACTTGCCGTCGTTATCGCCATCAGCATAGACCGACCATTCCGTCTTCCCGTAACGCGAGGTTTCGGTCTTGACCACGAAATCGCCTACCATGTCGTAGCTTTCGTTGGCATCGATCCGCTCATTCTTGATCTGGCCGTAACGACCGAGTTCGCCAACTGCGGTGACTTCTCCGTTCACGTCGAAAGTGAAAACCTTGTTTTCGCGGCCAAGCTCAAGCTTGAAATCCAGCGCTTCGACGTTCGGGCCCAACTGGTCGAGGCTCTGCGTCAGGCTGGTATAATCAATCGTACCCTTGCCCTCAGCAACTTCAGCAAAACGGCCATCGCCATTGCTGTCAGCATAAACCGACCATTCGACCTGCCCAGAACGGCTCACTTCTTCCTTGATGACATAGCCATCAACCACGGAATAGCTTTCATCGGCGTCGATGCGCTCATTGCGCATACGGCCGCGACTGTCGATCTTGGCAACGGACAGCACATTATCGTTGGCATCAATGTTGAAGACGTAGGAAGAAGAGGAATTGTAGGACGACATAGGGGATCCTTTCATCTGAAATCAGAGGCCATCGCGGCCTTCAATGACAGGACGAAGCCGAATGGTCGGCACCACAGTCGACCTGCAAAAAAAATTTACTTCAGTTGCGCCATTCCATCCGTAGCATGACCGTGCGTGGTCGCAGAGGCGTGCGGTGTGCCACTCGACGGACTGAAAACGGATTTCCGAACCCGAATGTATCGGCCTGATTATTGGTCAGGTTTTCTCCGCTAAGCGTCCATCGAAAATTGCCACGGTCAAACTGGACGAAAGCGCCGAACACCGAGTAGCGATCCGTCTGCCGGTTGAGCGTCGGATCGAAACTAAGCCGTGTCTGGTCGGTATATTGCACGGTAGTACCGGCTCGCAGGCTAGTTTCGCCCTTGCTGAACAGGGAGGCGGATATTCGCGCGTGTGCCTTGAAGCGGGGAATGGCCGGCAGATGCGCATCATCGACCCGGCCGAACACCGAGGTGTCGGCATAAATGTCGCCATGCTGGTAAGTTGCCCCCGCTTCCGCAGCGAATCGGGAATCGCGCCAGCTGACCAGAGCTTCGCCACCGAAATTATGCGCCCGGCCAAAGTTAGCCGTCCCGATTAGTCCTGATGGCAGCAGAATGTCGGATTGAATGTCGGTCCAGGTGAGAGCGAAGAGGTTGGCCTCCATGGTCAAGCGCTTGTCCAGTCGGCGCAGACGAACACCCAGTTCATAGCTGTGCAGCCTATCCGCAGAAAAGGCGAAGGGCTCTTCATCGGCGGAAGGATTAAGCCCACCCGGCCGCTGGGCGGAAGAATAGCGCAGCCAGGTCATTGTACCCGGATTGGGGCGCCAGGCCAGCGACGCACTCGGGGTCAGCCCGGTGGTATGGACATGGCGGCCATCCTCGCCGAAACGCTCGAACTCCTCGGTTCGCGAATGAAAGAGGCGAAGACCGGCAGAAGCCGTTACCCCCGGAACCAGTTCCAGACTGGTGTCACCAAACAGCGCCAGCTCGCGGTGACGCTTCAGATAGGCATCGTTCCTGTCCACATTGGCCGGGTCGCTGCCAATGCCCCAGTCCAGTTCGGAATTTGCGACCAGGTGATTGACGCCCAGCAGCCACCGGAACTGCCCATGATTTTCTGACAACCGCAATTCCTGGCTTAACAGGCTGCTCTCCCGCTCTTCCTGGTAAACCTGGATAGAGCCTTCCTCACCCACTGAACCTACCGGCGTCGCATCGAACTGGTTGGTAAAATCGTGACGAACATAGGCTGCGTTGAACCGCAGCTTGATGTCGCCGAACTCACGCTCTGCCGCGGCCTGAGTGGCCACGAAATCGCCGGTATGCGGTTCGGCCACTTTGGTTTCGCGCACATAGCCCTGCAGCCCGGCGGCATATTGGCTGTCGGCCGCGCGCAAGATCTGAGCAGTGCCGTTGAGTTCAAAGCTCCAGTCGTCCGGCGTCCATTGCAGCGCCAACCGACCTCCGCTGGTCTCGACACTGTTGACGTTTTCACGCCCGCGCTGCGGATCGTCAATCCACCCGCCCCGGCGCTCATGATAAGCCACGCCGCGCAAGGCAAGAGAACCGCCCAGCGGCAGATTGGCCACCACGTCTGAGGCGTGACTTATCGCGCCGCCGCTGGTCAGCCCCAGACCGGTGCCAAGCTGCAGGCTGGTTGCAGCCGGGTCAGGCGCACGCGGCACGATGCGGTAGATCCCGCCAAGCACACCAGTGCCGTAAAGCGGCCCCTGCGGCCCCTTGAGTACCTCCACCCGGGCGACGTCGACCAGCGACAGGTGCGGATCGGGAGCGTCAAAGTTGATCCGCGCATCGCCCAGGAGCAAGGCCACTGTTGACTGGCTTGGTCCATTGAATGGACTGTCCGCCACCCCGCGAATGAACAACCGGTTGCGTCCAGGCCCCATGTTGGTCTTGTTGATGCCATTGGCAAAGGCCACCATCGTCCCGGTTCCGATGTGCCCCGCAGTCCCGGCCAGATCACCAGGCAGGATGGTGCTGATCGAGTATGGCAGTTCAAAGCTATCTGCCTCGCGCTTGGTCGCAGTGACCAGGATATCCGGATAGAGTATTTCCTCGCTTGGCGGCGGCAGCGGCTGGGGGCGCGGCGCCGGAGGGCGGGACACCACGGGCGCACGCTCGATCCGGTATGCCCCCCTGGCGACGGGCCGGGCAATGTAGCCAGACCCCTGCAATATCCGGCGCAGCGCCTGCTCTGCGGTCAGGCGCGCGGAAAATCCCTTCACCGTGATCGGTGGCAGAACACCCGATGTGCCGATGGAAATTCCGGTTTGACGCGACAGCGCGGCAATCGCCTCGGCCAGCGAGCCGTCGGCAATCACGATCCGCCGCGCTTCCTGAGCAGCGGCGGCTGGCACCAGGGCCGTACAGGAGATGATGCTAGCGGCTAGGTACCAAGCGGATCTCATTACCCCGTCTTTCAATCCCAGCACCGACAATCATCGCCAGGTTGGCGATGACGTCAGACTGGCCCTCTCCATTGAGTGCGCCAGAGAAACGCTCCCTTTCCAGCGCAGGGTCAACACTGACCTTCTCGCCAGTGTAGCGCGCAAGGTCTGCTGCCACCAAGGCGAGGGGCGTGTTATTGTAAACCAGTTTGCCACTCCGCCATGCCGCAATATCGCTGGTCGTGATCCGTCCAATCTGGGTCTCGCCGCGCTGTTCGTCGACGAACAGCTGTTGCCCCCTGGTTACCTTGATTGGTTTTCCCTGGTTAAGCTGTGCTGCGACAATGCCATCGACCACGCCGATTTCAATCATGCCGGCACTGTACGAGACGCTGAACTGCGTGCCGAGGTCCTTGATATCGGTCTTTCCGGCGCGGATCGCAAAGGACTGGTCCGGGTTGTTCGGAGCATCAAACCAAGCCGCGCCCGAAAGGAGCTCGATTTGCGGCACATCACCGTCGATCAAGTTCAACTGGCTGGCGCGATCAAGGACGATCTGGGAACCATTCGCCAGCGCTATGGTCTGCGAGGCATCTGCCGGGGCCTGGTAAAGCTGCGCTTGCGGCGAGCGCATGGTAACGAGCGCCAGGGGTGCAGCCAAAAGCACGATCAGTGCCGCCGCCAATTCCCGCCGCCACTTGCGATGCCAGACCACCTGCTCGGCAAAAACCGGCTGATCATCATTGGCCGGAATGGCCATGGCATTGCGCTGCAAGAGCTGGGCCAGATCGCCATCGAACAGGGCAACCCGGTCATAGGCTTCACGGTATTCCGCACCTTGCTCCAACCAGCGGGTAAAGCCGTCCCAGTCAGCCTGATCGCTGTCCAGGCTGACATGCCACGCGATGGCTTCACTAAGGATGGTTTCGTTATCCGTGGTCACAGCAGCCTCGAGGCATCGCGGCACGGGAATTCATGCCAGCTAGAACCATGACGGATTCGATTGCGCCCCACCTCATGTCTCCAGCGCCTTACGCAAATTTTTTAACGCGACAGCCATGCTTTTCTCTACCGCGCTACGACTGATCCCCAGCTTTGCAGCGATTTCAGGATGGCTTAACCCATCGATCCGGTGAAGCCGAAAGACCTGCGAAGAGGCTGGCGGGAGCGCATCGATCGCGGCCAGAACCGTTCGTAACTCGTCCCGGGCCAAAAGGGCTCGCTCCGCCGATGGTGCCTGGTCGACTGCAGCCCCCGCTGAGATGCTGGTTTCCTGATCAGTCCAGGCCTGCTCGCGGGTAAGCCTGGAACGTGCCTCGCGGGCGCGATCAATCAGCAGGTTGTTCGCCATGCGATGCAGAAAAGCTGAAGGGTTGGCGACGGGACCGGTAACAGTTTCAGCCAGCTTTACGGCGATATCTTGGACGATATCTTCCGCCAGCGCCGCGTCGCCTGTGCGTGCACGAACAAAACGCAAGAGCTGGGGTTGCAACTGGTAGAAGGCCGCATTCAAGCCATCTCGGCAATTTGCGTCTGCGGTCATCCGTCTGGCCAAAGCGAAAGTCGCTCAGCTACCTAAATCAAACGAGAAGAATAGGACATTAGGGAAACTACCTTATCTTGCGTTATAAAATGTTATCCCACTTATCCATATGAAACAAAATGCCTTTCCCCTGACAGGCACTGATCTACGCAGAGGGATTGTCTCGGGCTGCAAACAATAGCGTGGACTTGTAACGGTTTTGCGCCGGTCACCTGAGCGTTTAGAGCTCGCAATAGGAGACCGACGAGATGATCAAGCATTCAGAAGAGTTCAAGCGCGAGGCTATGCGCATTGCACTGACCAGTGGCTTGCCGCGTGAGCGGGTTGCATCCGATTTGGGGATCGGCAAGTCCACCCTGGGCAAGTGGCTGGCACAGTATCGGCCTACAGATTTGACCTCAG
>JBKHWO010000005.1:0-61685 GCA_046566485.1 Alphaproteobacteria bacterium | reverse complement strand
TCGTGGGATTTGGGCCATGCTTACGAGGCAAGAGGATTACAGGAATCCGGTATTGGTGGGTGTCGCCTGATCATTCAGCGGCTTTGATCGGTATCGGACAGTTGGGGTTGTAAGGAAGGCATGAACTGAATGGGCAAATGATCGATCTGATCGGGGTCAAGAAACCTGGAACCTTCTCAGAGCTTCGAGCTCGCCCCAGAGATTGGGACTTGATCCGCGCATCACCATCACGGCCAGCGACATCCAAAAATTGCGCAACAAAAGGCCGGACAAAAGACCGCACTCGATCACGCGTTCATAAGTTCAGAAAATCCTTGCAAACCGAGCGGCATCCACAAAAGAAGGTTCGATGCCGGTCGACTTCCCACCGCCACCACTCGCTGTGGAATATCGATAATTTCCCCATTCGGGGGATCTTGCCCATAAACAAGCCCACAATTCTGCCCGCCATTGTCGTGACTTGAGGCGTGACCAGCACCAGTGCGGCTTTCGACGGACCTGCTGCTCCTCTGTCGTTCGCGGCGACGCTGGACCACAGCGGCGAAACGGACGGCAACTACGCCAAGGTCGAAGTAGATGCGAAAGGCCGGGTCATATCGCTCGCTTCGGCAGATGTGGCCGGAGTCTCGGGCCACACACTTCCCAACAATGCGGGCGATAGCCACACCGGTTAGATCTCGGTGACGAGCGCGGTCACTGCCTCAGGCAACATTAATGCCTACTCAGATGCCAACCTAAAGACGGATGTCGGAGCGCGCCATGCTTTTCCGGACAGCCTGGGACTTTTCCGGCTCTGCGCTAGGCGGCAGGACCGAGCTCTACGAGCGGTTCTACTTGGCCAGCGCACCGCGCAACATGGCACTCGATCATATGTTCGCACAGCGCGACCACCAGTGGAATGAGGTGCCGGCATTGTGGGACCGGCTGGGCATGCCGCAAGCGTAGGAAGAGCTATTCGGCCCCGAAGTCCAATCGGACTTCGGGCTATGATATTCTCGCGCGTTCAAGCGTCCCGAGAAGTGGCCAAGGCCTGATCATGCTTTGGCCGCCAGTCACCGCCAAGTGCGAACCGGGTGCCCGAACCGCCCAGTTGTCCGTGTCACCCGCATCATGCTTGCCAGTCACAATGTTGGTAAAGGGTCCGTCGCTCTTGTTGCGGGTGAAAGCAATCCTAGCCCGCACCCCTTCCGCAACAGGGCCGCTGATCGCACCTTGCACATTGTAAGTGTTGAACCGGCCGTACGACGCCTCAAGATAGCCATCGAGATGATCGGTCGGAGATGCGCTAATATAGTGGATCAGACCGCCAGTCGCGTTGCGACCAAACAGGGTACCCTGGGGGCCGCGCAGGACTTCCACCCGCTCGAGGTCAAAGGCCGGCACGGAAACTGCGCTAGGAGTGCCAATATAGCCTTCGTCTTGGTAAACTGCGATTGGGGTTTCAAGATGGTCCGCGAAGTCATTTTGGGAGACACCGCGCACGCTTAGCTGCGCGACAGTCGGGTTGGCGTAGTTCACATTCAATGCCGGGACGATCTTGGTCAGATCCGTCGTAGAGCTGATCCCCAGCGCTGCCATGGATTCGCCCACCGGATGTATGTCGGGAATGCGCGAAACGACCTGCTTGAGCAACGCGCGCAGCTGCATCCTGGCCAGTCGGGCGCCCACGCAAATATGTGGTCCCGCGCCAAAGGCCAAGTGACGCTTGGCGTTCCGCCAAGGCGCGCGGCGTGAACGGTGGCATGATCACCTTCTTCACCGCCGCGTGGTCCGCGGGCTTCATCGACATGAAGTTGGAGCGCTGCCGCTCGAGTTCCTCGTCCTCGAAATCCCAGACGACGATGCCGTTCTCGTGGCTGCTGAACAGCTCCTGGTTCATCGAGACATCGTAAACGTCCTTGTACCGGGTCCAGTGATCGATAACCTTGAGAGTGTTGAGGTACTCCCAGAGCGGGCGCCTGACGAGTTCTTCGCTTCGTTCAACGTAATTGGTGCCATTGAACTCGTACCACGTACCCTGGGTGCGCAGGAGCAACTTTTTGCTGTTTTGCTGCCACAACTTGGTCAAGGCCGACTGGGCTATTCCGAAGTGATCGCGGCGATTGAAAATTGGGTCCGGCGTGGAGCCATCAAGCGGCGTGAGCACCGCGAAGTCCTCAATGTCGAAGCCGATGGCCCGCTCAAAATCCGAGGTTCTGCGCCCCGCACAGTGCGCGTGGAGACATTTGAAGCCCCCCCGCTCGTAGCCATTCGTTCCAGCCGGAAACCAGACAGTTTCAGAAGGCCCGCTGTCGCCAGAATGCTCATGCTGCCACGGACACCAGATCTGCACCTCGCCGTTGTTGCCTTCCCCGCGGACCATTCCTTTCGCTTCGAGGAAGTCGACCATCGGGTCGTTCAGCCCGGTGATGTTCTCTCCCCGTCGGCGGGACTGCTGACCGACCTCCTTTAACTCAGTGCCGTTCTCCTCAGCCCAAGCGGTAAGCGCTGCTACCACTGTGGCGATGGGAAGCGGGTGCTCTGCGGCATCTTCAAGCAGTGCGTGCACCGGGGCGATGCAGAGTTCCACGACGCTCATACCAGGTCGCTCGCGTCGTAGTAGTGCTGGATCCGCACGTAACGTTCGCTGCGGCGGAGCAACTTTGAACGCCATTCATAACGCACGCCCGACGGGTGCGTCCCAAACGCCACAAACTGCTTGCCTTCCCCGAGTAGATCGACCGCACCGTCTGGGCTGACCATTGAGCAAAATTTGGGGTCGTTGCCTTTCTCGTGGCCCATATACCAGATTGGGAGCAGAAGGCGGCCACTGTTGGGTCGGCAGCGATAAACGAAATGGTCGAGCCCGAGCCGATCAACCAGCTGTGATGCGTAGCTGAGAGCAGCATCCGGATCTTCGATGTCAATGTCGATCCCGTAGAGCCCGCCGCCCGTACGCACACAAATTCCAAAATCGGGCTCATTGCGCCACGCCGCGACATTGGCCTCGGTCACGACCTTTTCGGTCCACTTGGCGATCCCAACCACCTCGCGTTTGACATTGTAGTGGCTCGGGGTCTTGCCCAATCCCTTCATCTGGCTGTTCGGGCTGATTGGTGCACAGGGGATGGCGGCGTCCTGCCGGATTCGCGTCATGATTTCGTTATCGAAGGAAACGCGCTCGACTTGCTCTTTGCCGAGATGCGCCGGGCCGCCAATGTGGACGGCCGACAGCGCTTGGTGGCGTGAACGAACCGGGGGCGGAGTTTGAAGTGGAAGATATGATCGGAGTCCTGATTGTTGAGGACCAGTTTCTGGTGGCGCTGGATTTGGAGCACATCATTGCCAGTGCGGGTTACCCCGTGGTCGGGATCGCCACGGCCCGTACTGAAATCGAATCCCTGGCAGTCTCTCCCAAGATAGCCTTTGTCGACATCAACCTGCGCGACGGGCCGACCGGCGTTGAGATCGCGCGCGCGCTATCGGAAAAATTTGGAACCCGGATCATCTTCGTCACTGCAAACCCAGCCCAGATCGACGAGCCACCGCCGACTGCCATCGGCTTCATCCAAAAGCCGTTTTCCCCGGCCACGATAGAAAGTTCGATCGGTTATGCGCTGGGGGCAGCCAATATCCCGCCCCGCGGCTTGCAAGTCTTTGGCTGAGATGGAACCTTTTGCCGAATTGTCGATTTAGAGCTTTGGCTGGCTGAACAACTGCATTGCAGTTGATCGCCATTACAGCCATGGAGCCCCCGCACCTGCCCCCGAGAGCGGGGGCTCCATCACCCCCCTTCCCGATTGACCCGGCGCCCGATAAGAGGCGGGCAGCATCGCCTGCCCCCCAATCCGGAGCCATGACTTGCCCAGTTCCCAACCGCAGCTTTCCGGACCGCTCGCTGGCATCAAGGTACTCGACTTGTCCCGGGTCCTGGCTGGCCCCTGGTCGGGCCAGATGCTGGGCGACCTGGGGGCCGAAGTGATCAAGGTAGAGCAGCCCGGTCAGGGTGACGACACCCGCAAGTGGGGCCCGCCGTTTCTCTCGGATGGCTCGAGCGATTCGGCTTATTACCTCTGCGCCAATCGCAACAAACGATCAGTGGCCATCGACCTTTCGAAGGCGGAAGGGCAGGAACTGGTCCGGCAACTGGCCGCTCAAGCCGACATCGTGCTGGAGAATTTCAGGGTGGGCAGTCTTGCGAAGTATGGACTGGACTATGCCGCGCTGAAAGCGGTCAAACCGGATCTGATCTACTGTTCGATCACCGGTTTCGGCCAGACTGGACCCGAAAAGGACAAGGGGGGGTATGACTTCCTGATCCAGGGGATGAGCGGGCTGATGAGCGTCACCGGAGATGCCGATGGACACCCGCTGAAGGTTGGGATCCCCGTCAGCGATCTGACCACCGGCCTCTATGCGACGATTTCGATCCTCGCTGCCCTGCAGCACCGCAACCGCACCGGCGAAGGACAGCACATTGATCTGGCCTTGCTCGACGCGCAAATGGCGCTGCTGGCCAACCAGGGATCAAACTGGCTGAATGGCGGGGGCGAACCGCGGCGCATGGGCAATCAGCACCCAACCATCGTTCCCTATCAGGACTTTGCCTGCGCCGATGGCGATATCATCATTGCCTTGGGCAACGATCGCCAATTCCGCGATCTGGTCGATATCCTCGGCCTGCCTGAAATGGCCGATGACGGACGTTTTGCCACCTCGGCCAGCCGCAGCGATCACCGTGAAGCGATGTTTGCAATGATCAATCCTGCGATTGCCCGGTGGACATCTGACGAACTGCTTGCCGCACTAGAGGCGGCCAAGCTCCCCTGCGGCAAGATCAACACCATCCCCCAGGCGCTGGAACAACCGCAGACAGTGGCGCGCGAACTGGTCCAGGAGATTGCCCGCGAGGATGGCACCCCGATACGCTTCGTGGGCTTTCCGGCCAAGCTTTCGGCGAGCCCTGCCACATACCGGCTCGCCCCGCCGCGTTCCGGCCAAGACACCCGCACAGTTTTGAGTGAAGTCCTGGGCATGACCGATGGCGAAGTGGACGCCCTTGCGGCTGCCGGAGTGATCGCCGAACAGCTCTGAAAATCATCGGCAGACCGATGGCCAAGGCTTTATGCTGCCAAAGCGCGCGGGCTGGGTGGCATCTTCGTGCAAATTGGTTAGAGGCTTGGGCCATGACTGACGAAGTTCTGATCCGCCGCGAAGGTGTCGCTGGCTTTCTCTCGCTCAACCGGCCCAAGGCAATCCATGCCCTGACACTGGACATGGTCCACGCCATGACGACGGCCCTGCTGGAATGGCGCGACGACCCGGAAGTGTCGGCGGTGGTCATCGACCATGCAGAAGGACGTGGGTTCTGCTCGGGCGGTGACATCGCTTTCCTGCGCCATTCAGCGCTCAACGACGGCGGAGTCTCGGGGCGAAAGTTCTTCCACGACGAATACCAGCTCAATCACCTGATCTTCACTTACGAGAAGCCGGTCGTGGCGTTCATGGATGGGATCACCATGGGTGGCGGAGTCGGGATCAGTCAGCCGGCACGCTTTCATGTCGCCACTGAAAATACCCGCTATGCCATGCCGGAAACCGGCATCGGCCTGTTTCCAGACGTTGGCGGTGGCTGGTACCTGTCGCGCTTGCCGGGGCGGATTGGCCAGTTCCTGGCGCTCACCGGTGCGCGGCTGGACGGAGCCGAATGCAAATGGGCGGGCCTTGCGACCCATTACCTGCCGCATGATGCCTTGGCCGAAGCCAAACAGCGGATCGCCCAGGGCCATGAACCCGAGCAAGTACTGGCCGCTCAGTCGGTCACAGCGCCAGAAGCGCGGATCGAGGCCAATGCCGTAGCAATCGCCCGGCACTTCGCCTCGGACCGCTTTGAGGACATTCTTGCCAGTCTGGAACGCGACGACAGCGAATGGGCGGCAAAGGAACTTGCGACGCTGCGCACCAAATCGCCACAAACCTGCAAGGTTGCGCTGCGCCAGCTGCACGATAGCCTGGCATGTGCAGACTTTGCCGCCAACATGGCGATGGAATATCGCATCGGCAGCCGCGTCCTGACCCTGCCGGACTTTGCCGAAGGCGTGCGCGCGGTAATCGTCGACAAGGACAATTCTCCCCGGTGGAACCCGGCCAGCCCGGAAGGCGTGACTGACGACCTGATCGACAGCATCTTCGCGCCGCTGCCCTCTCATGAAGAATGGAAACCCCTATGAGCTTTGAATCCATCCTGGTTGAAACACGCGGTGCAGTTACTCTGATCACGCTCAACCGTCCGCAGGCGCTCAATGCGCTGAACTCGGCGGTTCTGGAGGAACTGATCACCGCCTTTGCCGCGTTCGAAGCCGATCTTTCGCAGCGCTGCGCGGTCCTGACCGGCGCGGGCGAAAAGGCTTTTGCCGCCGGGGCAGACATCAAGGAAATGGCCGAAAAGCCGGCGGCGGAATTCTACAGCCAGGACTTCTTCTCACGCTGGACCAGCCACCTGGTCAAGGCGACGCGCAAGCCGTGGATTGCGGCGGTCAACGGCTTTGCCCTGGGCGGCGGCTGCGAGCTGGCGATGATGGCCGATTTCATCATTGCTTCGGAAAACGCAAAGTTCGGCCAGCCGGAGATCAAGCTGGGCGTGGCCCCCGGCATGGGCGGCAGCCAGCGTCTGACCCGCGCGATCGGCAAGGCCAAGGCGATGGAAATGTGTCTGACCGGTCGGATGATGAGCGCGGACGAGGCTGAGCGATCGGGTCTGGTCGCCCGGGTTGTGCCACTCGCTGACCTCGTCGCCGAAGCGATCAAGACCGCGACCGAAATCGCTGCAATGCCGCCGCTCGCCGCCATTGCCAACAAGGAGATGGTCAACGCAGCGTTTGAAACGACGCTGGACCAAGGTCTGCTGATCGAACGCCGGATATTCCAGGTTCTGACCGCAACGCAGGACAAGGCCGAAGGCATGGCCGCCTTCATCGAAAAGCGCGCGGGCGTCTGGCAGGGTAAGTAACCGAGGTGGACGGCACCCCGCCCGGCTTGGGTCAGGCGGGATGCACCCTGGCCAGGGTGTCGAGCACCAGGCCAGCATGGTCGCGGCGGCAAATCAACAGGTCAGGCAGGTAAGTGTCGCGCTGATTGTAGAGCAGCGGCGATCCGTCGATCCGGCTGGCATGGAGGCCATGGGCCAGAGCGACCGCCACAGGGGCACAGCTGTCCCATTCATATTGGCCGCCGGAATGCAGATAGATGTCCGCCTCGCCGCGCACCACGGCCATCGCCTTGGCACCGGCACTGCCCATCGGGATGACTTCGGCATCGAGTGCGCTGGCCACCGCCATGGCTTCCGCCGCGGGACGGCTGCGGCTGACCACCATGCGCAATCGGTCTGGTGCAGGCGGCACCCAGATTGGCAGGTCCGAACGGAGCAGCAGGCCGAGACCGGGCAGGGCCACGGCTCCGACCACCGGTTCGCCCTTCACGGCCAGTGCGACATGGACCGCCCAGTCGCCGCGCCGCTCACCAAATTCGCGCGTGCCGTCGAGCGGATCGATGATCCACACCCGTTCGCTATCCAGACGCCGCAGGTTGTCGCGCTCTTCCTCGCACAGCATGCCATCGCCATTGCGGCGCATCCGCAGCATGCCCATCAGGAAATCATTGGCGATCCGGTCGCCCTCCTGACCCAATTCCTGGTCGGACCACTGACCGGATTGCTGCAGGACGAGCAGCATCCGTCCGGCTTCCTGGGCAAGAAAAGCAGCCAGTTCAGCGTCAGTCATATCGTTGGCATCCAGGTTTCGATCCGGTTGCCCAGGACGTAGTCGACAATGCGCTCGGCCGCCAGTTCGGGACTTTCGCTGGTCGTATCAATTCGCAGTTCGGGCTTCTGCGGGGCTTCGTAAGGGCTGTCGATCCCGGTGAAATTCTTCAACTGGCCCGCGCGCGCCTTGCGATAGAGTCCCTTCACGTCGCGCCGTTCAGCCTCCGCCAAGGGGGTATCGACGAAGATTTCTATGAATTCGCCAGCCGGCAACATTGCGCGGACCATGTCCCGTTCGGCGGCAAAGGGACTGATGAAGGCCGTCAGCACGATCAGTCCCGCGTCGGTCATCAGTTTCGCCACTTCGCCGACGCGGCGGATATTCTCGATCCTGTCCGCCTCGGTAAAGCCCAGGTCCTTGTTCAGGCCATGGCGGACGTTGTCGCCATCGAGCAAGAAAGTGTGGTGGCCGAGGGCGTGGAGCTTTTTCTCGACCAGGTTGGCAATGGTCGACTTGCCCGAGCCGGACAGACCGGTGAACCACAGGACCGCCGGGCGCTGGTTCTTCAGCGCAGCATGGGCTTCGCGGCTGACGTCCAGTGCCTGCCAATGCACGTTCTGTGCACGACGCAGGCTGAACTTCAACATGCCAGCCGCAACCGTGCGGTTGGTCAGCTTGTCGATCAAGATGAACCCGCCGAGCGCGCGGCTATCGGTATAGGGTTCAAACACGAGTCCGCGGTCGCAGGTCAGTTCCGCCACGCCGATGGCATTCAGCTCCAGCGTCTTGGCGGCGAGGTGGTCCATCGTATTCACGTTGACCGCGTACTTCGGCTGCTGGACCGTGGCCGAAACGGTCTGGGTGCCCAGCTTCAGCCAATAGGCGCGGCCGACGTGGAGCGGATCGTCGTCCATCCACACCAGCGTCGCCTCAAACTGGTCGGCCGCCTGGGGCGGCGCATCGGCAGCGGAGATAACGTCGCCACGCGAACAGTCGATCTCGTCCGCCAGGGTGATGGTCACCGACTGTCCGGCAATCGCCTCGTCCAGATCGCCGTCCAGTGTGACGATCCGCTCGACCGTGCTGGTCTTGCCCGAGGGCAGCACGCGCACCTGGTCGCCCGGCTTGACCGAGCCAGCCGCAATCAGCCCGGCAAAGCCACGGAAATCCAGGTTGGGCCGGTTTACCCATTGCACCGGCAGGCGGAAGGGCTTGGCCAGGTCGGCCGCCGTGTCGACCTCGACCGTTTCCAGATGGTCGACCAGCGTCGGCCCCTTGAACCACGGGGTCTTGTCCGAAAGCGCGGTGATATTGTCGCCCTTGAAGCCGGAAATCGGCAGGGCGGTGAACTGCTCGATCCCGATGCTTTTTGCGAAGGCGGCATAGTCCGCGACGATCCGGTCAAAGACCTGCTGATCGTAATCGACCAGGTCCATCTTGTTGACCGCCAGGACCAGGTGGCGAATGCCGATCAGGTGGCACAGGTAGGAATGCCGCCGCGTTTGGACCAGCACGCCCTTGCGCGCATCGACCAGGATCACGGCGAGGTCCGCCGTGCTCGCCCCGGTGACCATGTTGCGGGTATACTGTTCGTGGCCCGGACAGTCTGCGACAATGAATTTGCGCTTCTCGGTATTGAAGAAGCGATAGGCAACGTCGATGGTAATCCCTTGCTCGCGTTCTGCCGCCAGCCCGTCGACCAGCAGGGCAAAGTCGATCTCCTGCCCCTGGGTGCCCTGCTTCTTGCTGTCATTCTCCAGCGCGGAGAGCTGATCCTCGAAGATCATCTTGGAATCGTAAAGCAGCCGCCCGATCAGGGTCGACTTGCCATCGTCCACGCTGCCGCAAGTGATGAAGCGCAGCATGGTCTTGCGCTGGTGCGTCTCGAGATAGGCCTCGATATCCTCGGCAATCAGCGCGTCAGTGACGTAGACGGGGTCGCTCATTTCAGAAGTACCCCTGCTGCTTCTTCACTTCCATCCCCGCGCCGCCAGCGTCCTTGTCGATCACCCGGCCCTGCCGTTCCGATGTCGTGGTGAGCAAGGTCTCCTGGATGACTTCCGACAGGGTCGAAGCCGTGCTTTCAACCGCACCGGTCAGCGGGAAGCAGCCCAGCGTGCGGAAACGGATCGAGCGCTCAGTGATCTCTGGTCGGCGGCCCAGCACATGTTCGAGCCGCTCAATATCGTCGGCCATGAACAGCTGGCCTTCCCATTCATAGGTCGGACGCGGCGCGGCGAAATAGAGCGGCACGATCGGCACGTCGTTGACCTGGATGTATTGCCAGATGTCGAGTTCGGTCCAGTTGCTGATCGGGAAGACGCGGATGCTCTCCCCCTTGTGCTTGCGGGCGTTATAAAGGTTCCACAGTTCGGGCCGCTGGTTCTTCGGATCCCAGCCGTGGCTGGCCGTCCGAAACGAGAAGATGCGCTCTTTGGCGCGGCTCTTTTCCTCATCGCGCCGCGCACCGCCAAAGGCCGCGTCAAAGCCCCACTTGTCGAGCGCCTGCTTGAGCCCTTCGGTCTTCCACATGTCGGTGTGCAGCGGTCCGTGATCAAACGGATTGATCCCGCGCTCGGTCGCTTCGGGGTTCTGATAGACCAGCAGTTCCATGCCGCTTTCGCGCGCCATCTGGTCCCGCAGTTCGTACATCGCCTGGAACTTCCAGGTCGTATCCACGTGGAGCAGCGGAAACGGCGGCGGCGCGGGATAGAAGGCCTTGCGGGCGAGGTGCAGCATGACCGCGCTGTCCTTGCCGACGGAATAGAGCATGACCGGACGCTCGGCTTCGGCGGCCACTTCACGCATGATGTGAATGGCCTCTGCTTCAAGGCGTTGCAGGTGGGTAAGGCTGGGCTTCATGGGCAGTCCCCCTAACCGTCTCAACCAATCCTGACGAGCATAGCAATTCCTTGCCCGGGCAAAGCTTGACTGTTGCCCTTCAGGATAGCTGCCCCATCAGGCCGGTTTGCGCCGTTGCAGGCCTGAGCGCTTGCAACTGGCCACCAGTTCACCACGCTGGTTGTAGGCCTCGTGCCTGAAGGTCACAATGCCGGCATCCGGACGGCTCTTGGAACCGCGCAGCTCGACCACTTCCGTCACGATATTCAACGTGTCGCCGACAAAGACGGGTTTGGGAAAGCGCACTTCATCCCACCCCAGGTTGGCCACCGCGGTGCCCAGAGTCGTGTCGCCGACGCTGACCCCAACCATCAGGCTGAGGGTGAAGCACGAATTGACCAGCACCTGGCCATATTCGCTGTCTTTCATATATTCGGCATCAAGATGCAGTTGCGCCGGATTATGGCTGAGCGTCGTGAACAGCAGATTGTCTGTCTCGGTCACGGTCCGGCGGATCGCATGTTCAAAACGCTGCCCCACCGCCAGTTCATCAAACCACAGCCCCGCCATGACTTCCGCTCCTTGTTGCGGCTTTCCTAACAGCGACATGAGTCGCTGACCAGCACCCCTTGCCCGGCTCCGCCGCAAGAATTTGCGGATAGCCATACGTATACCATTGGACAGCACCGCGGCTGCCGCCATGACTGAACCACGATAAAGCCGAAGGGGAGAGAACATGGCTGCACCTATCACCGGATCCGCCGCAGACGGCAGCGCCCAGCCCGGCGCAAAGACCGGGATCGTCCTTGCACTGGCCTTCGCGGTCTTCTTCATCCTGGGCGGGGTAACCAACATCAACGACTTGCTGGTCGGCAAGTTCAAACCGATGTTCCACCTTAGCCATGCCCAGGCCAACCTCGTGCAGATGGCCTTCTTCATTGCTTATGCCCTGTGTTCGATCCCGGCCGGAATCGTGATGAGCAAGCTTGGCTATATCCGTACCTTTGTGCTTGGCTTCGTGATGGTAGCGGCCGCCGCCTTCCTGTTTATCCCGGCATCAGCGGCGGCATCCTATCCGGGTTTCCTGGCAGCGCTGTTTTTCATCGGTGCCGGGATTACCGTGCTGCAGGTAGCGATGAACCCGATCATCACCACGCTGGGCCCGGTCGAAACCTCGCACAGCCGCCTGACCTTTGCCCAGGCATTCAATTCCATTGGCGTTTTTCTGATGGTCTATGGCGGCGCGGCTGTCCTGCTCGGAGACTCTCAGCCGCTCGACCCGGAAACCGCCAGCGAAGCCCAGATCCAGGCCTATCGCGTGGCGGAGGGCGCATCGATCGGGCAAGCCTACACCTGGCTGGCGATTGTCATGCTGGCAATGGCGGCCCTGTTCTGGATGTTCCGTTCGGCGATTGACCAAAGCAAGGCGCAAGGGGTCAAGCTAGAGGGCACCTTCGGTCTGTTTCTGCACAACCGCCGGGTGCAACTGGGCGCGCTGTGCATCTTCACCTACGTTGGTGCCGAAGTGGCGATTGGTTCCAACCTGATCGCTTATCTGGGCGAACAAAGCGTGATGGGTCTTGGTCTTGAGGCTGCGGGCAAGCTGGTGGCGATGTACTGGCTTGGCGCATTGATCGGACGTTTGCTGGGCGGTTTCATTCTGCGCCTGGCCAAGCCGGGTCGAGTCCTTAGCGCTTTTGCTGCGGCGGCAATCGGCCTGATCCTGTTGTCCGCTCTGTCGACTGGCAGCCTGTCGGGTTATGCGCTGATCTTGGTCGGACTTTGCAATTCGCTGATGTTCCCGACGATCTTCAGCCTTGGCACCGAAGGTCTTGGCGAGCAGACCCCGCAAGGGTCCGGAATCCTTTGCACCGCAATTGTCGGAGGAGCGATTGTACCGGTGCTGTTCGGCTTGGTGGCAGACATCAGCAACGTTCGCCTCGCGCTGATCGTTCCGGCTGTCTGCTATGCGATCATCGCCCTGTTCGGCGTGTGGACGGTACGCAACCCGAGCCGCGCCCATTCCGGGGACAGCACCGGCCCGATGCTCAACTAGGTTCTCCAACCGGGCGGGCTCAGGCTCGCCCGGTTGCCCCTGACAAGAGGGCAGGATCGATCCCCTTGCTGCGCCAGCAAGCCGTCCAGCGCTGCGCCGGAGAAGTATCGTAAAGGATCGCCTCCGACCCATCGAGCACTTCCCAGCCGTGATGCTGCAACTCCCCTTCCAGCTGTCCGCCAATCCACCCGGCATAGCCTAGGGCAATCAGGAAACGGCGCGGACCGCGGCCTTCGGCAATCGCGTGGAGTATCTCGAGCGAGGCCGTCATCGCGCACAGGTCTCCGGCCCTGATCGTGCCGTGGCCCTCCCATTCGAGCGAATGCAACACAAAGCCGCGTTGTTGCTCAACCGGCCCGCCATCCAGAACAGGGCAATCAGGCGCTTCGCCCGGATCAATGTCGAGATCCTCGAGCAAGGCATGTAGCCCCAGTCCGTCGCGGGCAGTGCCCAAACCAATCCCTAACGCGCCTTCCTGGTCGTGGATCATCATTGCGATGACCGAACGGCGAAAACGCGGGTCGCCCATTCCGGGCAGCGCCAAAAGGAATCGACCAGCCAGGGAAGAACGATCGGTCATCACGCAAGTCTAGTGTCCCGCGCCGCAACAACAAGCCCATGCTCGGCAAAACAGGGCAGGCAAGCGGCGACAGGTTTAGCTACGAAATACGACAGTCTTTTCCCCGTTGAGCAAAACGCGGTCCTCAAGATGCAGGTGAACGGCCTCGGCCAGCACGCGGCGTTCGATATCGCGACCTTTGCGTACCATGTCGTCGGGCGAGTCAGAGTGCGTCACGCTTTCAACGTCCTGATGGATGATCGGCCCTTCATCGAGGTCGGCCGTTACATAGTGCGCCGTCGCGCCGATCATCTTCACCCCGCGGGCGTGGGCCTGATGATAGGGCTTCGCCCCTTTGAACCCAGGCAAGAAGGAATGGTGGATATTGATGCAGCGCCCCGACAGGAAAGCAGCCAGGTCATCCGATAGGATCTGCATGTACCGCGCCAGCACGACGAGTTCTGCACCCGTATCCTCAACCACTTGTTTGATCTGCGCCTCTTGCGCCGCCTTGGTTTCGCGCGTGACCGGGAAATGGTGATAGGGTACCCCGTCCATCATGCTGATCGACAGCGCTTCCAACGGATGGTTGCCGATCACGCCGACCACTTCCATGTCCAGCTCGCCGATCCGGGTGCGATAGAGCAGATCGCCCAGACAATGATCGAACTTGCTGACCAGCAGCAACACTTTGCGCCGGGCACCCTTGGCGCGCAATTGCCAGTCCATTCCGTGGGCGGTCGCAATTCCGCCGAACCCCGCCGCAATCGCCGCCGCATCGGTCTGTCGTGGATCGAACTCGACCCGCATGAAAAAGCGTCCGCTCGCCTCGTCGTTGAACTGCTGCGCTTCAAGAATGTTCGCGCCGATCTGGAACAGATAGCTGGTTACTCCGGCCGTGATTCCCGGCTTGTCGGCGCAGGACAGGGTCAGGATTTGAGCATCGGACATTCTTCATTTCCCTTTTTTCGGCGGTGCCCCTTTGCCGTTTTTCGAACAGCCGCAAAGCAAAATATGCTTTCCGTCCCCGCAACAGCAAAGCGCAGCGAAACGCGAATTGCTTGCTTTTGGCGTGATTCGGCTTTAGGGGCGCGCGCTTCAACCGACACGGATTCGATGATCGGCCTGGCCACAAGGGCTGCCATGGCGGATCGGACGTGTCTCGAAAAGGAGACCAAAATGCCCAAGCTCAAGACGAAGAGCGGCGTCAAGAAGCGCTTCAAGCTCACCGCCACTGGCAAGGTGAAGCATGGCGTTGCTGGCAAGCGGCACCGCCTGATCAGCCACAACGGCAAGTACATTCGCCAAAATCGCGGTACCGACGTGATCTCCGACGCTGATGCGAAGGTGATCAAGAAGTGGGCGCCCTACGGGCTGAACTGAGGAGCGCTAGCACATGAGCCGTATCAAGCGTGGTGTCACCACCCGAGCAAAGCACAAGCGGATTCTCGACCAGGCCAAGGGCTATCGCGGTCGCCGCAAGAACACCATCCGCGTTGCGCGCCAGGCCGTTGAAAAGGCTGGCCAGTACGCATACCGTGACCGCAAGGTTAAGAAGCGGACCTTCCGCGCCCTGTGGATCCAGCGCATCAACGCTGCCGTCCGCGCCGAAGGCCTGACCTATTCGCAGTTCATCCACGGCGCAAAGCTGGCGGGCATCGAACTGGACCGCAAGACCATGGCCGATTTGGCCATGAACGAAGGCGGCGTATTTGGTGCTGTGATTGCCCAGGCAAAGGCTGCGCTGCCAGCCTAAGCACAAACAGCGAGAAATAAAGGCGCGGGTACAGCAAGTCTGTTCCCGCGCTTTTTCTTTTTGGGCAAGCACAAAGCGCTTGCACCGTTGCGTCGCCCCATGCACTATTGTCACTGTACTTCAGAGAGTTAACCAAATTTAACTGGGGCGATCTGTGATGGCGAGTGCTGGTAATTTACCGTGCTGAAGCAAGACCCCTCACAAGCCATTACCACGCGTTTCTTTCGCCCGTCCGCGGATGCCGCACCCTATATTTCCAGCTTTTACCTGATCGATTTTGCGATCGGTGCGGACGAAGTGGTGTCCGATTGGCTGCACCCTGAATGGGGAAATATCCGGTTCGCCCAGGATGACCGCTGGTCGATCGGTCTCGACAAGCAGTTTCAGCCTCTCCCGCCGCAAGTAGGAACCGGTCCGACCAGCCACACCGTTGCCTTCCGGGTGCAAGGGCCGACCCGCATCTGGGGAGTTGGCATCCTGCCGCGCGGGTGGCTGCGCCTGATCGATGTCCCGGCCAACAGCCTGGCGGACACGACGGTTGAATGCACGCCCGACTCCGCTTTCGCCAGTTTCGTCGGCCTGCGTGAAGCCGTTTTCGCCATGAAGCCGGATCCTGTTGCCCAAGCCGCGCGGATTGATGGCTTTATCCGCGAGCTTTTGGCCAAACGCCCGCCCAATGAGGAAGAAGCGCGGATTCGCAACATTCACGCTGCGCTGTTTAACGACAATATCCGTTCGGTCGGCGACCTTGCGGCGAGCATCGAAATCTCGTCACGATCGCTCGAACGGGTCGCGTTGCGCGCCTTCGGCTTCCCTCCCAAGCTTTTGATGCGTCGCCAACGGTTTTTGAGAAGCGTCTCGCAGTTTCTGCTCGATCCTTCGTTGCCGTGGATCGATGCCCTGGACGCAGACTACGTCGATCAGGCCCACTTCGTTCGCGATTTCAAAAAATTCATGCGGATGAGCCCGAGCGCCTATGCCGCGCTTGATCACCCGGTGCTGAGGTCAGCTACCCGCATTCGCACTGCCACCGCGGGTGCGCCGGTTCAGGCGCTTCACCGCCCCGATCAGCCCGCGTGAAGCATCGCCGGGCGCGGCCGACCGGCACGGCAGATCAGTACACGACGGCGCGATCCCGTACTCGGACAAGCCTCTCGCCCAGCGCGACCGCCGCGCTTCGTGCAAAGGCATTTTGACTTGGCGCACGGCTTGGCTAAAGGCCGGGGCTTGATTGCCAACAACAGGTGGAATTCAGGCTCGTGGACCATTCAGCAACCCGTGAAGAGGCGCTGGCGCGCATTGCCGCCGTGCAGGATCTCGACACGCTGGAAAAACTCCGAGTCGAATATCTAGGCAAGCAGGGTTCGATCTCGGGCCTGCTCAAGACACTGGGCGCTATGTCGCCCGAAGACCGCCAGATCGCCGGACCGCAGATTCATGCCCTGCGCGAAAGCGTGACCGAGGCGCTGACCGCGCGCAAGAGCGCGCTCGAAAATGCCGCGCTTGAAGCGCAACTGGCCAGCGAAACGGTCGATCTCTCCCTGCCCGCGCCGGAAAGCCCGCGCGGCACGATCCATCCGGTCAGTCAGGTGATGGACGAACTGGCCGAAATTTTTGCCGACATGGGCTTTGCCGTCGCCACCGGTCCGGAGATCGAGGACGACTGGCACAATTTTACCGCGCTCAACATTCCCGAAAGCCATCCGGCCCGGGCGATGCACGATACCTTCTACTTCCCGGACAAGGACGGCGAAGGGCGCGACATGCTGCTGCGCACTCACACCAGCCCGGTCCAGATCCGCGCGATGCTAGCCCAGGGCGCCCCGATCCGCATCATCGCCCCGGGGCGTGTCTACCGCTCGGACAGCGATGCGACCCACACCCCCATGTTCCACCAGGTCGAAGGCCTGGTGATCGACAAGGGCATTACGCTCGGCCACCTCAAGTGGACGCTGGAAACCTTCCTGAAGGCCTTTTTCGAGCGCGAGGACATCGTCCTGCGCCTGCGCCCCAGCTATTTCCCCTTCACCGAGCCGTCAGTCGAAGTCGACGTCGGCTTTGCCTTGGTCGAGGCCAAGCGGGTTCTGGGCGGCAGCGGCGATGCGCCGGGCCACGGCTGGATGGAGCTGCTCGGCTCGGGCATGGTCAACCGCAAGGTCATTTCCGCTGGCGGGCTTGATCCGGATGAATGGCAAGGCTTTGCCTTTGGCGTCGGCGTCGACCGCCTCGCCATGCTGAAATACGGGATGGACGATCTGCGCGCCTTCTTTGACGGGGACGTGCGCTGGCTGGCGCACTATGGCTTCTCGCCGCTTGATGTCCCGACCCTCTCCGCTGGCGTGGGAGCACGGACATGAAGTTCTCGCTGACCTGGCTCAAGGACCACCTCGACACCGATGCGTCGGTCGAGGAAATCTCCGCCAAGCTCAACGCCATTGGCCTGGAAGTCGAAGGCATCGAGAACCCGGCCGACCGCCTGGCCGGTTTCCGCATTGCGAAGGTCCTGACCGCCGAGCGCCATCCCAATGCCGACAAGCTACAGGTGCTGACTGTCGACACCGGAGAAGGCGATCCGCTGCAGGTCGTCTGCGGTGCGCCCAATGCCCGTGCCGGTCTGGTCGGCGTTCTGGGCCTGCCCGGTGCGGTGGTTCCGGCTGGCGGTTTCGAGCTGAAGAAAAGCGCGATCCGCGGCGTCGAATCCAACGGCATGATGTGCTCGTCGCGCGAGCTAGAGCTGGGCGATGATCACAGCGGGATCATCGAACTGCCGGCGGACGCCCCGATTGGCACACCGTTTGCCGACTACACCGGCGCCGATCCGGTGTTCGACGTGGCGATCACCCCCAACCGTCCGGACTGCATGGGCGTTTACGGAATTGCCCGCGATCTCGCTGCGGCGGGCCTGGGTAAGTTGAAGCCGATCACCGCCCCGGCCGTGGCAGGATCATTCGCCTGTCCGCTGCCAATCCGAACCGACGATGCGGAAGGCTGCCCGGCCTTCCACGGCCGCGTCATCCGTGGGGTCAAGAACGGCACCAGCCCGCAGTGGCTGCAGGACCGCTTAAAGAGCGCGGGCCAGCGCCCGATCTCCGCACTCGTTGACATCACCAACTATGTGATGCTGGCCTATGGCCGTCCGTCACACGCCTATGACCTCGCCAAGCTCAATGGGGCTATCTTCGCCCGCCGCGCACAAGATGGCGAGACTGTACTGGCCCTCAACGGCAAGGAATACGCGCTTGCCGCATCGATGACCGTTATCGCCGATGACAAGGGCGTACATGACATCGCCGGGATCATGGGTGGTGAACACTCCGGCTGCACCGAGGACACGACCGACGTCCTGCTGGAAGTTGCCTACTTCGATCCGACCCGGATCGGCGACACCGGACGCAAGCTCAACCTCACCTCCGACGCCCGTCAGCGCTTTGAGCGGGGGGTTGACCCGGCATTCCTCGATACCGGCCTGCACTTGCTGACGCAGCTGATCACCGAGATTTGCGGCGGCGAACCAAGCGAGATCGTCCGCGCCGGCGAGGCTCCGCAGGGCACCAAGGTCATTGCCTATGATCCGGCCCTGGCCGAACGGCTGGGCGGCGTGGCGATTGCCGAGGATCAACAGCGCGCCACCTTACGCGAACTGGGCTTTGCTAGCGACGCACGCTGGAACGTCATCGTCCCATCGTGGCGCCCGGATGTCGACGGCGCGCCGGACATTGTCGAGGAATTGGTCCGCATCCACGGGCTTGACAATATCGCAAGCACCCCGCTGCCGCGCACCGATGGCGTTGCCCGCCCGACGGCCACCCCAGTGCAGCAACTGGAACGTAAGGTCCGCCGCGCGGCCGCTTCGCGCGGAGCACATGAGGCAGTGACCTGGTCGTTCCTCCCCGAAGCCGAGGCCGCAGCTTTCAGCGAAGGCAATGACTCCGTCTGGACCCTGGCCAACCCGATCAGCGAAGACATGAAGGCCATGCGCCCTTCACTGCTGCCAGGGCTGCTGTCCGCCGTGCGCCGCAATGTCGATCGCGGCGCCCCCGGCTTGCGTCTGTTCGAACTGGGCCGCCGTTATCTGCGCGGAAATGCTGGTCACAGCGACGAGCGCCTGACGCTTGGCATGGTCCTGGCTGGTGAAAAGACCCCACGCGGCTGGGCCACCGGAAAGGCGCAAAACTTTGACGCCTTCGATGCCAAGGCCGAGGCTATTGCTCTGCTGACCGAGGCCGGTGCGCCGGTTGAGAACCTGCAAGTCATGGGCGAGGCCGGGACGCAGTTCCACCCTGGCCAGTCGGCCACGCTGCGCCTTGGCCCCAAGACTGTGCTGGCCCGGTTCGGCATGCTGCATCCGGCCCTGCTCAAGCAATTCGACATTGCCGTTCCGGTGGCGGCGGTCGAGCTGTTCCTCGATGCCATTCCTGCCAAGAAGAACAGCGGTTTTGCCCGGCCCGCCTATGCCCCTCCCGCGCTGCAGGCGGTCACGCGCGACTTTGCCTTCCTGGTCGATGCTGACCTGGCGGCTGGTGATCTGGTCCGCACGGTCAAGGGTGCGGACAAGACCAACATCGTCGCGGTCCGGCTGTTTGACGACTTCCGCGGGACCGGCGTGCCAGAAGGCAAGAAGAGCCTGGCGGTCGAGGTAACCCTGCAACCGGGCGAGAAGAGCTACGACGAAGCTGAACTGAAAGCGATTGCCGAGCGGGTCACCGCTGCGGCGGCCAAGCTGGGCGCGGTTTTGCGAGGCTGAGCCACAGGGCCAAAACCTCACTCGTCCTGAGCCTGTCGAAGGACTGTCCTGTCTTGCGTCATCCGTTGGCGCGGAAAGGTAAGTGCGGCCCTTCGACAAGCTAAGCGGGTGTGGATGGGGTGGTCTTGGGATCAGATCCCGCGCGAAAGCTCCAGGACCTTCTCGTAAAGATCCGGTGCGGCTTCGCTACGCACCAGCATCACGGCATGGGTCAGACGGACCCTGCGGTCGGCACTGCCTTTGGACATGGCATTGAGGTGATCCACCACCTGTTGCGGCGCCACGCCGCGACCAGTCGCGGCCTTGGCCAGAAGTTCCGCCAGCCGCTGCTGGGCCGGATCGGCATCAAGCCGTTTTTGCCGCGCGCCATTGAACCACCAGAGCAGGCCGACGAAGACCAGGATCAGCGCGAAGTAGACCGCCATGTCACCCGCACTGCCCGCGATGGAGCAGCTTGTGATCGGCCAGGACCAGCGCCATCATTGCCTCGACCACCGGAACACCGCGAATGCCGACACAGGGGTCATGGCGGCCCTTGGTGAACATTTCCGTCGCTTCGCCATCGCGGGTGATGGTCTGCTGCGGGGTAAGGATCGAACTGGTCGGCTTGAAGGCGACGCGGACCACAACCGGCTGCCCGGTGCTGATCCCGCCCGCGATGCCGCCAGCATGGTTGGCCAGGAACTCCGGAGCGTCCGCGCCCGGCCGCATCGGATCGGCATTGCCTTCCCCCGTCAGGCGCGCAGCGGCAAAACCATCGCCGATTTCCACGCCCTTGACCGCGTTGATCCCCATCATCGCGGCGGCGAGGTCGGCGTCCAGCTTGCCATAAAGCGGTGCGCCCCATCCGGCTGGAACGCTGGTCGCAACGCATTCAACCACCGCACCGACCGAGGAACCTGACAAGCGCGCATCGTCGACGATCTTTTCCCAACGCGCCGCAGCCTTGGCATCAGGGCAGAAGAACGGATTCTTGCGCACTTCGGCCGCATCGAAGTTTGCATGGTCGATCGCGTCGCCCCCGATTTCGGAGACATAGGCCAGGATCGAAACTTCCGGGATCACCAGCCGCGCCACAGCCCCGGCGGCAACGCGCGCTGCGGTTTCGCGGGCCGAGCTGCGTCCGCCGCCGCGATAATCGCGGAAGCCATATTTCGCGTCATAGGCATAGTCGGCATGGCCCGGGCGATAGGCCTTGGCCACGTCGGAATAGTCCTTCGACCGCTGGTCGACATTCTCGATCATCAGGCTGATCGGCGTGCCAGTAGTCTTGCCCTCGAACACACCGGAAAGAATGCGGACCGCGTCGGGTTCCTGCCGCTGCGTGGTGAATTTCGACTGGCCCGGACGGCGTGCGTCAAGAAACGGCTGGATCGTCGCTTCGCTGATTTCCAGTCCGGGCGGGCAACCGTCGACCACGGCACCAAGCGCCGGGCCGTGGCTTTCGCCCCAGGTGGTGAAACGCAGCAGACGGCCAAAGGTGTTGATCGACATGGCTTAGGCTTTGGCGCGTGATTGCGCCGCTGTCCATATCCGGTTTAGGAAGCCGCCATGTACCTGACCGTATTTCGCAACCGAAAAAGGCCCGGCATGGACCTCGCCGCCTATCAGGCGGACAATGCGCGCATGGAGGAACTGGCCCGCAACCAGCCCGGCTTTATCTCGATCAAGGGCTTCGTTGCCGAGGATGGAGAAGTGGTTGCCATTTCCGAATGGGCCAGCGAGGAGGCCGCCCGTGCCTGGGGCAGTCATCCTGAGCATGCCGAGGTCCAGGCGCGGGGGCGCAGCGACTATTATCAGGCCTATAAGCTTTATTCCTGCCCGCAGACCCGGGTGCGCAGTTACGAAAGACCCCACGCGTGACAGTCACACTCTATGGCATTCCCAACTGCGACACCGTGAAGAAAGCGCGGGACTGGCTCGCCGTGCAGGGGATCGACTGCATCTTTCATGACTATAAAAAGGCCGGAGCCGATGCTGGCAAGATCGCCGCATGGTGCGAGGCGGCGGGATGGGACAAGGTCCTCAACCGTGCCGGCACGACCTTTCGCAAACTGCCCGATGCCGACAAGGCGAACCTTGACCAGGACAAGGCGGTGGCGCTCATGGCTGCCAATCCATCGTGTATCAAGCGCCCGATCGTCGAGCATCCCGGGGGTCTTCTGGTCGGCTTCAAGCCAGCGGAATGGGCGGAAGCCTTCGCATGATCTTCGACGCGGCCATGCTGGGCGTCCTCGAATGGGTCGCAGCGCTGCTGGGCGTGATCAACATCGCGCTGCTGATCTTTCGTTCGGAATGGAACTTCGCCTTCGCGATAGCCTCGGTCTCGCTTTACGTGCTGATTTTTTTCGAAAGCAGGCTCTATGCGGAAAGCGGTCTGCAAGTGTTCTTCATCCTGGCCAATATCTGGGGCTGGATCGTGTGGCACCGCGCGACGGAAACCGGGACGGATCACAGCCGCGTGCAGGTGGGCTGGCTCAGCTGGCGCAATCGTCTTGCCTGGCTGGCAGGTACCACGGTGCTGAGCCTCAATCTGGGCTGGCTGATGCACCGCTATACCAATGCGGTGATGCCCTTCGCCGATAGCGCAATTGCCGGAGCGAGCGTATCGGCGCAAATCCTGCTCGGCTTTCGCCGGATTGAGAATTGGATCTTGTGGATCATCATCGATCTGGCTGCGGTTTCGCTTTACATTTACCGCGGTCTCTATCCTACGGCCGGTCTTTATGCCGGGATGTTGGTGATGAGCCTGTTCGGACTCAAGGAATGGATCGAGGCGGAGCGACGCCAACGCCGGGCGGCAGTTTTGGCCCTGGCATGAAGCGTATCTGTTTTCATGGCGCGGAAAGCACCGGAAAATCGGTGCTGGCGGAAAAGCTTGCGACCGAGCTCGGCCTGCCGTGGGTCCCGGAATATGGCCGCGAATATGCCGAGACGTTTGGCACCCTGTTCACGCTGCCCGACCTGCTGGCCATTGCAGAGGGGCACGAACAGCGGGTCCAGCGGCTTGAGACCAAGGGCGTGCCGGTGGCGATCCTCGACACCGATCCGTTGATGACCGCCGCCTGGACCGAAATGCTTTTCGACACCGCAGCGCCGGAATTGTTCGCTTACCCAAAAGCAGACCTATATCTGCTGTTCGAACCAGACGTGCCATGGATCGATGATGGTACGCGGTTCTTCGGCAGCCTTACCGACCGCGCGCGCTTTGCCGCCTTGGCCGAACGCATGCTGATCCAGGCCGATGTGCCGTTCCAGCGGATCAGCGGCACCTGGGCCCAGCGTGAAGCCCAGGTCCGCGAAGTACTGGCCGGGCTTCAGGTCCCGATGCGGTAAACGAGCTGCAATCCACCCCCCAAATCCGGGCTGCCCTTGCTGAATCCGGTGTAGGCATAGCCCTGCAAGCGAAATGCCTGATTGAGCTTGAAACCGATCGACCCTGTCAGTTCGCTACGATCCGGCGCGGTCGGCAAGGCCCCTTCGCGCCAATCATAATCCAGTCCCAGCGTCACATCCCCCGCAGTGTGGTAAATGCTCGCCCCGGCCTGCCACACATCCTTGAGCGGAAAGGCTGCGGTTGATCCATTGAAACGGCGCCCGCCGCGCAGACTGACCGAAGTCATCCCGAATATCTGGGTCAGTTCGCCTTCGGCGGTAAAATCGGTGGTGCCGGTTCCAAGCCCCTTGGCTTCCGAGGCGGTCGGCAACTTCACTTTGCCGGTCATGTCAAAATAGGTCGTGTCGCCAATTGGCAGGGAATAGCCCGCAGCCAAGGTCAAATCGCCGATGCCGCTGCGCGAGGTGGTGGGGCCTGCACCCGGGATTGCCCCGCCATCACCCGGGACCGCCGGACCTTCGACCCGCAGCCAGGGGAGCGAGGCGCGCACGAAGAAATCGCCCTGCTTCAGCTTGAAGCCGACCGGGACGGCAAGAATGTTGGTGTCGGGCGTAGTGCCGTAATCGCCGCTCGAATAGTCTGCACCCACGCTGAACTGGACATAGTTGTCCCCTTCTGCCTGAGCCGGAACTGCCATAACGGTCGAGGCAAGCGCGGCCAGGACAAGGCCGTGGCGGGTTGTGCGGTTCATGCGTTGCTCCCTGTTTTACGAACGAATTGGATTGAGACGTAACAAGGCCGGCCGCAGGTTTCCCTGAGCCGGCCCTGGATTCAGACTGGGCGTTTAGCTCCCGCGGCCCGGCTTGTCGGGACGATCCGGCCGCTCTGGACGTTCGGGACGATCCGGGCGATCCGGCCGTTCCGCCCGTTCCGGCTTATCTGGACGATCCGGCCGCTCGGCGCGCTCACTGCGGTCGGGTCGATCACTTGCAGTAGGACGATCTGCGCGCTCGTGTTCCACAGTGGTCACCGTATCACCGTTCGCATCAGTGGTTCTGGTGATCGTATTCACGTTTCCGCTCGGCGTCGTCACCGTCTGGACCATGCGCGTCCCATCTGTCGTGGTCGAAGTGGTGCCGTCCGGATTGGTCGTCGTGGTTGTTGTGGTGTCCTTGGTCCGCAGGACTGTAGCGCCCTTGCCATTGGCAGTCGGTTCGGCCGTTTCAGTAATCGTCGTAGTCGTCGACGTTGGCGTCGGCACCGGTGCGGGTGCCAGTGCGGGCGACGTCGTATCCTGCGCCACGGCGATCACCGGGATGGCCCCGACCATCGCCGCTGCCGCCAGCAATGCTGTGCTCTTCTTCATAATTCTGTACTCCATGTGCGACCGTTGGTTACTGTTCCCACGGTGCGGGGCGCCCGGATCGCCATGCGCGCTCCAAGCCGAACCGCGCGTTGCGGGGCACAGTCAACAAGTCGCCAACCCGACAAGTGATCCCTGACGAGGAGCCCTGCCGCCATGAAGTGTGCTTAACTTGGGATAAGCCGCCTAGCTCGCCGCCGGGGCGGGTCTAAGCCCTGGCAACGGTCACGATGTAATTCAGGGCAAGATCGTCAGACAGGTGGAGGCCCTTGGCCGGAGACCAGGCAATGCCTTGCG
Organism: Alphaproteobacteria bacterium; assembly: GCA_046566485.1. Taxonomy (GTDB): domain Bacteria; phylum Pseudomonadota; class Alphaproteobacteria; order Sphingomonadales; family Sphingomonadaceae; genus Novosphingobium. The sequence continues at coordinate 36,993 of JBKHWO010000005.1, read as the reverse complement.
GTTGACCCATTTTCAGGCCCACCGTCTGCAGCAACGAGGCCAGCTCTTCCGGGGTGACGAAATCCTCCCAGTGATGGGTTCCGCGCGGGACCATGCCGATCCGCTCGGCCGCTTCCACCATCAGCAAACGGCTTTTTGCAGTCCGGTTGGGCGTCGAAAGCACCATCAATCCACCCGGCTTCAGGGCCCCGGCCAATGCGCCAAGGAAAGCCTGTTTGTCAGCTACATGTTCGACAACTTCCATCGAAGTCACCAGATCAAAGCCGGACAGGCCAAGTTCCGCCACATCGCCACAGCGATAGTCGATGGCCAAACCTGCGCCGCGGGCATGGTCCGCAGCTGCCGCTATGTTTTCTGCGGCTGCATCGATTCCAGTCACCTGCGCACCGAGGCGGGCAAGGGGTTCGCACAGCAGCCCGGCACCGCAGCCGACATCAAGCGCAAGATTGCCCGCAAGCGGACGGACCGAGCGCGAATCACCCTGCCAGTGCGCATCGATGGCCGCGCGCAAAAAGGCCAGCCGCACCGGGTTGAGACGATGCAGCATGGCGGAAGACCCCTTAGGATCCCACCAATCTGCCGCCAGCTTGCCAAAATGCGCGGCTTCTTCGACCCTGATCGTCGTTCCGGAACTTGCATTACCCATAGACCCTCCCTAACAGGGCGCCCGCCGCAGGGCGAGGGGTTCTGCGGGCAAGATTGTTACGTAAAGGGTGGGAACGCGTGGCCCGCATCGTGATGAAATTCGGCGGCACCTCGATGGCCGGGTCGGAACGGATCCGCCGGGTCGCCAATATCGTGCGCCGTCAGCAGGCGGCCGGGCACGAGGTTGCCGTGGTCGTATCGGCCATGGCCGGCGAAACCGATCGCCTTGTGAACTTCTGCCGCGAGGCTAACCCGCTTTACGACCCGGCTGAATACGATGTCGTCGTGGCCAGCGGCGAACAGGTCACGTCGGGTCTGTTGGCGCTGACCCTACAGGCGCTGGGCTGCAAGGCGCGTTCGTGGCTGGGCTGGCAGTTGCCGATCCACACCGACGATGCCCATGCCAAGGCGCGCATCGGCACGATCGATAGCGAAGCCCTGCTCGCCTCAATGGCCGCAGGCGAGATCGCGGTGATCCCGGGTTTCCAGGGTGTGACCGATGGCGGCCGGGTGACCACGCTGGGTCGTGGCGGTTCGGATACCTCGGCCGTGGCTGTCGCTGCCGCGATTGGTGCGGACCGCTGCGACATCTACACCGACGTCGACGGGGTCTATACCACCGACCCGCGCATCGTCGCCAAGGCCCGCAAGCTGAAGTACGTGACCTACGAGGAAATGCTCGAACTGGCCTCGGTCGGCTCGAAAGTCCTCCAGACCCGCTCGGTCAGCCTCGCGATGAAGGAAGGGGTGCGCGTTCAGGTGCTCTCCAGCTTTATTGACGACGATGCCACCCCTGCCGATGAAATCCCCGGCACGATGATTGTCAGCGACGAAGAACTTGAAGGATTGGACATGGAAAGCCAGCTCATCACCGGCATCGCCGCAGACAAGAACGAGGCCAAGGTCATCCTGACCCGCGTTCCCGACCGGCCGGGCGCTGTGGCGACCATTTTCGGTCCGCTGGCCGCAGCCAACATCAACGTCGACATGATCATCCAGAACGTCGGCCGCGACAAGGGTGAGACCGACGTGACCTTCACCGTACCCAGCGCCGACCTGCTGCGTGCACAGACCCTGCTGGAAGCGCAGAAGGAAGCGATCGGCTTTAACCGCATCATCACCGATGCCAAGGTCGCCAAGATCAGCGTTGTCGGCGTCGGCATGAAGAGCCACGCGGGCGTTGCCGCTACCATGTTCCGGGCCATGGCTGACCGCGGGATCAATATCCAGGCGATCAGCACGTCGGAGATCAAGGTGTCGGTGCTGATCGACGAGGACGAAACCGAACTGGCCGTCCGCGTCCTGCATACCGCCTACGAACTCGACGCCGAATAATCGGCGGCCATCGCGGGCATCAATTCCGCCGCTGGCCGTAGTCGATCCGGATCCGCACCCAGCTGCCGACCTGGCTGACCCCGTTAACGCGCGGCGGGCGGACGCGGAATTGCCATGCTGCCGCCAAAACGGCGCGCTGGATCTGCGACCCGTCCGGATATTCGTCGAGCCCGACACAGCTATCGACGCGGAAGTCGGCGACGGTGCGGCAGGTGATCAGTGCCCAGCCCGGTCCCTGCGCAGTCGAAAGATAGCCTTTGAGTTCGTCGTCATAGGGTTCGCGGTACCATGCAGCGGCATACATCGGCTGGCCGTTGGGCGCCGTGCCAACCCGCTTGCTGTCGCCTGGAACCCCGAAATTGGCCGGCCCCATCATCCTGGCCGGCGCAGCGGGTGCCGCGTTCTGCCGAGGCAGCCGCGAAAGATCGAAAGTCGCCATCTGCTCGCGCGAGAGCGGAACAATTGCGGGGCTAGTGGGGCTGGAAGGCACAGGTTGGACACTGGGCGTTACTTGCTGCGCCTGAGGCGCGGTCTGGACCGCAGCCGCTGCCTGCTTTTGCTCAGCCGGAGCGGTTGGTTCCTTCGCCGCCTTCTTCGTATCCGATGCTTCAAGCGAGACACTCACCAGATTGCGGTCGCGCGGCTTATCGTCCTGCTCGATCCAACCGAGCGACAGCACCGTCAGGACCAGCAGGCCCTCGGCCACCAGCGCCAGAACAAACCCCACGGTCCGTTCGGAACCGCGCGTGCGCCAGTCTGCGAAGGTTTCAGCAATGCGGATGCGAACGAAGTGGATCAAAGGACCTCGACAAAGCGGGCGCAGATCACTTGCATGGCTGCCGCTTGATCCCCGCCTTAGGACGGCGCCCCACCCGGCGGCAAGACTGACCTGGAATATTTGCGCAGGACTGGCGCGTTGCAATTGCTTTGCCTATAGGCGCGCGACGCTACGACCACGGGGGATTTCCAAGTGTACGACAAGACCCATGCCCTGATGCAGCGCGGCCGCGCTTTCCTGGGGACCGAGCATGCGATCCTGTGCGGGGCGATGAGCTGGGTGTCGGAACGCAATCTGGTCGCCGCAATCAGCAATGCCGGGGGCTTTGGCGTGATCGCCTGCGGGGCGATGACCCCCGAATTGCTCGATGCCGAAATCGCGGCAACCAAGGCGCTGACCCAAAAACCATTCGGGGTGAACCTGATCACCATGCATCCGGGGCTGTTCGACCTGATCGCGGTCTGTGCCGAGCACAAGGTTGGCCACGTCGTTCTTGCTGGCGGCATCCCGCCCAAGGGCAGCGTCGAGGCTATCAAGGAATTCGGCGCCAAGGTGCTGGTTTTTGCCCCGACCATTGCCTTGGCCAAGAAACTGCTCCGCTCGGGCGCGGATGCGCTGGTGATCGAAGGCAGCGAAGCCGGCGGCCATATCGGACCAGTCGCCACCTCGGTCCTGGCGCAGGAATTCCTCCCTGCCCTGGCCGAAGACCATATCGTCTTCGTCGCCGGGGGGATCGGCCGGGGCGACATGATCGCGGCCTATCTGGAAATGGGTGCCAGCGGGGTCCAGTTGGGCACGCGCTTCGCCTGTGCAAGCGAGTCCATTGCTCACCCCAATTTCAAGCAGGCCTTCTTCCGCGCCAATGCCCGCGATGCCGTCGCCTCGGTCCAGGTTGATCCGCGCCTGCCGGTCATCCCGGTCCGCGCACTGAAGAATAAGGGCACCGAGGAATTCACCGCCAAACAGCGCGAAGTCGCGGCCTTGCTTGACGCCGGACAGATCGAGATGGGCGAAGCGCAGCTGCAGATCGAGCACTTTTGGGCTGGCGCCCTGCGCCGCGCGGTGATCGACGGCGACGTCGAGAACGGTTCAGTCATGGCCGGCCAGTCGGTCGGCATGGTCACCAAGGAAGAACCGGTGGCCGACATCATGGCCGAACTGATGCAGGAGTGCGAAGCCGCCCTCGCCTGACCTGCGCATTCTGATCACGAAAAAAGGGGGCCGGAGCAGCAATGCTCCGGCCCTTTCAGTTGACGTTCGCAGGAGGAACGTGGGGAGGCGGATCCGGGAGGAGGAGAGGGAGGAAACCCCGGACCCGCCAAGCTGGTAAAGATCAGTAGTTGTAGGCGCGTTCGCCATGCTCCCCGAGGTCAAGCCCTTCGCGCTCGACTTCTTCGGTGACACGCAGGCCGGTGACGGCCTTGGCGACATACATGGCAATCACAGTGCCGATGCTGGCCCAGACGATCGTGGCTCCCACAGCAGCAGCCTGGGTGACCAGCTGAGCGCCGATCCCGGTCGAACCGTCGCCTGGACCCCCAAGCAGGGGGGAATAGACGACTGCGGTACCCAGAGCACCGACGATGCCGCCGACGCCGTGGATCCCGAAGGCATCAAGCGAGTCGTCATAACCCAGCTTTGGCTTGAGCACGGTGACCGCGAAGAAGCAGACCAGTGCGGCGACTGCGCCGAGCGCCATGGCTCCCAGCGGGCCGGAATTACCGGCAGCAGGGGTAACCGCGACCAGGCCGGCAATGATGCCCGAGCAGAAGCCCAGCGCCGAAGCCTTGTGACCGGCCAGCTTTTCCGCGACCATCCAGACGAGGCCGGCGGCGGCCGTGGCAACGAAGGTGTTGATCATGGCAAGCGCGGCCGAACCGTTGGCTTCCAATGCCGAACCGGCGTTGAAACCGAACCAGCCCACCCACAGCAGACCGGTGCCGATCATGGTCATGGTCAGCGAGTGCGGGGCCATGATGTCCTTGCCGTAACCGATGCGCTTGCCCAGGATCAGCGCAGCGACCAGCGCCGAAACACCGGCGTTGATGTGAACCACGGTACCCCCGGCGAAGTCGAGCGCGCCCATTTCGAAGAACAGCCCGCCAACCGCCCAGACCATGTGCGCAATCGGGAAGTAGACGATAGTCAGCCAGACGGCAGCAAAGACCATGACGGCGGCAAACTTCATACGTTCCACCACCGAACCAAGGACCAGCGCAACGGTGATCGCGGCAAAGGTCATCTGGAACGATACGAACACATATTCTGGCAGCTTGAAGCCATCGCTGAACGTGTCGGCCAGACTATCCGGCGTGACGCCGGCGAGGAACCATTTGCCCCAGGCAATGTAGGCATTACCCTCGGGCCCAAAGGCCAGGCCATAGCCATAGGCCACCCAGATCACCATCGCCAGGCAGGCCGCCGCGCCGATCTGGGTCATCGTAGCCAGCATGTTCTTGGTGCGGGTCAGACCGCCATAGAACAGCGCCAGGCCCGGCAGGACCATCAACAGAACCAGCAGGGTTGAAGTCATCATCCAGGCCGTGTCGCCCTTGTCTACGACGGCTTCTGCCGCGGGTGCGGCGGCTTCCTGGGCCCAGGCAGTCCCGGCGGCCATCAGGCTGCCTCCGGCTGCGGCCAGGCCAAGCATGAATTTGCGGATCATTGCGATTGTCCTCCTGTTTACCGGCGCATCACAGCGCGGTGTCCCGGTTTCGCCGGTACGGATGCGCGTGGCCGAAGCGAGATCGAGTACGAAAATCTTGCCATCGCCGATGGAATCAGTGCTGGCGCTTTGCTGGATGGTCTCGATCACCTGTCCGGCCAGCGCGTCGCTGACGGCCAGTTCGATCTTCACCTTGGGCAGCATGTTGGTGGAGTATTCGGCGCCGCGATAAATCTCGGTCTGCCCCTTTTGCCGCCCGAAGCCTTTGACCTCTGAAACGGTCATGCCCGCCACGCCCAGCGCCGATAACGCATCGCGTACCTCGTCGAGCTTGAAGGGCTTGATGATGGCGATGATGAATTTCATGCCGGTCCCCTGTGTCCTCTTGGCCGGCACCGCGCCGACATGAGCTTCCACAGCAAAGGCCGTGCCAATTCCAGAATTTGCTTTTTTCTCAATGGAAAACGGAAAGGACCACACAGGAGCGCGCACCCCCGGCGCTCAATCGCTACGCAATTGCCTATTTTTTAGGCAACTCCAGCCGCGCTAAGACTGGCAAATGATCGGATGCCACGGCGGAAAGTGGGGAATGGTGAGCCCGGGTCTGATCGACCTGCCATTCCGGCGTGATCACGATGCGGTCGAGTTGGGCCACTGGGCGCCGCGAGGGGAACGAGCGACCTGGAGCCAGGACCTTCCACGGCTCCCGAAACTCCTGCCAGGAACCACCATGAACGGCCCATTCATTGAAATCGCCCATCAGCACCGCCGGGCAAGCCGGGCCGCAATCGCCGACGTGGCTCAAGATCGTGCGGAGCTGCTGGCGACGCCGCAGTCCGGAGAGATCGAGGTGCATTCCGACCACACGAATGCGCCGGCCTTCGATCAGCAGATCGGCGCGTACCGCTCCGCGCGGCTCCAGAGTCGGCAAAGGCACGACCCCTGCGGATGCAACGGTGATCCCTTTGCGCACCAGCAAGGCATTGCCGTGCCAGCCGATAGAATCCGGACGGTGGTTAAGCGGGACGGCATGATAATGCGACAGGTCGTCCAGCATGTCGCGGGGGAGCACGGTCTCGCGCCTGCCAAAGCGGCGGTCAGCCTCCTGCAACGCGACAATGTCGGCGTTTATCTCATGCAGGACAGCCAGGATCCGCTCGGGATCGCGGCGCCGGTCAAGTCCCACGGCTTTGTGGATGTTATAACTGGCGACGGTCAATTCCATGGGAGAAGCCAGTCTAGGGCCGCGCCTGGGCATTCGCAAGCAGGCCAGCGGTCCCCGGTCAGGCCGGGGACGACGAAAGGACTAGCCGTCATCCCCGCGAAAGCGGGGATCGCTTTCCGTCCCGCTATCCCTTACCGCTCCTTGGTCGCGCTGAAAGTCAGGTCAGGGTTCTTTTCCTGCTGATAGCCAACATCCCAGCTCGACCGGGCCATGAACACCGGATCACCATCACGGTCCTTGGCAAGGTTGCTCTTGTTGAAGTCAGCAAATTGTTTGAGCGCGGCTTCGGGTCCCTTGATCCAGCGCGCAGTGTCGAACGGCGCGGCTTCCAGCACAGCTTCAACCTTGTATTCGGCTTCGAGCCGCGAAATCAGGACGTCGAGCTGCAGCTGGCCGACTACGCCCACGATCCACTGCCCGCCCAGCTCGGGATAGAAGACCTGGATCACGCCTTCTTCCGACAGGTCATCCAGTGCCTTGCGCAACTGCTTGGTCTTGGTCGGGTCCTTGAGCACGACGCGGCGCAGGATTTCCGGAGCGAAATTCGGCAGGCCAGTGAAGCGAACCTTGTTGTTTTCGCTCAGCGTATCTCCGACCCGCAGCGTCCCGTGGTTGGGAATGCCGATGATATCGCCCGGTTCGGCGGTATCGGCGATTTCGCGATCCTGGGCAAAGAACAGGATCGGCGAATGGATCGCCACCGGCTTGCCCAGTGCCGAAGGGGTCAGCTTCATACCTCGCTTGAAGGTGCCTGAAACCAGCCGCATGAAAGCGATCCGGTCGCGGTGCATCGGGTCCATGTTGGCCTGGACCTTGAAGATGAACCCGGTCACTTCCTTGTTGCCGGGGTTGATCGTGCCCTGCTCGCTGGCTTGGGGACGCGGCGGCGGCGCATATTTCGCAATCGCGTCGATCAGTTCGGCAACCCCGAAGTTCTTCAATGCCGAGCCGAAATAGACCGGGGTCAGGTCGCCATGCCGATAAGCTTCCAGATCGAATGCGGGATAGCCCGCCTGGGCCAGCTCGATCTCTTCGGCGATTGCAGGCGGAATGTCGCTGGCCGCCTCGCGCTTGCCCAGGAATTCGCGGCTGTCGCCTTCCGGGCGGCTGATCGTGTTGGTGGCGAAATCGAGCACGCCCTGGAATTCCCCGCCCATCCCGATCGGCCAGGACATCGGGCAAACGTCGAGCGCCAGGGCATCGGCAACTTCGTCGAGCGTTTCAAAGACCGAACGCCCTTCGCGGTCGACCTTGTTGACGAAGGTGATAATCGGCACCGAACGCAGACGGCACACCTCGAACAGCTTGCGGGTCTGCGGCTCGATCCCCTTGGCCGCGTCGATCACCATGATCGCCGAATCCACCGCAGTCAGCGTGCGGTAGGTGTCTTCGGAAAAATCCTCGTGGCCCGGCGTATCGAGCAGGTTGAAGGTGATGCCGTCCTTTTCGAAGGTCATCACACTCGACGTGACCGAAATCCCGCGCTGCTGTTCGATCTTCATCCAGTCCGACCGCGCCCGCCGCGCAGCGCCGCGGGCCTTGACTTCACCGGCCAGGTGAATGGCGCCGCCCTGCAGCAGCAGCTTTTCAGTCAGCGTGGTCTTACCCGCGTCGGGGTGGGAAATGATGGCAAAGGTGCGGCGGTTCGACATGGGACCGGCCCCTTAACGAGGAAAGGCCGGAAAGTCATGGCCCGAGTGCGCCGCAGCGCAGGGCGATGGCTTCCGGCCTTTCCTTCGCATTTTTCGGTCTAGTCGACGTCGAGCGCCTTGCTGACCAGCACATTCACTGAAACCCGGCGGTTTTGCGCGCGGCCTTCTGGCGTGGAATTGTCGGCCAGGGGGTCGGATTCGGCCATCCCGGTCGGGGTCAGCACGCGGTATGGCTTCCACCGGCAGTATTGCTGCAGGTAATTGATCACCGCCCCGGCCCGCTTTTCGCTAAGGGTCTGGTTGTAATCCTCGTCACCGACCGAATCGGTGTAGCCAACGACCAGCAACAAGGCATTCTCGTTGCGCTCGGCTTCGGTCGCTGCCGCGCAGAGTTCGGTCTTGGCACTGGGCGAGAGAGCCCATTTGCCGGTATCGAAATAGACGCTGGTGGTTGCTTTCAGATTGTACTTGTCGATGTCACCCATCCGGCTGCGCAATGCTTCGGTTTGAGCGCTCTGCTCGGCAAAGCCCTGGGCCGTGCCCTGCTGGATCATCTGCGCAACCTTTTGATCGCTCGCCTTGAACGTGACCTGGCTGGCGTACAGGCCGCCGTCAGCCTGCACCGTCTTGATCGTCACCGGCAGGCCATTGAGCAGGGCAGCAGTGCTGAACCTGCCCTTATTGCTGCCGAACAAGCCGCCGCTGCCCTTAACCTTGGTCTGATCGGTGAGCGTGACGACCGTGGCAGAGCCATCGGCCGCCGCAACCTTGATGCGGTTGCCACTGCGCGCGATGATATTGCCCTTCACGTCCGGGCCAGCCGGCAATGCGGCCAGATCCGTCGGCGGCGTGCCGACTACGGTGATGTTGGCGTTCGACGCATTCTGCGCCTGAGCGGACAATCCGGCGGGAGACATGGCAAGCATGCCGACGAGGGCCAGGGTCATTGGCCGTTGGAAATTCAGATGCACGCGGCAACTCCTAAAGCGCCCGCCAGCGATGCGGGCCTGCGCTACCTGCTCCGAACGCTCCAACTGTCAATGCAAGGACAGCTTAACCAAGGTTAACCGAGCGCTGAACGTGGCGAACCGTTGGATTGCGCCCTTACTGATCAGCTTGGCCGAGCCCTTTTTCAAGCAAGGCGTTGGCGATTGCTGCCACTTTGCCAAGGTCCGCAGTACTGTCCATGACGCCGAAGCGCAGGCCCAGAAAAACGTTCATGCCCATGATTGCCCAGGCGTGGACCTCATCCGGATCAAGCCCCAGCTCGCTGCGCGAGCGCGCCACCTTGAGACGGTCAAGAATGCGCGCCGCCGTTGTCACATAGTGCGCTCGCCAGTCCTCCGGAGCAACGAATTCGGCTTCGTCGATGATCCGGTAGATTTCCTTGTTGCTGCGGGCAAAGCGGAGGAACGCTTCGAGTGCAACGCCTTCGGCTTCGATGGCATTGCCTTCATGAGCCCCCAGGATCGGAGCGACGTGATCACGGACCCGCCCGGACATGTCGGCCACCAGCGCCTTGAACAGCGCCTCCTTGCTTTCGAAATAGGTGTAAAAGCTGCCCAGCGCGACGCCAGCGCGGATGGTGATCGACACGATCGAACTTTCGTGAAAACCCTTTTCCCCGAATTCCGCCGCGGCCGCATCCAGAATAGCACGCTGCGTGCGTCGACCGCGTTCGGTCCGCGGTTCGCGCAGTTGTGCCGGGGCAGCTGCCGCCTCCATTTCCATCCCGATCCTTTCGCTTCGCGGTGTTGCACCCGCGCCACGTTTTGTCACTTTTCATCACTCCCAGCGCAGCTCGAGCATAACAAAGTTGAAAGTTGGTTCAACTTTTATATAAGTCTCCTCAGGAGCCCGCCGTCATGCGCGGGAAGGATTCAAACTGGGAGGGAAATACCCATGCGTAAAACTGCCCTGCTCTGCCGCGCCTCGCTGATCGCCAGCGCATTTGTCGGCTTCACTGCGATGCCGGCCCATGCTCAGGATGAAGCTGCGGCTTCCGAGGATTCCGGCGAAATCATCGTCACTGCCCGGCGCCGGGAAGAAACCCTGGTCGACGTGCCAATCGCCATCACCGCGCTTTCGGCTGATCAGCTGGACCGCAGCGGCGCGATTGACATTACCGCTGTCGCCGAACAGGCCCCCAACGTCACGCTGGAACCCAGCCGTGCGACCAATTCCACCCTTACCGCTTTCATCCGCGGCGTCGGCCAGCAGGACCCGGTCTCGGGCTTCGAGCAGGGCGTCGGGATCTATTTGGACGATGTTTACCTGAACCGTCCCCAGGCGGCCGTGGTCGACATCTATGACGTCCAGCGCATCGAAGTCCTGCGTGGCCCGCAAGGTACGCTTTACGGCCGCAACACGGTGGGCGGCGCGGTGAAGTACGTTACCCGCAAGATCGACCAGGACCCGCGCCTGTCGCTGCGCGCAACCTATGGCATGTATGACCAGGCCGACGGCGTGGTTACCGCCAGCACCCCGGTGGGTGATGGCACGGTTCGCCTGGGTGGATCGCTTGCTCGCCTGTCGCGCGGCGGCTTCGGGGACAACCTCACCACCGGGCGCGAGAACTACAACAAGGACATCTGGGCCAGCCGCGGCACGGTCGAAGTCCATGCGAACAACTTCTTTGCCCGGGTTTCGGGTGATTATACCCACGACAAGTCGAACGAACGCGGCGGACATCGCCTGATCCCCAGCCAGTTCACCGCCACGCAGATGCTGAGCAGCGTCTATGACACCCAGGGCGGGCTTGTTTCGCCCACGCAGGACGTCAAGGCATGGGGCGTATCACTGTTCATGGAAGCCCAGCTCAGCGACGTGCTGACCGCGCGCTCGATCACAGCCTATCGCAAGGACGATTCGACCTCGCCGATCGACTTTGACGCGCTGCCCGCGGCTGACGTCGACGTTCCGGGGATCTATCGCAACCGCCAGACCAGCCAGGAACTGCAGCTGCTGATCAACAGCGGCCGCTTCAACGGCCTGATCGGTGCCTACTACCTCAATGCCAGCGCGCTGACCCAGTTCGACGTGCGCCTGTTCACGACGCTGGCCGGGCTGGCAGCCTATACCAGCGCCGATGTCGGCACCGACACGGTCGCCGGCTTTGCCGACTTCACCTACGATCTGACCGACCAGCTGACCCTGTCCGTTGGCGGACGCTACACCTGGGATGACCGCACGGCGGCGATTCTGCGCCAGAACTATCTGGGTGGCGGGTCGCCGGTCTTTGGCGGGGCCGGAACCGCATTTGGCGCGCCTGGTACCAACTTCAACGGCAAGAGCACCTTCAAGAAGTTCACGCCCCGCGCTTCGCTCAGCTTCAAGCCCAGCGAAGGTCAGAACCTCTACGCCTCGTTCTCGCAAGGCTTCAAGGGGGGCGGTTTTGACCCGCGCGGCGCCGGCGTGAACGCTCCGGACCTGAACAACGACGGCGTGCGCTCTGATGCAGAAATCGCTGCGTTCCTCAGCTTCAAGCCCGAAAAGGTCGACAGCTACGAAGTCGGCTACAAGGGCTCGCTGCTGGATCGCAAGCTGTTCGTCGCTCTTGCCGGGTTCCGCATGGATTACACCAATGTGCAGATCCCGGGCTCGGTCGCTTGCACCGTGTCGGGCCTGCCCAGCTTCTGCGGCGTGGTATCGAATGCGGGTAAGGCGCGCATGCAGGGTGTCGAATTTGAAGCCCGCGCCAACCTGGGGGCGCTGACCCTGTCCGGCTCGCTGGGTTACATCGACGCGAAGTTCCAGAAGTATATCACGAACATCGCCAATGTCCCGACTGACGTTGCGGCTTACCGCAAGGTGCAGAATACCCCGGCGTGGACCGGCAACGCCCAGGCCAGCTATGCCACGCCGCTGAACGACGGCACCTTGACCGCAACGGCAGGTGTCTCGTTCAAGAGCAAGACCTACCAGTTCGAAATCCCGAACCCTTATCTGGATCAGGATGCGTACCAGCTGGTCGATGCCTCGCTGGTCTATACCGCACCTGGCAAAGCCTGGACCCTTGGCATCTATGGCAAGAACCTGTTCGACGTACAGTACAAGACCTCGGGCTATACCTTCATGGCGGCCAACGCCACGACCGGTGCGCTGCTGACCAACCCCGCTACCGGTGCCCTGATCCCGGCACTGGGCAAGGAAGGCACCTTGACTGCGTTCTACGGCAACCCGCGTCAGGTCTTCATAACGGCAACGTTCAACTTCTGATCGCAGCCGCGGAAACATTCCTCCCTGGCCAGGTTCGCTTGCGGGCGGACCTGGCGAGACCTAGCGACGCGCTGACCTCCAACCGGAGGTTAGCGCGTTCTTTTTAGGATCACATAGACCGCGCCTGACCCGCCATGCCGGGGGTGCGCGCCGCGCACTGATGCAATGCGGTGAGCGTGACTGCCATGGGCCAGCCAATCGAGCAATTTCGCCCGGATCGCGCCACGCCGCTCACCGCGGTCAGCAGCTTCGACCGGGCGCGGCTTGCCGGTAATGACCAAAACAACCCGGGCTCCCATCGCCAGCGCCTGACCAAGGCCATGGTCCAACCGGGCATAGGCCGCATCAAGACCATGACCGTGCAGGTCGAGAGTGAAATTAGGCTGGACTTCGGCTCGGGCCAGCTTTCGCTCCCAGCTCCCGTCGAGCCCGTGCCGGTCGAGCGGCCGTTTGCGCTCCTCGGCCGCAACAACAGGTTGCGGGGAAGGCGGGAGAGGAACCCTGCCCTTGCGCTTCAAGGGCTGCGGAGCACCGAGCGCTGCCAGCGGAGGCGCGGGATCGGCTTCTGCAAGCTTGCGCGAAATGCGGCGGAGGGGGGTTACAGTGCGGGCCACGCGGTCCCACAGTTCCGCCTCGTCCGGCTGCAGCCCGCGCGCGCGGCGGGTCATTGCGCTGGCTGCAACTTCTTGAGCGTTCCCTTGGGCAACAGCAACAAGGCATCGCCTCTGCCGCTCATCCCGCCGGCTATCTCCCTGGCGCGCTCACCGGCACCCCAAAAGCTGTCAAAGCGGTTCGCGCCCTTGATCGCGCCGCCAGTATCCTGGGCAATCCACAAGCCGCTCGCCTCGCTCCGATCCAGGTTCAGCCAGACCGGTGCCCCCAGCGGCACAAAGGCCGGGTCGGCCGCGACACTGTCACGCGCGCGGACCGGCACTCCCAAAGCGCCAAGCGGACCATCAGGACCAATCTCGCGGAAGAAGACATAGCTCTTGTTTTCGCGCATCAGCGCACGGCCGGCATCCGGATTATCGTGAATATACTGCATGATGCCCTGCATCGAACCGGCATATTTACCCGGCCCGCTGCCGAGCAATCCGCGATCGCGCATCACCCCGCCGATACCGGTATAGGCATGGCCGTTCTGTCCAGCATAGCCGATGTGCATCACGCTGCCGTCCGGGGCGATCAGACGGCCCGATCCCTGGACCTGGAGGAAGAACAGTTCCACCGCATCCTTGACCCAGGCGATTTCCAGACGTTTGCCGCTAAGGGCGCCGTCTTCGATTTCGCCGCGGTCAAAGTAGGGTACAAACTGCCCCTGTTCGTTGTAGCGACCGAGCGGCTGGGTGCCATTGGCATTGGCCGGCGCATCGCCAAGACGGGCGCGGACCAGATCCGGCGGCACCGCATAAACCGGCACGTCATAGCCTGGCTGGCGCGTCCGGACTCCGGCGATCTCGGGCTCATAATAACCAGTGACAAAGGCTTTGCCGTCGCCGATCTTGACTGTCTCGAACCAAGCCGCAAAGAACGCTGCCGCCTCGCTTTCCGGCCACCGCGCGGCGGCCGTACAAGCCGGTTTCCAGTCTTCAGGCTGGGTCAGGCCGGACACGTCTTTGCGGACGGTCAACCGCGAACAACTGGTCCGAAACGACAGCAAGGCAGTGCGGGCATCATCTCTGCCCAGACCCAGGCTGGTCACAGCGGGCCCGACAGCAAAACCAGCGGCAAGCGCCGTGGCCGCAATGCCTGCCGGAGGGGAAACTGCAACCGGGGACGGAACCCGACCTGCCGGGATAATCCGGCCGCAAGCCGCCAGAGCGAGGCTCAGCGCGGCAAGTGCCAGCCAACGCAAACCACGCCCAAGCATCTCCGGTTCAGCCTTCGTCGGTTTCGTCGACCAGCCAATCAGGCGAAGCGGAATTCACGTCGCGGCTGAAAGTCCACAAGTCGCGGGTTTCAACCGCATCGTTCAACGACCCCGCGATGACCTGACCTTCGCCATTGCGGATCACGGCCGCAATATCCGCCGTGAAGCGGACGGTCAGCCGGGCCATCGGGGCGCGGTATTCAGCCGCTACGATATTGGCTTCTTCGATCCGGACAAGCTTGTAATCGAGCTTCTCGCCAGCCGCTTCGCGCGTATCGATAGCAGCATTGAAACCGGCCAGAACGTCAGCATCGCACAATTGCGTCAAGGCTTCGCGGTCCCCGCGCCAAAATGCCTCAAGCACCATGCGATAGGCACCCTTGGCGCCTTCGAGAAAGGCAAGCATGTCAAAATTGCGGTCAGCCGCACTGATTTCGCGCAGACCGCGTTCGATCGCCGGGGTTACCCCAGGAACCAGTGCGCCACTCACACCGGCGCTATTGCCGGTTTCGCCCACCGTGTTGCGCGGCGAAGCCGGCCGCGGCCCCTTGGGTTCGAACCGGGGGGGCAGGGGCTGTTCTTCATGCTCGGCGCGGCGGCCCAGCACGGAATAAAGGCGCAGCCCCAGAAAGGCAGCGACCATGGCGATAATGACGATCTCTACGGTCTTGTCCAAAGTATCAGTCCCGGCCGCAAACGCGGCAAATGCTGTGCGGTTCTTGCTACAAATAGGATGCGATGACAAATGAACAACGCGTGACCTGCCCTTTTGGGTGCAATTTTTACGGGCAATGGTTGCGCTTTGCCCCAAACGGCATAACCGTTGCCGGGAAGCGTCCCGCCTGCTAGGCGCGCCGCCAACTTCGTTCAAACCTGCTTGAAAGCGACGATTCATGGCCGAGGAAGGCAACAACATCATCACCGATCTCAACCTTGACGGCCCGCAGCCCAACGGCGCGGACACCTTGCCGGCTGCCGGGATCATCCAGCAGTACATCAAGGACCTGTCGGTTGAAAATCCCAACGCGCCCGAGTCGTTCCAGTGGCAGGACCCGCCCCAGATTGACGTTCAGTTCAATATCGGTGCGCGCGATCTTAACGAAGAAGTCAGCGAGATCGAATTGAAGATCTCGGTGACTTCCAAGTGCCAGGCCGGCACCGCTTTCGTCATCGACCTGTCTTACTGCGCGCTGATCGGCATGCGCAACATGGAAGACCAGCACAAGCATGCCTTCACCTATGCCGAGGCGCCGCGCATTGTCTTCCCCTTCGCGCGCCGGGTGATTTCCGACGCAGTGCGCGATGCCGGTTTCCCGCCGCTCCTGCTTGAGCCGGTCGACTTCAACGGCATCTATCTGCAGCAACTGGCTGCGGCCCAGGCCGCGAAAGAGAACGGCGAAGGCGAAGCAGCTCAGCCGGGCGAGGCCTAAGCAACCCAGGCCCCGCCGATGAGCCTCGTCAAGAATGTCGGGACAATCGGCGGGTTAACCGCTGTCAGCCGCGTCTTCGGCTTCGTCCGCGACATGATGATGGCCCGCGTCGTTGGCGCGGGTCTTGTCGCAGACGCTTTCCAGCTTGCCTTTACCCTACCCAACACCTTCCGCCGCCTGTTTGCGGAAGGCGCCTTCAGCGTCGCCTTTGTGCCGATGTACAGCCGCGCTCTCCATGGCGAAGGCGGCGAGCAAGCCGCAAACCGTTTTGCCAACGACGTCCTCTCGGTCTTCGTCTGGGTACTCTTGCTGTTCAGCGCGGCAGCCATGGTCTTCATGCCGGCTATCGTCTGGCTACTGGCCAGCGATTTCGCACAGGTTCCAGGCAAGTTCGATCTGGCCGTGTTCCTCAGCCGGATCACCTTTCCTTACCTGGGTTTCATCAGCCTGATGGCCATGCTCGCCGGTGTGCTGAACGCGCGGTCGCGGTTTGGCCCTGCGGCATTCGCCCCGGTGCTGCTCAATGTGTTCCTGATCACCGGCATCCTGCTCGGCAATCACCTGCGCGGGGACAGCCACAACGATACGGTGGTGGGGATAGCGCTGGCTGCGGCGGTGGGCCTCTCGGGCGTGGCGCAGTTCCTGTACCTCTGGTGGGAAACCCGCAAAGCCGGCGTCCGCCTCAAAGTGTCCGTGCCCCGCCTGACCCCGGAAGTGAAGCGCCTGGGCAAGCTGATCCTGCCGGCGACATTCGGCGCCGGAATTTACCAAATCAGCCAATTCGTCGACACCTTCTTTGCCACAAGCCTGGAACAAGGCTCGCTGACCCTGCTCAAATACGCGGACCGCCTGAATCAGATGCCCCTGGGTATCGTCGGTATCGCGCTTGGCACTGCGATCCTCCCGATGCTGAGCCGGCACATCCACACCGGCGATGCGGCAGAGGCGCAGCGCCTGCAGGCCAACGCGTTCGAAATCGGCACCCTGCTGACGCTACCCGCAGCGGCAGCGCTGGCGATCTGCGCTCCGGCTTTTTGCACCGCGTTCTTCGTCGGCGGCAAATTTACCGCTGCCGATGGTGCGATCATGGCGAACATCGTGGTGGCGCTGGTCTGCGGCCTGCCCGCCTATGTCATCGTCAAGATCCTCAACCCCGGCTTTTTCGCGCGCGAGGATACTCGCACCCCGGTTTGGACCGCGCTGGTCAGCCTGGTCTTCAACATCTTCCTCAACGTCGCGGTGGTGCGGCAATGGGGCATCGTCGGGCTGGCTGCGGCGACGGCCGCTTCGGCGACGCTCAACTGCCTGTTGCTTTATGCGATCCTGCACATGCGCGGCTGGTTCCACTTCACCTGGAAACTAGCGAGTAAGGTCCTGCGCCAGATTGTCGCAACGGTGGCCATGTCGGCACTGCTGTGGTGGCTCACTCCCCGGCTGGCGGCGCACTATGCCGGACCCTGGTATGACCGCATCTGGTCACTTGGCGTGATCGTCGCCGCCGGGATGATCAGCTTTTTCGCCGTCGCTTTTGCAACAGGCGCCATCGACAAGTCGGTCCTGGCGCAGCTAAGGCGCAGACGTCAGCCACGCCAGCGGGCCGACGACGAAATTCTAGAAGTTGAGTGAACCCCATGCGCATCGTTTCAGGCATCCAGCCGACCGGCAATCTCCACCTTGGCAACTATCTGGGGGCGATCCGCAATTGGGTGAAGATGCAGGATGAAGTCGCCGCTAGCGGCGGGCAGAGCCTGTACTTCCTCGCCGACCTGCACGCGATTTCGATGCCGCATACCCCGGCGGAGCTGCGCCAGAATACCTTTGAGATGACTGCTGCCCTAGTCGCCTGCGGGATCGATCCGGACAAGTCGATCCTGTTCAATCAGGCCCAGGTCCCGGCCCATGCCGAACTGCAATGGCTGCTGAGCGGCACCGGCCGCATGGGCTGGCTCAACCGCATGACCCAGTGGAAGGACAAGGCCGGCAAGAATCGCGAAGGCCAGTCGGTCGCGCTGTTCACCTATCCGGTCCTGCAAGCAGCGGACGTGCTGCTGTACCAGGCGACCCACGTCCCGGTCGGCGAGGACCAGAAGCAGCATCTCGAACTCGCCCGCGACATCGCGCAGAAGTTCAACAACGACTTCGCCTCGGACGAAGCGCCGGTCTTTACCCTGCCCGATCCGATCATCCCACCGGAAGCGGCCCGGATCATGAGCCTGCGCGACGGCAGCGCCAAGATGAGCAAGTCGGACCCGTCGGACATGAGCCGAATCAACCTGACCGACGATGCCGACACGATCATGGCCAAGGTCAAGAAGGCCAAGACCGATCCCGAGCCGCTGCCCAGCGACAAGGGCGGACTGGATGGGCGCCCGGAAGCGGCAAACCTGGTCGGCATTTATGCAGCGATGTCTGGCGAGAGCCAGGACGCGGTCCTGGCCCGCTTTGGCGGCGAGGGCTTCGGCAAGTTCAAGCCTGCGCTGGGAGAACTGCTGGTCGAAAGCCTCGCGCCGATCAATGCCCGCTTTGTCGAACTGCGGCAGGACCGCGAAGCGCTCGATGCGGTTCTGGCGAAAGGCGCATTGAAAGCGCGGGAACTGGCGGGACCTACCTTGACCGCAGCTTACCGCGCCTTGGGACTGGTGCGCTGAGCGGGACTGCGGCTCCATTCAACCGCTATTCAGCACGCTTCCCCTAGTCAGCGGGCAATCCTAAACTTTGCGCCGATCCGCCTGCGAGTCGCATGCGGTGCCTGACCAAAAGGAACGAGTCGATGGCTCCCGATCCACGTATGCCTGCTCGCTGGCTGAAGATGGCCCTGGTGCCCTTGATGCTTGCCGCGCTCGCCGCCTGTGCAACGCCTTTCAAGGCGGATGTGCAGCGGTTTACGGCGCAGCTGCCTGCGCCGCAGGGCCAGACCTTCACGGTCGTGGCCGACAGCCCGCTGATGAACGGCGGCCTGGAATTTCGCCAATACGCCATGCTGGTCGCCGACAAGATGGCCAAACTGGGCTATGTCCCGGTCAATGATCCAGCCAAGGCCGACCTGATCGTCAAGTTCGACTACGGCGTCGACAAGGGCCGTGAACAGGTCCGCTCGACGGGGTTTGTCGATCCCTACTGGTCGAGCTGGTACGGCTATCCCCGCTTTGGCTATTATGGCCGCCGCGGCGGCTATTACAGCCCGTACTATCCACGCGGTGCCTGGGGTTACGGCTGGTATGATCCGTGGTTCGGCCAAGGCTATGACAGCTACACCGTCTATGTCAGCGGGGTCAGCCTGAAGATTGATCGCCGTGCCGATGGCCAGCGCCTGTTCGAAGGCAAGGCCGAAGCGGCATCGATTTCGAACCGGCTGAGCTATCTCGTGCCCAATCTGGTCGAAGCCATGTTCACCGACTTCCCGGGCCGCAACGGCGAAACCGTGCGGATCTCGATTGCTCCGGAAAAGAAGCGGAACTGACCTGAAAATCCTCCCTGTCGGCGCAGCCGATGGGGAGGTGGCATTTGCACAGCAAATGACGGAGGGGCTGAAGCTCTGCGTTAATGCCCCTCCACCACCGCTTCGCGGCGGTCCCCCTCCCCATGAGCATGCTCACGGGGAGGACCTTTAAAGTTAACGGCCGAGCGCCGCGACTCCGCCGGTGCTGCCGAACCCGCCGGCGCCACGCGCGGTTTCATCCAGTTCTTCGACCTCCAGCCAGGTGCCCCGGGTAACCGGAGCCACGACCAGCTGCGCCACGCGGTCGCCGCGCCGGATCTCGAACGCGCTATCGCCGTGGTTAATCAGAATGACCTTCAGTTCGCCGCGATAGTCGCTGTCGATCGTGCCGGGCGTGTTCGGCACTGTAATTCCGTGCTTGAGCGCCAGCCCCGAACGCGGCCGGACCTGCACTTCAAAGCCGTAAGGAATGGCCAGCGCCAGCCCCGTCGCCACGGCGTGCCGCGCGCCTGGCTGAATGATCACGTCCTCGGCGGAAACCACATCCATTCCGGCGGCGCCGTCGGTGGCATAGGCGGGCAGGTCCAGCCCTTCCCCATGCGGCAAGCGCTTCACGCGGACGGGAACCTCATTCGGAGAGTGCATCGGCGATCCTTCGGACAATGGCCATGGCGACATCGCCCTTTGCCATTTCCGGGAGGTCTTCGACACCCCGAGCAGTCACGATATGCACGGCGTTGACATCGCCGCCCATGACATCCCCCGACACGTCGTTGGCGACGATCCAGTCCGCCCCTTTGCGCGTCAGCTTTTCCTTCGCGTGATCGACGACCTTCTCGGTCTCAGCAGCAAAGCCGACCACCAGTCGCGGGCGGTTCTCTCCCCGGGCGACCGTCGCGAGGATGTCGGGATTTTCCGTCAACTGAAGCGCGGGCGGCGCCGAGCCACGCTTTTTCATCTTTTCGCTGGCGGTCTCGGTCGTGCGCCAATCGGCAACCGCAGCGACCATTACGGCAGCATCCGCAGGCAACGCCTGCTGCACCGCCGCGGCCATGTCCCGCGCCGTTTCAACTTGCACGCGGTGGACCCCGCGCGGGCAGTCCAACGTCACCGGGCCCGAGACCAGCGTCACCCGCGCGCCCAGCTGCGCGGCGGCGGCGGCAATGGCATAGCCTTGCTTGCCCGAACTGCGATTGGCGATGTAGCGCACCGGATCGATCGGCTCGTGCGTCGGTCCGGCGGTAATCAGAACGTGCTTACCCTTCAGCGGCCCCTCTGGATCGATCGCAGGCCCAACCGCTTCACCCAAGGGCAGCAGGCCAGCCCCGATCCGCGCGCATACCGCGTGGTAGATCTCCGCTGGTTCTGGCAGCCGGCCCGGACCGAATTCACCGCAAGCCATCGGGCCTTCGTCGGGCATAACCACCTGAACCCCTCGTGCCTGCAGGGTTGCGACGTTGGCCTGGGTCGCGGCATGGTCCCACATCCGGACGTTCATCGCCGGAACCGCCATCACCGGCTTGTCGGTGGCAAGCAGCAGGGTTGTGGCAAGATCGTCGGCAATCCCGTGCGCCATGCGCGCCATCAGGTCCGCGGTTGCCGGGCAGACCACGACGAGATCGGCTGTGCGCGAGAGCTGAATGTGCCCCATTTCCACCTCGCTGGTCAGGTCCCACAAGGTGGTGTGCACTGGGTTCTCGCTCAGCGCGGCCAGAGTCATCGCCGTGATGAATTTCGCGCCGCCCTCGGTCAGCACGCAGGTTACGTCGCCGCCACCCTTGCGGATCAGGCGGATCAGCTCGCAGGCCTTGTAGGCAGCTATGCCGCCGCCGACGACCAACAGGATACGAGGTTTTTCCATTGCTGGCGCTTGTGCAACGCCCGTGGGTTCCGCGCAACAGGGTTTGCTTAGCCGCGCCCTTCAAGGCATGATGCGCAAAATAGCATCACTGGGGGTGGTAATCATCATGCGCTTTGTCCTGACTGCACTGATCTTTCTATTCGGCCTGTTCGACCTGATGATGGGCTTGAACTTCCTGCTCAATCCCGCTGCAACCGCGACCGGGTTCGGCCTTTCGGCCAACGGGACCCAGGGGCTTTCGACCCTGCGCGCGGATTTTACCGCGTTCTTCGGCGTGGTTGCGGCCTGCATGATGATCGGCGCTTGGCGCCGCAATGCTGACCTTTTGCTGGTGCCCGCCGCCGTCATGGGGGTTGCCGTATCGGTCCGCGCCATCAGCCTGGCAGTCGACGGAACCTATCCGGCTTGGCAGGTGCCGATGCTGGTCGAAGCGCTGCACGTTGTCCTGCTGATCGCGGCCTGGCGGGTCCTGCCGCACCACCGGATTACCGAACTTACGTCCTGATCCAAGGGGCCGGTTGGGTACACTTCGGTTCAGATCGCGCGATTCCTGCGCCGGCGTTAGCTTGCGATTCAGGTGCCGCATCCTACATTGGCGCTGAAAGGACCGAATAGCGATGAACAACGAGGAACAGCCGAGCGGCAATACCTGGATGAAAAACCTCATGATCTGGGGCGGCATCTTCCTGGCGCTGCTGCTGGTCGTTTCGATGTTCAACACCAAGGCCGAAGCGCCTGGCACCCAGGTCGGCTATTCCGACTTCCGGGCCCAGGTCGCCAATGGCAAGGTGGAAAAGGTCCAGGTTTCAGAAACCAAGATCACCGGCAAGTTCAAGGACGGCAAGACCTTCACCACGGTGCCGATCCCGAACGACACCTCGCTGCCGCAGCTGCTGCAGGAAAATGGCGTACAGTATGAGGGCAAGACCCCGGAAGAGCCTAGCCTGCTCGCCGCGATCCTGTTCCAGACCCTGCCGTTCCTGTTGCTGATCGGCCTGATGATCTTTGCCATGCGCCAGTTCCAGAAGGGCGGCGGTGCAGGCGGGGCAATGGGCTTTGGCAAGTCCAAGGCCAAGATGCTGACCGAAAAGCAGGGCCGTGTCACCTTTGCCGATGTCGCCGGGATCGACGAAGCCCGCGAAGAGCTGGAAGAAATCGTCGAATTCCTGAAAGACCCGAACCGCTTTTCCAAGCTGGGCGGCCAGATCCCCAAGGGGGCGCTGCTGGTCGGCTCGCCCGGCACCGGCAAGACTCTGCTGGCCCGCGCCATCGCGGGCGAAGCGGGCGTGCCGTTCTTCACCATTTCCGGTTCGGACTTCGTCGAAATGTTCGTCGGCGTCGGCGCCAGCCGCGTTCGCGACATGTTTGAACAGGCCAAGAAGAATGCTCCGTGCATCGTCTTCATCGATGAAATCGACGCGGTCGGTCGCCATCGTGGCCATGGTCTGGGCAATTCCAACGACGAGCGCGAACAGACGCTGAACCAGCTGCTGGTCGAAATGGACGGGTTCGAGGCGAACGAAGGCATCATCATCATCGCCGCGACCAACCGCCCCGACGTGCTCGATCCGGCCCTGCTCCGGCCCGGCCGGTTCGACCGCCAGGTGGTCGTGCCCGTTCCCGACATCGAGGGACGCGAAAAGATCCTGGCCGTGCACATGAAGAAGGTGCCGACCGCGCCCGACGTGCTGCCCCGGGTGATCGCGCGCGGCACGCCCGGCTTTTCGGGCGCCGACCTCGCCAACCTGGTCAACGAGGCTGCCCTGCTGGCGGCACGGCGCAGCAAGCGCCTGGTCGCGATGAAGGAGTTCGAGGACGCGAAGGACCGTGTGATGATGGGGGCCGAGCGTCGCTCGATGGTGATGACCGAGGACGAGAAGAAGATGACCGCCTACCACGAGGCTGGTCACGCCCTGGTCTCGGTCAACGAACCGGCTTCCGACCCGATCCACAAAGCCACAATCATTCCGCGCGGCGGCGCGCTGGGCATGGTCGTGCGCCTGCCCGAACGCGACCGCTATTCCTATCACCGCGACCAGATGCACGCGCAGCTCGCCGTGGCAATGGGCGGACGCGTGGCCGAGGAGATCATCTTCGGGCACGACAAGGTTTCATCTGGCGCCTCGTCGGACATCCAGCACGCCACTTCGCTGGCCCGTTCGATGGTCACCCGTTGGGGCATGTCGGACAAACTGGGGCCTCTGCAATACGAAGAGACCCAGGAAGGCTACCTTGGCTACGGCGGCTCCGCGCGGACCATGATGTCAGCTGAGACCAACAAGCTGATCGACGCTGAAATTCGCGCTCTGGTTGAAGGCGGACACAAGCGCGCCAAGGACATCCTCAAGACCCAGGAAGACAAGCTCCACCTGCTGGCCCAAGCGCTGCTGGAGTATGAAACCCTGACCGGCGATGAAATCCAGGAACTGCTGCAGAACGGCAAGATCGACCGTGCGGTGGATCCGACCGGTCCCTCTGTGGTCCCTCCGACCAAGGGTTCCGCCGTGCCCAAGGCGGGCAAGCGCTTCGCCGCAGCAGCACCGCAGGGGGCCTGACGCCCCCTGCCGTCACGCGGCCGTGTAGACCGTCAAGCCGGCGGCAAACAATGCGAGGACAACCACGGCGAAAGTCGCAAGGAACCAGGTGCGCCACCAGGCGCCAAAGCCGCTGAGCCGATAGGTCTCGCGCGCCTGGCGATACATGTGGAATGGCACATAGGCGACCAACAGGGCCATCACGAAACCGGGTCCATCCCAGGCCATCAGGACACCAACCAAGGCCAGCAGCAGCAATTGAAAACTGACCGAATAGGTCACGAAGACCGTGTGATCATAAAGGTGGAAGCGGCGACTGAAGGGAAACAGCAACCAGACGAAGGGCACGGAAAGCGGTATGACCAGCCAGGCATATTTGTAGGCGCTGGTTTGCAATTTGTAGGCCGCAAGTTCGGGGTTGTCGCGGATATGCTGCCACGCTTGTTCCAGCCGCGCCACTGCTTGTTTGCTTGAAATCCCATCGACGCCAACGTCTGCCGGAAGCTTCCCCGTGCGGGCGCTGCCGATTAACTCGACTGCCTGCTGCGCCTTTTCGACTTCGCGCTCCAGCGCTACGGGATCGCCGCCCTTGCCGGCGCGGGCTTCAGCCAACTTGCGTTGATAATCGGCCAGCTGGGTACGGGCGTCGGCTTCGGCCTCGGCAAGGCTCACGGTGACCTGCCCGGATGCAGCCCGGTTGTTGAAATCGACCGGGTTGCCCAGTGCGTTGAAGATGCCAAAGCTCAAAAAGACAACAAACAGGAACAGGGCGATGGGGCTGACATAGCTGGCGCGTCGTCCGTCAATATACGCGCGCGTCAAGCGCCCTGGGTGCCAGACCAGCAGCGGCACCGTCCGCCAGATCTTACCTTCAAAGTGGAATACGCCATGAAGCAGATCATGGAAGAACGCGCCGATGGTGCGGTGGACATGAGCCGCCTGGCCGCAGGCATGACAATGGCTGCCAACCAGCGCCGTCCCGCAATTGAGGCATGCCTGCTCGCGGGTGTGACCATTGCTGTGATCCTCCCCGTGGCCCGGCTCCGCCGCATGGGCCAGCAGACCGCCCTGCGCGATGTCGCCGATGATATCTCCACCGTTGCTCATGGACATCTCCCCTCGAATGCGGTTCATGGTCTGGTAAGAATGGCGCGGTCAAGTTGCGCGCCGCTATTGGGAGGAACATTTCGATGAAACGCATCAGCCTGGCCCTGATCGCCAGCCTCTCTCTGGCCGCCCCCTCGTTAGCCGCTCCGGGAGACATGAATGTCGCGGCATTTCTAGCCAAGGCCGATGCGCTGCGCGCCAAAGGGCCGATGGCGCTGTTCTCTTCCGACTACAAGCTGCTTAAGAGCGAAGGCGAAGCGGCAGGAGCGGCCTATCGCTCGCGACTCAATGCCGAGCGGGCTTCGGGCAGGCCATCCAGCTGCCCACCCAAAGGGACCAAGGTCGCGTCGGACAAGCTGCTGGCGTTCCTGCGCACCTATCCCGAAGCGCAGCGTCCGCGGACCAGCATGAAGCAGGCGATTGGCGATTTCTTCGCGCGCCATTACCCCTGCAGCTGACCCCAAACGAAAACGGCACCCGCAACGGGGTGCCGTTCGTCGCCCTCGCGGGCAAGGGACCGAACCAGATCAGCCCTCGTAGTCACCACCGATCGAGGTGTTGCGCACCGGCGCTGCTGCCGTGATGCGCAGAGCCTCGGCCGACTGGCTGAGCGAGCCGACTTCATCGATTTCATCGTCGTCATCAGGAAGGACGCGCTGAAGCGAGCTGATCACCGATTCCTTCAGGTTATCCTGACGCACGGTCTGCTCGGCAATTTCGCGCAGAGCGACGACTGGGTTCTTGTCGCGGTCGCGTTCGATGGTCAGTTCCGCACCACCGGAAATTTCGCGCGCACGCTGTGCGGCCATCAGGACAAGGTCAAACCGGTTGGGGATCTTGTCGACACAATCTTCTACGGTAACGCGCGCCATACGGGCACTCCAATCACTCAAAAAACGGGAGGAAACCGCTGCTACACGGCTGGAAAATCGCAAGTCAAGAAATATTCGTATAATATCTTGTTATACAAGGATTATTCGTAAGCAGCATATCCCCGCGAATCGGGCGCGAGATTGCCGAACTTGGTAAACTCGCTCTGGAACAGCAACTGGACGTTCCCGGTCGAACCGTGGCGCTGCTTGGCGATGATCACGGTCGCCTTGTTCACCACCTCGAGGTGCCGCTGCATCCAGGTGTCATACTTCGCGATGGCATCGGGCGAGCTGGTTTCGCTCGGCTCATCAGGCTTGCTAGCGTTGTGGTAATATTCCTCGCGGAAGATGAACCAGACCATGTCGGCGTCCTGCTCGATCGAACCGGATTCGCGCAGGTCGGCTAGTTGCGGACGCTTGTCCTCGCGGCTTTCGACCGCACGCGAAAGCTGCGACAGCGCGATCACCGGCACCGCCAGTTCCTTGGCCAGCGTCTTGAGACCACGACTGATTTCCGAAATTTCGTTGACCCGGTTGTCATTGGCCCGGCCTGACCCTTGCAGCAACTGCAGGTAGTCGATCACGATCAGGCCGATGTTGTGCTTGCGCTTCAAACGCCGCGCGCGGGTGCGCAGCGCCGCGATCGACAGAGCCGGCGTATCGTCGATGTAGAGCGGCAGTTCGGCAAGGCGCTGGCTGGCAAAGGAAATCCGCTGGAAATCCTCGCGGCTGATCTTGCCCATGCGCAGGCGTTCGCTGCTGATCTCGGCCTGTTCCGCCAGGATACGCGTGGCCAGCTGGTCTGCGCTCATTTCCAGGCTGAAGAAGGCTGTGGGCGCCCCAACGGACTTAGCCGGGTCGATCCCGTCCTGCATGTCGCGCAAGTAGCGCTCGGCGCAGTTGAAGGCGATGTTGGTCGCCAGCGAGGTCTTCCCCATCGCGGGGCGTCCGGCGAGGATGATCAGGTCCGAATCGTGCAGGCCGCCGACCTTTGCGTTGAGGTCGTCGAGGCCCGTTGTCAGGCCCGAGATATGGCCGCCTGAGGCAAGCGCCTTTTCGATCTGGGTGATCGCGGCCAGGCTGGAGGTCCGGAATGGCTGCGCCTCGCTGCCGACCGAAGCCCCTTCGGAGACGCGATAAAGTGCCGCCTCGGCTTCGGAAATCTGCTCCATCGGCTCGACCCTCTCCGAGGTATCGAGCGCGGAATTGACCAGGTTGCGGCCAACCGACACCAGTTCGCGCAGCAGCGCAAGGTCATAGATCTGTTCGGCCAGTTCGCGCGGGGCGAGCAGGCCCTGCCCGTCTGCTGTGAGCCGCGCGAGATAGGACGCGCCGCCCAGTTCCTTGAGCGCTTCGTCAGCCTCGAAATAGGGCTTCAGCGTGACCGGCGTGACCACCGCCTTGCGATCCAGCAATTGCATGATCCGGTCGTAAATGCGGGCATGGACCGGCTCAAAGAAGTGTTCGGGCTTAAGCGGGGTGACCAGTTCCTCGATCACCCGGTTGTCGATCAGGACGGCACCGAGAAACGCTGCTTCTGCCTCCACGTTGGCGGGCAGCGCACGCGCGGCAGTTTCGTCGGGACGGGCAAAGGGGATCGGTTCAGCCATGGGGTGCGATCAATGCGCGCTGGGGCCGCGGCCTTCAAGGATGAAGTTTGGAATGGCTTGGGATAGACCTGTGTACAAACAGGCCATCAGAGACAAACCGTCATGCTGAACTTGTTTCAGCATCCACCGTGCACAGCAGGCCGCAGCCAGTCACGCGAAATGGACCCTGAAACAAGTTCAGGGTGATGGCCAATCGAGCAAAGTCTTGCCCCGCCATTTCGCATCTGCGAAAAGCGCGCCCCATGGCGGACCCGCGCATCATCCATATCGAGCTCGACGAGGCGACCATCCTGTGGCGCAACGCGGATATCGAACAGGAACGGCGGATTGCGATCTTCGATCTGATCGAGGAGAACCAGTTCAAGCCGCTGCGTGCCTGGGAAGCTGGCCATCAAGGCCCCTACCGGCTCAAGCTGGCAGTCGACGATGGCAGGCTTTCGCTTGAGGTTTCGGATCAGTCCGGTGGACTGCTCGAAACGCTGATCCTCGGCCTTGGCCGCTTTCGCCGGCCGATCCGGGAATATTTCGCGATCTGCGATTCCTATTACCAGGCGATCCGAAAGGCTACCGCGGCCGAAATCGAAACGATCGACATGGCCCGGCGCGGAGTTCACAACGAAGCGGCGGAAATGCTGTTGGAACGGCTTGAGGGAAAGGTCGAAACCGACTTTGCCACGGCCCGCCGGCTCTTTACCCTGATCTGCGTCCTGCATATCAGGGGCTGACCTGCTGCACTTCAAGAACGGGGTCGCTCCACCAATGGCTAGCCGGAAATCGAAACGCTGGACCCTGCGCCTGATCGGTGCGGTGATGCTGTTTGCCATCATCGCGGGCATCTGGGGCTGGTGGACCCTGCGCCATTGGCGGCCAAGCAAGCTGGAATTCCCGATGCAGGGGGTCGAGATTTCAGCCGAGGACGGGCAGGTCGATTTCAAGGCCTTGAAGGCAACCGGGGCGAACTTCGTCTATCTGGATGCTTCGGCCAGCGCCTTCGCCCGGGATCCGGCCTTCGTCAAAAACCTTGACGATGCCCGCAATGCGGGGCTGCAGATCGGGGCAGTCCACCGTTACGACCCGTGTCAACCGGCGGAGAAGCAGGCAGCCAACTTCGTCACCGTGGTTCCGCGCGACCGCGCGATGCTGCCCCCAGCGGTCGATCTCGACATGCTGGCCGACACTTGCCCGGTAAAGGTCAGCGATTCGGCGGTCGAAAGCGAATTGATGACGTTCCTCAACCAGATCGAGACCCATAGCGGCAAGGCCACGATCCTGAAGATATCCAGCACTTTCGAGGACCGCTATCACCTGGGCGCGGCGCTGGAGCGCAATCTGTGGCTGGTGCGCACGCGCTTTCAGCCTGACTATGCCGGGCGGCCGTGGACGATGTGGAGTGCCAATACGATGTATGCCAGTGATGCGGCCCCAGTGCCGGTACGATGGGTGGTGGTGCAACGATGAGCTGGAACCGGGAAACCCTGATTGCTGCCGCCCGCGACGCAGCAACGCGAGCCTATGCCCCCTATTCCCATTTCCACGTCGGAGCGGCGCTGGGCTTTGCCGATGGCAGCGTGGTGACCGGTGCGAATGTCGAGAACGCCAGCTATGGCCTGACCCTCTGCGCCGAAACGGTCGCGGTGGGCAAAGCGCTGAGCGAGGATTGGCGGGGCAAGCTTGAGGCCGTCGCGGTAATCGGCGGCAAGGCGGGGGCGGTGGGCGCGGGCGATCCGGTCACACCCTGCGGACGGTGCCGTCAGGTCCTCAACGAAGTGGCAGCGCTGGGCGGCAGCGATCCGCTGGTGCTCTGCGTCGGCGAGAACGCAGTCACCGAACTACGCCTGTCCGAACTTTTGCCCCATGCGTTCGGGCCTTCCAGTCTGGATTAAAGTTCAGCCTTGCAGCCACTCCAGCAGCGCACCCATGCAATCACGACCAAGGATGGCGCTGCGTTCGGGTGACCAGCCCTGCGCCTTGCACGGCAGGTCATCGTTGTCCTTGAACGGCATTTCCAGCGTCATGCTGACCGCGCCAAACCGCTCCGCCAATTGATTGGTCGACATCGCCAGATTGGCCTTGCCCTTCCCCGTCACCGGATAGCCCAGCCGGGTCTGGAAGTCCGGGGTGCGCCGCGCAAGGATCGTCTTGTAGCGATCAAACCCGCCCTGCAAGTCCGCGCTCCACGACGGGATGCCTTCAAATCCCGCCAGGAAAACCGCGGCAATCGCCTCGTCACCGTGAACGTCCATGGCGAAATCGACCCCGCTTTCGTCCATCGCATTGCGGATCGCCAGAACTTCAGGCGACTTCTCCGCGCTGGGGCTGTCCCATTCGCGATTGAGGTTGACGCCCGCGGCATTGGTCCGCAGGTGCCCGCGGCGCGAGCCATCCGGGTTGGCATTGGGCACAACATGGAACCGGCAAAGCTGGCGCAACTTGCGCCCGACCGGATCGGCCGGATCGATCAAACAGTCGATCGCCCCTTCCATCCACCATTCGGCCATCGATTCGCCGGGATGCTGGCGGGCGTAGAGCCAGACTTGGCGTTCGCCCTCGCCCAACTCGAGACAATCGATGGGTTGGCCATCAAGGCTATGGCCAAGCACGCGGTGGGTCACACCCTCCGCCAGTGCCGCGCCCGCAATCAGATCGTGGTGCTGCTCGATCGAATAGGGCGCGAAATAAGCGAACCAGGCGACATGGCCCGTCGGCCGATAGCGAATGGTCAGCGTGCCGCCGTCTTCCGCCCGGTCATAAGTTGTCTCCGCCCGCCCCCAAAACGCGCGATCCTCGCTGACCGCAGCGCGATAACCCGGCCAGCCGCCCGGATAGGCCGAGCCCTCAAGCCCCGCGATCTTCAGCTCCAGTTCCCGCCCGGCGCAGTTGGCCACGCGGAAATGAAACCATTGGTAAAAGTCCGAAAGATGATCCCGGCGGATCGCCAGTTGGGCCGTTGCCCCATCAATGGCGCGTACTTCGATATTGCCCGCATCGAATGCGGCGTCGATCAGGATGTCATTCATCTGACTTCTATAGTCTCACCCGAATTGCCCGGGAAATCCAAAAACAGGGCCTCGCTGATTTTCGGCGCAGCCAGAGCCGTGGTTGCCAGCGGAGATCCGGAATCGACGGTGAACTGAGCGCGACCCTCCCACAACACAGACCCGCTAAGGCGTTCGCGGATCGAAACCGTCAGCTCGGTATCGACCAGCGCCTTGGGGCGGGGCGAAAGGTTGATCCCGACGCCCAGGCCCACACCGGTCCCGTAAGAACCGGCCGAGCCCCCTACGCCGACACTGACGGGACTGGTGCCACCTGGCTGGCGAATCGTCCGCTGAAGTCGCAGCACAGCCACCTGGCCTCCGCTCCCCGGGGCAGCTTCGCTATAGCCGATCTGCTGCAGTTCATGCAGCACAGCGCCGCGATAGGTTTGCCACTCCAGCGAGGCCGGATCATTGCCCGGGGCTGGTTCGACCGTGATGCCACCGGAACCCAGCTGTCCGGCCTGTCCAGTGTGAAAACGCGTGACCTGGACCGGACCGACCGGAGCGACACAGCCGGAAAGCAGGGCAAGCCCGGCGGCAATCGCCGCGACGCGAGGGAACTTCATCGGCTGGCCTCTTTACTGAAGGTTTCAAAAAGCATGTGGTTTCCACGAAAGTGCGATGCAAGCCCGATGGTCCTAACCCAGGTTCGTATCGGCCCGGTAGCTGTGATTAAACGCTTGATTTTTGAACGATCCCGGATGAGGTCGGAGCGATGCAGAAATGTCCCGTTCTTGTCACCGGCGGCGCCGGTTACATCGGTAGCCACGCGGTTTTGGCCCTGATCGATGCCGGCTGGCCAGTCGCGGTAATCGACAACCTGGTAACCGGCTTCCGCTTCGCCGTGCCCGAAGGCGTACCCTTCTACGAAGGCGATATCGAGGACGCCGGGCTGCTCGCCCGAATCCTGGCCGAACAGGAGATTGGCGCAATCATGCATTTTGCCGGTTCGATCATAGTTCCGGAATCGGTCTCTGACCCGTTGAAGTATTACCACAACAACACGGCCAAGACCCGCGCCCTGATCGCCAGTGCCGTGCTCGGCGGCGTGGCGCATTTCATCTTCAGCTCCACCGCCGCGACCTATGGCATTCCCGAAGTTTCCCCCGTCACCGAAGACACGCCGCAGCGGCCAATCAATCCCTATGGCATGTCCAAACTGATGAGCGAGACCATGCTGCGTGACACCGCAGCAGCCCATCCGTTGAACTTCTGCGCACTGCGCTATTTCAATGTGGCCGGAGCCGATCCACAGGGGCGCAGCGGTCAGTCGACCGCCGGCGCGACCCACCTGATCAAGGTTGCGGTCGAAGCAGCCCTGGGCAAGCGCGACAAGGTTGAGGTGTTCGGGACAGATTTCGCAACGCCGGATGGCACAGGCGTGCGGGACTACATCCATGTCAGTGATCTTGCCGCGGCCCATGTCCTGGCGCTGGA
The DNA here is from genome assembly GCA_046566485.1 of Alphaproteobacteria bacterium. Lineage (GTDB taxonomy): Bacteria > Pseudomonadota > Alphaproteobacteria > Sphingomonadales > Sphingomonadaceae > Novosphingobium. The sequence continues at coordinate 5,277 of JBKHWO010000005.1, read as the reverse complement.
GGCCCTGATCGCCGAACCTCGCCGCTCGCTGACCATGAACTGCGGTTATGGCCGGGGCTATTCGGTCCTCGAAGTGCTCGACGCGGTCGATCGCGTGACCAACCAGCGCATCACCCGCCGGATCAGTCCACGCCGGGCTGGCGATCCCGATTCGCTGATTTCCGACAACCGGCGGATCAAGGCGACCCTTCCGTGGGTCCCGCAGTACGAGGATCTCGACACGATTGTCGCGCACGCCCTGCAATGGGAACGCCAGTTGAGCGAAATTCGCCCCGCTTAGGTCCGCCGCACGCCCCGCGTGCTTGACTTCGCTCCGAGTCACCCGTAACGGCGCACCTTCATTTTCCAGCGGCACAGGCCGCACCCGAGGACATCATGAAGATTCGCAACAGCCTCAAGTCGCTCAAGGACCGCCACCGGGACAACCGCGTGATCCGTCGCCGTGGCCGGACCTATGTGATCAACAAGACCAACCGCCGCTTCAAGGCGCGCCAGGGTTAATCGCTCTGGTTCGGGTCCAGTCGCAGCGACTGACCCGCTGAAGTCAACGGCCCGCCTCCTTCCAGGGGTGCGGGCCGAAGCTGTTTTGGCGTGGGGAGTTCCGAATGAATGCGCGAATCGAAGCAGTCGTGTTCGACATCGGCAAGGTTCTGGTCGAATGGGACCTGCGCCTGATCTATCGCGACCTGATCCCCGATCCGGACCAGCGTGACTGGTTCGTCACTCATGTGGTGACGCCGGAATGGCATTTTCAGCATGATGCGGGCCGCCCTTTGGCTGAAATGCTGCCGGAACGGATCGCAGAGTTCCCCGAACACGAAGCGCTGATCCGGCGTTATGCCAGTCACTTCAACGATTCGATCCCCGGCCCGGTACCGGGAACAAGTGAACTGGTTAAGGCTCTGCAGGCGAACGGGGTGCCAATGTTCGCCATCACCAATTTCGGCGCGGAGTTCTGGCCTGCATTCGCGCCGCGCTTTCCGGTGCTGGAATGTTTTGGCGACATCGTGATTTCAGGTGTCGAGCAATTGGCCAAGCCGGATCCAGCGATCTACGCGCTGGCTGAACGGCGGTTCGGCCTGCCAGGGAGCGCGATGCTGTTCGTCGACGACAACGCGCACAATATCGCGGCCGCGCGGGACTGTGGCTGGCATGGACATCACTTCACCAATGCGGCGGGACTGGAAGCAAACCTGGTCGCGCGTGGGTTGCTTGGGTGAATTTGGCTCACGCAAAGGCACGAAGGCAGGAATTACCCATCCCGCGCCGCAGGCTTTGATTTGCGAGAAGTCTGGTGCAACGGGACCTTTGGATCAGGCTGGCTTTACCGGATACCCCTTCGTGCCTTTGTGTCCTCGTGTGAGAGCTAATCACGCAAAGCCGCAAAGCCGCGAAGGCGGGGTGCCCGGACAGACCGCCGCGCACTGATCGCAAACGATGATTTCGAAAACGTCTGCGCCGCAGAAAGCTACCTCTTCGCGGCTTTGCGGCTTTGCGTGAGATCTGAATAAAAAAGTCCCCCGCCCGCGGAAGGGCGAGGGACATTTGGGGGTTCCTGTGGGCCGAGTGGCAGCCCTTGCGGCTCCCGAAAGAGCCTTACGCTTCAGGCAGCGTTGCAGGTCTTGAGGTCTTCGGCGCTCAGTTCACCCTTGGGGGTGGTGAACGTTGCAACCGGACCAAAAGCCTTGACGACCTGGGCACAGGTGTTGAGCGCGCGGGCGCCGTCAACCGGGCCGCTGCAGGTGTCGCCCGTGCAGTTCCAGATGACGCCGTTCACGACCTTGCGGGCCGGAGCAGCAACAGCGGTGGAAAGCTTGGCAGTGTACCGTGCCGAAGCGGCCTGAGCCGGCGAAATAGTTGCCGAGAAGCTGGCAACAGTGCCGAAGAGAGCCAGACCAGCGAGTACGAGGGTACGCGAAGTGCGAAGCGGATTGATTGCAGTCATGTGGTATTCCCCTTGATATCCAAACGCAGAGATCGACGGGGTCCTGGGAGGGGATGGCCGAATTGCGTTGCTAATTGCTACCTACTGGCCTAGGAATTAAGTTGCAACTAGAAACTGTGCATTGCAGCAAAGATTTTTTGTCGGCCCCGAAGCGCGAGTGCGTTACACTGCTGGCGGGCATGGGGAATGGAATATGGAAAAGCTTCGCGAACCTCTGAATGACATGCAGAACTGCGGCCTTCCCGCCGCACTGGAAGTCATGGGCGAACGCTGGAGCTTCATGATTCTGCGGGCGGCCTTCAACGGTCTCTATCATTTTGAAGAGTACCTTGGTGCGCTGGGCATTGCCCGCAACATCCTGTCGAATCGGCTGGCACGCCTGGTTGAACACGGCATCATGAAGCGCGAGCCGCTGCCCGATGACCGCCGCAAGATCGAATACCGTCTGACCGAGAAGGGTCTGGACTTGCTGCCCGCCATGTTGGCCCTGCGCCAGTGGGGTGAAAAATATGGCTGCGGCGTTCCCAGCAATCCGGTCCTCTGCGATGCCCGCGATGGCTTGCCGATCGCCCAGATCGGCATTTACGCCCACGATGGCCGCCCGCTGGGCCCGCGTGAACTGGAATGGCGGCAAAGCGCGGACGTCGGCAAGGCGGTTGAAACCAGGCAGGAAGAGGAAAAGGTCCGCCCGGTCCTCAACGTGCTGCATTAAGCCCGCGGCGCAATCCGCCGATAGCTGAGCGCTTCGGCGATGTGGATGCGCCCGACTTGCTCAACCCCCGCCAGGTCGGCAATCGTCCGCGCAACGCGCAACATCCTGGTATAGCTCCGAGCCGAAAGCCGCATCGCTTCCGCGGCCTGCATCAGCAACTTGCGTCCGGCCTCGTCCGGCGTGGCATCGCGTTCCAGCAAGTCTCCGTCGAGTTCGGCATTGCTGCGCATGCCGGTCCCTTCCAGCCGCCGCGTCTGGCGCTGGCGTGCCGCTGCGACCCTGGCTGCCACTTCTACGCTTCCTTCCCCGGGAGGCGGCAGCGCAAGGTCAGACGCACTGACCGGATCAACTTCAACGTGGAGGTCGATCCGGTCGAGCATCGGTCCCGAAACTTTGGATTGGTAATCCGCCGCGCAGCGCGGTGCCCGCGAACAGGCCAGTGCCGGGTCGCCCAGATGTCCGCAGCGACATGGGTTCATTGCCGCAATCAACTGGACCCGCGCGGGGAAGGTAACGTGGGCATTGGCCCGCGCCACATCGACCACCCCCGTTTCGAGTGGCTGGCGCAGCGAATCGAGCACGGCGCGCTGGAATTCAGGCAACTCATCAAGAAACAGCACCCCCAGATGGGCCAGGCTGACCTCGCCCGGCCTGACCCGCAACCCGCCCCCGGTCAGCGCTGCGATCGAAGCAGAATGATGGGGCGAGCGGAACGGCCGGGTCCGGCTGATCCGGCCATCCTCCAGCGTCCCGGCAACCGAGGCGACCATTGACACTTCCAGTGCCTCGGCCGGACTGAGTGGTGGAAGAATACCTGGAAGGCAGCTCGCCAGCAGACTTTTCCCGGCGCCAGGCGGACCGCTCATCAGCAGATTATGGCCACCGGCAGCCGCAATCTCCAAAGCGCGCTTCGCCACCTCCTGCCCTTTGACCTGGCGCAGGTCCGGACCGAGCCGCGGCTCCTCCGCCGCACCGGGGCGCGGCGCCGGCAATTGCTGAGTGCCTTTCAAATGATTGAGCAGGCTAAGCAGGTTGGGCGCAGCAACCACCGGCACACCGCTGGCCCAAGCCGCTTCGCTGCCATGCACCGCCGGGCAGATCAGCCCCTTGTCCTGGCTCGCAGCATGGAGGGCGGCAAGCAGAACTCCGGGCGTTGCCACGACCCGGCCGTCCAGCGCCAGTTCCCCCACTGCGACAAAGTCCGCCAGTTGCTCGGCATCGGTCACCCCCATCGCCGCCAGCAAGGCCAGCGCAATGGGCAGGTCATAGTGCGACCCTTCCTTGGGCAGGTCGGCGGGCGAGAGGTTGATCGTGATCCGCTTGGGCGGCAGCGACAGCCCCATCGCGGCCAGCGCGGCATTCACCCGCTCGCGGCTTTCATTGACGGCCTTGTCGGGAAGGCCGACCAGGTTGAAACGCGGCACGCCTGGTGCGATCTGGCACTGCACCTCGACACTGCGCGCCTCCAGCCCGAGATAGGCAACCGTCTGAACCAGTGCGACCACGACACGATCCTGATTTATCACTGAAAAAACAGAGTGATGACGTGTATTTTTGCTTGTGTCGACCCTCTTGGACGGAGATCAATCGCAAGCCGATTTGCCCGAATCTGTTGACTCGACCCTGCGCCCCTTGTAACGGCGCGCCTCTGATCCGGGCGTGTCCCGTAAACAACCAGATTTTTCCGAGGTTTTGAAATGAAGCGCACCTTCCAGCCCAGCCGCCTTGTCCGCGCCCGCCGCCACGGCTTCCGCGCCCGCACGGCCACCGTCGGCGGCCGCAAGGTGCTTCGTGCGCGCCGCGCCCGCGGCCGTAAGAAGCTCAGCGCCTGAGCGAACCCAACAAGATGTCGGTCCTGACCAGAAGGGCCGATTTCCTTGCTGCCAACCGGGGCCTGCGGATAGCGCGCCCCGGTTTCGTGCTTTTGGTGAACCCGAACGGCCTGGACCAGGTTCGCTATGGCATCACCGTCACCAAGAAGATCGGCAATGCGGTGGTCCGCAACCGGATGAAGCGCCGGTTTCGCGCCCTGCTGCGCGAATTTCTGCCGGTCGCGGGCCTGCCTGGCCACGATCACGTGATGATCGGGCGGGAAACCGGGATCGAGCGCGATTTTACCAAGCTGCGCGAGGAACTGGCCATGGCCCTGTCCCGTGCCGCCCAGGGCAAGGGCGACCCGCCCCGCAAGCGCAGGCCATGAATCTTTTCACAAGCATCGTCATTGCGAGTCCGGATGCAATCCGGGTGAAGCAATCCGGGACCCTTTGCACTGACGCCCTGGATTGCTTCGCCGCTCCGCTCCTCGCAATGACGAAGGGGGCTTAAGGTGAAGCGCCTGTTCATCCTGATCGCGCGCGGCTGGCAGCTTGGCCCTTCGCGCATTTTGCCGCCCACCTGCCGCTATGCCCCGTCCTGCTCGCAATATGCGATCGAGGCTTTGGAAAAGCATGGCGCGATTAAGGGTGGCTGGTTGGCTGCGAAGCGTATATTGCGCTGCCATCCGTGGGGTGGACACGGGTTTGACCCGGTGCCTTGACCGGCACCGATCCCTCCCCATCTGACCAAGAACGTTTTTCCATGCAGGGGCCCCCAGTGGACAACCACAATTACCGTAACATGA
>JBKHWO010000004.1:0-22821 GCA_046566485.1 Alphaproteobacteria bacterium | reverse complement strand
AATCATCGCCCCGCCGATGATCGAAAGGATTGCCGCGTAAAAGCCCAGCAGCACCATCATGAAAGTGCAGGCCAGCACGCGCGGCACCACCAGCGCTTCCATCGGGGAGACGCCGATGGTGCGCATCGCGTCGATTTCCTCGGTCAGCTTCATCGTCCCCAGTTGCGCGGCAAAGGCCGAGCCGGAACGGCCCGCCACCATGATAGCGGTCATCAGCACGCCAAGTTCCCGGAACGAAAGCCGCCCGGTCAGATTGATGGTATAGATTTCCGCGCCGAACTGCTCCAGCTGCACCGCGCCCTGCTGGGCAATCACGATGCCGACCAGAAAGCTCATCAGGCCGATGATGGGCAATGCGCCCACGCCCACCAGCTGCATCTGCCGGACCAGTGCGGTGGTGCGGAACCGCGCCGGATGGCGGATCACCGAACCCAGCGCGACAATCAGCGCGCCCAGAAAACCCAGCAGGCTCAGCACGCCGCGCCCATAGCCGATCACGAAACTGCCCACCCGCTCCGGCAGGCGCACGGGCAGCGGCAGCTCTTCCGGCTCGGCCTCGGCCTCGTCCAGTTCGTTGCGGTGGACGGCAGCGATCAAGCGCTCGGCCTTGTCGCTGGCGCCGATGATGTCCGCGCCGCTTTCGCGCGCCAGCCGCCAGACCATCCAGGCCCCGACCGTATCGACCTCATGCGCCTGGCTGATGTCGATCGCGGCAAAGCGTTCTTGCTGACCGCGCAGGGCCGTGTCGATCCGCCCGACCGACGAAACGACCAGCGGACCACTGAGCAAAAGGCGCTTGCCACCTTCGCCTTCGGCAATCGAGAAGTCCGCCCATTCACGCATCGGCGCTGGTGTGGGCGAAAAATGCGGCCACCGCAAGACGGTGCAAACCTTGCGCGCGCGCTGCGCCGCTGGCAAAGGCTGGGATGATATGACCCAGACCACGCCAGATTCCGAACAGCCCAAGACTTTCGACCCCGCCGCGATCGAGGCGAAGTGGTACGAACACTGGGAAAGCAAGGGCCTGTTCCGCCCGGAACGCCCCAATGCGCAGCCCTTCACCATCGTCAATCCGCCGCCGAACGTAACCGGCTCGCTCCACATCGGCCACGCGCTGGACAATACCTTGCAGGACGTGGTGATCCGGTACGAACGGCTGCGCGGCAAGGATGCGCTGTGGGTGGTCGGCACCGACCATGCCGGGATCGCGACGCAGATGGTGGTGGAACGCCAGCTGGAAGCCAAGGGCGACAAGCGGACCAACTACAGCCGTGAGGCCTTCATCGACAAGGTGTGGGAATGGAAGGCGGAAAGTGGCGGCACCATCACCGGCCAGCTGCGCCGCCTGGGCTGCTCGATGGACTGGTCCCGCGAACAGTTCACCATGGACCCGCACTTTACCCGCGCCGTGGTCAAGGTCTTCGTCGATCTCTACCACCGCGGCCTGATTTACCGCGACAAGCGGCTGGTCAACTGGGACCCCAAGCTCAAGACCGCGATTTCCGACCTTGAGGTGGAAACACGCGAAACCAAGGGCGGGTTCTGGCGCTTCCGCTATCCCTTCGCCGATGGCACCGGCCACGTCGAAGTGGCGACCACCCGTCCCGAAACGATGCTGGCCGACATGGCCGTCGCCGTCCACCCAGAGGACGAGCGCTACAAGGCCGCCGTGGGCAAGGAGATTCTCCAGCCGCTGACCGGCCGCAAGTTCAAGGTCGTGGCCGATGAACACGCCGATCCGGAACTGGGCAGCGGCGTGGTCAAGATCACGCCGGGGCATGACTTCAACGACTTTGAAGTGGGCAAGCGCGCCGGGATCGAACCCGCCACGATGCTCAACATGTTCGATGCCGAAGCCCGCGTGGTCCAGACCGCCGATGGCCTGGTGCCGGACAAGTACCTGGGGCTCGACCGCTTCGTCGTCCGGGACATGATCGTGGCCGACATGAAGCAGGCCGGCTTCCTGATCCCCCACGTCACCAAGGATGCCGAAGGCAACGAGATCGAAAGCGATTTTGAACCGCGCACGATCCAGACCCCCTATGGCGACCGCGGCGGCGTGGTGATCGAACCCTGGCTGACCGACCAGTGGTATGTCAACGCGGCGGAACTGGCCAAGGCCCCGCTGGAAGCAGTCCGCTCTGGCGCGGTCGAGATCGTTCCGAAAAGCTGGGAAAAGACCTTCTTCAACTGGATGGAAAACATCCAGCCGTGGTGCGTTTCGCGCCAGCTGTGGTGGGGCCACCGGATTCCGGCCTGGTTCGACGCGGACGGCAATGTCTTCGTGGCAGAAACCGAGGAACAGGCGCAGGCCCAGGCCGGTGCGGGCGTTGCCCTGACCCGCGACGAGGACGTGCTCGATACCTGGTTCTCTTCCGCGTTGTGGCCTTTCGCCACGCTGGGCTGGCCCGAAGCCGATGCGCCGCTGCTGGCCAAGCACTATCCCAACGACCTGCTGATCTCTGGCTTTGACATCCTGTTCTTCTGGGACGCGCGGATGATGATGATGGGCCAGGCGATGACCGGCCAGAACCCTTGGAAGCGGCTCTATCTCCACGGTCTGGTACGCGCCGCCGATGGCCAGAAAATGTCCAAGTCCAAAGGCAACGTGGTCGATCCGCTGGGCCTGATCGACCAGTACGGGGCCGATGCGCTGCGCTTTTTCATGGCCGCCATGGAAAGCCAGGGGCGCGACGTGAAAATGGATGAAAAGCGCGTCGAAGGGTACCGCAACTTCGCCACCAAGCTGTGGAACGCGGCGCGCTTCTGCCAATCCAACGGGATCACCGCCAGCACGTCCATCGCTGCTCCCGCTGCGACCAGCGCGGTCAACAAGTGGATCATCGGCGAAGTGGTCGAAACCCTGGCCGAACTGGACAAGGCGATGGCCGAACTGCGCTTCGACGCGGCGGCCAATGCGATCTATCACTTCGTCTGGGACCAGTTCTGCGACTGGTACATCGAACTGATCAAGGGCAACTTCGACGCGGAAACCAAGGCCGTCGCCGGCTGGGTGCTCGACCAGATCCTGGTCATGCTCCACCCGTTCATGCCCTTCGTGACCGAGGAACTGTGGTCCAAGCTGGGTGAGCGGGCGGACTATCCGCTGATCACCGCGCAATGGCCCCAGCCCGGCGCGGGTGTGGATGCCAGCGCCAAGGCCGAAGTGGACTGGCTGATCGCCCTGATCGGCAACCTGCGCACCGCCAAGAACGAACTTGGCATTGCCCCGGGCGCAAAGCTGGACGCATACCTGCCCGAACCCAGCGCGGCGACGCGCGGGATCATCGAACGCAACCCCGCGGCGATCGAACGCCTGGCGCGGCTTAACTTCATCCGCTTCGAACCGGCTCCGGCCGGTGCGGCGATGCAGGTTGGCGCGGGCGATGCCAATGTGATCGTTCCGCTGGAAGGCGTGGTTGACATTGCTGCCGAAAAGGCCCGGCTGACCAAGGCACTGGAAGCCGCCACCAAGGAAGCCAAATCCCTTGAAGGGCGCCTGAACAACCCTTCGTTCGTCGAGAAGGCGAAGCCGGAAGCGGTCGAAAAGGCCCGCGCCGACCATGCCCTGCACACCGCAGAAGCCGAGCGTCTGGCGGCTGCTCTGGCGCGGTTGGGGTAAGACACCCCCATCAAGGGGGAAGGATCGTCACCCACCCTCCCCCTCGATGGGGGAGGGATACCGTAGCCTGGCGCGTGAGCGCCTTCGCGAAGGTTGGGTGGGGGTGCGCTGCCACGCCCCTATCACCCCCATCCAGCCGCGCCTAGGTGCGCTGCACCAAGGCTTGGCATCCTTCCCCCATCAAGGGGGAAGGACCACACCCGCCTTCCCCCTCGATGGGGGAAGGATAGCGCAGCTTGAATGGGGGTGCACTGGCGCATAGGCCTCTGTCCTACCGGGCTTAATTCTGCCAAAGACGCTGCGCCATGCTGAATGCCCGCGACCTTTTTTTACTCCCACCCGCGCGCAAGTTCGTGAAACGTGCGATATCTGGCGCAATTGCGCCATTTCGCCCTGTTGGAAGAAGCGGACAGGGTGTCAACTGTGTCAACTTCGCCCGGACCAATGTCCCATGCTAACCCTCGCCACCACGACGCCGGGCGAACCGGAAATCTTCGCTTCCCTGCAAGGCGAAGGACCCAGCATCGGGCGGCCAGTCGCCTTCGTCCGGCTGAGCCGCTGCAACCTGTCCTGCACCTGGTGCGACACCGCCTATACCTGGCGCTTTGACGGCGACAACCGCCCGCACCGCGACGGCCTTTCGTTCGAACGCAAGGCCAACCAGCTGGTCCTGCCGGAAGAGGACGTCGCAGAGCGGATCATGGCACTCGGGCAAGACCGGCTGGTGATCACCGGCGGCGAACCGCTGCTGCAAGGCGCGGCGCTGGCGCGGATGGTCGCCCTGCTGCGCGGCATGACGGTGGAGATCGAGACCAACGGCACAGTCGCTCCGCACCCCGCGCTTGATCCGCTGGTGGCCCAGTACAATGTCAGCCCGAAACTGGCGCATTCCGGAAACGATCCGGCCAGCGCCCTGATTCCGGACCGACTCGCAGGGTGGGCCCGGGAACCCAAAGCCTGGTTCAAATTTGTCATAGCAGCGCCCGAGCAGGTCGAGGATGTCCTGACGCTTGCCGCCCAGTACAAAATCCCCACGGGGCGGATCTATCTGATGCCTGAGGGGACCGACAGCGCCACCTTGCGCCACCGTGAGGCCTGGCTGGCACCGTTGGCGCTGCAGCATGGTCTCCGGCTATCCGACCGGATGCACATTCATCTTTATGGGGATACCCGCGGAACATGAGCGACACAGGACCGGGCAATACCCCGAAAGCCAGCCCCTTGCGCGGCGACCTGACCCAGGGACCGCTGTCTCGCACCCTGCTGGTCTTTGCCTTGCCGCAGCTGGTGGGCAACGTGCTGCAAAGCATCAACGGGTCGATCAACGCAATCTGGGTCGGGCAATTGCTGGGCGATCAGGCGCTGGCCGCAACGGCCAATGCCAATATCATCATGTTCCTGCTGTTCGCCCTGGTTTTCGGCTTTGGCATGGCGGCAACGGTACGCATCGGGCAGGCCTGGGGCGGCAAGGACGTGGTCACGGCGCGGCGGGTGCTGGGAACGGCCCTGGGACTGACCGGAGTCATTTCGCTGATCATGGCGATCGGCGGCTTCCTTTATGCGCATGTCCTGCTTGACTGGCTGGCCACCCCGGGCGGGGCCCGCGCGCAGGCACTTGATTACCTGCGGATCGTGTTCATCGCCAACCCGCTGGCCACGATCACCACGATGATTGCGATGGGCATGCGCGGGGCGGGCGATGCGGGCACACCGCTGCGCTTCATGATCCTGGCGACAGTGCTGGACGTGGCGCTCAACCCCCTGCTGATCCTTGGCATTGGGCCCTTCCCGGCTCTCGGCATCGCCGGATCGGCCTGGGCCACGGTGATTGCCACGGGAATCGGGCTCACCGCAATGCTGGTGTGGATCTACGCCAAGGACCTGCCGCTGCGCCTGCGCGGCGCGGAACTGGCCTGGCTGCGTCCGCGTGGCGAGGAAACGCGCTATCTTCTCTCCAAAGGCCTGCCGATGGGAGCGCAGATGCTGGTCATTTCCGGCGCCGGCGTGATCATGATCGGGCTGGTCAACCGCGAAGGGATCGTCACTGCTGCGGCCTATGGCGCGCTGTTGCAGATCTGGAACTACATCGGCATGCCGGCCATGGCGATCGGCGGCGCGGTCAGCGCGATGGCCGCCCAGCACATCGGCGCCGCGCGCGAGGATCGGATCGACGCGATCAGCCGCGCCGGATCGCTGGCCAACCTGGCGATGACCGGGGTGCTGATTGCCCTGCTGGTGCCGTTCGACCGCCCGGTGCTGGAACTGTTCCTGGGTGCGCGCAGTCCGTCGGTCGAAGCGGCGCTGCACATCCAGGATTTGGCGATCTGGACCTATCTGCCGTTTGGTGTGACCATCGTCCTGTTCGGGACCTTGCGCGCCTATGGGGTGATCTACGCCCAGTTGCTGGTCTTGCTGACCGCGATGTACGCCGTGCGGCTGGGGGCGTACTACCTGCTCTATCCGTTGATCGGCGCGGATGCGCTGTGGTATTCGTTCCTGCTCAGTTCGCTGGCCTCACTGGTGCTGACGCTGATGGTCTACTTCCGTGCGCCGTGGCGCAAAGTGATGCTGGCCCGCGCGGCCGCCGCCCGGGCCAGCCAGGAAGCAGCCGCGTGAGGAACCGGCTCTAGCGGCCCTGCGTGCGCCAACGGTGCACGGTGCGCTGGACCATTTCCTCCTCGCCGCCGGACAGGTTCCACAGCTCGGTAAAGCTGGGGTCGGCGGAAGCGGGGCGCTTGCACGCCTCCAGCTCATCGAAGGCGACCCGGACGGGAATGGAAACCCCTTCGCCGCAAATGACACCTTCGCGGTTGCGCAAGGCCGGGATCGCATCCAGGAAGCCGCGCGCGCCTTCGGGCATGGCCGCCTTGACGAAAGCCTGGTCGCGCTCGTTGTTGAGGCGCATCGCGATGATCGTGCCGCATTGCGACAGCACGCCTTCGGCCAGGTCCGATGGGCGCTGGGTAATCAGGCCCAGCGACACGCCGTACTTGCGCCCCTCCTTGGCAATTCGGCTGAGGATCCGGCCAACCGAGCAGCCATCGGCGTTCTTCTCGTTCGGAATGTACCGGTGCGCCTCTTCGCAAACCAGCAGCACCGGCCGGGTCCGTTCATCGCGGGCCCAGATCGCAAAATCGAAGACCATCCGGCTGAGCAGAGCGACAACAGTGCTGGTGATGTCCGAGGGCACGCCGGAGACATCGATGATCGAAATTGGCTTGCCGTTCCCGGGAAGACGGCAGATCCGGCTGATGAAGTCCGTCATCGTATCGGCCACCAACATGCCCGAAAACATGAATTGAAAGCGCGGATCGGATTTGATTTCGTCCAGCTTCTGCTTGATCCGCATGAACGGGGCAGCGCTGGTCGCCTTGTCGAGCTTGCCCATCTCGGCGGTGATCAGGTTGGTCAGGTCGGACAGCAGATAGGGCACTGGACTGTCGACCGTGATCTTCCCCAGTCCTTCCGCGACCCGGTTCTTCTGCCGGGCCTGCAGCAGGCACCGGGCAAGGATGTCCATGTCCTCCTGCCGGTCATTGCCCGATGAGGTCAGGAACACTTCGCAGTGCTCTTCGAAGTTCATCAGCCAATAAGGCATCTGCAGGTTCGACACGTCAAAGATCATGCCGGTCTGCTTGAATGCTGCGGCATATTCGCCATGCGGATCGATCATCACCACATGCCCGTCCGGAGCATGTTCGCAGATACGGTGAAGGATCAGCGCGGCACTGGTCGATTTGCCGGTGCCGGTCGAACCAAGCAGCGCAAAATGCTTGCCCAATAGCGCATCGACATAGAGCCCGGCGCGAATGTCCTGGGTGGGATAGACTGTCCCGACCTGGATCGAACCATGTCCGCCGCAGGCATAGATTTGCTGCAAGTCGCTGCTGGTTGCCGGATAGACCAGAGATCCAGGCATCGGATATTGTGTCACGCCGCGCCGGAACGACTGAACCCGACCGGTCAGGGGTGCTTCATCCCCTTCGCCGAGAAAGTCGATTTGTGCGGTGATCCCACCCTGCAGCTTCGGATCGCGGCGCTGGGTCCGCACCGATGCAAGCAGCCAGCCGTTGCCGACCTTGATCTTGACCTGGCTGCCGACCTGACCGGCAAGAGCAACCGAGCAATCGGGATCCGCAGCGCATTCCTCCAGGCGCTCCACATCCAGTACGATGGCAGAACCCGATCCGGCGATCTCCAGCACGACCCCGATCGGTGCATCCGCATTGTCATAGGACTGCGCGCCTGCGCCGGCGAATTCTGACGGAACTTCCGTTGCATCAGCGGCGCGCGCCGTGCTGAACCCGCTCCCCCTTATCTCTTCCATTTCAACCCTTTCGACCCTTGGCGCCTGCTTTACACAGGCCGGCACTGGGTACGGCAGATGGGTTAAGATTGGGCTAAGTATAATGTGGAGAAATCAGACCAGGGCAAACAGCCGCCCGGCTAGAAAACCCATGGCGACAGAAAGGACAACGGCGATCAGACCATAGAAGAACCCGTTGTACTCCGCAAAGTCCGCCACCGCGCGTTCGAAGCCTTGCTTGCGCACTTCAACCTTGCTGATGGCAGAGGTGATCACCCGGCCGCGCGTAACCGCAAAGGTCTCTGCCGTGTAGGTCCCGGTCTGCACGCTGGAAGGCAGTGCAATGCGGGCTTGATAAAGCACCTGTTGGGACAACTTAACGCCGCGCGGGTCCTCCTTGTACAGGCCTTCTCGTTGCATCAGGTCGACCAGCCCGGCCGAAAACCGGGCCTGCTCTTTCGGTTCATAGGCCCCGATCGGTGAAAGCTGTAGCCACGGCAAACCAAGCTCGAAGATTGCCGCCGTCTTGTCATCGACGATTTGACGGATGGGGCGTGACGATGCGACCGCGAAAAAGGTGGGAGCGGAGCGGAATTCGGTGCTCGCCGCGTTGATCCACATTCCGGCGATGCGCTGCTTTTCGCGCAGGACAATGGATTGGGTCGGCCCCTTCAAGACCACGACGATATCGTAATCCTGCCCCGCGCGGGTTCCTTCCGGGGTTAGGATTGCCCCGAACAAGAGCAATTCGGTGCCCCGAAAACCTTGGCGAACCTGAACCTCGTGCTGCGAGATTTCCGGCACCAGAATGGGGTCGCGCGCAGCGGTGAGCAGCAACAGACAGATCAAGGCAAACAATGCCCTCACGACGGAGTCACCGTGTAAATCTCGTCAGGTCGCCACCCCAGACCCAAAGCCATCCGCAGTGCGACCAACAGTACGATCGCAGCGAGGACAAAGCGCAGTTTTTCAGCGGGAATTCGCTGGGCCAATTGGGCTCCAACCTGGGCACCGGAAACCGAGCCAACCAACAACAGGGCTGCCAGAACGATGTCGACCGCCCTGGTGGTCAAGGCATGCATCATGGTGGTCGCCATGGTGACAAAGAGGATCTGAAACAGCGAGGTACCGACCACCACATTGGCGCTCATGCCCAAAATATAAAGCATGGCCGGAACCAGAACGAACCCGCCGCCGATCCCCATCAGCATCGTCAGGATACCCGTGAATACGCCAAGCAGCAGCGGAGCAAGGGGCGAAATGTAGAGGCCCGAGCGGTAAAACCGCCAGCGGATCGGCAAGCTGGCAACCATCGGATGGTGCCGCCGCTTCCTTGCCGGAACCGGAACCCCGGCCTTCTGCGCGCGGAGAGCCTGAAAGCTTTCCCGGGCCATCACGAAACCGATCCCGCCCAGCAGCAAGACATAAAGCACGTTGATCACCACATCGATTTGGCCAAGCTGCTGAAGCAAGCGGAATAGGCCTGCTCCGATCGCTGTGCCGATGATGCCGCCACCAACCATCACGCCGCCCATCTGGTAATCGACACCACCCCGCCGGGCATGCGCAAACACACCCGAAACCGAGGCTCCGGTAACCTGGCTTGCTGCGGAAGCGGCAGCAACCGTCGGTGGAATGCCGTAGAAGATCATGAGCGGAGTGGTGAGGAACCCGCCGCCCACTCCGAACATGCCCGAAAGAATACCCGTCAGCGCGCCAAGCGCGACGATGACCAGGCCGTTGACCGCAAGGTTGGCAATCGGAAGGTAGACGTCCATCTCTTGGCACAGGCTTCTAGACTTCCCGGGCGGCCAAAAAAAGCCCGCACCTTTAGAAACCTGCCGAAAAGGTAATGGCCGCGCCACTGCCGGGCGCCGCGCGCCCACCCACGCGCCAGCGATAGTCACCGGTGACCCGCGCATTTGTTCCGCCAAGCGGCAAGTCGACACGCACGCTGGGCCCCACATCGAGCCGGCTGCTGCCGGATTGCACCCCCACCCATGCGCCGGCGCCAAGGCTCAAGCTTGTCCGATCCCGCGCGGCAATCCGCTTGTCGATCCGCAACTGCCCATCGCCAAAGGGCGTGTGGTCCTTGCCGCCAACCCAACCGGCCTGGCCATAGGCTTCACCCCGCAGGCCCAAGGGCAGCGCCACAGCCGGAAGCTCAGTGACCATTGCCACCGCGGGCCGCAATACGGTCCTCTCGCCCTGATTGAGAGCGCGGACTTCGCCCAACACGGTGATTGGCACCTTGGCCAGCGGACGCAGCGCCACGCCAGCGGCAAGCTCCTCTCCGCGCGGGCGCTCCATTCCGCTGCTTGCCCGCAGGTATATTGCCGTTTTAAGGGAATCGCGGGGTGCCAGCCGATAGCGCAGCACAATGCCGGCCTGGCTTGCGCCATAGGCCGAGGAATTGGGGAATTGCGCCGGCAAGCCGCGACCCGGGTGACTCCAGCCATTCCCGCCCTGCCGCCAAAGAACCCAGGCATCTCCCGACCAGCGCGACGAGATTTTGTCTTCCCGCAGAGCAGGCGGGGCTGCGGGCAAAGTACGACCGAGTGGCAATCCTGCGGCTCTTTCCGACTGAGGAACCGGAATCGCCGACATACCGGCAAGGAACAAGAGCCGGTGTCCCGCCGCAATTCGCGGCGGGACTGACGTGACTGGCGGCGGTTGTGTCCGATTGCCGGGATGGAGCGGGACGATGATCATCGGCCGTTCCACCGGATTGCCAGCTGCAGCCGGAGCATCCTCGGTATCCGGAGCCGACGTCTGGGGTTCGCGCGCTAGCGATGGAGTTGCGGGTCCGATCGTCCTATGCGAACCTGCAGGTTCGGCTTTGAAGACCTCCCCAGCCGTCGAAAATGTCCACAAGGCTGAACGCGCGCCGATCCAACCCAGCAGAATCAGGGCAAGGACCAGCAATGGCTGGCCTTTGCGGTTCTTATGACCGGGCAGATTCATGCTCGCGCCCGGCGAAGCATGACGTTTGCGGGGTGTCTGTCATGCGCTGTCTTGTCCCAGACCACACGCCCGGTCCTGAGCGAGCGGCAATAGGCAACCAGAGCCCTGCGCCCCGCGATAATGGTAATGATATTGGCAATGGGGATGCGTCCAAGCGCACGCAGCCCTTCGAGAACGCCATATTCGCGCGCCGTAAAACAGAAACGCAACCCGGTGCGCCACACAAACCCGGCCATGCAGAGATCCAACATCACCGCCAACTCGGGCGAAACGGGCCTGTCCTGAACCGGCGCAAACCATGACAGAGCCAGCAAGAGCCCGTCCAATGAAAGCACAAGATAGGCGATTGCCAGAACCAGTGCAGTCAAGGGTCCGCGTCTGTCGCGCATGGCCATCCACAGTTCGACCCCTTTCCCGCTCCATCCCATCCGCTCCCATCCCTGCAACGCGATGCCGTGAATCCAGCGGGTCTTCTGACGAACGGCAGCGTCCAGCTTGTGTGGGAAGTACGACCTGGTTGCGACCAATTGACCGCCATCATCGCGCAACCGCAAAAACGCGCTTCCTCGTCCGTGACGCGAGAGGATCAAGCCGAGTTCGTAGTCCTCGGTGAGACAGTCCGGCGCGAATGGCCCGGCTTCTCCCTCAGCGCGCCGCTTCGCAGCCAGCTCACCCAGCGCCGTCCGGGCAAACCCGCAACCGACGCCCGCTGCAGGCAACGGAGCGCCCAATGCGGCGCGAACCACCATGTTCTTGGCGTGACTTTCCGCGAATTCATCAGCGTAATGCCCAGCAATCCAAAGTGACCGTCCTTGCAGTTCCGGACGGACCGGCAATTGGACAAAATCACGCAAGACGAGTGCCGCGTCGATTGCCTGCAAGGCCGCCGGATGAACCATGTCTTCTGCATCGTGCAGAATGACACTGGCATAGGGCGAACCCTGGCGATCCTCGTCTGCGCACATCGCTCGATAAAGCCGGTTCAGACAGTCTGCCTTGGTGGTCGGACCGTCTGCGCCGTAAATAATGACGCGGACGCGGCGATCAGCTGCAGCGGCCGCACTCGTGGCGGCGATCGTCCCCGGATCGTTGCGATAGCAGCCAACGTAAATTGTCAGATCACGTTGCGGCCAAACGGCCAGCATATGAGCCACCGTCGCGCCAATGACCGACGCTTCACGAAACGCCGGGATGAATACGGCCGTGCGACCCGACAACGCCTCGGCACCGTAGCCAACGGGCAACCGCGTGCGACCGGCCCGACCGCTGAACCGAAGCCAGAGCCACGCCAGATCAAGCAGAAATTCGTCGATCAGGCCCAGGCAGAACCAGAAGACAGCAAAGGCAAGCAATTCATGCTTCAACAGCACCAGTAATTCGATCAAGGAATGCCAGCTTGCGCCCACCTGAGCAAATTCCCACTAGAATCAAAGCGATAAGTATATTCAGCTATCGCCTCTAGGAGAGGTTTGCAACGAAGCAAAAGACCGAGGCTCTAATTAAATTCAATTTATGTAGCAGCTTACAACGGGACAGATGATAAGGTCCTGCTTGCAGGGCATGCGCATGCGGTTGCCAAAAGCGGCAAACTGGGCAATTTGGAATGATGGCCCGACAAACGCATTTATTCGGCAGGTTCGCTGCGAAGATCCGCAAGCTTTTGGGCGGGGAAGCAGGTGCAGGCGTCTTCCTGATCCTGGTCGCCTGCGGTGCCATGATCGCGGCCAATTCATCCCTGGCCCAACCCTATCACCACCTGTTTCATGGCACCCTACCTTGGACCCCGATTGCCAAGCTGGACACGTTGCACCTGTGGATCAACGACGCGCTGATGGCCCTGTTCTTCTTCGTCGTTGGACTGGAAATCAAACGCGAAGTCCTGGACGGCGAGCTATCCAATCCTCAGCGCCGTAGGCTGCCCGTGCTGGCGGCAGCAGCGGGCATGGCCGTACCGGCCCTGATCTATTTCCTGGTGGCAGGCGGCAGCCCGGAATTGAGGCCGGGCTGGGCTATTCCCGCAGCAACGGACATTGCTTTTGCTCTTGGCGTTCTGGCGCTTGTCGGCAAGCACGCGCCGTCCAGCCTGAGGCTGTTCCTGCTGACCGTCGCGATTGTCGATGATCTTGGCGCGGTGGCCATCATCGCCGTGTTCTACACCAGCACGCTGAAGCTTTCTTGGCTGTTGCTAGCGGCTGGACTTGTGGCTGTCCTGGCGCTGATCAACCGAAGCGGCGTGGATCGTCCTTGGCCCTTTGTCCTGATCGGTGGTCTACTCTGGTTTGCCGTATTGAACTCGGGCGTTCATGCCACTGTGGCCGGCGTTCTTGCCGCCCTGGCCATACCGATGAAACTCAACCGCCACGGCGATAGCCTGCTGTTGCGGATGGAGCATGCGATGGCGCCGATCAGCGCCTATTTCATTGTCCCGCTGTTCGGATTCGCAAATGCGGGGGTCGAACTGGGAGCCTTGTCTGTGGCTGATCTCGCCTCGCCCTTGCCCTTGGGCATCGCGCTCGGCCTTTTCGTGGGCAAACAAGCCGGGATTCTCGGGACCATGTGGGCAGCAAACCGCAGCGGTTTTGCCGCCTTGCCCGCCGGTGCCTCGTGGCGGCAGTTGTGGGGCATGGCCTTGCTATGCGGGATCGGTTTCACGATGAGCTTGTTCATCGCCCAGCTGGGCTTTCCCACCAGCGCCTTGCTGGTCGAAGAAGCCAAACTTGGCATTCTCTTGGGCTCACTCGCCTCCGGGTTGGCAGGCTATCTAGTCCTGCGCGGTTCCATCAAGACACCCTAGACTTTACCAGGTGCCGGTATTCGGCATGCTGGCCCAGGGTTCCTGCGGCGGCAAATGGCCGTCCTGGAGCAGTTCGATCGAGATCCCATCGGGAGTCTTGATAAAGGCCATGTGGCCATCGCGCGGGGGGCGGTGAATGATGTGTCCGGCATCCATGACCCGCTGGCACGTCTCGTAAATGTTCTCTACCCGATAAGCGAGATGGCCAAAGTTGCGGCCGCCGGTATAGGCCTCCGCTTCACCATCTGGTGATGGCCAATTGTAGGTCAGTTCGACCTCCGCAATCCCTTCCTGGCCTTCGGCCGCGAGGAAGATCAGAGTGAAGCGGCCTTGCTCACTGTCAAAGCGTCGCACTTCCTTTACGCCGATGAGATTGAAGAAGGCGATGGTTGCATCCGGATCGGTTATCCGGATCATGCTGTGGAGGAACTTCGTCATGCGTCCTCCTAACGCGAAAGGGCCCGCGCCGGCAATCCGGCGCAGGCCCCTAATTCGCGGTTCGTCGCTTAGAACGAATACTTCAGCGAAGCGACGACTGCATCGTTGGACAGGCTGTCAATCGACTTGCCGTCCACTCCGACATAGCTGACGCTCGCCGAAAGGTTCTTGGTCACAGCGTAGCTGGCACCAAGCGAGTAATCCCAACCGCCACCGGTTCCGGCACCCGTGAGAACCTTGGGCGACAAGGCGCCGTCAGTATAGCCAAGGTGCGCCGCAACCGAGACCGGCGTGTTGGGAACGCCCAGCGTCCAGTCGGTGTAGAGGTAAAGATTGTCATCCCCACCCAGCGAATCCTGCTTCCAAGCGTAGGCAGCCCCGGCCTTGGCACTGACCGGACCCAGAGTCTTGGTCAGCGAGGCATAGGGTTCAAAGTAGTTGGCTTGGCCCACCTTGCCGTTGAAATAGACGTAGTAGGTCATGCCGACATCAGCCGTCAGACCATCGCCGACAGCTCCGGTCCAGCCCGCATAGAAATCGGTTTCAAGCGATCCATAGACATCGGTGTCTTCCAGGTTCGAGCCCCAGATACCGGCGTAAAGACCGCTCTCGTGGTTGAGGTTGATCGACCCTTGGAGAGCAGGATCACCACCCGAAAGCGAAATGCCGCGGAAACGATAATCGCTGACCAAAGCAACATTGCCGGTCACAGTTACTGCGGCGGGAGGATCGGTTTCGTCGGCCAAAGCCGGAGTGGCGGCCATTCCGCAACCGACGACGAATGTTGCGGCAAGAAGGCCGCGGACGGACGTGAGCATGACAATCTTCCTTTGATTAGACTTCAGCTTCGTCCCACCTGCTGCCGCTGCGCGGTCTCTCGTAACCGGAGCCCTTCGCTGCGTGCCAGCGTGGTTTGCACACTTTTGTTGCACTGCACAAGGCACTTAAGACACTTCGTTGCGTGGGCCTGCCGAACTGTGACATTCGGGCAACGCGGGCCCGCTGCCATTGTTCAGGACCAAGGCAGCAGCTATAGGATAGCCTGCACTGCCATGTTTTCCCGTATCAAAGATATCTTCGGCTCCGCGCCAAGCCAGTCCATGCCTGCGCTCCCGGCCGGACAACGGGTCTATGCGGTCGGTGATGTCCATGGCCGGGCGGACCTGTTCGCGGCCTTGGCGGAAGCAATTGAAGCCGACCATGCCCGGCGCGACGAAAGCGCAAGCCTGGTGATCCTTCTGGGCGACCTGGTCGATCGTGGCCCTGACAGTGCGGGCGTGTTAAGACTGGCGCGCGAATGGCAAGCGCAGCGCCCCCTGCGGGCCCTGATGGGCAATCACGAGGAGATGTTCCTCGATGCCTTCACCAAGGAAGATGTCCTGCGCCTTTTCCTGCGCCATGGCGGGCGCGAGACGATCCTGTCCTATCCCGTGGATCGCATCGCCTATGACGAAGCGACGCTGGCGCAAACGCAAGGCTTGATGCGGGCTGCGGTTCCGGCAGAAGACCTGGCCTTCATGCGTGCGATGGAAAACATGATCCACTTGGGTGACTATCTGTTCGTCCACGCCGGAATCCGGCCTGAAGTTCCTCTGGAGGAACAAAGCCCCAGCGATCTGCGCTGGATTCGCGAACCGTTCGTCTCCACCCCGCACGATCTGGGTTTAACCGTGGTTTACGGCCATACTATTTACGACCAGGTAGAACTGGCCGCCAGCCGCATCGGCATCGATACCGGCGCCTATGCCTCAGGCCGGCTGACCGCCCTGGGGCTAGAAGGCACCGCGCGCTGGCTTATTCAGGCGCAGGAACAAGACGGCACGATCAGCGTGTCGCAAAGGAGTTTGTCATGAAGATCGCGATGGTTGGCTCAGGCTATGTCGGACTGGTTTCCGGGGCGTGCTTCGCCGACTTTGGCCACGATGTGGTCTGCATCGACAAGGACCCGGCCAAGATCACCAGTCTGCAGGCTGGGATCATGCCGATTTATGAGCCGGGGTTGGCCGAACTGGTGGCGTCAAACGTCAAGGCCGGGCGCCTGACCTTCACCACCGACCTTGCCGCAGGCATTGCCGACGCCACCGCTATCTTCATCGCGGTCGGGACGCCAAGCCGTCGCGGCGATGGCCATGCGGACCTGTCCTTCGTCTATGCCGTTGCGGAGGAAGTCGGCCAGAACCTCAAGCAACCCGCCGTGATCGTGACCAAGTCGACCGTTCCGGTGGGTACCGGGGACGAGGTGGAACGCATCCTGACCGAAGCCAATCCTGGTGTGAAGTTCGCGGTTGCCTCCAATCCTGAGTTTCTCCGCGAAGGCGCGGCGATCGGTGACTTCAAGCATCCTGACCGGATTGTAGTGGGGACCGAGGATGATTGGGCCCGGGGTGTGATGAACGAGGTCTACCGTCCGCTGTTTCTCAACAAGTCGCCGATCCTGTTCACCAGCCGCCGCTCATCGGAACTGATAAAATACGCCGCCAACGCCTTCCTTGCGGTGAAGATCACCTTCATCAATGAAATGGCCGATCTGTGCGAAAAAGTTGGTGCCGACGTTCAGGACATTGCCCGCGGCATCGGCATGGACGGCCGTATCGGGCCGAAATTCCTCCACGCCGGCCCCGGCTATGGCGGTTCGTGCTTCCCCAAGGACACCCTGGCCCTGCTCAAGACGGCCGAAGATTATGGAGCCCCGACCCGGATCGTCGAAGCCGTGGTCAAGGTCAACGATGCGCGCAAGCGTGCGATGGGCCGCAAGGTGATCGAGGCACTCGGTGGCAGTGAAGCGGCCCGCGGCAAGAAGGTCGCGCTGCTGGGTCTAACCTTCAAGCCCAACACCGACGACATGCGCGACGCGCCATCGATCGCGATTGCCCAGGCCTTGGCCGATGCCGGTGTGGAAGTCGCCGGTTACGACCCGGAAGGAATGGACCTGGCGCAACCCCTGATGCCAGAGGTAGCAATGCAGCCCAATGCCTATGCGGCTATCGAAGGCGCCGATGCCACGGTCATCGTGACTGAATGGGATGCATTCCGCGCACTTGACCTCAATCGGATCAAGAAGATCGCTAGGGCGGCGGTACTGGTCGACCTGCGGAACGTCTATGATCCAGCAGAAGTGCGGGCCCAAGGCTTTACATATGTGAGCGTCGGACGGCCCTGAAAACGCCAGGGGGCCTGTAAGCCGGGTTCTGTAGCGCGGACGGTATCCCATAATAGACCGTATCCGCACTGGCAGCCATTCCTCTCGGCGACGGATTGCTCCGCCGCTCCAGCAACCAACCCGGGCGGTCGGGTCCGAAACTGACCTGTTCTGCCTTGCGGAAGAACGCGCCGCCCCTATTCGGTCTTGCTCCGGGTGGGGTTTGCCGTGCGAGTCCTGTTACCAGGCCCCCGGTGCGCTCTTACCGCACCCTTTCACCCTTACCCCGGACTGGCCGGGGCGGTCTGCTCTCTGTGGCACTTTCCCTGGGCTTCCCTGCAAGCAAGTCGCCCGGCGGGCGTTACCCGCCACCCTTGTTTCGTGGAGCCCGGACTTTCCTCGACTGTCCCGCATGGGCAGAGAACGATCCCCGCCGACGCGGGGACAGGCGCGGCTGCCCGGCCCCCTGGCAAGCGCCTATCTAGTGCGTCCGTCGTCGCGGTCCAACAATAAAGAGAACAGGATAGCCGAGCACTCGCCGTCGACTTGACCATCAATGATATGCGGACGCCAGCGCCGCTGAAACGCGCGGACGGCAGCCTGCTGGTCGGAAATGTCATATCCCCACCGTTCCAGCGCCAGAAAGAATGCACCGTCGTTCTCGTAAGGGCTGGGCATCGACACCCGCGGCGTGCGCAGCGCCAGCCGGTGCGCGGCAAGCAAGTCCCAGTCGAACAGTTCGCCCGGATCATCCTTGCGCGCCGGAGCGACGTCAGAATGCCCGACGACATTGGCGCGGGGGATGTCGTGCCGCTGGACCATATCGGCCAGCAACGGCAGCAACGCCTCCATTTGCGCCTCCGGAAACGGACGATAACCGAATTCATGCCCTGGATTGACCAATTCAATCCCGATCGACGCCGAGTTGATGTCGGTAATGCCGCGCCAGAACGACTTGCCGGCGTGCCAGGCGCGGCGGTCCTCGCGCACCAGGCGGTGGACCGTTCCGTCCTCTTCAATCATGTAGTGCGCCGAGACCTGCGCTTCTTCACTGCACAGCCGCTCCAGCGCTTCCTCCGCGCTCTGCATGCCGGTATAGTGGATCACCACCATCGAAACCGGCAGCTGCCGCTCATTCCAGTTGGGCGAAGGACTTTCGAAGTGGACCAGCTCG
Source organism: Alphaproteobacteria bacterium (assembly GCA_046566485.1). Taxonomy (GTDB): domain Bacteria; phylum Pseudomonadota; class Alphaproteobacteria; order Sphingomonadales; family Sphingomonadaceae; genus Novosphingobium. The sequence continues at coordinate 4,384 of JBKHWO010000004.1, read as the reverse complement.
TTCATCGGCTATGCTTTATCCCGGCAATACCGCGCCCATCACCAGCGCATCGTCGGTCAGGGCAAATTGCAGTCCCCCGCCCATACCGGCAACAAGCTGCTGGATCATGTGGGCAGGAGCTGTCCGACTGGTCAGTTCGCCAGCGTTCATTTGACCATCCAGCGTGCGTCCAATCACCGGGTCAAAGGCAATTTTAGGCCCCGCCGCACGGACCACGATTTCGCTGGTGCCATCGCGCAGCTCTGCCCCAATATCGAGAGTGCCGCCCCTTACCAGGGCATCCATTGCGATATGGGCCAGATTGAGCATGACCTTCACCGCAGGCTTAGGCAAAGCGGCTGTACCCAGGGCCCAGCCCAGCGTGATCCGCGCATTGCCAGCAACCAGAGCCTCGATCAGTGCCTTGGGTTCCTGGATCGCCACGCTTTCTCCGAATCCTCCTGCAGCCCCGAATGCGAGCCGGAAGAACTTGAGCTTGTCCGCGCTGGTCCGCGCTGACTGTTCGAGCAATTCCATGCACCGCCTGCGCATTTCGGGGTCCTTCTCCTCGGCGAGAAGTTCCAATCCGTTCGACAGTGCGCCAACCGGGCTGAGCAAGTCGTGGCACAGCCGCGAACAGAGCAGGCTGGCAAGATCGAACGGGGATAGATCAGGCGAAGTGTTAGTCATGTGCGTCCCTAGATGATGTGGCTATCCCTTTAGCCTTCCGCGAGTCGCAGGGAAAGCCGTTGAAATCCGGCTTTGTCGTCGCGCCACCACGTTACACCGCCAGCGGCGACAATCGCCCACACCCGTCCATCGCCGCTGGCACAGGCGTGATCCTCGCCAGAGGGGTGCGCCAGGCCGTTGGGATGCGAATGATAATAGCCCAGCACGTGAGCGCCCCCTTCACGCTCGCTCCGCAAAGCATCAATCAGGACGGCGGGGTCGATCTCGAAATGGCGTTCTGGGTCCGGATGAACGTTTGCTGCGGGGACCACGCGGACAACCTTCCGATCCCGGCCAAGCAATAGGCCACAGCACTCGCTTGGCGCCGCCAAGGTCGCTTCTTTCAGCAGTGTGGCAATTGCGCCACTTGTCACTTCTATCTCCATCCCCAACTAGCTAGCAATGAACGGGGGGAATTCCATCATTTCCGGCGTAGTTGCCGAAACAGGCCAGCGGCTCGACAAGGCCCTGGCCGAAGCCAGCGGACTGTCGCGCGAGCGGATCAAGGCCCTGCTGAGTGACGGCCGCGTCATGTTGAACGGGAAAATCGTCGGCCAGGCCAGCTTCAAGCCGGCCGCAGGGACCAAGTTCGAAGTTCACGTCCCGGCGGCCGCGCCAGCGGAGGCTGCTGCCCAGGATATTCCGCTGACCATCGTTTACGAAGATGAGCACCTGATCGTAGTCGACAAGCCTGCCGGACTGGTCGTCCACCCGGCAGCGGGCAATCTCGACGGCACGCTGGTCAATGCCTTGCTGCACCACTGCCGCGGGCAGCTGTCGGGCATTGGCGGGGTTGCCAGACCCGGGATCGTGCATCGCATCGACAAGGACACTTCGGGCCTACTGGTGGTGGCCAAGACCGACGCTGCCCATGAAGGGCTCGCGCGGCAATTTGCCGATCATTCGATCGAACGCGCCTATTTCGCGATTGTCGCCGGGCACCCCTTGCCTCCTGCCGGGACGGTGCACGGCGCGATTGCCCGTTCGACCGCCAACCGCAAGAAAATGGCGCTGGTCGATGACGGCCGCGGTAAACATGCGATCACCCATTACAAGGCAATCGAACTGCTGAGCGGCTCGGCGCTGGTCGAATGCCGCCTCGAGACCGGCAGAACCCATCAGGTCCGCGTTCATATGTCGTCAATCGGCCATCCGCTATTGGGCGATCCCGTGTATGGACGCACGCCTCAGCGGCTTCGGCCGATCCTTAACCAGCTTCATTTCGCCCGGCAGGCACTGCACGCTGCAGTGTTGGGCCTTATCCACCCGGTTACGGGGGCAAAATTGCGCTTTGAGAGCAAGTTGCCCGCCGACATGGCAGGGCTGTTGGTCGAATTGAGGAGCTAAAGCACGGTTTGTGTGTTAGCATCTTAATCCATGTGGCCGCCGCCAGAGAACGCCTCTATAGGGTTCTCTAATGGGTGAGCCGACAACGAAAGGACGAATGAGTCAAATGTCCGAACCCGAACGCAAGTCCAATAGCAACGGCACAACCATGCCCACCCTCGGCGGGGAGCAGGGGTTGAACCGCTATCTGGCTGAGATCAAAAAATTCCCGGTGCTTACGGCTGAGCAGGAATACATGCTCGCCAAGCGCTTTTCCGAACACCAGGATCCGGAAGCGGCCAAGCAGCTGGTGACCAGCCACCTGCGGCTCGTGGCCAAGATCGCGATGGGCTATCGCGGCTATGGCCTGCCGGTGTCCGAGCTGATTGCCGAAGGCAACATCGGCCTGATGCAAGGCGTCAAGAAGTTTGAGCCAGATCGCGGCTTCCGCCTTGCCACCTACGCAATGTGGTGGATCAAGGCGTCGATGCAGGAATTCATCCTGCGTAGCTGGTCGCTGGTGAAGATGGGCACGACGGCCGCGCAAAAGAAGCTGTTCTTCAACCTGCGCCGGATGAAGAAGAACCTCGACGCCTACGAGGATACCGACCTGCACCCCGACGATGTGCGCAAGATCGCGACCGATCTGGGCGTTTCCGAACAGGAAGTCGTCAACATGAACCGCCGGATGATGATGGGCGGCGATGCCTCGCTGAACATCTCGTTCAACGATGATGGCGAAGGCCAGTGGCAGGACCTGCTTGAAGATAACGGACCTTTGCAGGATCAGATCGTTGAAGAGGCGCAAGAAGCAGGCAATCGCCATGCGTTGCTGGTCGAAGCTATGGCCAGCCTCAATGATCGTGAGCGCCACATCCTGACCCAGCGCCGCCTGATCGATGATCCGCGCACGCTGGAAGAGCTGAGTCAGGAATACAATGTCAGCCGCGAACGCGTTCGCCAGATCGAAGTGCGCGCATTTGAAAAGCTGCAGAAAGCCATGCTGCGTATTGCGGGAGAGAAACGCCTGCTTCCTGCAGCCTGATTTCTTTTCGGGATTGATCGAAATTATGAACGGGGCCGGAACTATCCGGCCCCTTTTTCGTTGTCGGCTATGGTGTCGAATAACACGTTCGTGCGGCACCGCATTAGCCGAAGAAATGCACTCTAATCGCAGCAGGTTCCTGAAGTAGCAGGTTTGGCCCAGTTCAGCGCCCCACCTGCATATCAAGTCCGGACATCTGCAGTAAGGGGAAGGTAAACATGCGCAAGACGATCATTGGGTTGGCTTTGGCCACCACCGTGCTCGCAACGCCCGCATTGGCGCGCGACGATTCATGGTACATGGAACTTGATGCCGGTGTCATGAAAATGGAAGACACCCGCTTCAACATTGGCCCCACCGTCGATGCGGTGTCAGTCGATCACGATATCGGCGCCGATGCCGGTTTTATAATTGGTTACGACTTCGGCGGTTTCCGCCTGGAGACCGAAGCCTCCTACAAGGGCGCGAACCCCGATGCTCTGACGGCAAATGTGTTCGTCCCGCGCCGGACCGCTACCGACCGTTTCACCGGCACCCTCGATGATGAAAATGTCGGCGGAAAGCACAGCGCGCTCAGCTTCATGCTCAATGGCTTGCTCGATTTCGGTGCTGACGACGGTCTGCAAGGATTTGTCGGGGGCGGGGCCGGGTTTGCCAACGTAAAGCATGAAATCACCACCGATGTCGTCGGCCCGGGCTGGATCGACGATAGCGACAGTGGCTTTGCCTGGCAGGCTGTGGCCGGGATCCGCACGCCGATCAGCAACCGCTGGGACATGGGCCTGAAGTACCGGCTGTTCAATGTCGACAATGTCGACATGGTGGACGGCCTGGGCCGTCAGGTTTCCAGCCGGTGGCGTTCGCACTCTCTGCTGTTGACGCTTGCATACAACTTCGGCGAACCGGCCGCACCGCCGCCGCCCCCGCCGCCCCCGCCGCCGCCTCCCCCGCCTCCGCCACCGCCGCCGCCGCCGCCGGTTGCAGCGGTCTGCAACAAGGGTCCGTACATCGTGTTCTTCGACTGGGATCGGTCGGACATCACTCCGGAAGCAGCCTCGATCCTTGACAGCGCAGTCACGGCCTATGGCAGCTGCGCCAATGTTCCGATCATGCTGGCCGGCTATGCCGACCGGTCCGGTTCGGCGCAGTACAACCAAGGTCTGTCGGAACGCCGCAATGCCTCGGTCCAGGCCTACCTGACCTCGCGCGGCGTGCCGTCGGGTGCCATCACCAGCCAGGGCTTTGGTGAAAACAACCCGCGGGTTCCGACCGCTGATGGCGTGCGCGAACTGCAGAACCGCCGGG
>JBKHWO010000003.1:0-4698 GCA_046566485.1 Alphaproteobacteria bacterium | reverse complement strand
AGGAACGCTTAGTTACTCTCCGGGTATCAACGCTCTTACCGGCATACTCTATGCAACCGGCTTGTCTGGCAATGCGACGGGGCGTTTTTTTGGGCCAACGGCTAATGAGATTGGAGGCACGTTCTATCTGACAGGGGCCGGGGGGAACTTTATAGGCGCGTTCGGCGGTAAATAGTGCGGCTGCTCATTGTTGGTGTACTATTCACACTAGGCGCAGCGCCTGCTTTAGGTAATCAAATCGAAACACAAAATCAGTTTTTGCAGGCGATAAATCTACTTGAGCAGGGGCGGGCCGAGGAGGCCGCTGAACTGCTGAATGTCCTGTATCTAGAGTCGCCGACCCCGCGGATCCGCTTGGAGCTTGCGAGAGCTCTTATGCTGTCTGGTAACTTACGCGAAGCGAAGCGCCTTTTTGTGGAGGCCTATAAGAACAATCCACCGCCAGCCGTTCGCGCCAACATTCTGTCATTTATCGATAGGATCGACCAGCAGAGAGGGAAGCTTTCCGTTAAGCTGTCCGTATCTCGCTTTGGAAATCCCCTGAATCAGCCAGGAAATTACAACCTCAACTTCGGCGGCATAGATATGTCGTATGTGCCGGATAGTGAATACCAGAATGTTTGGGGCACTACGGTCGGTGCGCAGTATCAGAAGCGGTTTCAGAGCGGTATAATACTGCTTGCCAATGTCTCTTACCGCTCTTTACCGAATGATGCAGCAGATCGTTTTGCCGGTGAAGTCGCGGCTTCTAAGCAACTCACTCCTTTGGTGGAGCTTAGAGGCGGGGTTGTTCGGCTAGGGCAGAAACACCATTCATTTACTATGCCTTATGCTCAGGTCACTTACACCAAGGGCCTGGGGTCTCGCACCGCGGTTCAACCATCCGTCAGGGTTGGATACTACGATTCGGAAGCCGGGCAGTCGGTATCAGGCTGGCAGGCTGATGCCTTTGTCCCTTTCGTTTTGTCTCCAAACCCTGCTCAAGCATTCGCAATAGGCCCAACATTTTTGCGTCACTCTGTGGGCTTTAGCGAGCAGAGCTACAGTACGATCGGGCTGCGCGGCATTGCTGCGGTTCGACTGAATGTCATCAACGCTGAATTTGGCCTACAGCTTAGAACTACACGTTTTGATGCAGTCGATCCGTTTTGGGGCAAGCGGCGCACCGAGAAAGGCGCGTTTGGCTCTCTAGTGTTGAGTTCAGACCGATTGCGGATCGGCTCTATCCAGCCAGCAGTCGGCTTTAGCTGCGACGTTACCCGGTCAACAATCCAATACTATCGCCAGGGCACTTGTGACGCCCTGGTGGATGCCAAGTTGCTATTTTAGCGAAAGGACAAAGCAAAAAGGTTGCTGTTATTGCCTTGCGGAGCAGCGCTCTGATTTCAACCGGCGCTGACGCTTGTCATGGCAAGCATAGGTTGTTGCAGTCCCAGCATCGGCGCCCCTCAGCACTGACAAGTGCCTCGTTTGAAGCAACCGGTCTCTGCATCTGCTAAAGCCCCACCCTAGATAAAAAAGTGCATCCCCCGCCAGCTGGTCGAGTCCTAAGAAAACTCGCGATCAAGATTCGCTGCGGCCCGTTCGCTTGCTGGGCCCATTCCAAACCATGAGTGGGGCCGGAAGTGGGGCCGAATTGAGCGGGCTTCCTTATCACCGTTTATTTTCAGGATATAAACGGAACATGATGGCGGAGCGGGAGGGATTCGAACCCTCGATACGCTTTTGACGTATACTCACTTTCCAGGCGAGCGCCTTCGACCACTCGGCCACCGCTCCGCGTGCACTGGAAGAGCGCGCCCTAGCGCCCGGCGGGCGTTCGCGCAAGCGTTGCGGGCAAAGCCAGCGGCGCTATGGTGGGGGCATGCTACGGACTTTCGGACTTGCCCCTTCTCTGCTTGAGATCGAAGCCCTGGCGCGGGCCGCCTTGGCGCGCCTGCCAGAGCCGTTCGCAGCGCACCTGGGCGATGTGCTGCTGGTGGTCGAAGATTTCGCCGATGCCGAAACCCTTGCTGCCATGGGCATGGCCGACGCCTTCGAGTTGACCGGGCTCTACGAAGGCGTCCCAATTGGCGAAAAGCACAATGCGTCGGGCACGATGCCAGATCGGATTCGCCTGTTCCGCTCGCCCATCCTCGACGAATGGATCGCCCGCGGTGACGAGACGCTCGAGCATCTGGTGGCGCATGTGGTGATCCATGAGGTTGGCCATCACTTTGGCCTTAGCGACGATGATATCGAGGCGCTGGAACAGGACGATTGAGACCGGTTTGACATTGGAAGCCGGAATGGCACTGTGCGGTCCATGAAAAGGCTTCTGCTTCCTCTCGCCGCGCTCGCGGTGACCTTTGCCCCGCAACATTCGCCGGCCAGTGCCCAAGCCTCGGCCAGGCAGGTCGCCGGGCAGACCCGGCCCTCGCCCGTGGCGCCGGGCGAGATCATTGCCAATGCTCCGAAAGCGGACTGGGTGCAGATTGCGCCTACCGATCTGCTGGTCATGGACCTGGTTCCGGACTCTGCGGGCATGCCGCGCCGGGTGGTGATCCAGCTCATTCCCGCCCCGTTCAGTCAGGGCTGGGTCGGCAACATCCGCAGGCTGGCGGCGGCACGGTTCTGGGACGGTCTGTCGATCAACCGGGTGCAGGACAACTACGTCGTGCAATGGGGCGACGGCAATGCCGAGGATGCCGCGAAAGCCCGGGCCCTGCCTGCCGGCCTTCGGACCATGACCGAGGGCGAATATGTCGCGCCGGTGACCGCCGCCATCGTTCCCGCAGCAGCGGCGGACCGCGATGGCTATGCGCCGCACGTGGCGATCAGGGGCGGCTGGCCGATCGCTTTCGACGCGACCGCGCAGTGGCCGGTCCATTGCTATGGCATGGTGGGCGTGGGCCGCGATCTTTCCCCCAATACCGGCACGGGAGCGGAGCTTTACGTGGTGATCGGCCACGCACCGCGCCACCTCGATCGCAACATCGCCCTGGTGGGCCGGGTGATCGAGGGGATCGAACACTTGTCCAGCCTCCCGCGCGGTACGGCGGGGCTCGGCTTTTATGACAAGCCCGAACAGCGCACCGGCCTGCGCACGATCCGGATGGGCAACGAGGTGGCGGGTCTGCCTGCCTATGAATACCTGTCCACCGAAAGCGGAAGTTTCGCGCGCTATGCCGAGGCACGGGCGAACCGGCGCGATGCGTTCTTCATCCGCCCTGCGGGGGGAGCGGACGTGTGCAACATTCCGGTCCCGGTACGGCGGGCGGGGTAGAATGGTTCACACGAAGGCACGAAGACACGAAGATGTCGCGCGGGACCGAAGGCTCTTTGATCCATCCGACGCTGCGCCATCGGCAAGGTTCGCGTGGATGGGCGGCTTTACCGTTTGCAGAACCTCTTGGTGTCTTCGTGCCTTCGTGTGAGCCCAGATGACTGAGCAGATCACGCACACCGGACCGCTGTGGCGCTGGAGCGGCGGCTCTTGGCATTTCCTGACGATTGACGGCGAGGTGGGCGGGGTAGAATGGTTCACACGAAGACACGAAGACACGAAGGCACGAAGACACGAAGATGTCGCGCGGGACCGAAGGCGCTTTGATCCATCCGACGCTGCGCCATCGGCAAGGTTCGCATGGATGGGCGGCTTCGCCGTTTGCAGAACCTCTTGGTGTCTTCGTGCCTTCGTGTGAGCCCATATGACCGAACAGATCACGCACACCGGACCGCTGTGGCGCTGGAGCGGCGGCAGCGGCGGCTCGTGGCATTTTCTCACGATTGACGGCGAAGCGGGCGAGGCCTTGTCCGGCACGGCCTTGATGCGGCGGATGGAGCGGACCATCGGCGGGTTCGGCTCGCTTACACCACGCCCTATCTTGAACTGATCAAACTGGCGATCTCGGAGAATCGGATCACCGATATGGACCAGTCGAAGAAAGAGGCGTTGGTCGACTGGTTCATGGATCAGCACATCGAAGGCGAACCGCTGTCGGCCAATCTCGCCAAGGCCATGGCGACCATCATCCGCATGCCGTCTTCGCAGCGTGGTGGCAGCAAGCGCAGCTGGTAGCCGTGATCGATAACCGGCGGACTTATCGATCATGAAACGGCGAATTCGTGATCGATATATCGCATCTGCGCACCGAAGGGTTGAACGGTTCAACCCTGTGAACCTCCGAAACCGGTTCTGACCGGCGACCGCTTGGAACGTTTCGGCGGCCCAAAAATGATGACTTTTGTCGTGCCCTCTGAACTTTCGAGGGCTCGGCACGCGTGGTCTGCGCACAATCTCCTGATCCAATTTTCGTCGTTCTGCCGCGTTACCTGCGGGTGTCGACGTGAGCGCCTCGTCGCACTTCCAGTCCGCACTGGTCGACCGGCTGCCGCAGTTGCTCCTCGAGCTTCTGGGCAAGCCGTCCAGCAAAACGCGCACAGAGTGGCGCTACAGACGTAAGGGCGGTCTCTCGGTCCGTGTGGACAGCACCAAAGCCGGACAGTGGTTCGACCATGAAGCAGGGTGCGGCGGCGGGTTCGTCGCCCTCGTTGCGCATGAATTGGGATGCGACCATGAACGTGCCCGGGACTGGGTGGCCGAACGCACCGGTGTCAGGCCGTCAGGCGCAGGAACACCCAAGGCGCTTCCCAGACCACGTCTCAAGGCTCCCGAACCCTCCCGCGAAGAACTGGCTGCCAAGGCCAGGCAGGAAG
>JBKHWO010000002.1:0-61195 GCA_046566485.1 Alphaproteobacteria bacterium | reverse complement strand
CCGCCGCGGCCGTGTCATCACCGGCGCCAACAAGCGTCCGCTCAAGTCGCTGTCCGACATGCTCAAGGGCAAGCAGGGCCGCTTCCGTCAGAACCTGCTCGGTAAGCGCGTCGACTATTCGGGCCGTTCGGTCATCGTGACCGGTCCGGAACTCAAGCTGCACCAGTGCGGCCTGCCCAAGAAGATGGCGCTCGAACTGTTCAAGCCGTTCATCTACGCCCGTCTTGACGCCAAGGGTCTGTCGATGACTCTGAAGCAGGCCAAGAAGTGGGTCGAAAAGGAACGCAAGGAAGTCTGGGACATCCTCGACGAGGTGATCCGCGAGCACCCGGTTCTGCTGAACCGCGCACCGACCCTGCACCGTCTGGGCATCCAGGCGTTCGAACCGGTCCTGATCGAAGGCAAGGCGATCCAGCTGCACCCGCTGGTCTGCTCGGCCTTCAACGCCGACTTCGACGGTGACCAGATGGCCGTCCACGTGCCGCTTTCGCTGGAAGCCCAGCTGGAAGCCCGCGTGCTGATGATGTCGACCAACAACATCCTCTCGCCAGCCAATGGCAAGCCGATCATCGTGCCGTCGCAGGACATGGTCCTGGGTCTGTACTATCTCTCGATCGACCGTGAGAACGAGCCCGGCCAGGGCATGATGTTCGCCGACATGGCCGAAGTGCACCAGGCGCTGGAAGTGGGGGCGGTGACGCTCCACTCCAAAATCATCGCCCGCGTGCCGCAGACCGACGAGCAAGGTCAGCAGTACCTGAAGCGGTTCGAAACCACTCCGGGCCGCATGCTGATCGGCGAATGCCTGCCCAAGTCGCACACCGTGCCCTTCGATGTGGTCAACAAGGTCCTGACCAAGAAGGAAATCGGCGACGTGATCGACCAGGTCTATCGCCACACCGGCCAGAAGGACACGGTCCTGTTCGCCGATGCGATCATGTCCCTGGGCTTCCGCCACGCATTCAAGGCCGGGATCTCGTTCGGCAAGGACGACATGATCATTCCGGACAGCAAGGTGGCGCTGGTGGAAGAAACCAAGGCGCTGGTGGCTGACTATGAACAGCAGTACCAGGACGGCCTGATCACCCAGCAGGAAAAGTACAACAAGGTGATCGACGCCTGGAGCCGTTGCGGCGACCAGGTGGCGAACGCCATGATGGACGAGATCAAGGCCAGCCCCGTCGACCCCGAAACGGGCCGCCAGAAGCCGATCAATTCGATCTACATGATGTCGCATTCCGGTGCGCGTGGCTCCCCAACCCAGATGAAGCAGCTGGCCGGGATGCGCGGCCTGATGGCCAAGCCGTCGGGCGAAATCATCGAAACGCCGATCATCTCGAACTTCAAGGAAGGTCTTACCGTTCTTGAATACTTCAACTCCACCCACGGCGCCCGCAAGGGTCTGGCCGACACCGCGCTCAAGACGGCGAACTCGGGTTACCTGACCCGCCGTCTGGTCGACGTGTCGCAGGACTGCGTTGTCGTGGTCGAGGATTGCGGCACCGAACGCGCGCTGGAAATGCGCTCGATCGTGCAGGGCGGTTCGACCATTGCTTCGCTGGCCGAACGCATCCTGGGTCGTACCCTGGCCGAGGACATCGTCGACAAGGACAGCAATGTCGTCGCGGCCAAGGGCACGCTGCTCGACGAAGCGGCGGTGGCTGCGATCGAAGCAACCGGCATCCAGGCCGCGCGCATCCGCTCGCCGCTGATCTGCGAAGCCGAACAGGGCGTCTGCGCGACCTGCTATGGCCGCGATCTGGCCCGTGGTACCCCGGTCAACATCGGTGAAGCTGTCGGCGTTATCGCCGCCCAGTCGATCGGTGAACCGGGCACCCAGCTGACCATGCGTACGTTCCACATCGGTGGCGCCGCGCAGGTCAACGAACAGTCGCACCTCGAAGCGATCTGCGACGGCAGCGTCGTCTATCGCGACATCCCGACCATCGTTGACAAGCGGGGCCGCCGCCTCAGCCTGGCCCGCAACGGTGAGATCGTGGTGGTCGACGCAGAGGGCCGCGAGCGCGCGATCCACCGCGTGCCTTACGGTACCCACCTGCTGCACGAGGACGGCGCGATCATCAACGAAGGCGATCGCCTGGCCGAATGGGACCCGTTCACCCTTCCGGTGATCACCGAAAAGCCCGGTATCGTGAAGTACCAGGACCTGATCGACGGCAAGACCCTGACCGAAGTCACCGACGACGCGACCGGCATGTCCAGTCGCGTGGTGACCGAGAACCGCTCGGCCAGCCGTTCGAAGAAGGAAGACCTGCGTCCGCGCCTGACCCTGCTCGACGATGCCTCGGGCGAGGCCGCGCGCTACATGATGGCGCCGGGCACCACCCTGTCGGTCGAAGACGGCCAAGCGGTCGAAGCGGGCGACATCCTTGCCCGTGCCAGCCGCGAAGCCGCCAAGACCCGCGACATCACCGGCGGTCTGCCGCGCGTTGCCGAACTGTTCGAGGCCCGCAAGCCGAAGGACAATTCGATCATCGCCAAGGTCTCGGGCCGGATCGAATTCGTCCGCGACTACAAGGCCAAGCGCAAGATCGCGATCATTCCGGAAGAGGGTGAACCGATCGAGTACCTGATCCCGAAGAGCCGCGTGATCGACGTCCAGGAAGGTGACTGGGTCAAGAAGGGCGACAACCTGATTTCCGGTTCGCCCGATCCGCACGACATCCTGGAAGTGCTCGGCGTTGAGGCTCTGGCCGAATACCTCGTCGCGGAAATCCAGGAAGTCTACCGCTTGCAGGGCGTGAAGATCAACGACAAGCACATCGAGGTGATCGTTCGCCAGATGCTGCAGAAGGTTGAAATCACCGATGGTGGCGACACCGTGCTGCTGGCCGGTGAACAGGTCGACCGCGAGGAAATGGACGAGTACAACAGCAAGCTGGCTCCGGGGCAGAAGCCCGCCGAAGGCAAGCCGGTGCTGCTCGGCATTACCAAGGCCTCGCTCCAGACCCGCTCGTTCATCTCTGCCGCGTCGTTCCAGGAAACCACCCGCGTGCTGACGCAGGCGGCGGTCGAAGGAAAGCGCGACAGCCTGATCGGCCTGAAGGAAAACGTGATCGTTGGCCGCCTGATCCCGGCGGGTACCGGTGCCGGCATGAACCGCCTGCGCGTTGCTGCCTCCAGCCGCGACGCCGCGCTGCGCGCTTCGTACCGCAAGCTGCAGGAGAGCCTGATCGCTCCCGATAGCGCGGAAGAAGAGCACGCCGCCGAACTGGCCCAGGGACCGGAAGCCGCCATCGGCGACGATCCGCTGGCCGTGGTCGAAGGTGAAACCCATGGGCTTGACGCCGATGCGGGCGAATACCTGAACCCCGAAGCGGCGGAAGGCGAAGAGTAAACCTCTTCGCTCAACCCAGGCAAAAGAAAGGCCCCGCCGGAGCGATCCGGCGGGGCTTTTCGTATCGGCTCCGCACTAGTCCTTCGAGACGCCTTTCAGCCTTCGGCTTCAAGGCTCCTCAGGACGAACGGGTGTAGTAAAATCACAGCCACTACACCAATCCCACGGACCGTTCTTTTTGAGGAAGGACCGAATTCGCAAATTGAGGACCTGTCTCGAAGCACTGCCGCAAACGACGTGCAAAGGCAGTCTAAATAGATCCGTTTGCCTCATGCGCTGCGGCAACCGCGCGCGACACCGCGTGCATCATTTCCATCCGTGCCGGGATCGGTTGGCGGGTTTCCGCGATCATCACCGCAACGCCATAGGCAGTGCCATTCGGCGCCACGAAAACCGCAACGTCGTTATAGCCGGTCGCGGTACCGCGCAGTTCCTGGCCGGTACCGGTCTTGTGATAGACCTTCCACCCCGCCGGGACCCCGCCCTTGAGCCGCCGCGGTCCGCTGCGCGAATGGGCCATGATGTCGAGCATGACCTGTGTGGTGTCAGGCGACAGCAGGTCGCCCATTGCCAGCTGGCCCAGCGCCTTGGAGACGCCCGCTGGGGTTGCCCCGTCCATCGGATCCGCCACGTAGCGCGACAGCAGCGCCTGGCGCTGCTCCACAGGCAAACGCTCGCGCGCGTCGTTAAAGTTGCTGCCCTGCGCCAGTTCCGGAGTCCATTGCAGTCCGGCGATGCTGCTTTGCAGAAGGCGCTCGCCCGGACCGAAACGGATTCCCTCTAGTCCGCGATCTTTGAGCACGCCGCGCACATGGTCGGGCCCACCGACGGTCCACAGCAGCTTGTCGTTGGCCAGATTGTCAGACAGCGACAGCGAGCTTTGCAACAAGGTCTGGACCGGGAGAGTCAACGAGCCTTCTTCAAGCAAGCGCCAGCGCATTGGCTGGTTGAACACGACCAGATCGTCGGGGCGCAAAGTCAGTGGCTGGTCCAGTCGCACCGCGCCGCGATCGACCGCATCCAGCACGCTGAGTGCGACCCACAATTTGGATACGCTCTGCTGTGGGAAGAATTCGTCCTGCCGCGCGCCGACCACCCAGTCACAACCGGCCTGGGTCACACCAATCCCGACCTTGCCCTGGAACGAGGCGGCAATGCGGTTCAGTTCCTGCTGCAAGGCTTCGGGCCGCGGCGCACAATTGGCCAACTTGCGCGGAGTCCGTGCCTGGGCCGGCTTGATCGTCGCTTCGCCAAATACCGCAGGGCTGCCCGACAGCTTGCCATAGACCATGCCCATTCCGGCCAAGGCAGCCGTTCCGGCCAGGACCATGCCTAGCCGCCGCAACGGCCGCGCATGGCGCGGGGTCAGGCTGCTGTTGAGTGTGGCGGGATCGTCGCGCTTCAGTCGGGTCATCTTAAGATCGGAGAATAATCACAGCCGCCGCGCAAGCCAACTGGCAGCGCGACAAGGCGTGCAAATCTCCCCAGCAAATGGTTTAACGCGGGCGGTAGGCCATTTGTTCCAGCGCTCCGAAAGTGCTTAGCGCGCCGGGGTCGCCGAACGGGGACAGCTGGCTCATCATTACCCCGCCAACGCCTTGCACCGGGTCGATCCAGTAATAGGAATTGAAGATCCCGGCCCAGGCGAGGCTCCCGGGCGAGCGGCCGTGCGGTCCCTGCTCGGGGTTGATCAGGAAACCAAGGCCCCAGCCCGTGTGCTGATCGGGGAACGTGTCATAGGGCTGGGCAAGGTGCGGCATCGAAGTGCCCATCGCCCCTGCCCGCAGCGGAGCGACCTGATTGCGCGCCATTTCCGCTACGGTTTCGGATTTCAGAATGCGCCTGCCGTTCAGCTCCCCGCCGCGCAGCATGGCGCGAACGAACCGGGCATAGTCGGGCGCGGTGCCGATCAGGCCGCCCCCGCCGTTGTGATACTCTCCGCCGCCAAGGAACATTGGCTGGACCTTGAGTGCTCCGCTCTCATCCCGCACGTGCACCTGCGCCGCGCCTTCCGGCAGCGTATCGTGGAACGCCGTTCCCGTCATTCCCAGCGGCTCGAACACGTGTTCGGCCATGTAGTCGCCCAGCGTCTGTCCAGTCACGGCCTCGACCGCCAGACCCGCCCAATCGATTGCCACCGAATATTCCCAGCGGTCACCGGGGTCGAACATCAAGGGCATGCGGATCGAATCGAGCGATCCCGGCGCGGGCATCCCGACCGCGCCGAAATATTGCAGCACTTCGGGGTGGATGAAGAAATAGCCAAGCCCTGCAGTGTGGGTCAGCAGATGGCGCAGCGTAATCGGGCGCGCGGCGCTGCGCAGCTGCGGTTTGCCACCAGCATCGAAGCCAGTCAGCACTTGCGGATTGGCCAGGTCGGGCAGGACATCGCCAATCGGCGCATCAAGGCTGAGCCGTCCGGCTTCGACCTGCTGCATCGCTGCAACGGTCGCCAAGGCCTTGGTCATCGAAGCGATCTGGAATGGCGTGTCCTCCGCCACCGGCCGCTTGCTCTCGACATCGGTGACGCCCAGCGCGCTGGAATAGCGCACGCCATCCCGGTCAACGATGATCCCGACTGCACCGGGCAGATTGGCATTGGCGAAGGCCTGCTCGAACATTTCTCTCTCCCAAAATCCTGCCCGGACTGCGCGCCCGGTGCGATCGCGCATTGGCTAACGCGACTGGAGCCCTTAGGTAAAGACAAATGGTCGATACGCTTTCCATCACGCTTGCCCAGTTGAACCAGTCCGTGGGCGACATTGCCGGTAATGCCGCCGCGATGCTGGCCGCCCGCGAACGGTCAAAAGCGGCCGGAGCCGACCTGATCGTTTTCCCGGAAATGCAGCTGATCGGCTATCCGCCGGAAGACCTGGTGCTTAAGCCAGCGTTGATCGAGCGGGCCGCGGCCCAGCTCGATACCTTGGCCCAGGCCACAGCCGATGGCGGTCCGGCCATGCTGGTCGGCTCGGTCTTCGTGGTCGACGGCAACCTCCACAACGGAGTCGCCCTGCTCGACCAAGGCAAGATCGCCGCGATCCGGCTCAAACACGAATTGCCCAATTACGGCACCTTCGATGAAATGCGCCTGTTCCAGTCCGGCCCCCTGCCCGAACCGGTGGTGTTTCGCGGGGTGATGATCGGTCTGCCGATCTGCGAGGATATCTGGCACCCCAACGTCTGCCGCCATCTGGCCGATTTCGGCGCCGAACTGTTTCTCTGCATCAACGGCAGTCCGTACGAAATCGACAAGGACACGCTGCGGATTGACGGCGTGGCGAAACGCCGCGCGGTCGATACCGGCCTGCCGCTGGCCTATGTCAACCGCGTCGGCGGGCAGGACGAACTGGTGTTCGACGGTGCCAGCTTCGTGGTCAATGGCGATGGCTCCCTGGCGGTCCAGATGAAGGACTGGGAGGAACACGAAGTCACCACCCGCTGGACCCGCACGGCCACCGGCTGGCGCTGCGATGCGGGCGAGATCGCACCGCTCGCCGATCATCCGGAAGACATCTACTGCGCAATGGTCTTGGCCCTGCGCGACTATGTCGAACGCAACCGCTTCCCCGGCGTGGTCCTGGGCCTGTCAGGCGGGATCGACAGCGCGATCTGCGCCGCGATTGCCGCCGATGCCCTGGGGCCAGAGCGGGTGTGGTGCGTGATGCTGCCCAGCCGCTACACCAGCCAGCTCAGTCTCGATCTGGCCACCGAATGCGCGCAGATGATCGGGTGCCGCTATGACACGATCCCGATTGCCCCGGCAGTGGAAGCGTTCGGCGCCATGCTGGCCGGCAGTTTCGCCGATCGCGCGGTGGACCTGACCGAGGAAAACGTCCAGTCGCGCATTCGCGGCGTCACCTTGATGGCCCTGTCCAACAAGTTTGGCCCGATGCTGCTGACCACCGGCAACAAGAGCGAGATGAGCGTCGGCTATGCGACGATCTACGGCGACATGGCCGGCGGCTACAACCCGCTCAAGGACGCCTACAAGATGACCGTGTTCGCGATCAGCGAATGGCGCAACCAGCACAAACCGCGCATTGGCATGGGTCCTGACGGCCCGGTCATGCCCGCAGGGATCATCACCCGCCCGCCGTCTGCCGAATTGCGCCCGGACCAGAAGGACGAGGATTCGCTGCCACCCTATCCGGTGCTCGATGGCATTCTCCATGGCTTGGTCGAACACGAAAAGAGCGTCGATCAGTTGGTCAGCGAAGGGTTCGAGCGCGACACCGTGATCCGGATCGAACGGCTGCTCTACCTGTCCGAATACAAGCGCCGTCAGGCGCCGCCGGGGGTCAAGCTGGGCACGCGCAATTTCGGCCGTGACCGCCGCTATCCGATCACCAACGCGTTTCGCAGCGCTTAAGCGGCTGTGCTAAGCCGCCGCTGGTGCTAAGGGGCCTGCCATGACGGTCATTACGCGCTTTGCACCCAGCCCCACCGGCACGCTTCACGTCGGCAACGTCCGCACCGCCCTGCACAACTGGCTGCTCGCCCGCAACGCGGGTGGGCGCTTCATGTTGCGGATCGACGATACCGATGCCGAACGCAGCCGCGAGGATTATGTCGAGGCGATTCGTGCCGATCTCGCCTGGCTCGGGATCACTCCCGATGGCGAAGAGCGCCAGTCGCTCCGCTTCGACCTTTATGAGCGGGAGTTCCAGCGGCTGGTCGAAGCCGGCCGGGTCTATCGCTGTTACGAGACCGCGCAGGAACTGGATCTCAAACGCAAGATCCTGCTCGGCCGTGGCCTCCCGCCGATCTATGACCGCGCGGCCCTGAAACTGACCGAGGCTGATCATGCGGCAAAGTCAGCCGCCGGCGAACGGCCGCACTGGCGCTTCCTGCTCGACCACGCCGAACCGATCGAATGGCACGATGGCATTCGCGGTTCGCAACATTTCGACGCCGCGCAGATGTCGGACCCGGTGATCCGCCGCGCGGACGGTTCGTGGCTCTACATGCTGCCGAGCGTGATCGACGACATCGACATGGGCGTCACCGACGTGCTGCGCGGTGAGGACCATGTGTCCAACACCGCGACGCAAATCCAGATGTTCACCGCCCTTGGCGCAAAGCCGCCGCGCTTCGCGCACGAGGCGCTGCTGGTGGGGACCGAAGGCAAGCTGTCCAAGCGGCTCGGCTCGCTTGGTGTTTCGGCTCTGCGCGATGAAGGGATCGAGCCCGAGGCGCTGATTGCCCTGCTCGCCCGGCTGGGCACCTCTGATCCGGTCGATCCCGCGCTGGATGTCGACCAGATCGCGACGAGCTTCGACCTCTCGCGCTTTGGCCGCGCCCCGGCTCGGTTTGACGAAGCCGAACTGCACCGCGTCAACGCCGCCGTGGTCCACCGCCTGCCTTATGCCCGCGTCGCGCACCTCCTGCCGCAGGGCATGGGGGAGCGCGCCTGGGAAGCGATCCGCCCAAACCTGGAACACATCGGTGAAGCAGCGGACTGGTGGGTGGTGATCACTGGCCCGGTTGCGGCCCCACCGCAGGAAGAGGCCGAGCGCGCCTTCCTTGCCCAAGCGGCGGCCGTGCTCGAAACGACGGGTGCCGACTGGGGTGCCTTGACCACCGCGCTCAAGGAAACGACCGGTCGCAAGGGCAAGGCCCTGTTCCTCCCGTTGCGCCAGGCCCTAACCGGCCGCGACCACGGCCCGGACATGTCTGCCCTGTTGCCGCTGATCGGCAAGGATGCCGCCATTACCCGGTTGGACGCCGCAGCGCAGTAATCTTTCGCGCTTGCCACAAGAAAAGCATTGCCATTGCGCGCACCCAGGGCTAGGGGCGCGACCATGTCCAGTCTGAAGGCCATTACCATTACCACCAAACCGACCGCGTGCGCGGGAACGGTTGTGGCGGTGCGCGGCTAAGGCACCCGGACAACCCGCCCCGCACGAGCAGGCGGGGCCCTTCACAGGAACATATCGAACCCCGCCGCTCTTCCAATTTGAAGGAGTAGCATCATCATGGTTCATCGTTTCGCCCCCGGACAACAACTCAACGTCGGCATTGTCGGTGCCACCGGCCTGGTCGGATCGATGATCCGCGAGATCCTGGCTGAGCGCAACTTCCCGGTCGGCCAGCTGCGCCTGTTCGCCTCGGCCCGATCGGCCGGCAAGGTCGTGGACGGCGTGACCGTGGAAGACGCGGCGACTGCTGACTATTCGGGCCTCGACATTGTGCTGTTCTCGGCAGGCGGCTCCACCTCCAAGGCGATTGCCCCCAAGGCAGCAGCAGCCGGGGCCGTGGTGATCGACAACTCCTCCGCCTGGCGCTCGGACCCGGACGTGCCGCTGGTCGTTTCCGAAGTGAACCCGCACGCCCTGGCCCAGCTGCCCAAGGGCATTGTCGCCAACCCCAACTGCACCACCATGGCCGCCATGCCGGTCCTGCGCCCGCTGCATGACGAAGCCGGCCTGAAGCGTCTGGTCGTCTCCACCTATCAGGCGGTATCCGGCGGCGGACTGGAAGGGATCGACGTCCTGGCCCGCCAGCTTGCCCACGTCGGCGACAAGGCGCGCGAACTGGCCACCGGCGGCCATCAGGACCTGCTGCCCCAGGCCGAGAAGTGGGCCGTGCCCATGGCCCACAACGTGGTGCCACTGAACTATGTCTATGCCGAAGACGGCTATACCGAAGAAGAGATCAAGCTGCGCGACGAGAGCCGCAAGATCCTCGAAATTCCGGGCTTGCCGGTATCCGGCACTTGCGTCCGCGTCCCGGTCTTCACCGGCCACGCCCTGTCGATCAATGCCGAGTTCGAACGCCCGATCAGCGTTGAGCGCGCGCTGGAATTGCTGGGTTCGGCGCCCGGCGTGGTCGTGACCGAAGTCCCCAACCCGCTTGATGCCACCGGCCAGGACCCGGTCTTTGTCGGCCGCGTCCGCAGCGATCCGACCGTGGCGCATGGCCTGGCGCTGTTTGTCGTGGGCGACAATCTGCGCAAGGGCGCAGCGCTCAATGCGGTGCAGATCGCCGAAGCGTTAATCGGTTAAGCCCGGTCGCCGGAACAGATCGCGGGGCCGCCTGTTCTGCTGACGTGATCAGGAAATCAGCAGTCAGCGGCCCCGCCTATCTGGCCTCCGTCTTCGGAGTGCTGTTTCTGGGCGTATTCGCCTGGCGCGTCATGGCCAGCTATCCGGTAACCGGCGTGGTTCTGATGTTGACCGCCTTGGTGGCACTGGTCGGGCTGATTCACGGCTGGCACCGGCATTTGCGCAAACAACGGCTGCGCGAACAGCCCGATCAGATGAAGATCTAGCCGAAAGCTAAGCCGCGATTTCGACCGACTGGTCTTCCGCTGCCTCGAGCAGCTTTTTCTCGACGCTCTTCAGGCGCGAGACCGAATCGACCTTTTCGCCGAGCAGGTCGGTAACATAGAAAGTATCGACCGCGCGCTCGCCATAGGTTGCGATGTGTGCGGAATGAACCATCAGCTTGGCCTCGAACAGCGCCCGCGCCAAACGGTTGAGCAGAGCGGGGCGATCGCGGGCGTTGACTTCGACCACGGTGAAGCGGTTCGAGGCGGCATTGTCGAATTCGACCTGCGGACGCACTTCGAAAGCATCCGCGCGCGGCCGGGCCAAGGGGCGCGCCGCCAGCTGCGGCACCAGCTTGATCCGCCCGCCCAGGGCATCGGCGATCATGGTTTCAATCCGGGCGAGCTGGCTATCTTCGGAGAAGGGCCGGCCGAGCGGGTCTTGGACGAGGAAATTGTCAACCGCCATCCCGTTGCGCGCGGTATGAATCCGCGCGTCGATGATATTGCCGCCGGCCAGGTGGATGCCCCCGGCGATGCGATAGAACAGACCGGGATGGTCAGCGGCGATGACCGTGACCAAGGTCGCTCCCCGCGCCGCATAATACTCCGTGCGAACGTCAAGCGCTTTGCCTTTCGCCGCGTCGAGCTGGGTCAGGTTGCTGGCGATCACATCGTCCGGTTCGGCAATCCAGTAGGCATCGTTGAACTGCCTCGCATATTTCTCAACCAGCTTGCCCTGCTTGCTCATCCGATCCGCCACGGACTTCTGTTTGGCCGCGATGCGTTCGGCGCGGCCGTGCTGGACGTGGCCAAGCCGCAGGCGCTCCTCGGCCGCTTCATAGAGTTCGTGGATCAACTGGCGCTTCCAGCCGTTCCACACCCCGGGACCGACCGCGCGGATATCGACGATGGTCAGCATCGCCAGCAAGCGCAGACGCTCGACCGATTGGACCTGAGCGACGAAATCCGTGATCGTCTTCCAATCGGCCAGATCGCGCTTGAACGCGACCGCGCTCATCAACAGGTGAGTGCGGACCAGCCATGCCACCAATTGGGTTTCATCCGGGCTCATGCCAAGCCGCGGACAGAGCTTGAGTGCCACTTCCGCACCAAGCACCGAATGGTCGCCGCGCCGGCCCTTGGCGATGTCGTGGAGCAGGATCGAGACGTAGAGTGCCCGGCGATTGACCACCTTGTGGACGATCGAAGTGGCGAGCGGATGATCGGCCTTCATGTCGCCCTTCTCGATCCGCGCCATCAGGCCGATCGCCCGGATGGTATGTTCGTCCACCGTATAGTGGTGGTACATGTCGAACTGCATCTGCGCGTTGACCCGGCCGAAGTCGGGAATGAACCGGCCAAATACCCCGGCCTCGTTGAACCAGCGCAGCGCATTCTCGGGATCGTTGCGGCTGGTCAGCAGGTCAAGGAACAGGGCATTGGCCCGCGGGTCGCCCCGCACACCATCAACCAAGCGGGCATGCTGAACCGCCAGACGCATCGCATCGGGATGCAATTCCAGCCCTTGTGCATCCGCCACCGCAAAAATCTCGATCAGGCGTACCGGATCGTCCACGAACCAGGTTTCGGCCGGGACATTGATCCGGCCGCCAAAGACCGGATAGCCCTTCACGATCCGGCGTCGCGCACGGAAACCGGCAAGCAGGCCCTTGGGCTGTTTCTTGGCGAACTGGTCATCCAGCTGGGCCAGGAACAGCCCGGTCAGGTGTCCGACGCGTTTCGCCTGCAGGAAAAAGTACTGCATGAACCGCTCGACCGCGCTTTTTCCTGGGCGGTCAGCGAACTGCATCCGCGCTGCCACTTCGCGTTGCAGGTCAAAAGTCAGGCGGTCCTCGGCGCGGCGGGTGATCGTATGGAGGTGGCAGCGCACCGCCCAGAAAAAATCCTCGGCCTTGCGGAAGGCGCGATATTCGGCCGGACTGAGCAGACCTGCCGCGACCAGTTCCGAGGCATCGCGGACGTGATGGATGTACTTGCCGATCCAGTAGAGCGTGTGCAGATCGCGCAGGCCGCCCTTGCCCTCCTTCACATTGGGTTCGACGACATAGCGGCTATCCCCCAACCGCTTGTGGCGTTCGTTGCGCTCCGCCAGCTTCTCCGTGACGTACTGCCGCTCGGTCCCGGCAACGACCTCCGCCCAGAAACGGCGCTGCGCTTCATCGAACAGCGCCTGGTCGCCCCAGACATAACGTCCTTCGAGCAGCGCGGTGCGGATCGTCAGATCGCCACGCGCCATCCGCACCATCTCGTCCAGCGAGCGGCTCGACTGGCCAACTTTCAACCCCAGGTCCCACAGGAAATAGAGCATTGCCTCGATCACCTGCTCGCACCACGGTGTCTGCTTGATCGGGGTGATAAAGGCGATGTCGACGTCCGAATGCGGCGCCATTTCGCCGCGGCCGTAACCGCCGACGGCCATAATCGTCAGCCGTTCGCCAGAGGACCGGTTGGCAGCCGGATAGACGTCGCTGACGACATGATCGTGGATTACGCGTATCA
Organism: Alphaproteobacteria bacterium; assembly: GCA_046566485.1. Taxonomy (GTDB): domain Bacteria; phylum Pseudomonadota; class Alphaproteobacteria; order Sphingomonadales; family Sphingomonadaceae; genus Novosphingobium. Next base: position 48,047 of record JBKHWO010000002.1, on the reverse strand, counting down.
ACTGGTCGATCAGGAACGCCTGGGCCTCAGCACTGACATGGCCGGCAGACGGCTTCTCGGTCAGCCGCCGGGCGATCTCGGCCCGTCCCCCCGCCAGGGCACCGCGCAGCAGTTCGACCACCTTGGGCCGCGCCTTCGCCGCACCAGTCATGTCGACCAGATCGGCTATGGCCGAGGCCAGCGCGCGGCGATCGATCACCGCGCGCTGATGCGCGATCCGCGAACCGCTCACCCGGCCGGTTTCTGCTCTGCTTGCCACACCGGCAGGTAACGGGCCTTCAGCGTACGCTTGTCAACCTTTTCGGTGCCAAGGCGCGGCAGGTTTTCGCTTTCCTGCCACAGCCGCACCGGCACCTTGAACGGCGCGATATGCTGGAGCAGGAACGCCTTGAGCTCGTCCTCGCTCAGGCTGCGGCCGTCCTCGACCACATAGACGCCGACCGGCTGCTCGCCGAACTTCTCGTCCGGGACACCAAAGACGCTCGCCTCAGCCACGTCGGGATGGGCATAGATCGCCTCTTCCACTTCGATGCAGCTGATATTCTCGCCGCCGCGGATAATGATGTCCTTCTTGCGGTCGACGATGAACAGGTACTGGTCCTCGTCGAGATAGCCCAGGTCGCCGGTGCGGAACCAGCCATCGGCAGTGATCGCAGCGGCGGTTGCTTCCGGATTTTGCCAATATCCGCCGAAATTGACGATCGAGCGGAATGCAACTTCGCCCGTGGCATGGGCTGGCAGGACCTTGCCCGCGTCATCCAGGATGCCGATCTCGATCAGCGGCTTGGTCGCCGTTCCGGTGGAACCGGGCTTGTTGAGATAGTTTTCGTTGAGGTTGCCGCAGCCCGCGCCATTGGTTTCGGTCAGGCCGTAACCCAGCAACGGAAAGGCGTGGGGCAAGGCGTCCTTGATCCGCCGGACATGATCAACCGGACGCGGTGCGCCTCCCGCGGCGAAGGAGGTGCAACTCGACAGGTCATACTTGTCACGGTTGGGATGCGTGGCGATTTCAAAGCTCATCAGCGGCACGCCGACGAAGTAGGTCACCTTCTCGCGCTCGATCAGGCGCATCGCCTCTTCCGCATCCCATTTGGGCATCAGCACCAGCTTGCGCCCGATAACGAAGGACTGCAGGAACACCGGCACTTCGCCGGTGACGTGGAACAAGGGCACGTTGACCAGCGTACAGGGCTGCACCGATGGCGCCTCGCCCTTTTCAGTCAGCATGGTCAGGATCGTGAGAGTCTGGGCGACATAGGAGAAGACCGCCTGGGTCACCGCGCGGTGATCGGACCACGCGCCCTTGGACAGGCCGGTCGAACCCGAGGTGTAAAGGATGGTCGCCAGATCGTCGCCGGTCAGCGCAGGCAGCGGCGTTGCCGCTCCGCCGCCATGGGCGAGGACATTGGCCAGGCCCTGCTCCCAGCCGCAGTCATGTTCGATCAGGACCACCTTGGTATCGACCTTCAGCTGGGCAATCCGGTCGGCGCGCTGTTTGTCGGCCAGGACAATCGTGCAGCCGGTCAGGTTGATCCCGGCAGCCATCTCCTCGCCGCTCCACCAGCCGTTGAGCAGGCAGGCGCAGCCACCAGCCATGAGCACGGCCATATAGGCGACGATCCAGTTGGTCGAATTGCGCGCGGCAATGCCGATCCGGTCGCCCTTCTGCACACCGTGCCCGGCAACCAGCGCCCCCGCGACGGCGCGGGCCGCGGCATAGGTCTGACCAAAGGTCATGCGGATTTCGCCGTCAACCAGGAACTCGGCGTCGCCGTGCTGGGCGCAGAACATCTCGAACATCACCGGCAGCGTCGGCGGTGCGTTCTTGAGCATCGGCAACTGCCGGCCATAGCGTTCGAACGGAACCGTCTCGAGCATGGCTCCAGGGGTCGTCAGACGGGCAACAACTTCATCCAGCGCATTATCAAGTTCGGTGCGCATTTGGCATCCTTCTGTTTTTTGCCCGGGGCAACCGCGCCCCTACTCGCGCTTGCCCCGAAGTCTCTCCACGTTTGCCGGGGGTTTGTTTCCCGGTCGGCTCTGTGCCACAAGCAGCGCCGCAGCGCCCGCGAGGGCAGGGAACATCTAAGGGGTTGAGCACTTGCTGTCACTATCGCTTGCAACGTTGGCCGCAGCGGCGGGAAGCGTCCCGCTCCATTTCGATGACTTAGGCCTTAGCCCCAATGTCTTCACCATCGGCAGCTTTGCCCTGCGCTGGTATAGCCTAGCCTATTTGGCCGGCATCCTGCTGGCCTACTGGCACACGTCAAAGGCGGTCAAAGCACCCGGCGCGCCGCTGGCCCAGCGCCACGTCGATGATCTGTTCTTTTATTGCACGCTTGGGGTGATCCTGGGCGGCCGCCTTGGCTATGCCACGTTTTACACCGGCGGCGACACCGGCATCCCCAGCCTGTGGGCCCACCCCGGGGAACTGATCAAACTGTGGCACGGCGGGATGAGCTTCCACGGCGGATTGATCGGGGTGACCCTGGCGATTGCCTGGGTTTGCTGGCGCAATAAGCTCTCGTTCCTGCGGGTGACCGACTATATCGCGGTAGCCGTTCCGTTCGGCATGCTGTTCGGCCGCCTGGCCAATTTCGTGAACGGCGAACTGTGGGGCCGCGTTGCCGGTCCTGACGTGCCCTGGGCCATGGTCTTTCCCGGTGGCGGGGACCTGCCGCGTCATCCCAGCCAGCTTTACGAGGCCGTGCTTGAAGGGTTGCTGCTGGCCATCATCCTGATCCCGTTGTTCTGGAAAACGCGGGCGCGCTGGCGCCCGGGCCTGCTGGCAGGCCTGTTTGCCATCGGAATCGGGCTGGGCCGCTTTGTGGTCGAATTCTTCCGCGAGCCGGACGAACAGTTGCAGGAATTCGCGCGGCAGACCGGCATGTCGATGGGCCAGTGGCTGACCATTCCCCTGATCGCGATCGGTCTGTTCTTCGTGATCCGCGCGCTGGTCCGTCCGGAACTGAACAGCGGAACCCGCACCCCGCAATGACCGATCCAGCCGCGTCTGAATCCTTGGCGCCGGAATCGCTCGCGGCCGTATTCCGGAGGCTGATTGCCAATACCGGGCCGATCAGTCTGATGCACTACATGGGTGAAGCCAACGCCCGCTATTATGCTTCGCGCGATCCCCTCGGCAGCGCGGGCGACTTTGTCACTGCTCCCGAGATCAGCCAGATGTTTGGTGAACTGATCGGCCTGTGGCTCGCGGATATGTGGAACAATGCCGGTCGGCCCGTGCCGGTTCACTACGTCGAACTGGGTCCGGGACGCGGCACTCTGGCCAGCGATGCGCTGCGCGTGATGCAGCGCTTTGGGCTGGAGCCGCAGATCCACTTGGTCGAAACCTCGCCGGCGCTGCAAAGCCTGCAACTGGCGAATCTGCCGCAGGCGCAGTGGCATCATGACCTGTCCACCGTGCCCCAGGACGGGCCGATCCTTCTGGTTGCCAACGAATTCCTTGATGCCCTGCCGGTGCGCCAGCTGGTCAAGACCGCGCACGGCTGGCGCGAGCGCATGGTCGTGCCGGAGGGCGAACGGCTCATCTGCATCGCCGGCGACCGCCCGATGGACGCCGCCGTGCCCGAGGCGCGGCGCGAGGCAGAGCCGGGAACGCTGATCGAAACCTGCCCCGGCGCTGCGGCCGTCATCGATGAGGTCGCCGCGCGGCTGGTCGGGCAAGGAGGCGCCGCGCTGTTCATCGACTATGGTTACGACACGGTCCGCTATGGCTCCACCCTGCAAGCGGTGCGCGCCCACCAGAAGGTCGATCCATTCCTCGATCCCGGCGAAGCGGACCTTACCGCCCTGGTCGATTTCGCCACGCTGGCCCCGATTGCCACGGCACGCGGATGCCGCTGGCTGGGTACGGCGGCACAAGGGCCTTGGCTGCAAGCCCTGGGCATAGACGCCCGCGCCGCCGCCCTGGCCAAAGCTGCACCAGACCAGGCCGAAGCGATCGAAGCCGCCCGCCACCGGCTGATCAGCGACGAGCAGATGGGCACCCTGTTCAAGGTCATGGGCCTGGCCGCGCCGAACTGGCCGGGCGGGGCCGGTTTCTAGGCACGACCGACTGATTGCGCGGCGGTTGCGCATGATGGCCTGACCACACTAGCCTGGTCAGGTGACCTCGCACCTTACCGCACCCGCATGAGCGATACGCTGCTGCAAGTCCTGCAATGGTACGGCGCCGCCGCCAGCGTGGTTGCCGCCGCCCTGGTCGCGCTTGACCTGGGACGCCGCGTAACCGGCTGGGCCTTTGTCGTGTTCGTCACGGCCTCGCTGGCCCTGATCGCCTGGGGGTTCGTGCAGCCCGACGCCGAAGGGATCGGGGTTCAGAACGTCATCATGCTGGGTATCAACCTGCTCGGCGTCTATCGCTACCTGATCCGCAAACGCGCGCCCTAAGCGGAATCACCCATAGGCGCGGCGCTGCCCATTGAGCTATTCCTGTTTGCAGCTATCAAGAGGCTTCGGCCGATACCAACAAGGTAGGCCGGAACGGGAGAACGGGGAATGCTGGGAAAGGGTCGACCGCCTTCCCTGTCGTCGCGTCTAGTGCGCTGGATCATCCTGAAGCTCTACCGCTGGAAGGGCTGGCAGCTGGAAGGCGGCATTCCAAACACGCGCAAGTTCGTCATCGCCGGGGCCCCGCACACCTCCAATTGGGATTTCGTGTTCTTCACCGGGGCAACCCACGAACTGGGCATTCTGCCCAACTTCATGGGCAAGCACACCCTGTTCCGCTGGCCGATGAAACGCTTCATGGAAGACATGGGCGGCATTCCCGTCGATCGCCGCAGCCGCGCCAATTATGTCGAACAGGTCGCGGCCGAATTTGCCCGGCGCGACGAATTGGCGCTGGTCGTGGCTGCCGAAGGCTCGCGCACCACTGACGGATCCTGGAAATCGGGCTTTTACCACATTGCCCAGGCCGCCGGGGTGCCGATCGTGCCGACCTGGGTCTGCAATCGGACCATGCGGCTGGGCTTTGGTCCGGCGCTTTGGCCCACTGGCAACTATCCCGCCGACCTGGCGCGGATCGCTGCCTACATGCGTTCGGTCCTGCCCGATGAGCCACGTTTCAAGGTACTGGAGGCTCAGGCAAACCAGCTGCTGAAGGAACAGAAACATGCTGCTTGATGCCCTGCTGCTGAATGCCGTGATCCTCGTCGCAATCGTCGTGACGCTGTGGGCCGTATCGGTCAGGATCAACGACGTCTCGTTCATCGACGCATTCTGGGGATCGGGCATGGCCCTGCTGGCCGTGGTCAGCTGGTGGCAGGTCGGGCCGGACGCGGGGCCGCTGGCGACCCTGATCATGGGAATGACCGCAGCCTGGGGCTTCCGCCTGGGCATCTATCTCCTGCGCCGCTGGCGCCGCGAAGGCGAAGACCAGCGCTACGCCCGCATCCTCAAGAAGGACCGCGAGGCGGGACGCTTTGCCTTTGCCGCTCTGACCAAGATCTGGCTGGGCCAGGCAGTCCTGTTGTTTCTGGTCTCCAGCCCGGCGCAGGTCGGCATCCTGGCGAGCGGAACCAGTCAGAGCATGCTTCCGCCGATTGCCCTGGTCGGACTTGCCCTGTTCCTGATCGGCATCTTCTTCGAATGGGTCGGCGACTGGCAGTTAAGCCGGTTCAAGGCCGATCCGGCCAATGAGGGGCGGATTCTCGATACCGGCCTGTGGCGCTACACCCGGCATCCCAACTATTTCGGCGACTGCGCGGCGTGGTGGGGGATCTGGCTGTGCTGCGCCGGAGCGGGATGGGACTATGCGCTCTACACGCTGCCGGGACCGCTGTTCCTGACCTTCACGCTAACCAAGTGGTCCGGTGCAGCGCTGCTGGAAGCCGGGATGAAGAAGAAGCGCGGCGACAACTACGCGGACTATATCGCGCGCACGTCCGCTTTCTTGCCTTGGCCGCCGAAGCGCACTTAACGCCCCGCTTCGCGCACCCGTTGCTCGGTGGGTACGGGGCGCGGTCCGGCTCCTTTGAGCCAGGCTTCGAGCGCTTCGAGATCGCTCACTCCGATCTGGGCCGCCCTTTGCGCTGACAGGACGGTAAAGGCATCTCCGCCCTGGGCCAGGAACGAGTTGGTCGTCACCCGGTATGTGCCTGCCGGATCGATCGCCGCACCGTTCAGTTCCATCGCCACGATCCGCTGCCCGATCGGACGAGCCTTGTCATAGGTGTAGCTGAACCCGCCCGAAGGGATCAGCGCCTGTTCCGGACCGGTCGCGTCAAAGCCCTGTTCCAGCAGAGCCTTGAGTTCCGCGCCGGTCAGACTTTGCGTCACCAGAGAATTGTTGAACGGCTGAGCCGCATAGATATCGCCAAAGGTCAGGGCGCCGCCGGCGCCCGGGGTGAGCGGGGCGCGGACTCCGAACGGGTTCATGAAGGCAAGCTGCGCCCCGGCCGCCCTGGTCGCGGCCAGCTGGGCATCAGCGATCAGCATCGCCAGGGATTGCCCCCCGGCAGGCGCTGCAAGCAGGCCAGCGCTGCGCGAGGAGAACGCCCGCGCCGCATCGGTATAGGTCTTCACATAGGCAGCAACGTCGCCGCGCGGGGCATAGACCGGAGCTGCATCAGTATTGGCGATCAGACCGCGGCCGCCGGTATAGGGCGCCGACTGCACCGGCACTTGCCGCGCCCGTTTGGACACGACCCGGCCGGCTTTGGGATCGATTTCCAGCGTGATGTCGGTCAGCATCATCCCGCTTTTCTCGGCACTGGTCAGCAGGAACGGCTTGGCCGGGTTGAGCTGGCCATAATCGCAGACATAGGAACGGTGGGTATGGCCCGAAACGACCAGGTCGACCTGTGGGTCAAGCCGGTCAAGAATCGGGCGGATTTCGCCGGTCAGATCTTTACAGGAATCGGGCAGACCGCCTTCACCCTGCTGTCCGCCCTGGTGGATCAGCACAACAACCGCATCGACCCCCTGCCGTTTGAGCACGGGGACCAGAGCGTTGATCGAATCCGCTTCGTCCTCGAACCGCAGACCCTTGATCCCGCCCGGCGAAACCAGGCTGGGCGTTTCCTTCAGCGTCAGACCGATCACCCCGACCTGGACCTGGCGCGCACCGCTGCCAAAGGTGCGGATCAGGTACGGGGGGAACAGCGTCTGACCGGTTTCGGTAACCGTGCTGGCGGCAAGGAAGCGGAACTGCGCGCCCTTGAACGGTTCGACCGCACAGGGTTGCCGCGGGGTATTCTGGGCGCAGCCGCCGTTCTGCATCCGCAACAGTTCTTCGCGGCCGCGGTCGAACTCATGATTGCCGACCGCGTTGAAATCGAGCCCGATCCGATTGGCAACACCAATCGCCGGCTCGTCGAGGTAGATCGACGAGGCAAGCTGCGAAGCGCTGATCAGATCTCCGGCGGAAACGGTCAGGCTCTGCGCGTACTTCGCCCGGGTCGCATCGATCGCACTGGCCAGATAGGCCGCGCCACCCGCAGGCAGGGCAACCGTTCCGCCCTTGCCGTCGGCAATGGTGAGCGACAACCGCGGCGGTTCCAGCGCGCCATGGAAATCATTGATGGCAAGGATCCCGACCGTAACGGTTCGCTCTGCGTTTGCCGCAGATTTGACCTGCCCGCCACCAGCGCAAGCCGCCAGCAACGGAAACAACGAAAATGCGGCGAGGCGTACGAATCGCGATAGGCGGGAAGTTGTCTGGGTCATGGCGCAATCCCTAACCGATGCACGGCGCGCTGCAAGAGCAGCGTATTATTGTTACAATACGGTTTCTTGAAAATTTCGGCTTTCCGTTTATATCCTGACAAACAGTGACGGGAGTGTAACATGGCGCGGCCGCAAACCGACCTCGATGCAGGTCGCCAGCGTTTGATCGAACTGGCAATTTCTCTGATCGAGGAGCGCGGCAGCAGCGCGATGACGATCACCGAGATTGCAGCGCGCGCGGGCATGTCGCCCGCCAGCCTCTATCGCTACTTCGATAGCAAGGAAGCGCTGATCGAAGCCGTTGCTGCACACTGGTTCCAGCCAAAAGTGGCGATTATGGAAGAGGTCGTGGCCAGCGAACTGCCCCCGCGCCGCAAGATGTACGAATTCTTCGCGCGGCGCTTTGCGCTGATGAAAGCGGAGTGGGAAGCCGACCCGGTTGCTTTTGCCACCCATGTCGAGATCGGACGCGAAAACTTCGACATCATCCGGTCCTATGTCGACCTCGGCGACCATTACCTGTCCGAAATCATTTGCGAGGCCATGGCCGAAGGGCATTTCGAAGGCCTGTCGGTCGATGAAGCACTGAGCCTGATCAACCAGATGGTCAGTGTCTATGTCAATATCGGCGCGATGGAGCCAGTGATGCATCGCCTCACCACCGACAAACTGGCGCGGATCATTGACGCGGTTTTCGATGGGCTGTCTGCCGTGGATCGCGGTGCGCAGCCAGTCAACGGGCTCAGAGCAGCGTAAAATAGCGGCAGTCTGGCGCGGGATCATGGCATTGCTCCGGCGCGGGTTCTATTAACACAGGTGTGAGCAAGCCCCTTCCGCACCTCTTCCCGATTCCCGTCGATCCGGCGGACATCGATTTCATGGGTCATGTCAACAATGCGTCCTACCTGAAATGGGTTCAGGACGCGGTGATTGATCATTGGCGCAGCCTCGCACCACCGGATGCGGTCGCCGCCCACCTCTGGGTCGCCTTGAAGCACGAGATCACCTATCGCCGGCCGACTTTTCTGGGCGACGAGGTGGTCGCCACGGTGTTGCTGGAGAAAGTCCAGGGCGCGCGGGCATTCTACGAAACGGTTATCCGCCGCGGCGAGGATGTCTTGGCCGAAGTCAAATCGAGCTGGTGCTGCATTGACGCTGAAACGCTCCGCCCGGCACGGCTGGCGCGGGAAGTGGTCGCCCGGTTCTTCCCGGAAACGGTTAAAGCCTAACCGCTCCCAATCCGCCGTTCGTCCTGAGGAAGCGCCAAAGCTGCAAGCTGAGGGGCTGTCTCGAAGGAGAGCATACAAACGCAGTGATTCGAGACGGGCCTTCGTTCTGCGATCTCAGGCCCTCCTCACCACGAACGGTCCAGAAGGCACTCGACTTCGGCCTATCGAAATCACACGTCGAGATTGGCCACGTTCAGCGCGTTTTCCTGAATGAAGTCGCGGCGCGGTTCGACCACGTCGCCCATCAGGCGGGTGAAGATCTCGTCGGTCACGTCGGCATCTTCAACCTTGACCTGCAGCAGCGAACGGACGTCCGGATCGAGCGTGGTCTCCCACAGCTGTTCCGCATTCATTTCGCCCAGGCCCTTGTAACGCTGGATCGACAGGCCCTTTCGGCCCGCCGCCAGGACTGCCTCCAGCAGGGCAATCGGCCCGCCGATCGTGCCGTCCAGATCGGCGCGCGAGGGCACGGCCTCTGCCTCGTCCCCGGCTTCGACTTCGGCCGCCTCTTCCACTGCGGCAGAGGCACGCACCAGCCGTGCGGCACCGGCATAGGCATCGGCCTGTTCAGCGGCCACCCGGGCGAGTTTGCGGGCTTCGGCACTGGTCAGAAACGCCGCGTCGATCCGGCGCACATCGGTCACTCCGCGCCACACCCGGTCGAAGCGGATTGCACCATCGTCCTCGATAAACACGCTCCAGCGCGCTTCGGTATCGCTTTGGGCGACACGCTGCACCGCCACTTGCAGGGCGGCCAACAAGTCCTGTTGGCTCAGGTCCGTCGCAAAGGCACCGGCCAGAGCCATCGCTTCGATCACGGCAGGATCGTAGCGGCGGGGAACGAAACCCATCAACGAGCGCATGCGCATCGCATGTTCGACCAACGCCTCTAGGTCCTGCCCGCTGCGGGCGCCACTTGCCGTTTCCAGAACGCGGCCCGCCAGACCCGCTTCGACCAGATAGCGGTCAAGCGCTGCATTGTCCTTCAGGTAGACCTCGCTGCGCCCCTTGGCGACCTTGTAGAGCGGGGGCTGGGCGATGAAGAGGTGTCCGGCCTTGATGATTTCGGGCATCTGACGGTGGAAGAAGGTCAGCAGCAAGGTACGGATGTGCGCGCCGTCGACGTCGGCGTCGGTCATGATAACGATCTTGTGATAGCGCAGCTTGGCCAGGTTGAATTCGTCGCGAAGGCCCGTGCCCATCGCCTGAATCAGGGTGCCGACTTCCTTGGACGAGATGATCCGGTCAAACCGGGCGCGCTCGACGTTCAGAATCTTGCCCTTGAGCGGCAGGATCGCCTGGGTCGCGCGGTCGCGGCCTTGCTTGGCCGAACCACCGGCCGAGTCACCCTCGACCAGGAACAGTTCGCACTTGCTCGGGTCACGCTCCTGACAGTCGGCCAGCTTGCCGGGCAGGCTGGCGATGTCCATCGCGCCCTTGCGGCGGGTCAGCTCGCGGGCCCGGCGGGCAGCTTCGCGCGCCGCCGCAGCATCGATGATCTTGCCGACCACTGCCTTGGCGTAAGCGGGATTTTCCTCCAGCCATTCGGTCATCTTGTCGGCCATCAAGCTTTCCAGCGGCTGACGGACCTCCGAAGACACCAGCTTATCCTTGGTCTGCGACGAGAACTTCGGATCGGGCAGCTTGACCGAAACGATCGCGGTCAGCCCTTCGCGCATGTCCTCGCCGGTCAGGTTGACCTTCTCCTTCTTCAGCAGGCCGGACTTTTCGGCATAGCTGTTGAGCGTGCGGGTCAGCGCGGCGCGGAACGCGGCGAGGTGCGTGCCGCCATCGCGCTGCGGGATGTTGTTGGTAAAGCACAGCACGTTTTCGTAATAGCTGTCGTTCCATTCCAGTGCGACATCGATGCCGATCCCGTCGCGTTCGGAACTGATCGCGATCGGATCGGGCAGCAGCGCCTGCTTGTTGCGGTCCAGCCACTTCACGAAGGCCGCGATGCCGCCTTCGTAAAACAGATCATGCTCCTTGATTTCCTCGCCCCGCTTGTCGCGCAGCAGGATGCGCACGCCCGAATTGAGGAAAGCAAGCTCGCGGTAGCGGTGCTCCAGCTTGTCAAAATCGAATTCGGTGACGTTCTTGAACGTGTCGGTGCTGGCCAGGAAGGTCACCCGGGTGCCCTTCTTGCCTGCCGGCGCCGGGCCGACGACCCGCAGCGATTCCACCGCATCGCCATGGGCGAACTTCATCCAGTGTTCCTGCCCGTCGCGCCAGATGGTCAGCTCAAGCCATTCCGACAGGGCGTTGACGACCGAGACGCCGACGCCGTGCAGGCCGCCCGAAACCTTGTAGGCATTGTCGTCCGAAGTGTTTTCAAACTTACCCCCGGCGTGCAGCTGGGTCATGATGACTTCGGCTGCGGAAACGCCCTCTTCCGGATGGATACCGGTGGGGATCCCGCGGCCATTGTCCTCGACCGAAACCGAGCCATCGGCATTAAGCTCGATCAGCACCAGATCGCAGTGACCGGCCAGCGCTTCGTCGATCGCGTTGTCGGATACTTCGAAGACCATGTGATGCAAACCCGAACCATCGTCGGTGTCGCCGATGTACATGCCGGGGCGTTTGCGCACGGCATCGAGGCCTTTGAGGACCTTGATCGATTCCGCGCCATAGGCGTTCTGGTTGGGCTGGTTTTCAGGTGCTTCAGACATGCTCAGCCTATAAGCGCAAGGGCGAATATTCGGAACCCTTTTCGCCCCCTTCCATCCACAGGGAAATCCTGCTTGATTGTACCGGCAACTAGGGAGTCCCCACCATGAAGAAGTTAGTCGGCGCCGCGCTTGGCGTGACGCTTGCCGCCTCGGCGGCCGCTGCGCAGACCGCGCCGCGCCCTGATCAGACCGAATTCCGCAGCCTTTACAAGGAACTGGTCGAAACCAACACCACGCTTTCAGCCGGTAGCTGCACCCTTGCGGCAGAACGCATGGCGGCCCGGCTCAAGGCTGCGGGCATCCCGGACAGCCAGCTGACGCTGTTTGCGGTTCCAGAACACCCTAAGGAAGGCGGCCTCGTCGTGGTCTATCCAGGCACGTCGAAGACCCTGAAGCCGATGCTGTTGCTGGCCCACCTCGACGTGGTCGAGGCCAAGCGCTCGGACTGGGTGCGCGATCCCTTCACCCTGATCGAGGAAGACGGCTACCTCTATGCGCGCGGCACGGTGGACGACAAGGCGCAGGCTGCGATCTACACCGACACGCTGATCCGCTTCGCCAAGTCGGGCTACAAGCCCAAGCGCACGGTCAAGCTGGCGCTGACCTGCGGCGAGGAGACCAGCGGTGCCTTCAACGGAGCGGAATGGCTGACCAAGAACAAGCGCGACCTGATTGATGCCGAATTCGCCTTGAACGAAGGCGGCGGCGGCCGCTCCGACGGCAAGGGTAAACTGCTGGTGCAGTCGATCCAGGTCGGTGAAAAGGCCTATCAGGACTTCACCCTGACGACGACCAACCCCGGGGGCCACTCATCGCAGCCGGTGCGTGAAAACGCGATCTATGCCATGGCCGATGCCGTGGCCAAGATCCGGGAGTTTGAATTTCCCGCGGAATTCAATGACACCACCCGCACCTTTTTCGCCAAAGCAGCGCTGATGCGCAAGGACGAGACGGGTGCAGCTATGGCGGCGCTGGCTGCCAACCCCGGCGACAAGGCCGCCGAAGCCTTAGTCAACCGCGACAAGATGCTGCATTCGATGCTGCGCACCACCTGCGTCGCCACGCTGATCGACGGTGGTCACGCGCTCAACGCGCTACCGCAGAAGGTCACCACCAACATCAACTGCCGGATGTTCCCCGGACGCACGGCCGAGGAAACCCGCGTTGCACTGGCCAAGGCGATCGACAATGCGGCGGTGACCATCGAAGAGCGCGTCAAGGACAAGCCGATCGCCAAGGCCCCACCGCTTGATCCGAAGATCGTCGGCCCGATGGAAAAGCTGGCTGCCAAGCATTTCCCGGGTATTCCGGTGATCCCCAGCATGTCGACCGGGGCAACCGACGCGGTCTACCTGGGCGCGACCGGCATTCCGACCTATGGCGTACCCGGACCGTGGACCGATCCTGACGGCAATGGCACCCACGGCCTCAACGAGCGGATTGAAATCCGTTCGCTTTACGCCGGCCGGGACTATCTGTTCGACCTGGTGAAGCTGCTGAGCAGCAAGTAAGGCGCGGATCGCAGACAAGACAAAGGGCCGTGAAGCCAAGGCTTCGCGGCCCTTTGCTGTTGTGGGAGTGTGCCGATCCGCTGCAGCTCAGGCGAGCGTGGCGGTAAACATCAGACCGCTGAACGAAGCCGCGGCGATGATCGGCAGCACGACGGATGCGATGCTGCGCATGGGGTTTCTCCTGTTGCATTGGCGAACTCAGTTCGCAGTCGCAACATAACTATTATGGTAGAGATTACCAGTGCAAACATCTCCACAGCGGTTGCAAAAAACGCAACCCGCGGGCGGACTGGACAGGTCCTGATCGGTTGCGCAAAGCAACGGGAACGAATCCACAAGCGAGAGAGGACTATCCCGATGGCCAGCGATCCCGCCGTGCAGCTTGATGCAGAATTTGGCTCCTTTCCCGGGCTGGTCCAGGCGTGGGGGGAATTTCGCGGCGATGCACCGGCGCTTTATGATGGAACGACCACTCTTTCCTGGGGCGAAACGGCGGCCTTGGTCGAACGGATTGCCGCTCGCCTTCAGGCGGACGGGCTGGAGCGTGGTCAGGCCGTGGCGATCCTCGGCACCTCGACGGTCGAATATGCGCTGGTCTTTCTTGCCGCGATCCGCGCCGGCGGTTGCGCTGCGCCGCTGACGACCAGTGCCAGCCCCGATCAGCTGGCCGGAATGGCAAGCGATTCCGGCGCGATCCACCTGTTCGTCGACCGCGCCAAACTGAACGAACTGGGCGATTTCACCCTGCCGATCGCAGGCCAGATCGTGCTGGATGAAGAACTTTACAGCTTCATGGCGCCCGAAGGGACCAAGGCCGCGCCGTTTGAACCGGCCGAAAAGGATCCGTTCAACATTATCTATTCTTCGGGAACGACCGGCATCCCAAAAGGGATCGTCCACTCCCACGGGATGCGCTGGCGCCAGATGACATTCCGCGCCTCGCTCAATTACGGCAAGGACAGCCGCACGCTGACTTCGACCCCGCTCTATTCGAACACCACCATGGCGGTGTTCCTGCCGACGATGTATTCAGGCGGCTGCGCTTCGATCATGGGCAAGTTCGATACCGAAAAGTGGCTGCAGCGCGCCCAGGACGAACGGATCACCCACACCATGCTGGTCCCGGTCCAGTACCGCCGCCTGATGCAGTTCGACCGCTTCGACGACTTCGACCTGTCAGCGATGAAGATGAAATATTGCACCAGCGCGCCGTTCCCGGCCGACCTCAAGGGCGAAGTGCTGCAGCGGATGCCCGGCGGCCTGATCGAGATCTATGGCATGACCGAGGGCGGCGTGGCCTGCATCTTCCCGGTCCACGAACATCCGGACAAGCTGCACACCGTCGGCAAGCCCGCACCCGGCCATTTCCTGAAAGTGATTGACGAGAACGGCAACGAAGTGCCGCCCGGCGTGGCCGGCGAACTGATCGGCAAGTCCTCCACCATGATGCTGGGCTACAAGAACCAGCCGGAGAAGACCCGCGAAGGCTACTGGATCGACCCGGAGGACGGATCGACCTGGCAGCGCATGGGCGACGTTGGCCGTGTCGATGCCGACGGCTTCGTCGAACTGGTCGGGCGGACCAAGGACGTGATCATTTCCGGCGGGTTCAACATCTTCCCGATCGACCTGGAGGGCGAACTGCTCAAGGACGAACGCGTTGCCGAAGCCGCAGTGGTCGGCGTGCCCAGCGAATCCTGGGGCGAAACCCCGGTTGGCTTCGTCGTGCTGAAACCGGGCGTCGGCGAAGACGCGCTGGAGGACATCCGCAGCGTGGCCAACAGCCGCCTGGGCAAGACCCAGCGCGTGGCCGAACTCTATGCGATCGACGACATGCCGCGCAGCCACATCGGCAAGCTGCTCAAGACCGAACTGCGCGAACGGGTTCCGGCCAAGGCGCGGTAAGGGCACAACTCCGCAGCGCCCTTGCCAGCCCGCGCGCGCGTCTTTATCGGCCAGCCATGACCATTCAGCCCTCAGACTCGATCCTCATTGTCGATTTCGGCAGCCAGGTAACCCAGCTGATCGCGCGCCGCGTGCGCGAAGCCGGGGTCTATTCCGAGATTGCGCCCTTCACCCAGGCCGAAGCCGCCTTTGCCCGAATCAAGCCCAAGGGCATCATCCTGTCGGGCGGCCCAGCCTCGGTGCTCGACGAGAACGGCCCGCGCATTCCTGATGCGATCCTGGGCAGCGGCCTGCCGATGCTGGGGATCTGCTATGGCCAACAGGCGCTGATGCACCAGCTGGGCGGCGAAGTGCTGCAAGGCGACAGCGGCGAATTCGGCCGCGCCTTCATCGACATTTCCGACCGCTGCGTGCTGTTTGACGGTCTGTGGGCTGAGGGCGAAAAGCACCAGGTGTGGATGAGCCACGGCGACAAGGTGACGGCGCTGGCCCCAGGCTTCCGCCCGGTCGCCGCCAGCCCGGGCGCGCCCTTTGCGGTCATCGCCAACGACGAAAAGCGCATCTACGCGATGCAGTTCCACCCCGAAGTGGTCCACACACCCGATGGCGGCAAGCTGCTGAAGAACTTCGTCCGTCACGTCTGCGGCCTCGCCGGAGACTGGACCATGGCCGAATTCCGCAAGACAAAGATCGAGGAAATCCGCGCCCAGGTTGGCAAAGGCAAGGTCATCTGCGGCCTGTCCGGCGGGGTCGACAGCGCGGTTGCGGCGGTGCTGATCCACGAAGCGATCGGCGAGCAGTTGACCTGCGTTTTCGTCGACCATGGCCTGATGCGCCTGGGCGAAGCCGAACAGGTCGTCAGCCTGTTCCGCAACCACTATAACATCCCCCTGGTTCACAAGGACGTGTCGGCGCTGTTCCTGAATGGCCTGGCCGGGGTGACCGATCCCGAAGCCAAGCGCAAGTTCATCGGCAAGACCTTCATCGACGTGTTCGAGGAAGAGGCCAAGCAGGTCGGCGGGGCGGATTTTCTGGCCCAGGGCACGCTTTACCCGGACGTGATCGAATCGGTTTCGTTCACCGGCGGGCCCTCGGTGACGATCAAGAGCCACCACAACGTCGGCGGCCTGCCCGAACGCATGAACATGCAGCTGGTCGAACCCTTACGCGAACTGTTCAAGGACGAAGTGCGCGAACTGGGCCGCGAACTGGGCCTGCCTGACGTGTTCGTCGGCCGCCATCCGTTCCCCGGGCCGGGTCTGGCGATCCGAATCCCCGGCGAAGTGACGCGCGAACGCTGCGACATCCTGCGCAAGGCGGATGCGATCTACCTGGAGGAAATCCGCAACGCGGGCCTCTACGACGCGATCTGGCAGGCCTTTGCCGTGCTGCTGCCGGTCAAGACCGTAGGCGTGATGGGCGATGGCCGCACCTACGACAGCGTCTGCGCGCTGCGCGCGGTGACCAGCACCGACGGCATGACCGCCGACATCTATCCGTTCGACGCCGCTTTCCTGTCGCGCGTCGCGACCCGGATCATCAACGAGGTCAAGGGCATCAACCGCGTGGTCTATGACTACACCTCGAAGCCGCCCGGCACGATCGAGTGGGAATGATCGACCGGCGGCAATTTTCGGCCGGGGTCTTGTTCACGGCCTTTGCCGCTGCCACGCCTGCGGGCAGCACGCCCTCATCGCCCGGACGCCGCGAAGTTCTCGCCGCGCTCGCGCAGCTTGAGGTTCAGTCGCAAGGGCGGCTTGGCGTCCACATCATCGGCCCGAACGGGCAGGACTACGGCTACCGTTCGGATGAGCGGTTCATGATGCTGAGTTCGTTCAAGACACTGGCCAGTGCATTCGTCCTGGCCCGGGCCGACCGCGGCGCGGAGCAGCTGGAGCGCCGCATCCGCTATGGCCAACAGGATCTGGTCGATTGGTCCCCGGTGACCAAGGATCACGTCGACGGCGAGGGGCTTACGCTCGCCGAACTGTGTCACGCGGCAATAACCACCAGCGACAATACAGCGGCCAACCTGATCCTGAACAGCTTTGGCGGACCCCAGGCGCTGACCCGGTTCCTCCGCCAGACCGGCGACCGCGTAACCCGGCTCGACCGGACCGAGCCGGAGCTGAACCGCCGCGACGGGGTCGAACCACTCGATACCACGACGCCGCGCGCGATGGCCCAGACCCTGAAGCGCTTCCTGACCCCGGGAGTCCTGTCCGCAGCGTCGCGGCAGCTGTTGCAGAACTGGCTGCTGTCGAACACGACCGGCGGCAGACGGCTAAAGGCTGGCCTGCCCTCCGGGTGGACGATCGGGGACAAGACCGGGACCAACCAGACCGATGCCAACGACGTCGGGGTGCTGTTCCCCCCGCACGGCGCGCCGATTTACGTCTCGGCCTATCTGGCCGAAAGTTCCGCCAGCAGCGCGATCAAGGAACAGACCTTGGCCGAGGTGGGCAGGATCGCGGCTCGTCTGCGCGAATAGCGGCCGGGTTTGGTGGCGCGGCCAAATCAGGGACGGGCCTGACCTAGACCGTTGACATTGCAAGATGTTCTTATATTGTTCTGCCGCAGAAGCAGAACGGAGTGGGACGCATGTCGCTCGATTACGTAATGATCGGAACCAATGACCTTGCCAGATCGCGCGCATTTTATGACGCGGTGTTTCCGTTGATCGGCGGAGTGCTCGACGCAGATTATCCGGGGGCCACCTTTTGTTATCGGTTCCGCAATGACACGCGCGCCTGGGTTGCCGGACCGCACAACGGCGAGCCAGCGCAGCCCGCTAATGGATCGATGCCGGGTTTTCGCTGCGCGACCACGGACGAAGTCGATGCGGTCCACGCCGCCGCTCTGGCCGCAGGCGGAGCCTGTATGGGAGCGCCCGGACCGCGGCCCCTGTACGGGCCACATTTCTATGGCGCCTATGTCCGTGACCTGGACGGCAACAAGATGAGCTTCATCCACATCAGCCAACCGGATTGATCGAGCGCTCTGGCGGGGCCGCTAGAGCGCGACGAACTTTCCGGCTGTACGGTCCTTGCGGACCTTCAAGCCGTCGAACACTTCCCCGCTCATGGCGATGTAGACTCCGGGCGCGGCAACCTGGGCTGTGGCGAAGGCCATGCCGAGGTTGAAGGGTGCGTCGGTCTGGGCGAAGCGGGCCGGGCTTAGAGCGCCGGTCAGGCAGATGGTCTTGCCCGGAACCGCGGCGGCGAGAACCTTGGCGGTTTCGGTCATCGTGTCGGTCCCGTGGGCGACCACGATCCGCGTTTCGGAGGCCTCGCGCGCGGCATTGGCAATCAAGGCGCGGTCGGCATCGGTCAGCTCCAGGCTGTCCTTGCGCATCAGTTCGACCACCCGCACCGGCAGGGCAACGCGGGCTTCATCGAGCAGCCCGGGAATGCCCGAATCGACGATCTGGTATTCGCTCAGCGCGTCGAAGTAGTTCTTGTCGATCGTGCCGCCAGTAGTGAGCACGAGGATCGGTTGCTGGGTCATGCCCCGCCATAGCCGAGCGCAGCTCAGGCTGCCAGCGCCTCGCCCTCCATCGCCGTGATCGCCCGGCGCAAGCGCGCGGCGGCCGCAGCGGCAAGGCGATCCTCGAACAGCGTCAGATGCCGCAGCAGGGTTCGGCGCACCGCACCCGTGCCGGACCCGGTCGGCTCGCCCAGTTCACGATAATGGTCGAGGCCATAGCGCAGGATGATCGTGGCGTTGATCGCCAGATCGCGCAGCCGATCGGTCGGCCAATCCAGCAGGCGCGCTTTGACCAACGCGGCATAATGTTGCTCGAGCTGGCGATAGGTCCGCTCAATCCATTCCGGAGCATGTGCGGCGATCGGCTCGCCATGCTCACCATAGGATCGCTGGTCGCGGTAGAGGAAACGGAAGTCGCGAAATTCCGCGATCACCGCCTCAAGCAGGCGGGCATATCCGTCCACCGGATCGCGGCCCGGGGCGAGTGCCAGACGTGCCTCGATCGCTTCGGCAAAGCGTGCCGCCAGGGCGTCCAGCAAGGCCCGGCGCGTCTTGAAGTGATACCACAGATTGCCCTCGGCCATGCCGCAGGCCGCAGCCAGGGCTGCAGTCGTGACGGCACCATAGCCCTGTTCGTTGAACAGGGTCCGGGCCGTCTCGACGATGCGATCGCGGGTCTTCATCAGTAGTGCGTCAGTTCGACCATGACCTTCTTGTAGCCATGGACGAAGCAGGTGGCGACGCGTTCCGGCTCTTCGATGACATTGGCGCGCAGCCGCCGCTTGGCCATTTCCTCAAGCAGAGTGGTCAGCTGCAGTTCCGCGACGCGGGCCCCGACGCAGCGGTGGATGCCATAGCCGAAAGACAGGTGGCGGCGGGCATTGTCGCGGTCGACGATTACCCGGTCGGCATCCTGGAATACGGACTCGTCACGGTTGGCAGAGATGTACCAGAGGATGACCTTGTCCCCCTTCTTCATCTGCGCACCTTCGATCTCGGTATCTTCCATCACAGTGCGCCGCATATGCGCCAGCGGGGTCTGCCAGCGAATGAGTTCCTGGACCGCATTGGGGATCAGCGCGGGATCGGCCTCCAGCTTTGCTCGTTCCTCCGCAAACTGGTGCAGGCCCCAGGCAAAGGCGGACATCGAATTGCGCGTGGTATCGTTCCCGCCGACGATCAGCAGGATCAGGTTGCCGATGAATTCTTCCTGGCTCATGTGATTCATCGCATCCGAACGGAGCATGACCGAGATCAGGTCCTTGCCCGGCTGAGCCGCCTTGCGCTGCCACAGTTCGACGAAGGCGGCGCCCATTTCGAACAAGGCTTCGTTGCGCCGCGCCATGTCCTCGGGCGTCTTCATCAATTCGACATTGCCGCCCATGTCCGACCAGTAAGTCAGCTTGTGGCGCTCTTCCCACGGAAAGTCGAACAGCTTGGCCAGCATTCCGGTGGTCAGTTCGATCGAGACTTGCTCAACCCAGTTGAACGGCTGACCGATCGGAAGGGAATCGAGCACTTCGGCGGTCCGGGCCTGGACCTCGGCCTTCATCGCAGCAACTTCGCTGGGGCCGAAACTGGGGGCGATGGTGCGGCGCTGCGCGGTGTGGTGCGGTGGATCCATCGCAATGAACATCGGCGTGCGCATTTCGTTTTCCATCGGCTCGTCCACCGAGCCCGGGATGGCGATCCCGCCATATTCCCAACTGGACGAGAAAATCTTCGGCAGAGCCTCGATATGCACGATCGGCTTGTAGGTGGAGACCGACCAATAGGGCCCGAACGCGCTGTCGGGAACGTACTGGATCGGGGCCTCGGCCCGCAGCTGGCGGAACGGGACCTGCCACTGTTCGCCTTCATACCAATGGGCACTGCTGACATCGATCGGGGCAATCGGCGAAGAAGTCCGTTCAAGCGTTGCGCTGCTGGCCATGGCATTTTCTCCCGGCGGCATTGGAATCGCCGCATTTAGGGTGAATACCCTAATTCAAGCGTCAACAGAGTCAATGGCGTTGAAATAAGAACGAAAAACGCCGCCTGGATCGCTCCAAGCGGCGGTTTGCTCCACAAAGGCCGGGCTATCAGCTAGCCGGCGGTGCCTTGGCGGCTTTCCGGTAAGGAACGAATTCTCCGAGGCTGATCGAGCCGGAAGGAAAGTGGCTGACGCGATCAACCGTACGGACGATGTCCAGATGGCAGAACTGGCTGCCAGTGGTGTGGGTAACCAGGATGTCATCATCATCCAGGTCCACCGCATTGCGCGGAACATTGACCCAGATCGTTTCGCCGCGGCCATAGACGATCGCGGTCTTGTCCAGAATCCGCATCTCGCGGGTTTCAAAGTTCGGAATGCAATGAACCGGCTTGCCGGCCACCCGCCCGGCGATCAGCTTTTCCAGCTCTTGCTGGGGGGTAAGCCTGGGTTTGGCGGTTACGGATGCGGCGCCAAGCACGGCGACCGTCGCGGCAATGGCAATGGCGATCTTGCGCATGGTCTTGATCCTTGTTCCTGCGATCCTGCACCCTAATCCTAGCACCTGAACCGGACCTGAAAAGATCAGGCGGTGCCCCCGACGGTCAACCCTTCGACCAGCAGGGTCGGCTGGCCAACCCCGGCCGGGACCGACTGACCGCCCTTGCCGCAGACCCCGACGCCTTCGTCAAGCGCCATGTCGTTGCCGATCCCGGTAACCCGGGTGAGGACCGAAGGCCCATCGCCGATCAGGGTCGCGCCCTTGATCGGTGCCCCCAGCTTGCCGTTCTCGACCTTGTAGGCCTCGGTGCACGAAAACACGAACTTGCCCGAAACGATGTCGACCTGGCCGCCGCCGAAGCTCTTGGCAAAGATGCCGTTCTTGATCCGCGACAGCAGTTCGGCCGGATCGTCGCTGCCCGCCTTCATGAAAGTATTGGTCATCCGCGGCATCGGTGCATGGGCATAGCTTTCGCGGCGCCCGTTGCCCGTCGCCGCAACGCCCATCAGCCGGGCATTGAGCCGGTCCTGCATGTACCCTTTCAGAATACCGTCCTCGATCAGCACCGTCTCCTGGGTCGGCGTGCCCCCGTCGTCGATCGAAAGCGAGCCGCGCCGCGCGGCAATGCTGCCGTCGTCGACCACGGTAACGCCGGGGGCGCCGACCCGCTCGCCGATCCGGCCCGAGAAGGCCGAAGTGCCCTTGCGGTTGAAGTCGCCTTCAAGGCCGTGGCCCACGGCTTCGTGCAGCAGGACTCCGGGCCAGCCCGGCCCGAGCAGCACGGTCATTTCGCCTGCTGGAGCGGGAACGCTTTCCAGATTGACCAGCGCCTGGGCCAAGGCCGTGTCGATCGCCCGGTTCCAGGTTTCGGGCTGGAACAGGTCATCGTAGAGCCGCCGTCCGCCCATACCGAACGAGCCAGTCTCGCGCCGACCGTTCTGTTCGACCACGATGGATACGTTGAGCCGGACCAGAGGGCGGATGTCCCCGGCAACGAAACCATCGGCACGGACGATTTCCACCACCGACCAGCTTGCGGCAAGGCTGGCCGAAACCTGCACCACGCGCGGATCGCGGGCGCGGGCGGCGGCGTCGATCATCTCCAGCAGCTTGACCTTGTCGGCAAAGGCGATCCCGTCGAGCGGCGAAGCATCGGTATAGAGGTGGCGGTTGTTGCGGCGCGGCGGAGGCGCGGGCTGCCCCTGCGCCGGATCGAGCAGTTGCAAAGTTTGCCCGGCGCGGCGGATCGCTTCCTCGCTGATTTCGTTGGCATGGGCAAAGCCGGTCATCTCGCCCGAAACACCGCGCAAACCGAACCCGGCATCGCGCGAATAGTCGGCCGTCTTGAGCCGTCCATCGTCAAAGGCGAAGGTCTCACTGGCGATGAATTGCATGTAAAGCTCGCCATCGTCGCAGCGCGACAGCGCCTCGGCCGTTAGCGCCTGGGCGCGCGCCGGATCAAGTTGGCGGTAAAGCAGCGAGCGGGGATCGGTAGGAGTCATGCCCACCGATATAGGGCGTTCAGATGCTGGCGCCAGAGGCGATGTCAGGCCGCTTGCTCTGGTCCGCCTCATCGGCCGGTCCGCCCTTCAGCACGAAGCGCTTGTCGCAATAGCCGCAATCGACATAGCCATGCTCGTCGATTTCCAGGTAGACGCGCGGGTGGCCCAGCGCCGCGCCGCCACGGATTCCGGTGGCGCCATCGCAGGATACGCGGGTAGAGGTGACGGTGACGGTTTCGGGCGGATTGATCATGGCCTGCGCCCCTAGCAAACTGTGCCGCCCATTTCCAGCCTGGTGGTGTTGCCCCGGAAACGACGGCGACGCGCAAGGCCGCTCGCGCAAATCTTGCTTTACGGACGGAACGGCCAACCGCTAAGCGGTGCAGCATGGAAACGTCCGCCGCCATTCGCATCCGCGACCTGCAGAAGGTCTATGCCCCCGCTGGTTCCGCACCGGCCAAGCACGCCCTCAAAGGCGTCAGCTTCGACGTGCCGCAAGGCCAGATTTTCGGTCTGCTGGGGCCAAACGGCGCAGGCAAGTCGACCCTGATCAACATCCTCGCCGGTCTTGTCAGGAAAACCGGGGGAAGCGCCGAGATCTGGGGCTTCGACATCGATGCGGACAGCCGCAATGCCAAGCGTTCGATCGGGATTGTCCCGCAGGAGATCGTGTTCGACCCGTTCTTCACGCCCTTTGAAGTGCTGGAGAACCAGGCCGGACTTTATGGCGTCCCCAAGGCCGCCCGGCGCAGCATGGAGCTGCTCAGCCAGGTCCATCTTGCAGACAAGCACAACGCCTATGCCCGGACCCTCTCAGGCGGAATGAAGCGCCGGTTGCTGATCGCCAAGGCGCTGGTCCACATGCCCCCGGTGATCGTGCTGGACGAACCAACCGCCGGGGTCGACGTGGAACTGCGCCGCCAGCTGTGGGACCTGGTCAGCGAACTCAACGCAGGCGGGGTCACCGTAGTCCTGACCACGCACTATCTGGAAGAAGCCGAACAGCTTTGCGACAGCATCGCCATCATCAACCACGGCCAGCTGATCGCTAACAAGCCGACCCGCGAACTGATCGCCATGGGCCGCGAAAAGGTCGTTGTGGTGACGCTGGATCAGGAAATCAGCACGTGCCCCGAACACCCCGCTTTCCACAAGTGCGAGAAGGTGGGCGAGCAGGTGCTCGAAATCACCTATGACATGGACCGCACCAATGCGGGCGAGGTCCTATCCCTGGTCCAGGGCATGGGGCTGAACATCGTCGACGTGACCACGCGCGAGGCCGACCTGGAAGACATCTTCGTCAGCCTGACCAGCTCGAACCAGGCGGCGTGAACCACGACGTCATCATCGTTGGATCGGGCGCTGCGGGACTGACCGCGGCACTGGCTCTGGCGGACCGGCTGAAGGTGCTGGTCCTGGCGAAGGGCGAACTCACTGGCGGATCGACCGCGTGGGCCCAGGGCGGGATCGCGGCAGTGCTCGATGCCGGGGATACGTTCGAAAACCATATCCACGATACGATGGTCGCGGGAGCCGGGCTCAACCGGCTCGAAACCGTCGAATACGTAATCGAGCGCGCGCCGCACGCGATCCAACGGCTGGTCGACCTGGGGGTGCCCTTCAACACCGAAGGCGAGCGCCTGCACCTGACCCGCGAGGGCGGCCATTCCCACCGCCGCATCGTTCACGTCGCCGATGCGACCGGCTGGGCCGTGCAGTCGGCGCTGCTCAAGGCGGCCGAGGAGCATCCCAACATCACTCTGCTGCCGGGCCGGGCCTGCATCGACCTGATCACCGGGCGGCATGAACAGCGCTATTCCGGTTCGGGCCGGGTCTGGGGCGTCTATGCCCTTGATGAAAAGACCGGCACGGTCGAGGCCCATACTGCGCGGGCGACGATCCTCGCCACCGGCGGAGCGGGCCGCGTCTACCAGTTCAGCACTGCCCCGCGCGGTGCGACTGGCGATGGTATCGCCATGGCCTGGCGCGCCGGCGCGCGCGTCGGCAACATGGAAATGATGCAGTTCCACCCGACCTGCCTCTACAACCTCGACGTCAAGAACTTCCTGATCACCGAGGCAGTCCGCGGCGAGGGCGGGCGGTTGCTCAATCCGCGTACCGGGCACCGCTATATGCCCGACTATGACGACCGCGCTGAATTGGCCCCGCGCGACATCGTCGCCCGCGCCAACGACAGCGAAATCAAGCGCGACGGGCTTGACTACGTCCACCTCGACATCAGCCACCAGCCGCCGGAATTCGTCCGTGCGCATTTTCCGAACATCTATGAAAAGCTGCTCGGCCTGGGCATCGACATGACCCGCGAGCCGATCCCGGTCGTTCCGGCGCAGCATTATACCTGCGGCGGCATCCTGATCGACCTGGCGGGGCGGACCGACCTACCCGGGCTATATGCGGCGGGCGAATGCACCGAGAGCGGGCTGCATGGGGCGAACCGTCTCGCTTCCAACTCGCTGCTGGAATGCTTCGTCTTTGGCGAAGCGGCGGCGGCCGACATTCTGGTGCGGTGGGACAGTTTCGACGCGCCGCCGGCGGTGCGGCCGTGGGACGAAAGCCGCGTGACCGATTCCGATGAAGAAGTGATCATCAAGCAGAACTGGACCGAAATCCGCCGCTTCATGTGGAACTATGTCGGGATCGTGCGCACCACCAAGCGGCTGGAGCGTGCCGCACACCGAATCAAGCTGCTTCGTGAAGAGATCGAGGACTATTACGGCCACTTCCGCGTCTCGACCGACCTGATCGAACTGCGCAACCTGCTGCAATGCGCTGATCTGATCGTCCGATCGGCCCTGGCACGCAAGGAAAGCCGCGGTCTGCACTACACGCTCGACTATCCCCGGACCGCAGCCGAGGCGCGCGACACGGTCCTGGTGCCCTAGGCTAGACTTCGGGCGCCCCGGTTTTCAGGACTTGGGCGACAAGGCCCAATTTCTGTGCTTCTTCAGCGGTAAGATACCAGTTGTAGAGCGCCTTTCCGAGCAGGTCTTGCAGCGAAACGCTGCTGCCCTGCAGCAAGCGCCTGAAATTGGCTTCTTCCAATTTCATCCCGGTCTTGATCTGATGGCCCAGCGCCTCGACCTGCGACAGACTTTCGCGCATTGGACCTTGGATCTCGATGGTCTTGGTCAATTGCCGGACGTGGATCAGCAAGACCGTATCGTCGGTGACAAAGCGGTCCTCGCGCGGGAAAGCGCTCATGATCGTAATCCCGGCCGAATAGACCGTGGTCTTGCCCAGGAAGACCAAACGGCGTGACCCGAATCGCTTACGTGCCAGATCGATTTCCAGAACCACGCGCCGCGCCATTTCGGCGTCACCGCCCAGCGTCGTCGCCTCAAACACAATCGGTTCGTCAGCTTCTTCGACCTGCGCGAGCTGATCGAGCAGCGAGGTCACAGTGCCCTCTGCCACCTCTCCCGTCAGCGACACCTGGGGCCTGATGGTCTGGTCCGGCACATAGTTCTGGTTAGGATCGGGATCGGATCGGCTCATCGTGCGGCCTTTGGTCAAAAGGAAGGCCGCTTCCGACAAGAAGCGGCCTTGCTATTCCGGCATGCCGGTCAGGAATTACTGGCGTTCGCGCTGCGAACCACCGCCCTGCTGGTTGTTCTTCTGTGAACCGCCCTGCTGGTTACCGGACTGTCCACCCTGCTGCTGCTGGTTCGAACCACCTTGGCCACCCTGGCCACCCTGGCCACCCTTGTCGCCTTGGTTGTTCTGCGAACCGCCCTGCTGCGCCTGGCGTTCACGTTCGTTCTGGTTTTGATTTTGGTTTTGGTTTTCGTTTGCCATGATCAAACTCCTCTGGTCTGCCCGCTCGACGCGGGACATCCATTCAACCCCGGGGAACAGCGAGTGGTTCCGGTCAAGCGACCGACTGAGGCTGGTACAGGACGAGGTTTTGGGCTCTAATGCGCATTAGCAACACAAGAGCGGCCTGCAGGCCGTCTGGCTGATAGGGAGAAGACAATGCCGCAGATCACCGCCAATGGCATTTCGATTGAATACGAGGCCTATGGCGATCCAAAGAGCCCGCCGCTGCTGCTGGTCATGGGGCTGGGGGCGCAGCTGACGCTGTGGCCGATTGAGCTGGTCGAGGCCTTGGTCCAGCGCGGCTATTACGTCATCCGGCACGACAACCGCGACATTGGTCTGTCGCAGAAATTTGGCCATGCCGGAGTACCAAACTTCCGCCGGGTCGCCCTGATGCGGATGTTCGGCCTGCGCGCCAAGCTGCCCTATCGCCTGACCGACATGGCCGACGATGCCGCAGCCTTGCTAAGCGAACTGGGGATCGACAAGGCCCACGTCGTCGGCGCGTCGATGGGCGGGATGATCGTTCAGCTAATGGCGATCCACCATCCGAGCCGGCTACTCAGCATGACCTCGATCATGTCGACCACCGGCAATCCGCGCCTTCCCCGGCCCAAGCCCGAAGCGATGAATGCGCTGCTCAACCGCGCTCCTGCCAATGCCACGCTGGATGATGTCATCCCGATCGGTATCCGCGTTGCGCGCGCGATCGGCAGTCCCGCCTACCCGACGCCCGAGGAGCGCCTGCGCGAACGCATCGCCCGCGATTTCAACCGCAGCTTCTATCCCGAAGGGGCGGCGCGCCAGATCAGTGCAATCATGGACGATGGCGACCGGCGCAAACGGCTGAAGCAGGTCCGCGTGCCCAGCCTGGTCATCCACGGCACCGACGATCCGTTGGTCCCGGTCGAGGGGGGCCGCGATACCGCGGCGCACATTCCGGGCGCCAAACTGCTGGAATTGCCCGGCATGGGGCATGACCTGCCGCTGGAACTGGTCGAGACGATTGCCGACGCTGTCGCGGAGCACGCCCGCTAGGCGCGGCGTATCGTGAAGGCTGTGGTCAGATACCCCAGCCCAGCATCCGGCCAATCCAGATCAGCAGCATGGCACCGACGATCGAACCGAGGCAGCCCGCGCGGCTGAAACCCTCGCGCACACCCTCGCCGGTGCTCCAGCTGCTGATCAGGCCGACGATCAGTGCGCCGCCAACCCCCAGCAGACTGGTCATGAACCAGCCCATGTGCACATCGCCGGGATAGAACCACCGGGCGAGGGCACCGACCGCGAGGCCGGAAATGAGTGCGCCGATCAGGTTGAACATGGCTGGACAGGCTCCGTGATTGCATGACCGAGATAGACCTTGTTCGGCGCTTCGCAAGGGTCCGCTCTGAACCGGGTCGCGATGCGGTTTGCGCAACAAGATTGCCGGGTCCGATTCTATCCTTGTCAACGTCCAGGCGGGCCGTTTGCCCGAACAAATTTTTTTTCAATTTCGTTTTTCGGCCTTGCACTCCAGGCGAGTGACGGATTTCCCGCGCGTCGCTGCAATGCGCCATCATCTAACTGCTCCAACAATCCCCGCCCCAGCGGTAGCTTCGGTATTTACCCTCTTGCGCCCGAATCAGGATCGGGCACTATAGATAGTGGTCCGATGCTTGGGGGGACCTACTAGACCTAGTTTGAGCAAGCAGCGCGCGATTTCGCGCCGCAGCTGTGGATTCGAGGTTTGGGGCACGACCAAGACGCGTATCTGGGGACGAAACCGGGATAAGTTTTTCTCGTTTCGTTCCGTCCGTTCGGATAGGATCAGCAGACGCTGCCCGATTCGAACGAAAGTGGAACATCAGGGCGGGGCATTTCCCCCGCAGGCGACAGGATTGACGGGGGCGACACGTGGATTTCAGGAACGGAGACGAGCCGAGCATGGCCGAAGTAGAAGCAGCGCTGGCAGAGGGCACTCCTTCGGGCGAAGCTGCTGGCAGTGAAGCAGTGGCAGACAAGCTGGGCGCCGCAGCCCTGGCTGGTGCCCTGGCGGCTGCCGCTGCCCAGCCGGTCGACGATACCAAGGCCATCCATGAGCGCCGCTTCGCGATCGAGGTTGATCACAGCCGTGATGCGCTGCTGACCGATTTCGGCAAGGAAACGCTGGACGACCGCTATCTGCTGCCCGGCGAGCGCTATCAGGACCTGTTCGCCCGCGTCGCGGCCGCCTATGCCGATGACCAGGATCACGCCCAACGCCTCTACGATTACATCAGCCGCCTGTGGTTCATGCCTGCCACCCCGGTGCTGTCGAACGGCGGCACCAACCGCGGCCTGCCGATCTCGTGCTATCTCAATTCGGTGTCGGACAGCCTGGAAGGCATCGTCAACACCTGGAACGAGAACGTCTGGCTGGCCTCGCGCGGTGGCGGCATCGGCACCTATTGGGGCAATGTCCGCGGGATCGGCGAACCGGTTGGCCTGAACGGCAAGACCAGCGGGATCATTCCGTTCGTCCGCGTGATGGACAGCCTGACCCTGGCGATCTCGCAGGGCTCGCTGCGCCGCGGCTCGGCCGCCTGCTATCTGGATGTTTCGCACCCGGAGATCGAGGAGTTCTTGGAAATCCGCAAGCCCTCCGGCGACTTCAACCGCAAGGCGCTGAACCTGCACCACGGCGTGCTGCTGACCGACGAGTTCATGGAAGCCGTCCGCGACGGCGCCGAATTCCATCTGCGCAGCCCCAAGGACGGTTCAGTCCGCGCGACGGTTGATGCCCGCAGCCTGTTCCAGAAACTGGTCGAAACCCGCCTGGCCACGGGCGAGCCGTACATTGTCTTCTCCGACACCGTGAACCGGATGATGCCGAAGCATCACCGCGACCTGGGGCTGAAGGTTTCAACGTCGAACCTCTGCTCGGAAATCACCCTGCCAACCGGCGTTGACCACCTGGGCAACGACCGCACCGCGGTGTGCTGCCTGTCCTCGCTCAACCTCGAAACCTGGGAAGAGTGGAACAAGGACGAGCACTTCGTCGAAGACGTGCTGCGCTTCCTCGACAACGTCCTGCAGGACTATATCGACCGCGCGCCGGACGAAATGGCCCGGGCCAAGTATTCCGCCATGCGCGAACGCTCGGTCGGGATGGGCGTGATGGGCTTCCACTCGTACCTGCAGAAGAAGGGCATCGCCTTTGAAAGCGCGATGGCCAAGGCGCTGAACCTCAAGATGTTCAAGCACATCGCGGCCAAGGCAGACGAAGCCAGCCTGCTGCTTGCGCAGGAACGGGGCGCTTGCCCGGATGCGGCCGACATGGGCGTGATGCAGCGCTTCAGCTGCAAGATGGCGATCGCGCCGACCGCGTCGATCAGCATCATCTGCGGCGGCACCAGTGCCTGCATCGAACCGATCCCGGCGAACATCTACACCCACAAGACCCTGTCGGGCAGCTTCGTGGTCGAGAATCCGTATCTGAAGGAACTGCTTGCCTCGAAGAGCAAGGATTCCACCGCCGTGTGGAATTCGATCCTGGAACACGGCGGCTCGGTCCAGCACCTCGATTTCCTCTCGCCCGAGGAAAAGGCCGTGTACAAGACCAGCTTCGAAATCGACCAGCGCTGGCTGCTCGAATTCGCGGCCGACCGCACGCCCTACATCGACCAGGCCCAGTCGCTGAATCTTTATATCCCGGCCGACGTCGACAAGTGGGACCTGATGATGCTGCACTTCCAGGCGTGGGAGCGCGGGATCAAGAGCCTGTATTATCTGCGCTCGAAATCGGTTCAGCGCGCCGGCTTCGCGGGCGGGGTCGAGGCGGACAACACCGCCGACGCGCCCAAGTTCGAACTGGCCGCGCAGCAGACCGATTACGAGGAATGCCTGGCCTGCCAGTAATGGCGGCCGGGCTTTCCCGGAGTAGCGGGCCGTGCCTGTAACCCACATTACAAATTGCGACCACTTGCGGCTTGAACTGCGCGGAACTTCCTGCTTGTTGCGAATCGCTCGCAACAATTTCCAGGAGAAGTCTTCCCATGCGCAAGTGGCACCGCTGGCTGTCAGTCCTTTTTGGTGTGGTCCTGCTGTGGATCGCCGTGACCGGCATGTTGAGCCAGGTCGTCCCCGTGGTGCTCAAGGCAACGCAGCTCGGGTCGACGGTCGCTGCGGCGGCGCAGCCCGCTTTCGTCTGCCCACCGGATTATACCTGCCGGCCCAAGCCCAAGCCGGGCGATCCGCGTTCGATCGTCGGGACGCTGCATCATCTCCATTCGGGCGAAAGCTTTGGTCCGGTCGGCACGGTGCTGTTCACGCTGGCCGGTTTCGCGATGATCTTCTTCGCCTTCTCGGGCATCTGGCTCTACGTCCAGATGTGGCAGAACCGCAAGGAACGCAGGCAGAAACCCGGCTGGTTCTGGAAGTAACCAACCCGCAAATGCACGACGCCCCTTCCGCTGGGAAAGGGGCGTCGCTCCACGGCACTTTCATGCCGCGGGGGGGGAACTGCAGCGCCGACGCGCCGCTGAACCGCTTAGCTGCCGTCGTTGCCCGGAAGCGGGCGGGCACCGGCATGCAGATGGACCTGGTCGTTCTCGATCCCCGCCACATCGCTGCACTGGATGTAGTGGTGCTGGCCGTCCTCGCTGTCAGCGCGGGTCAGCTTGATCCGTTCGCCATCGATCGAATCGACCCGGCCGACCGACTGGCCGTCCTCGCCCATGATCTCCATGTGTTCGCGGATCTGATCGGCGATCCGGCCTTCCGCGCCGCTCTGACCGGCCCCGCTCTGTCCGCTGGCCTGTTCGAACTGTTGGGCCTGACCCATGGCCGCTTCGCGGCCTTCGCCGGCCTGGCCCTGCTCGCTGCTCTGGCCCATCGACTGGCCCTGCTGGCCGGATTGGTTGAAACCGCTTCCGGCCTGACTGAAGTTCCGGTCACCGTCCTGTCCCGACTGACCGAACGACTGCGCACCATCCTGGCCGGACTGATTCTCCTGGCTCTGCCCGGGCATGCCCTGGCTGTGCGCACCCTGGTGCTGCTGGCCCTGGCCGGACTGCCCTCCCGACTGGCCGGTCTGTCCCATTCCGGTGCCGCTCTGCTGCGAATTCGGAGTGCGGTTGCCTTCATCCATGGTCATGGGGAATCTCCTGTTGGCGCAGCGCACCGTGCGCCGTCGCTCGATGGCCTTCCAACCCTGCGCAGGGACACCCGTTCCCGCCCTGCACACCGCTTCGCGGCGGTGCGGGCCCGGTCCGCGCCCAAACGATTTTCCACCGTTCTTCGCGGCGCTGCCATTCCGGCTGCGCCGCACCATCTTATAGTCTCAGCTTGATTCTCAGGAGCTCTGCATGTCCCTTCTCGAAGCCCGCAAAAGCTACAAGCCATTCGAATATCCGTGGGCCTATGAGTTCTGGAAGCGCCAGCAACAGGTCCACTGGATGCCGGAAGAAGTCCCCCTGGGCGAGGACTGCCGCGACTGGGCGCAGAAGCTTTCCGAGCATGAGAAGAACCTGCTGACGCAGATCTTCCGCTTCTTCACCCAGGCCGACGTCGAAGTGCAGAACTGCTATCACGAACACTACGGCCGCGTGTTCAAGCCGACCGAAGTGAAAATGATGCTGGCCGCCTTCTCCAACATGGAGACGGTCCACATCGCCGCCTATTCGCACCTGCTCGACACGATCGGCATGCCCGAAACCGAATATTCGGCCTTCCTCGAATACCAGGAAATGGCCGACAAGTGCAGCTACATGCACACCTTCGGGGTCGACAATGACGAGGACATCGCCCGCACCCTGGCGATGTTCGGCGGCTTCACCGAAGGCATGCAGCTGTTCGCCAGCTTTGCCATGCTGATGAACTTCCCGCGCTTCAACAAGATGAAGGGCATGGGCCAGATCGTGTCGTGGTCGGTGCGCGACGAGAGCCTGCACTGCGAAGGCATCACCCGCCTGTTCCATGCCTTCTGCGCCGAGCGTCAGTGCCTGACCAAGTCGGTCAAGGAAGACATCATTGACTGCTGCCAGAAGACGGTCCGGCTGGAAGACGCCTTCATCGACCTGGCCTTCGAAATGGGCCCGGTACCGGGGATGAGCCCCAAGGAAATCAAGCGCTATATCCGCTATATCGCGGACTGGCGCCTGAGCCAGCTGGGCCTGCCGGCGATCTACATGATCGAGGATCACCCGCTGCCTTGGCTCGCGCCGCTGCTCAACGGGGTGGAGCACGCCAACTTCTTCGAAACCCGCGCGACCGAATATTCGAAGGCCGCAACCAAGGGCAACTGGAACGACGTGTGGTCCAGCTTCGACGCGCGCCAGAAGGCGAAGATCGAAGTCAGCGCCGCCAATGAAGCTGGCGACGAAGCGCTGGAGCCCGGCCTGTTCGGCATCAGCGCTGCGGAATAAGCGCGGCCTTCACGCAGTTAGCGGGGGCATGGGTTGACCGTGCCCCGGTTTTGCATTCCCGCTGCATTCGTGGCGATAAACCTCGTCACCTTTACCATGTTCGCGCTCGACAAGGCACTGGCGCAGCGCGAAGTGCGGCGCGTCCGGGAATCGACCCTGCTCTGGCTGGCCCTGCTGGGCGGTACGCCCGGCGCCTATGCCGCGCGCAGCCTGTTCCGGCACAAGACGCGCAAGCAACCGTTTTCAACCCGGCTCTTGGCCATCGCGCTGGTTCAAGCGATCGCGATCGGAGGCCTGATCGGCTGGTTCCGGCTGGGCTGACAGGGTTTGCCGCAGCGATCCCGTCTATTCGATCCCCCGGGGGAAATCGTCCTCCAGCCCCTGCGGGCCAAGGCCATGCTCGACATCGTCGTCCATCCGCTCGCCGCGGTAGGCGCCCATGTCGATCCGGCCATCGCGGACCATCTGGTTCATGTGATCGACCACGTCGGGCGTCGAACCGCTCGCGTCGGCCATGTCGACACCGCTGGAGGGCACGCGCTCGCTTTCTTCGGCATTGGCAAGCGGCGCGCGGCCAAGGGCTTCGTCGGCCAGTGACTGGGCCTGATCGGGCGCATCGTCCTGCGAACGGTTGCGTGCTTCCGGCGCAGGATCGCGGGACTGGTCTGGTTCAGGCAAGGGACGATCAGGCATAGCGGTTTCCTTTCAGGGGAGGTGAGCCGACAACGGCCTTGATCCCCCGGCGGTTCCGCAGCGTCAGGCACGCACTCCAAGCAAGACCTTGCGCATGTCACCCCGCTCAAGGTGGAGCAGGACCAGCAGGTAGGCCATCAGGAAACCGCCTCCCAAGAAGAAAGCCATAACGGCAAGGAGCCAGCCCAGCGCCGTCCAGCCATTGCGCCAGCCGGTCCACAGCGCGGACAACACCAGCATCGAGAGGAAATCGGCATTGAACTGACCCGGCCAGTGTCCCGCAGCAATGTCACCGAAGAAGACCGGCAGCAGGTTAAGCCCATCGCGCCCCACCACGAAGGCAGTAAAGGCCAGCAAGGCGGTCCAGGCAACGATCAGATAAATACGCAGTGCAGTCATATCCGTGCCCCCACGGTTGCGATCTGAAAGCTGGAACATGGCTCAACCAGCAGCAAGGTCAAGTGCGTTAAGCCCTTGGCTGTGAACCCAACTCCCGCCTGATGATCGTCACGATCCGGCGCGCGGCCCGGCCGTCGCCATAGGGACTGCGCGCCCGGGCCATGGTGCGATAGGCCGCGCTGTCGTCCAGCAACCGCAGCACTTCGGCCCTGATCCGCTCAGGATCCGTTCCGACCAGCCGCGCTGTTCCGGCCACAATGCCCTCGGGCCGTTCGGTCGTCTCGCGCAGCACCAGCACGGGCTTGCCCAAGGCGGGGGCCTCTTCCTGGATGCCGCCGCTGTCGGTGAGCACGATTTCGGCCTGGGTCAGCAAGTGGACGAAATTGGGATAGTCCAGTGGCCGGATCAGCGCGACATTGTCCAATCCATCAAGCACCGGGTAGACTGCGCTGTGCACCTCGGGATTGGGGTGAACAGGGAAGATCACCGCTACATCCCGGCTTGCCGCAATCTGCCGCACCGCAGTGGCTATGCGGGCAAGCCCTGCGCCCAGATTCTCGCGGCGGTGGGTGGTTACTGCAATGATCCGCTTGCCACTGAATCGCGCGATCAGGCCCGCAAGACCGGAAGCCAGGCCGGGCTGTGCAGCGATTTTGTGCGAAATCCAACGCAGTGCGTCGATCCCCGTATTGCCGGTCACGAAGATGCGTTCCTCCGCAACGTTTTCGGCCAGCAGCGCGTCTCGTGCCGACTGGGTGGGCGCGAAGTGCAGGCTTGCCAGCGAACCGATCGCCCTGCGCATCCCCTCTTCGGGCCAAGGCTGATAAAGCGCGCCGGAGCGCAGCCCCGCCTCGACATGGTCGACCGGAATGCGCCGGTAATAGGCGGCCAGAGTGCCGGCCAAGGCAGTGGCCGTATCGCCCTGAACCAGCACCCGTACTGGCTGTTCCCAGTCCATCACGTGTCCCAGCCCGGTCAGGAGGGCCGCAGTGAGGTGGTCAAGACCCTGCCCCGCGCGCATCAGATCCAGATCGTAGTCCGGCACCAATCCGGCAATCCGCAGCACCTGATCGAGCATATCGCGATGCTGGCCCGAAACGCAGACGATCGGGCGCAGTTGCGGATCGTCCTGCAGCGCGGAAATGACCGGAAACAACTTGATCGCTTCGGGTCTTGTCCCGAATATGATGAGGAGCTTTTTCCGGCTCGCCGCGTTTGTCATCTCGTAACACCCGTCTCATCCGCGGGGGGTTCAGTGCTGGATGGTGTTTCATACGCCTATCCATCTGTAAAGACTGGGGATTTTGGAAAAATGCGTGTTCTGGTAACCGGCGTGGCTGGCTTCATTGGCTCAACCCTGGCGCTGCGCCTGCTCGAGCGGGGCGATAGCGTGATCGGAATCGACAGCCTCAACGCTTATTACCAGGTCTCGCTCAAGCAGGACCGGCTGGAACGGATCAAGGCAGCAGGCGGCAACCGCTTTGCGTTTCACCAGGTCGACTTTGCCGACATGGCCGCGCTCGAGAGGGCCTTGCAGGGACAGGAGTTTGACCGGATCGTTCACCTCGGCGCCCAGGCCGGGGTGCGCTATAGCCTGGAGAACCCGCAGGCCTATGTCAGCGCCAACTTGGCCGGACACGTCAACCTGCTGGAAATGGCGCGCCACCGGAAGGTGGAGCACATGGTCTATGCCAGCTCCTCGTCGGTCTATGGCGGCAATACCGATCTGCCCTTTTCGGTCGAGGACCGGGTCGACCACCCCGTATCGCTCTATGCCGCAACCAAGCGGGCGGACGAACTGATGAGCGAAACCTACGCTCACCTGTTCCGCCAGCCGCTGACCGGCCTGCGCTTTTTCACCGTCTATGGCCCATGGGGCCGCCCGGACATGATGATGTGGATCTTCACCAAGGCGATCCTGGCCGGCCAGCCCATTCCGGTGTTCAACAACGGCGAGATGCAGCGCGACTTCACCTATATCGACGACATCGTTTCGGGTGTGATCGCCTGTCTCGACCACCCCCCGGCAGACGACGGCGCAGAAAAGGCCGGGGGCAGCGTGAAGCCGCACGCGCTCTACAACATCGGCAACAACCGCAGCGAGCATCTGATGAAAGTGGTCGCGCTGCTGGAAGAAGCCTGCGGCAAGAAAGCCCAGATCGATTTCCAGCCGATCCAGCCCGGCGACGTTCCGGCGACCTATGCCAATATCGATGCGATCCGAAATGACCTGGGCTATGCCCCGACCACCTCGATCGAAGTCGGTGTCCCCAACTTTGTGCGCTGGTACAAGGACTATCACCGCCTCTGACCTTGAAGCCGGACGCGGCATCGGCAATCAATCGCTGCATGGCGATTCTTTCAGACAAGTGGATCCGCAACGAGGCCCGGCACAGCGCGATGATCGAGCCGTTCGTCGAGCATCAGAAGCGCGAAGGCTGCATTTCCTATGGCCTGTCTTCCTATGGCTATGACGCACGGGTCGCCGACGAGTTCAAGATCTTCACCAATGTCCACTCGGCCGTGGTCGATCCGAAGAACTTCGACGCCAACAGCTTTGTCGACGTGAAGACCGACGTCTGCATCATCCCGCCCAATTCCTTCGTCCTGGCGCGGACGGTCGAATATTTCCGCATCCCGCGCGACGTGCTGGTGATCTGCCTGGGCAAGAGCACCTATGCCCGCTGCGGGATCATTGTGAACGTTACCCCGCTTGAGCCGGAATGGGAGGGCCACGTGACGCTGGAGTTTTCCAACACCACGCCGCTGCCCGCCAAGATCTATGCCAACGAAGGGGCCTGCCAGTTCCTGTTCCTGAAGGGCGACCAGCCCTGCGAGACGAGCTATGCCGACCGCAGCGGCAAGTACATGGGCCAGCGCGGGGTGACCCTGCCCAAGCTTTGATCGCAAACGGTCGGCCGCTTTCCTTTTCGTCACCCCGAACTTGTTTCAGGGACCATCGTTCGGCACACTCCCCGTCAGCCGGTCAGCACCTGGCATTGCGACGCTTCGCCGGACGGGAGGGGAAGAGACGATGGAAGCACCTTTGTTCGATCAGTGGCGCTCGCGCTCTCCGCATTATGACGACACACACGAGGCGGTCTGCGATACCGTGCGCGCATTCGTCGCGCGGGAAATTACGCCGCACGTCGACAAGTGGGAAGCCGCTGGCGAACTGCCCCGCGACTTGCACCGCAAAGCGGCTGAGGCCGGCATCCTGGGCCTGAACTATTCGGAGGAATTCGGCGGCAGCGGCAATGCCTTCACGCTGTTCCACGGCCTGGTCCAGACCGAGGAGCTGGCCCGCCCCGGTGCGGGCGGCATCTGCGCCTCGCTGATGACTCACGGCATCGGTCTGCCCCCGATCCTGGCGATGGGCAGCGACGCACTGAAGCGTCGGATTGCGCCCGCCGTTCTGGCCGGGGAAAAGCTAATCTGCCTGGGCATCACCGAACCGGGCGGAGGATCGGACGTCGCCAACCTGCGCACCAAGGCCGAGCGCAAGGGCTCCGCCTATGTCGTGACTGGCGAAAAGACCTACATCACCACCGGCATGCGGGCGGACTATGTGACGCTGGCCGTGCGCACCGGCGGCCCGGGCATCGGCGGCATTTCCCTGCTGCTGGTCGAGCTGGACCGGCCCGGGGTGACCCGCACGCCGCTCGCCAAGATGGGCTGGCTCGCCAGCGATACGGCGACGATCCATTTCGACAATGTCGAGGTTCCGGCCGAGAACCTGATCGGGCCGGAGAACGGCGGGTTCGCCGGGATCATGCGCAACTTCAACGGCGAGCGGCTGGGCATGAGCCAGCAGGCCAACGCGTTTGCCCGGATCTGCTTCGAGGACGCACTGGACTGGGCGCGGCAACGCGAAACCTTTGGCAAGCCGCTGGTGACCAACCAGGTGATCCGCCACAAACTGGCCGACATGATCCGCCGCATCCAGGCAACCCAGGCGTGGATCGACCAATGCGCGTGGACCGTGATGCAGGGCAATCCCTTCCCCGGCGATTTCGCGCTGCTCAAGGTCCAGGCGACCCAGACCATGGAATTCTGCGCGCGCGAGGCCTGCCAGATCCTGGGCGGAGCCAGCTTCATGCGCGGCAGCCGGGTGGAACGAATCTACCGCGAAGTGCGCGTCATGGCGATCGGCGGCGGCAGTGAGGAAATCATGTTCGATCTGGCCAGCCGCCAGTACCACTTCTGAACGCCCGCCTCGCGGGAACCACATCGGGCTGGGACGGTTTTGCCATCGGGGGCAGCGGAGCGCTTGCCATGTCCACGATTGCCGCCGTCCTTGGCCGGATTCTCATCGCCAGCATCTTCATCGCGATGGGGGCCGGCATCCTTTACGATCCAGCTCGGTTCGAGCAGACGATTACCGCGGTCGGCATGCCGGCGGGTCTGGCCATTCCAGTCGGCGCGTTTGAAGTGATTGCCGGGCTGTGCATTGCCTTGGGGCTGATGACCCGGTTGATGGCGGTGCTGCTGTTCCTCTTTGTCGGCCTGGTCGCGCTGATGTTCCACTTCCGGCTGGAAAGTCCCGAGGCGCTGACGATGCTGCTGTTCGACCTGGCGATCATGGGCGGACTGCTGATGATCTTTGCCCACAGCCAGATCTGGTGGAGTTTCGATTCGATGCGCCGTGACCGCCGCGGCGAACGCCTGGCCCGCGAAGCCGAGGAACGCGCCCATGCCGCCGAGGTGCGGGCCGCCCATGCCGAAGGCGCGGCAGAGGCGCTCTCGCCGCCCCAACCCCTCCCGCGCCGCCGCAGGTAAACCGCACGATCGGCGTCCAGATTGCCGTAACCTCACCTTAATTCAGTTCGACATTGCCGCCGGATTGTGGCCATCTTGGCCCCGGCCCGACACCAGATTCGGGGCAATGGAGAGACTTGCATGACCGCCAAGGCAGACCGCCCGTACGATATCGTTGTCTATGGTGCGACCGGCTATACCGGCCGCCTCGTCGCTGAATACCTTGCCCATCACTATCAGGGGAA
The DNA here is from genome assembly GCA_046566485.1 of Alphaproteobacteria bacterium. Taxonomy (GTDB): domain Bacteria; phylum Pseudomonadota; class Alphaproteobacteria; order Sphingomonadales; family Sphingomonadaceae; genus Novosphingobium. The sequence continues at coordinate 9,258 of JBKHWO010000002.1, read as the reverse complement.
AGGTCCGAAGTGGGCCATGGCCGGTCGCTCGGCTGCGAAACTGGCCGAAGTGCGCGATTTGATCGGAGCACCGGCGGACACCCCGCTGATTACCGCTAATTCCGACGATCCGGCCAGCATGCAGGCTCTGGCCGAAAGCACCCGCGTGGTCGTTACCACGGTCGGCCCGTATCAGCTCTATGGCGAACCCCTGCTGAAGGCCTGCGTCGAAGCCGGAACCGACTATGCCGACCTGTGCGGCGAACCGGCCTGGATGCGCCAAATGGTCGACCAGTACCACGAAGCCGCCAAGGCCTCGGGGGCGCGAATCGCGTTCTCATCCGGGTTCGATTCGATCCCGTTCGATCTGGGCGTGTTCATGCTGCAAAAGGAAGCCAAGGCCCGCCATGGCAGCCCCGCGCCGCGGGTCAAGGGCCGCGTCCGCGCGATGCAGGGGACCTTCTCGGGCGGGACGGCAGCAAGCCTGACCGAAACGATGAAGGCGGTCGCGAAGAACCCCAAGCTGATAGCGATCCTGCAAAGCCCGTTCGGCCTGACCCCCGGCTTCGAAGGTCCGTCGCAGCCGCTGGGCCTGGTGCCGGAGTACGAGGAGAGCGAAGGCAAGTGGGCCGCCCCGTTCATCATGGCGACGATCAATACCAAAAACGTCCACCGCACCAATTTCCTGCTCGGCCACCCCTATGGCGCGGACTTCAAGTACGACGAAATGGTCCTGACCAGCGCGGGCGAAGTCGGCCAGAAGTTGGCCCACGGCATGGCCGAAATGCTGAAGAACCCGTTCGGCGCCAAGCCGCCCAAGCCGGGCGAAGGCCCCAGCAAGGAGGAGCGCGAGAACGGTTTTTACGACGTGCTGTTCATTGGCGAATGGCCCGATGGCAAGACGATCCGCTATGGCGTGAAGGGCCGCTATGATCCGGGCTATGGCTCGACCAGCCGGATGATTGCCGAAACCGGCATCGCCCTGCTGAGCTGCCAGGCGGAAGGCGGAGTCTCCCTGCCCGGCGCGCTGCTGGGCGAAGCCCTGGTCAAGCGCTTGCAGGAACATGCCGAAATCACCTTCGGATTGGAAGACTAAGGCGTCAGCTGCGGAAGATCGGCAGTGCCGTTACCCTCTATCCCGGACGAGTTCCGCACCGGCTGGCGCATCCTCTTGGCCTGTTCGGTCGCGGCTGGCACCGGCATCACGCTGGTCTTTCTCAACTTCTCGATGTTCATCCTGCCCCTGTCGCGCGATCTTGGCGTGTCGCGGGGCGAGCTGGGCGCGGTCCAGGCGTTGATCATCACTGCCGCGATCGGCTCGCCGGTGGTGGGCCGGCTGGCGGACCTGTTCGGGGTGCGGCGGGTCTATTTTGCCAGCACGGTGCTCATGGCCGCGGTCCATTTGTTCACCGCATCGCAGGCCAGCAACATCTATCACATGGGCATGGCGACGGCAGCGCTTGGTTTCATCGGGGTGGGCACTTCCTCGGTCGTGATGACCCGGCCGATCAACGCCCATTTTCGCGAGCATCGCGGCAAGGCGCTGGGCCTGATGGCCGTGGGCGTTTCGCTGGTCAGCATGGTTTCACCCCCGGTGCTGCAATGGGTCATGGAAATCTGGAGCTGGCGCGCCGGTTTTGCGGCCATGGCGGTTGCCGCGCTGCTGATCGGCATTCCCACGGTCGCCGCCTTGCTGCCCGAAAGTGGACGGGTGGGGAGCGGGATCGGTGCAAACCGCAAAGCAGACGCGCCGGCCGACCGCCGCTTCCTGCGCGAAAGGGATTTCTGGCTGCTGACCTTGTCGCTGATTTTCATGAGCCTGGCGACAGCCGGCACCATCAGCCAGCTTGCCCCGATGATCCAGGACGAAGGGCTCGACGCGTCGGTCGCCGCCCTGGCGCTGACCTTTTTTGCCGGAGGGCAATTCGTCGGCAGGCTTGGGGGAGGATGGCTGCTCGACCGGTTCGAACCGCGCCGTGTCTCCTTTGCGCTGACCCTGGCCCCGGCAATCGGTTTTGTCGTCCTGCTCACTACCGCGGGCCTGGTGCCAGCCGCCTTGCTGGCAGCAGCGATCATCGGCCTGCAACAGGGCGCCGAGCTCGACATATTCTCGTACTTCATCGGCCGCCGCTTTGACGTGGCTCGCTATGGCACGATCTACGGCGCGTTGGTCGGGCTCGGCTGGATCGGCAATGTCGGCGGCCTGCTGGGCATGGGCAAGATCTATGACCTCTACGGCAGCTACGCCCCCGGTCAGGCGCTGGGAATTGCCGCCCTGGTCATCTCGGCCACGCTGGTGCTGCTGGTCCGCCTGCCGGAACCTGCGAAGACCGCCCAGGGATGAAGCACACGCCGGTACACAGCGAATGGACCCAAGGTTGGCGGATCGTCGGCAGCATGGCGATCGCCAATGCGACCGGCATTTCGCTGATGTTCTACACCTTCTCGATGTTCCTGATCCCGATTGCCGACGAATTGAGCCTATCGCGGGGCGAGATCGGGCTGGTCCAGGCACTGATCATCACCGCTGCGGTGGGAGCGCCCGTCCTGGGGCGGATGGCCGATACGCTGGGCTTTCGCCCGGTCTTCATCGGTGCGACGCTAAGCCTCACCGCGATCCAGGTCGCCCTGGCCATGTTGGTGGACAATCTGGCCGGCCTGGCGCTGGCCATTGCCCTGTCCGGCCTGATTGGCGGCGGAGCGACCGCGGTCCTGCTGACCCGACCGATCAGCGCGCACTTTCGCCAGCACCGCGGCAAAGCGCTCGGCCTCGTCGCCGCCGGTTCGTCGCTCTCGACGATGTTCATTCCGCCGCTTCTGCAATCGATCATTGCTGACGAGGGTTGGCGCTCTGGCTTTGTCACGCTCGCGCTGATTGCATCGGTGGTTGGACTACCACTGGCCCTGGCACTGCTCCCACGCGGAGCAGCGGCGACCCGTTCCGGTCCGCTCGCCAGCGGAATCGGCGCGCCGCGCCCGTCTTTCCTGAAAGAGCGCGACTTCTGGTTGCTGGTGGGCGCCAACATGCTCGCCGCGCTCAGCATATCGGGCACGATCAGCCAGCTTTCGCCGATGGTTCAGGACGAGCAGCTTTCCGCCCAGACCGCGGCCTTTGCCTTGTCGCTGTTCGCCGCCGGACAGTTTGCCGGCAAACTGTTCGGTGGCTGGGCGCTCGACCGGTTCGAACCGCGCGCCGTCGCCGTGATCATGACCGTGCTGCCCGCCATGGGCTTCCTGATCTTCCTGGCGGATGACGGCATTGCCTGGCCGATCCTGCTGGCCTGCGTGATGATCGGGGTCTTGCAAGGCGCCGAAGTCGACATCTTTGCCTTCTTCATCGCGCGCCGGTTCGACATCGACCAGTACGGCACGATCTTTGGCGCGCTGCACGGGTTTGGGTGGATCGGCACCGCACTGGGCATCACCGCCTTTGGCTTCACCTTCGATCAGTTCGGCAGCTATGCCCCGATCCAGTTGGGGGCGGTGATCCTGCTGGCGCTATCCACGGTGCTGTTCCTGCCGATCCGCTTGCGCCCGGACTAAAACGCAGCGGACACCTGTTCGGCCGCTGCCATCGCTCGCCCCTCCGGCACGCCAAGCCCGGTCAGACCAAGCACCAGCATTTCCCGCAGACGCTCGGCAGCATCACGGCGCGTCAACGCCCGCTCGATCGCATTGAGCTGCATGATCTGGCACAGACCCAGCCAGAACCGCACCCCGCTGCGCACCGCTTCGGGGCGCGCAAGACCGGCCTCGGCAATCGCCGCGATGTCCGCGCGGATGCCTTGGTTAAGGTGATGGTCAATGCCGGTGGACAGCTCAAGTCCGCGCAGCATGACGATGCAACGCTTACGCTGGGTCAGGGCAAAATCCAGCGCGACGCGCATCCCCCCGGCCAGCCGCTCGACCGGATCGCTCACCTTTGCGTTGGCAGCGCCGACCAGCAGCTCCAGCTCTGCGCGGACCGCCGCGCCAAGCTCTGCGGCGAAGCCCGCTTTGTCGGTAAAGTGATTGAAGAAGCTGCCCTTGGCGACGCCAGCCCGGGCAACGATGTCGTCGATCGCGATGGCGTCAATCGGTCGCTCCGCCAGCAGTTCGTAACCCGCAGCCAAAAGCGCGCTGCGGGTGCGCACGGCACGGGGGCTGAGCTGGACTTGCGCGGCAGTCATGGCCAATCCTTAGCGCACTTGACCGAATGGTCAATTCCCCATACTTGACTGTTTAGTCAAAAACGAATCACCGGGAGAGGTCGCGTCATGAGCGTGATCCGCGTCGAAGACATCGCCCACGTGCGCTATGCCGCGCCGGACCTGAAGGCGATGCGCGAATTCCTTGAAGATTTCGGCATGGCCGTGTTCGAACAGCACGGCCGCCTCTATGGCAAGGGCAGCGATGGCCGCCCTTTCGTTCACGTCACGGAACCGGGCGAAGCGAAATTCCTTGCGGTGGGTTTCCGGGCACAAAGCCGCGTGGACCTCGAAGTGCTGGCCGCACATGAAGGCGTAACGGTTGAGCCGTTGGACGAACCGGGCGGCGGCGCGATCGTCCGGCTGACCGATCCCGATGGTTATGCCGTCGAAGTGGTGGCCGATCAGAAGCATGATCAACCGGGTGCCCTGCTGCCCGACCAGCCGTTCAACACCGCCACGGCCAAGCCGCGCTTGCGCCAGATGGTCCGGCTGAACCCGGCCCCGGCCCACGTCCGCCGGATCGGCCATGCGGTGCTGAAAGTCAGCGACTTTCGCCGTTCCGAGAAGTGGTACAAGGACCGTTTCGGATTCCTGACCTCGGATGAAGTCGAGGCGGCCAAGGACGTTCCCCTCGGCGCCTTCATGCGCTGCGACCGGGGCGACCAGCCGACCGATCACCATACCCTGTTCCTGGCGCAGCTTCCGGGAAAGCTCGGCATCCTCCACGCCGCCTTCGAAGTCGCCAACCTGGATGACCTGATGCTGGGGCACCAGCATCTCAAGGCAAAGAGGCGCGAAGCGGCCTGGGGCGTCGGCCGCCACATCATGGGCAGCCAGGTATTCGATTACTGGAAAGACCCCTTCGGCAACGAACTGGAGCATTGGACCGATGGCGACCTTTTCACCGCCGCCGACCCGCCCCAGAAGCTGCCGATGAGCGCGCTGCTGGCGGTGCAATGGGGCAGCCCGCATCCGATGTTTGCCGGCAAGGTGGCTCCTCCGCCGGGACTGATCTCGTTCGTTACCGCCCTGCAACTGCGCCTCAAGCGGCTGCTGCGCCGCTCTGCCAAAGGAATTCCCGCATGAAGCTTTGCACCTACACGGCCAATGGCCAGACCCGCACCGGCATCGTCGTCGATGGCACCGTGATCGACACTGGCGTGCCCGGCACAATGATCGACCTGATCCGCGATTGGGACCGACTGAAGCCGGCGCTGGAAGCCAAGGCCGCAGCAGGCGGCGGCGTTCCCCTCGCCTCGGTCAAGCTTGAAGCCCCGGTCCAGCGCCCCGGCAAGATCTTTGCCATCGGCCTCAACTATGCTGACCATATCGCGGAATCGGGGCTGGGTACGCCCGACAAGCAAGTGTGGTTCACCAAGGCCCAGACCAGCGTCAACGGACCCTATGACCCGATCCTGATCGCCAAGGGCGCCTTCACCAACGATTATGAGGCTGAACTGGTCGCCGTGATCGGCAAAGGTGGCAAGCATATCGCGGCGGGAGACGCTCCGGCCGCCATATTCGGCTATTGCGTCGGCAACGATGTGACCGAACGCATGGCCCAGCACGCCACCCCGCAATGGTCCTTCGGCAAGAGCTTTGACACCCATGCGCCGATGGGCCCGTGGATCGTCACCGCGGATGAAGTGGGGGACCCCCACGGCCTCGGCATCCGCTGCTTGGTCAATGGCGAGAAGCGCCAGGATTCGAATACGCAGTATCTGGTATTCAACGTCTGGCAACAGGTCGAACACCTGTCGATGGGGATGACCCTGGAGCCGGGGGACTGCCTGTTCACCGGCACGCCGGGCGGAATCGGCGCGGCGATGGACCCGCGGCAGTTCCTCAAGGCCGGAGACGTGGTGCGGACCGAAATCGACCAGCTGGGCCATATCGAAGGCACCATGACGGCAGAGGGCTAGGCCGCCATGAACCCCATCGAGTGCGATGTCCTGATCGCCGGCGGTGGTCCGACCGGCGTCACTCTGGCGGTGCTGCTGGCACAGCAAGGCGTCTCGGTCCTGGTCGCGGAAAAGGAAGCCGCGATCTATCCGCTCCCCCGCGCCGCCCATCTCGATCACGAAGCGATGCGCATCCTGCAGGCAGCGGGCGTGGCCGATGCCGTGGCCGCGACCAGCCGGACGACCGATCGCTATGACTTTCTGACGGCGAAAGGCGAAGTCCTGCTCCGTTTCGAGGGCACGGCGCGGACCGGTCCGGGTGGGTGGCCCGGCGCGAACATGATCCACCAACCCTCGGTCGAGGCGGCGCTGCGCGCGCGGCTGGCCGAACTGCCCGGCGCGCGGCTGGAAAGCCGCTGGGAATTGACCGGGTTCAGTGAGGACAGCGCCGGGATCACCGCACAGATCACCACTCCTGACGGCGAACGGCAGGTCCGCGCCCGCTATCTGGTCGGTGCCGATGGCGCGCGCAGCCCGGTGCGCAAGGCCAGCGGCATCGCTTTTGAGGATCTCAATTTTGAGGAGCCGTGGCTGGTGGTCGACGTGCTGGTCGATGATCCGTCGCGCCTGCCCGGCGTCAATCTGCAAATCTGCGATCCCGCCCGCCCGACCACTTGCGTGCTGATGGGTGAGGGCCGCCACCGCTGGGAATTCATGATCCTGCCCGGCGAAACGCCGCAGCAGGTGAGCAGCGATGCCGTTGTCGAAAAGCTGCTGGAACCCTGGAACGTCAAGGGTGCCGTCCGGCTAGAGCGCAAGGCGGTTTATACCTTCCAGGCCCGCATTGCCGAGCACTGGCGCAAGGGCCGCGTCCTGCTGGCCGGGGATGCCGCGCACCAGATGCCGCCCTTTGCCGGACAGGGCATGTGCTCCGGCCTGCGCGACGCAATGAACCTGTCGTGGAAACTGGCTGCGGTGGTGCGCGGCGCGCCGGACACGCTGCTCGATACCTACAAGCAGGAGCGCGGTCCCAACCTGCGCGCCACCATCGACATGGCGATGATGATGGGCCGAACCGTCTGCATCACCAGCAGATGGGGCGCATTCGTGCGCAACATGAAGTTCAAGCTGGCCAGAGCGCTGGGCAAGCTGCCGGACGGGCCGGTGCAATACCCGCCGATTTGGTGCGGTGCAGTCCTGGCCGGGACCAGCGGTGCAGGCAGCTATTTCCCGCAACCCGTAGTCGCGGGTCAGCGGCTCGACACAGTTCTTGGGGAAGGCCCGTGGCTGCTTGATCGGGACCGGCTGGCGGCGGCGGACCTGGCACCGTTCCGGCTGGCACTCACCGCCTGGCTCGACAGCCACGAGGCCGAAGCAGTGTTGGTCCGACCCGACCACCATGTATTTGGCACTGGGAGCAAGGCAGCGCTCGCGGCGAACTGGCAGGCATTGCTGGCTGCCTAGTCTGGCGCTAGGCCGGGGGCATGACCAGCCTTGCCGAGCGGCTTTCGGGCCCTGCCAGCACGACCATTTTTGAAACCATGTCGGGGCTTGCCCGCGACCTGGGCGCAATCAACCTGGGCCAGGGCTTCCCTGACATGGACGAACCGCCCGCGCTGGTCGAAGCGGCCCAGCGCGCGCTGGCGGCGCATTCCAATCAGTATCCGCCGATGCGCGGCCTGCCCGAACTGCGCCAAGGCGTGGCCGCTTACTATGCCCGCGAACAGGGGCTTGATCTCACGGCGGACAACGTGGTCGTCACTTCCGGAGCGACCGAGGCACTGGCCGCCAGCCTGCTCGCCCTGGTCCGCCCCGGGGACGAAGTGATCCTGGTCCAGCCGCTGTACGATGCCTATCTGCCACTGGTGCAATGGGCGGGCGGCACGGCCCGGCTGATCAGTCTGGAGCCGCCACACTGGACCTTGCCGCTGGACAGGCTCGCCGCCGCGATCGGCCCAACCACCCGCGGGATAGTGCTCAACACACCGAACAACCCCACCGGCACCATGCTGTCGCGCGCCGAGTTGGACGGCATTGGCAGACTGGCCGAAGCGCACGACCTGTGGCTGATCTGCGATGAGGTGTGGGAAGGCATGGTGTTCGACGGCACGGCACACCTATCGCCGCTGGCCCTCCCTGCGCTGGCGGAGCGCACGGTCAAGATCGGCTCGGCCGGGAAAATCTTTTCGATGACCGGTTGGAAAGTGGGCTGGGCCGTAGCCGCACCGCGGCTGGCGGCAGCCGTTGCGGCGCGCCACCAGTTCCTCACCTTCACCACGGCGACCCCGTTGCAATGGGCGGTGACCGAGGCGCTTGGCCTGCCCGCCGGATGGCACTGCGAACACCGCGCCCGTTATGCTGCAGCCAAGCAACAGCTGACGACCGGCCTAAGCCAGGCTGGCTTCGCCGTCCTGCCCAGCAGCGGTTCGTGGTTCGTCACGATCGACCTTGCCGCATCGGGTCTGCCCGACAACGATGAAGCGGTAGCCGAGCGCCTGATCCGCAAGGCCGGGGTCGCGGCGATCCCGGTCTCTGCCTTTTATGCCGGTGCGCCGGAAAAGGGCTATCTGCGGCTCTGCTTTGCCAAGCAGGCCGCAACGCTGGACGAGGCGATCGGGCGTCTCGCGCGGTTCAGAAGGACGACTGCAGCCTAGTGCCGCGTTGCCTCCGGCGGCGCATCTTCGCAGGCCATCCTCAAAACGGTTTCTTCGATGAACTGATGCAGCGCCATGTCGGCCATTTCAGCGCATTCCTTGAAGCCAGAGCGGGCCATCGCCGCGATCGCCACTTCCAGCAATGCAATCGTGCCTTCGGTTTCGCTGGTGTTGGTATAGGCTACAATCTTCAGAGCAGATTTCACGCTTGTCTTGTCCCGCTGGAATCACCACTGCACGTTCAAAACGAAAGTTAATGCATCTGTTTCGATACTAAAATACGCATAATTACGTTCCCAAAAGGCATTTCGCGGCGACTGCAAGCCAGACAATATCGCCAAAAGCGTGTCTTTCTGATCACGCTGCCACGCTACAATCCGGTTCGCGCGGAACTTCTCGGGCGTTGATGTCAACGCCGGGATAAAAACGGGCCAGGCACCGGTTTAAAATGGGGCCAGTTGGTTTGAACAAAAAGCCCCAAGGTTGAGGCTGGGCAGCATCGGCAGCGGGGAAGCGGCTGGAGCGGAGCGGAAG
>JBKHWO010000001.1:0-9273 GCA_046566485.1 Alphaproteobacteria bacterium | reverse complement strand
TGGCGGTGAAATCTTCGGTCACGTTCTGGGTCTTGGCCATGATGGTATCCTTGAATGAGGGGGCAGGCTGGGCTGCAGCAGTCTTGCGCGCGGCCGGCTTGGCGGCGGCGGCTTTCTTCACGGTCTTCTTCGCCGCGGGCTTGGCGGCCCGCTTCTGGGCGACCGGAGCAGGCTGAGCAGCTTCGGTCTGCGCCGGAGCCTTCACCGGAGTGGCAGCAGCGGCAGCGGCATAGGCCTGTTCGGCCACGGCATCAGCCTTGGCGGCATCAATCTTGGCTTCATGGGCCTGGGTCATGTTCAATTCCTTCACAAATTCCGCACCGGACGAACCGTCACGGGTTATGTTGCAGTGCACAAAATAAGTATTGCACCTGCGAAGTCAAGGAATTTTTGTGCAGTGCAGCATAAGCGGGGCGAGGGGCGCAGTTGCCGCTCCGGAATGGTGGAATAAGTTGACACAGTTGACACCCTGTCCACTTCTTCCAACAGGCAGAGATCGGCAGAAATCCCAGCCTTCTGGTGGCGTTTCACAAGAGTGTTTACGCCGGGAGAACAAAAAACCGAGCGCGGCGCGCGGGTCTTCCCTGCGCGGACAGGCAGCGGGTTGGATCGACAATTGCAAAGAGCCGTCGCGAATTTAGCAGGCGGCGGCAGAGTAGGAAAACGTGCAAGGTCTGATACGCACCCGCCGGATAATGGTTCGCGCAGAGAGCGCAGAGGACGCAGAGATGCCAGGGGCCGCGCGCGCAACTCTGCCTCTTCTGCGGGAAATTTCCCTGCGAAGCGCCCCTTCGTCGTCCCGGCGAAGGCCGGGACCCAGTCCGGCAAACAAAGTCGCCGCCAAGCGGCGGCGCTTTTACGAGGAACTGGACTCCGGCCTGCGCCGGAGTGACGGAGATTGCTATCTCTGCGGCCTCTGCGTTCTCTGCGCGAAACTATTCCCGCCAAGGTCCGGACACGTCGAAGCCAGGTTGTTCAGCCTGCGCCGGAGGGACGGGTCACGTAATTACCGCCCCTTCACGTAACTCCCGGGCGCGTCCTCGATTGCCTTGTCGCCTTTGCCGCCGGGAATGCGCTTGCCCTTTGCCGGGACGGTTGCGCTGTCCTGGGTGTGGATCCAGTCGATCCAGTGCGGCCACCAGCTGCCCGGGGTTTCGCTGGCGCCGGCGACGAAATCGCTGAAGCTTTCGGGCCGCGCGGGGTTGGTCCAGTACTGGTACTTCTTCGCTGCGGGCGGGTTGACCACGCCGGCGATGTGGCCCGATCCGGCAAGCAGGAAGGTCCTGGGTCCGCGCAGGTGGTGCATCAGGTGCCAGACGCTGGCCGCCGGGGCGATGTGGTCCTCGCGGCCGGCCTGGATATAGGCCGGGGTTTCGATCCGGGTCAGGTCGATCGGGGTGCCATCGGCGCTGAGCGCGTCGGGCACGACCAGCTTGTTGTCGCGGTAGAGGTCTTTCAGATAGCTCATGTGCCACTTGGCGGGCAGGTTGGTCACGTCGCCGTTCCAGTGGAGCAGGTCGAAAGCCGGATAGTCGCCGCCCAGCAGGTAATTGTTGACCACGTAGTTCCAGATCAGGTCATTGCCGCGCAGCAGGTTGAAGGTCGCGGCCATGTAGCGCCCGTCGAGATAGCCGGTTTCGGCCGAGAGCTTTTCGAGCGCCTGGAGCTGCTGGTCGTCGATGAAGACTTTCAGCTCGCCCGCCTGTTCGAAATCGACCTGCGCGGTGAAGAAGGTCGCGCTTTTCACCTTGTCGGCCTGCCCGCGCCGGGCCAGCACGGCCAGGGTCGCGGCGAGCGTGGTTCCGGCCACGCAATAGCCGATGGTATGGACCGCCTTGACGCCAAGCCGCGCGCGCACGGTGTCGATCGCATCGATCTGGGCGCGGATGTAATCGTCCCAGACCAGGTCGGCCATGGTTTCGTCCGCCGACTTCCACGACACGACGAAAACCGTCAGGCCCTGCTCGACCGCCCAGCGGATGAAGCTCTTCTGCGGAGTGAGGTCGAGGATGTAGAACCGGTTAATCCACGGCGGGAAGATCACCAGCGGCACTTCCAGCACGCTTTCGGTGGTCGGGCTGTACTGGATCAACTGATAGAGCGGGGTCTGGTGGACCACCTTGCCCGGGGTTGTGGCGAGGTTCTCGCCCAGCCGGAAAGCCTCCGGATCGACGTGGGTCAGCTGGCCGCGCTTGAGATCGGCCAGCAGGTGCTCGAACCCTTTGACCAGACTTTCGCCTTTGGTCTCCAGCGCCTTTTGCATGACCAGCGGATTGAGCATCGGGAAGTGCGCCGGGCTCAGCGCCTCGATCAGGGTGCGGGCCGCGAACTTCAGCTGTTCCCGCCGGGCCGGATCGCCCGGATTGGCCGCATCGGCCAAGGCCATGACTTGCTCTGCCAGCAGCAGATAGGTCTGGTGGACCAGCGCATGGAACGGCTGTTCACGCCATTTCGGATCGGCAAAGCGGCGATCCTTGCGCGGCAGTTGCGGTTCGTCGGATTCGGGCTGCGTGGTTTGCGGGCCGATGCCGTATTGGCCCAGCACGGTCTCCCACAGGGCCAGGCTGTCCTCCCAGAGCTTCTTCTGCGTGGCGGGATCGGCCAGCGGCAGGGCCTGGAGCCAGCCCTGCATGATCCCCGCAAAACCGCCCGGATCGGACAGCATGGCGGGCAGCTTGTGCATCGCCGTGGCAGCCTGCTCGCTCTGGAATTCCAGCCACAGCGCTTGCAGCTTTTGCGAGACCTCGGCCCATTGGGCAAAGTCGGCCGCCGGCATGACCTGATCGGCATGCGGGAACTGCGCGAACAGCTGTTGCGGCGCCTGAAGCAGGCTGCCAAGCAAATCCATCGGGTTCCTAGGCTGGGTCATGTCATCCTGCCAATAGCATGGGCGAGCTTGATCCTATCAATAAAACCCTTGCGGGGAAGGGGGAGAGCCAAGAATTGCCGTCGCTGGCCGGCGGGCCAGAATGTTGCAGGGGACCGGTCGGAACAGGCGATTTGCTGCGCCCAGTGCGATTTGATGCAAAGATACTGGCGCAATGGCGCGCAATCCACGATAAGGCAGGCCGCTGCCGCCCCGCACCGGGGTGGCGCACCCAACCAGGAAAGGTCCCATGTCCGAAGAATTCTACCGCATCAAGCGACTGCCGCCCTATGTCATCGCCGAAGTCAACGGCATGCGGGCAGCGGCGCGCGCGGCCGGACGGGACATCATCGACCTGGGCATGGGCAACCCCGATCTGCCCCCGCCCCAGCACGTGATCGACAAGCTGTGCGAAGTCGCGCAAAAGCCCGATGCGCACGGCTATTCCGCCTCGTCTGGTATCCCCGGGCTGCGCAAGGCCCAGGCAAATTATTACGGTCGCCGCTTTGGCGTGGATCTCGATCCCGAAACCGAAGTGGTGATGACCATGGGGAGCAAGGAGGGCCTTGCCAGCCTGGCCACCGCGATCACCGCGCCGGGTGACGTGGTGCTGGCACCGAACCCCAGCTATCCGATCCATACCTTTGGCTTCATCATTGCCGGGGCGACGATCCGCTCGGTCCCGACCACCCCGGACGAAGCCTATTTCGCCTCGCTCGACCGGGCCATGGCCTTCACCGTGCCGCGCCCGTCGATCCTGATCGTCAACTATCCGTCGAACCCGACGGCCGAGACAGTCGACCTGGCGTTTTATGAGCGGCTGGTCTCCTGGGCCAAGGAAAACAAGGTCTGGATCCTGTCCGACCTCGCCTATTCCGAACTGTACTTCGACGGCAACCCGACCCCGTCGATCCTGCAGGTGCCGGGGGCGAAGGATGTCGCGGTGGAATTCACCTCGATGTCCAAGACCTTCTCTATGGCGGGCTGGCGCGTCGGTTTCGCCGTGGGCAACCCGCGCCTGATCGCCGCGCTCAAGCGGGTGAAGAGCTACCTCGACTATGGCGCGTTTACGCCGATCCAGGCGGCGGCCTGCGCTGCGCTCAACGGCCCGCAGGACATCGTCGAGGCCAACCGCGCGCTTTATCAGAAGCGCCGCGACGTGATGGTCGAAAGCTTTGGCCGTGCCGGGTGGGATATTCCCAGCCCCAAGGCATCGATGTTCGCCTGGGCCCCGCTGCCTCCCGCGCTCAAGGAGATGGGCAGCCTGGAGTTTTCCAAGCAGCTCTTGACCCACGCCGAAGTCGCGGTGGCGCCAGGGGTTGGTTATGGCGAGGATGGCGAAGGCTATGTCCGCATCGCCATGGTCGAAAACGAACAGCGCTTGCGCCAGGCGGCGCGCAATATTCGCCGCTATCTCCAGTCGATGGGCGTCAACAGTTCTGCGGCTTAAATAGTCAAGGCACTGTCTTTACAGGTTTTATTACTTGCGCTTGCGCGGCTTAGCGTGCAGCGAAGCGCGCATGGGATAGCCGGTCGAGAGGGCAGTGTGCGGCAGTTTCGCTGGTTTTCGGCGGGACCGGTTCCCCCCGCCTACGATTTGCGCCGGTTGGGTTGGGAACTGCTGGTCGATTCCGGCCAGGACCCGGCCCATGCTCTGCTGGGTCTGCCCCGGTTGCTGCCGCTGCCGCAATGGGTGGGACTGGCGGGCGGGTCCTTCCCCCACCGCAAGTGGGTGATGCTGCTGGAAGTACCCGATTCGCTTGAACGCGCCCGGATGTTGCGGATGGGCTTTGGCGATGCGCTTGATCTGGGGGCCTCGCTGGAGGAACTGGAATACCGCGTGCTGCGGCTGACTCATTTCGCCCAGTCGCTGCCGCGCTATCGCCATGTCGGCGGGCTGAAGATCGACCTGCTCGCCCGCGATGCCACCGTCGCGGGCCGCCCTCTGGGCCTCCACCCGCGCGAGTTCGCGCTGCTCTGGCGGCTGTGCGACACGCCGGGCGAAGCAGTGACGCCGCACGAATTGCTCACTGATGTGTGGCGTCTGTCGTTCCGGCCGGAAACCAACAGCCTGGCGGTTCATGTCAGCCGCTTGCGGGCCAAATTGCGCCTGGCCGGCATCACGGGCCTGATCGAAACCCTGCCCGACGGGGCCTATCGCCTGGCCCTGCCCCAGCGCAGCGCAATTGGTGGCAGTCCCGATTTGGGTCTGGACGGATACTTGCGGATCGGCGAGGAATATCTTGTTGCGGCATCGCGCATTTGAGGAGCGGAGAGACATGGCACTGGAAGTAAAGCCCGCCGATCGGGTCAGCATCACCCTGGGCGAAGACGGCGTGGCGCAGGTCCGGCTGGTCCGCGCGGACAAGATGAATGCGCTTGACCCGGACATGTTTGCCGCGCTGCTTCATGCTGGCCACGTGCTGCACGACCTGAAGGGTCTGCGCGCCGTGGTGCTCTCGGGCGAGGGGCGCAGCTTCTGCGCCGGTCTCGATCTCACCTCGATGGCCAATACCGCGCGGCACGACCGGGTGCCGCTGACCGAGCGGACCCACGGCAATGCCAACCAGGCCCAGCAGGTCGCGCTGCTGTGGCGCAAGCTGCCGGTGCCGGTGATCGCCGCGGTGCACGGCGTCTGCTTTGGCGGCGGCCTGCAGGTGGCCAGCGGTGCCGACATCCGCGTGGTCGACCCCGCTGCGCGCATGGCAGTGATGGAGCTGAAGTGGGGGCTGGTTCCCGACATGGGCGGCTATGCCCTGTGGAAGGGCCTGGTCCGCGACGACGTGCTGCGCGAACTGACCTATACCAACCGCGAGTTTAGCGGGGCCGAGGCCAAGGAACTGGGCTTTGCCACCTATGTCGACAGCGATCCGCTGACCCGCGCCACGGCGATTGCCGCCGACATCGCCAACCGCAACCCCCACGCCCAGCGCGCGGCCAAGCGGTTGTTCAACCGCTATCTCGAAGCCAGCACGGACGAGATCCTGATGGCCGAAAGCGTCGAGCAGCAGGCCCTGATCGGTTCAAAGAACCAGATCGAAGCGGTGATGAGCCAGATGGAACAGCGCAAGGCCGATTTCGTCGACCCGTGATCTGGTCGTCACCCCGGCGCAGGCCGGGGCGACGATGGCGCTTAGAACACGATAACGCTGCGGATCGATTGGCCTGCGTGCATCAGGTCGAAGGCGGTGTTGATCTCTTCCAGCCCCATGACGTGGGTGATCATCGGATCGATCTCGATCTTGCCGGTCATGTACATGTCGACGATCTTCGGCACGTCGGTGCGGCCCTTGGCCCCGCCGAAGGCCGTGCCGCGCCAGTTGCGCCCCGTGACCAGCTGGAACGGACGGGTGGCGATTTCCTTGCCCGCCTCGGCCACGCCGATGATGATCGAGGTGCCCCAGCCGCGGTGGCAGGCTTCCAGTGCGGTGCGCATCACCTCGGTATTGCCGGTGGCGTCAAAGGTGTAATCCGCGCCGCCGTCGGTCATCATCACGATCTTGGCGACGATGTCCTCGCGGCTCATGCCCTTGGAATTGAGGAAGTCGGTCATGCCGAACTTGCGGCCCCATTCCTGACGGTCGGGGTTGATATCGACCCCGATGATCTTGTTCGCGCCGGCCAGCCGCGCGCCCTGGATCACGTTGAGGCCGATCCCGCCCAGGCCAAAGACAACGACATTGTCGCCGACCTGGACCTTGGCCGTGTTGATCACCGCGCCGACCCCCGTGGTCACCCCGCAGCCGATGTAGCAGCTGGTCTGGAACGGCGCGTCCTCGCGGATCTTGGCCACGGCGATTTCGGGCAGCACGGTGAAGTTCGAGAAGGACGAGCAGCCCATGTAGTGATAGATGGTCTGGCCTTTGTAGCTGAACCGGCTGGTCCCGTCGGGCATCAGCCCCTGGCCCTGGGTGGCGCGGATCGCGGTGCACAGGTTGGTCTTGCCCGACAGACACGACTTACACTGGCGGCATTCGGGGGTGTAGAGCGGGATCACGTGATCGCCCGGCTTCACGCTGGTCACGCCCGGGCCAACCTCGCGGACGATGCCGGCGCCTTCGTGGCCGAGGACCGAAGGGAAGATTCCCTCGCTGTCGAACCCGTCGAGGGTATAGGCATCGGTGTGGCAAACCCCCGTGGCCATGATCTCGACCAGGACTTCGCCCGCCTTGGGACCCTCCAGGTCCAGCTCGACGATTTCGAGCGGCTGCTTGGCGGCAAAGGCAACGGCGGCGCGGGTCTTCATGAAATGCTCTCCTGTCCGGTCTGGCCGGAATAGCTGTGTCGGCGCTTGGTGCCGCCAGAAGCCGCGCTTGGCAAGCGTCTGGCGCGGCCGGTGCACGGGGTTTTGCCCGCCAAGCATGAATCGAGTTGCACCGCCGCGCAGCCTCGGCTAGTGGCGCTCGCTCTTGCGAGGCCCGATGGCGGAGTGGTTACGCACCGGACTGCAAATCCGTTTACGCCGGTTCGATTCCGGCTCGGGCCTCCAAGGAAGCAAATGGTTCGCCGCTTTAGCTCAGTTGGTAGAGCACATCATTCGTAATGTGTTGGCGGCAAAGAATTTTTCACATAAAAATCAACATTTTCATCAACTTTCCTTTGGTTGCTGTTGTATAGATTTTGCTATACAACAATCCTATGACGCAAGCGCCCAAATCTCCTGCGCGCCATCGCACCATGCCGATCGCTGGGTCGCTGCATAAGGTGCCGGGCTATGGAACGCTTACCATCTACAAGATGGAAGCCTCGCCGTTCTGGTATGTCCGCTATTACGAAGACGGCAGAATCATCAGGCGCAGCTTGAAGGTCGCTGACAAAAAAGAGGCGATAGCTGCTGCCAAGAAGGTGTTTGTCGATATCAAGCACCACAAAATGAACAAGCTACCGTTCACCAAGAGTAGCGGTTTTGAGGTCTGTGCGCGGGGGCTACTCAACGAGAATGCGGCACGAGTGGCTCGCGGCGAATTGTCCAAGCAGAAGTTGCAACTGGATACCGCGAGACTTGAAGCTGACCTGATGCCGCACTTTGGCAAATACGAGATTGCGGACATCAACTACGCCATCATCAGCGACTACCTGAACAAACTCTCCACGCCGAAGCGTCCGCTATCCATCAACTCACTCAAGATCCATCTCTCGCATATCAAGACGATTTTGCGTTACGCCCAACGTGTCGGTGTGTTGAATGCGATGCCCGCATTCCCGACCCTCAAAACGATCGATACGCCGCGTCCTTGGTTCAACAGTGCCGAATATACCAAGCTGCACAGAAGCTGCGCTGCCAACATCGGTAAGGTGTTCAAGAAGGCTGGCACGAAGGGCGAGCAGCGGCGCAACATTGCGATCACCCAAGAACTTTACGACCTCATCCTGTTCATGACGAACTCGTTCATTCGTCCGACGGATATCAAGGTTCTGCAGCACAAGCATGTGGCGGTCATTCGCGGGCAAGACACATACCTGCGCCTCACGCACCCGCCTACGAAGAGCCATGGTAGTCCCGTTGTCACCATGCCCGAAGCGGTCGAGGTTTATGACAGACTGCTAGAGAGGCAGCGCAAAGAGGGGTTTGGGAGACCAGATGACTATCTCTTCCAGCCCGAGCATCGTGAAAACCGCGACTATGCGCTGCGAACCATCACCCGTCAGTTTGATCAGCTACTGACGATTGCCAAACTCAAGAAGACGGCAAGCGGTGAGAGCAGGACCCTCTATAGCCTGCGTCACACCTGCATCATGTTCCGTCTCACCAAGGGCGATAATGTCGCATTGCTGACCCTTGCCAGAAGCGCCCGCACATCGACCGAGATGATTGATCGATTCTACGCCAAGCACCTTCATGCTGAGATGAACATCCAGCAGCTTCAAAGCATGAGGGAGGGGGCGGAACCGCGCAAGGCACGGAAATCTCCAGACAATGCGCAAAAGAACGAAACGACTGCAAAGGCAGCAAAAAAGGGGGTATGAAAATCAACCCTTTGCCGCTATTGGGCGCCTCGTTGCCGCTTTAGCTCAGTCGGTAGAGCACATCATTCGTAATGATGGGGTCAGGTGTTCGAATCACCTAAGCGGCACCATTTTCCTTTTAAAAATCTGCTATTTGTAGACCGTCTCCCTTCGCGGGATTGTTGTATATTTTACCCTGCGAACACGCACGAGATCTGCCTTCCCTGAGTGTCGTATGTGTAGATGTTGCGCCCTCTCCGGACGCTCACCGACGACGATGTGAAACCCTGCAGACCATCATCAGGACCATTGCCAGCGAAGACCGCGCAGAGTTGCCGTTGTCCCTGTCCGTAGACATAGACCTGACTGCCCCGCTGCACTGCTGTGACAATTTCGCTCACATTTGGTTCGCCCGCTTCACTAGCGCCCTTAACTCGTCAATCGATAGCCACGGCTTACCT